>JAGWTH010000001.1 GCA_028868995.1 Burkholderiales bacterium | reverse complement strand
GTCGCGCACGCGCTTGACGTCGGCCTCGCTCAGGTAGGCCGACAGCTCGGCCGCCAGCACAGCAAACGAGTCTTCCGCAGCCGACAGCACGGGTTTCTGCGGCGTGAATTGGGCGGTCGACAAGGGGCGGGCACTGACCATACTAGGTAATGTAAAACAGTCTGAGTGCCCAGACCCACCGCGAGGCAGGCGGTGATGTCCCGGGAAGTGGTGTAGGTCGCCTATGCGCGCGTCTCAAGCCGTGCACAGGGTTTTGAACACCAGCCCTAGGCGAACAGCATCGCAATCTGCCCCAAAGGCAGGAACAGGCGCAGCGGGGTTTGCTGAAACGGCTGGAAGTCGAAATGCCGATAGAAGCTCTCGGCCCTCTCGTCCTTCGCATCCACGATTACCGCCATGGCCGCGATATGCTGCGCCGCTTCCAGGCTGCGGCGCAAGGCGTCCACGAGCAGGAACTCCCCGACGCCCAGGCCGCCGACCGAGCGGTCCACCGCCAGCCTACCGAGCAGCGTCACCGGCAGTTGCCCGTAGCGGGGCAGCCGCTTCATCAGTTCCTCCGGTAGCTCGCCAACGGGGATGATGGATGAGGACAGCGTGTAGAAGCCGAGCACTTTCGGGCTACCCGGCTGCGTAAGCACGAAAGGCGCGGCGACACGCTTTTCAGCGTCCTGCCGCGCCTGTTCGCGCAGGTAGCGATTCAGGTCGTCGTTGCCGCAGTCGAAGGACTTGGGGTCGTGCGCCTTCTCAAGCGGATGGATGTGCTCCGGGGCAAGGGCGAGGGCCAATCACAGCCCCGCCTTCTGACGGTAGCTTTGGACCGCCTTCTTGAGGCGCGCGCCCGGCTCTGACGGTGCCAGCAAGGCGCTGACGAAGGCGACCTGTTCCTCACGGGACAGGCGGATGACCTCGTGCTCCTGCACGATCCTCGCAGCCGCTTCCTGCGTGCTGTCGATGACGAGTTCGCTCAAGGTGCGCCCGGTAAGCGTGGCGGCCCGCTGGAAGAAATCCTTCTGGTCGCTGGAGACGCGCGCTTCTAGCCGTGCATTGCGCGGCTTGTCGTTGGTTTCAGGCGTGTTCAGCATGGGCGGCCTCGCTCGGATGGGTTTACGGCTACAGTTTTAGTGTACGCCATTTGTCCGTACAAATCAAGATAAGCGCCCGCAGCGGGCCTCCCGCCGGTCAGCCACCCAAGCGGCCTTTGTCGCCGGTTCTGGCCAAGCCTTGTGCGCCCGCAAACCCGGCATGAAGCCGGTTCCTCCACTGGCGTGTCGATCAAGCAAGCGATGCGCGCTCCCGCATGCTTCCCGCTCGGCGCCATACCGCGACTCCATCGGAGAGCTTGCGGGCGTCACGCCCGTTGGCCTTGAGCAGCGCGACGGCTTCGTCCGCGAACGTGCAGAAGGGGCCACGGCAATCGCCGACGACCTCGGCGCCGTCGGGAAGCGCAAAGGTGCGCGCGGCGACTTCGTCGAGGGGCATGGACCTGGCGAAGGGCAGGTAGGCGCGGTCGAACTCCACGCGCAGGCGCACGTCGATCACGACGACTTCGCCGCGCCAGGCCTGCTCCATCAACCGCTTGCGGCTGCGTCCGTTCAAGGCGCCGGGGCCTGCGGCGAACCCTTCGAGGGCGACGCGCAGCTCCAGGAGGTGCTCCTGCGCCACCTCGCGCATGGCGACCCAAGGCGAAGCGACGTCGGCTCCGGCGAGGCTGTAGAGGACAAACTTACCATCCTTGCGGACGGAGACCATGTGCGCCTCCCGCAGGACCTTAAGGCGCGAGCTTGCCAGCTTGACGGGGATGGACAGCTCGTCTGCCAATTCTTCGACCGACTTCTCGCCTTGAGCCAGCAGCTCAAGCAGCCCCAGCGCTTGGGGCTCGAGGTCGCACATCCCAGGCGGGCGACCTGCTCGAAAAGAAGATCTTTGAGCTGGCGTCTGTTCATGGGCACGTTCTAACGAATGTGCGAATGTAAATCTAGCCAGCCCGGATTTGGAGTCTCAGCGGTTTTCTTGGATGTAAGCCGAGCGTCGCCGACCTACGGGCTTTTTCGATTTAGCCGCAGCAAGCCCCGGCCGATGCTGGGTCGTTGCCCTGCATCGGGGGGCATTTGACCGTGCCGTAGCTGCAGAACACACAGCAGTCGCCAGCGAGTGGCCGAAGCACGGCGTGGCACGCTTCGCATTCGTGGAAGAACTGGCAGGCGTCGGTCGGCATCTCAAGTTCTGCCCGATGCCCGCACCTTGGGCAGGTCAAAACTGACTTGGTTTGGACGGCAGCGTTCACGTCAGGGCGTCCCGATCTCGCCTTCGAGCGGGGCCACAAGCTTGCGCTTGCTTTGGCCGCCGAGCAGCACCTCTCGAACCGAGCCGTTCTCGACGAGCACGAAGCTTGGCGTTCCCGCCACTGGAAATTTCCGCGCCAGCTCGATCTGCTCTGCGATGTCGACGGGGATCAGGTTGCGGTGGGTCTGCCGAAGCCTCTCAACCAGAGGCTTGATCGCCCGACACGGGCCGCTGTGGGCGGAATGGAAGCAATACACCCGCCTCGGGTCTCCCGCGGCGGATCCGTCGACTGATGAAGTGTCCGGCGCGGCTTGCCCGACGCTTCGCTTGGCTCGAACCCACATGAATCCTTGCGTCGCGGCGAAGAGCGCGATGACAGCGAAGATTGCGATGGGCGCCCAAGTCATGTCCGCGGCTCCTTGCTGGCTTTGGAGGCCGCGCCCGGGACGGCCTCGCCACCGAGCAAATACTCGCGTACGAGCTCGCGCGCGCGGTGCAGGCGGCTCTTGATCGCGGGAGCGTTCTCGTCCAAGCGCTCGGCGATCTCAGCGATGGTGAGCTCCTCGAAGTCGCGCAGCAGGATGACTTCGAGGTAATGGGCCGGAAGCGATTCAAGGGCGTGGGCCAAGTCGATCCGCAGGGCCGCGTCCGAGCAGCAGGCGAGCCGCTCTTCGGCGATGTCCTCGTCGAGTGGCTCGTGCCTGAACATCATCCGCTCAAGCTTGCGGCATTCGCGCTTGATGACGATGAACAGCCAGGATGAGAAGGCGGCGGCGGCTTTCAGGCCCTTGACCCTGCGCGAAATCGTCAGAAGCGACTCCTGCACGGCGTCGTCGACGTCGCTCGCGTGGCAGTGCCTGTGGGCGTAGCGCCTGGCGTCGGCCTGGCAAACCGCCAGCAACTGGCCGATCGCCGCGGAGTCGCCCGTCTGGGCGGCCAGCACGAGGTTGGAATGGTCCGCCGCCGCCATGCTCAATCCCCCTTGTCGAGTTTGCGCCCGACCATGGCGCACATCGGGCAGAAGCCCACCAGGCCGGTCATGGCCAGCATCGCGCCCATGATGCCGGCGCCCATGGCCCAGGGGGAGCCCCAGCTCATGGCCGCGAAGCCCAGGGCCATCGCGCCCATGACGAGGCGAAGAATGCGCTCCCACGAGGGGACGTTTTTGACGTAGAACATAGCGAACTCCTTGGATAGTTTGATCGAGGACCGTCCTCGCCAGCTAAGAGGAGGCGACGCGTCAAAACGGTTCGCGGCTAGACCATTTATTTCACCGCCCGCCCCGATTCGCAAGGGGCGGGTTTCGAAACACTGCGTTCAGGCAAGCTTATACGCGGCGAAGCGCTCGTCGACTTGCGTGCCAAAGGCGTGGTTGGAGTAGTTGCTCAGGACTTTCACCGCGATGGCGAGGACGATGTAGAGGATGCTCTGCTCGGAGTAGCCCGCCTGCAGGTAAGCATCGAGCTTGGCCGGCGTCGGCTTGCCGTTGTTGCGGACCAGGTCTTGCGTCAACTCGAAGAGGGCGGCGAGCTTTGCGTCGGGCAGCGGCCGGCCTTGTCGGATTGCCTCCAGAACCGGCCCTGGGACGCCAGACACCTTGTCGGCGATCATGCTGTGCGCCGCCGCGCAGTAGGTGCAGCCGTTGGCCATGCTCACAGCCAGGAACACAGCTTCCTGTTCGGCAGGCGTGAAACCCGACTCGCCCCGGAACTTGGCGTAGCCGCTCAGGTAGATTCCGAGGACGGCTGGCGCGTTGACCATGTTCGCATACATGTTCGGGATGAAGCCGACCTGTTTGAGGGCGGTGTCGAGCATTTCCTTTTGCGTGCCTTGCGCGCTGGCATGGTCGACGGCGGACAAGGTCTTGAGATAGGCCACAGGATTCTCCTTCGGATGGTTAAGGGGCCATCGCATACGATCCGCGATGGACTCGATCCCATCGTAGGATCCTGAAGGTCAACGAAGTTGACTGAGCGTCTCAATTGGGTGCCCGCCCGTTCCCGGCGATGGCCCGTGGGCCGCAGGAGGGGCAGTCAGCTCTCGAGCGATCGGTCTTTCAGCCAATCTGAGGGCGATTTACCGAACTTGCGAAGGAACGCCCGGTGTAGCGCGCTGGAACTGCCGTAGCCGACATTCAAGGCCGCAGCCTTCGCGGGGACACCTTTGGCGAGCAGGCGCTGCGCGAGCATGAGCCGCCACGAGACAAGGTAGTCGGCCGCCGTGCCGCCCGTGATGGCGCGGAAATGCTCGGCGAACCTGGCGCGCGACATACCGGCGCACTTAGCAAGAGCCGCGAGGTCCCACGGGCGCGCAGGGTCTTCGTGGATGGCGTCCAGGGCCTTGGACAGTTTGGCATCCGCCAGGCCGGCGAGGGCTCCGCCTGACACCTGGCCGCGCTCCTGGGCGTGGCGCAGCATCCGAACCATCAGCACCTCGCAGAGCCGATCGAGCACGGCTTGGCGCCCGCTGCGCGCGTCGAAGGCTTCGGCAAACATCAGGTCGAGGATGGGGCCAAGACCAGGGCATTCGTCCAACTCAATGAGCACCGTGTCTGGAAGCGCGTCGGAGATGGGGTTGCGCCCCCCCGCGCCAGTGAGGATCGTGGCGCAGACCACGTCCGCTCCCTCACGCTCGCTGGCAGTCAGGCGATGGTGCTCGGGCCGCGGCAGGTAAATGAGCGAAGGCTTCTCGACCAGGAAATCCGGCTTGCCAGCGTTCACAAGCGCCACCGGGCCGCGCAGGATCACATGCAGGTGACCTCGCTGCTCGTCGCGCTCGAAGTCGTGCAGGCCGCAAATGTTGCCGGTGTAGAAGACGCCTGCGCGAAGCGAAAACTGCGAAAGGAGCCTATCCAGTGGGTCGCTCATGGTCGCGGCTCCCCGTGGCGGCTGGCAACTTCATGCCTTGCCGCGCTGTAGCCGGCGACGCAATAGGGAACCAGGTAGTTCAGGAAGCCGTGCAGCCAAGAGAACTCGCCGCTGCCAAAGATCGCGCCGCCCTGGTTCGCAAGGTTCAGGACTGTGCCTACCACGAGCGAGATGCGAAGAGCGCTCCTTGCTATCTTCTTGCTGAGCGCGGCGCGCAGCAGATCGTTCATGGCTTTGAGACGGCTCGGAGGTGTTCCCCCACGCCGTCGAGCGCTCAGTTTGCTTGGGCAGCCATTTCGCCATCCAGGATGAAGATGCGGTCGGTGGGGTTTGCAGACTTGATGTGGAGGGTGCCGGCGCCCTTGAGGCCCTTGAACGAGCCCGTGCCCGAGACGACTTCCCAGAAGCCGTTGTCGTGGATCTCGGGCTTGCCGTCTTTGCCAGGCATGAACACGGCCCGCACGGTCCACTTGATGTAGGCGATGTTGCCTTCGCCCTTGGTGGCCACCAGGTAGCCGCTGGGGTCGCCGGCAACGCCCGGGACGATGTCGTGGCGGCCGTATTCGACGATCTGGGCGCCGTCCAGCAGTCCGGCGCCGGCGGCCATTCCTTCGCGGCGGACCATCAGGACGAAGTGCCCCGAGCCATCCTTGAAGTCGAGCTTGATCTGTTCCTTGGGGACCATGGTGGCCTTTACGCTTACAGGGTCGGCCATCGCCGCGGAGCCGAACAGCAGGGTCGCCACTCCAAAAGCGGCACCGAAAACGGTGGAGGAGCGGGGGAACGCGGATTTCATGGTTCTTCCTTTGGATGGTGGTTTCGGATTCAGCAGACTGGCGATGCGAGCACTTGTCAAGAAGACTTGGCGCCCGCCGCAGGAGCCAAGTCCCTAACAGCGAGGGCGAGTTCGTCGAACGTGTCGAAGACGTGGTCGCACGCGGGATTCGGCGTCGGGTCCGGCGGCGGCTCGCAACCCCACTCCCGGGGCCTACGGACAAAGGCGGTCTTGAAGCCGCAGGCCCTGGCGGCGTTGAGGTCGAAGTTGTGGCAAGCCACCATCAGGATCTCGGAAGGATCCAAGGCGAGCCACTTGGCTGCCTGCTGGTAAGCCCTGGGGTCGGGTTTGTAGTAGCCGATGGCTTCGCAGGAGATGACGGCGTCCCATGTAATTCCGTTGAGTCGCGAGACATCCATCACCAGGGAAAGCGGGAGCATGGTGAAGGAGATGGCGGGAAGAATGGCGCGAATTTCGCTCAAGGGCGCGGCGAAATCAGGCCAGGTCGAAACCCGGTGCCAGGCGGTCGCGATCTGGCGCCGCTCGCCTGGCGAGAACATGACCAGCCCCTGAGCCTCGAGCAGCTCATCCAGCGCGCGGACATGAACATCGTCCATGTTGAAGGCAGGCTGGACCTGGCCAACGATGCCTTTCATCGTGAGACGCCGATGCTGGTTGGCCAGCGCGCCCCAGTCCCGTTCGACGCCATGCGCGCGGCCCGTCGCAGCCAGCGCGTCGCGTATGCCCGAATGCCAATCCAGGACGGTTCCTCCTGTGTCAAAAGTCAATGCTTTGATTGCCATGAAAGTCCTTCAGAACTAAGATCAATATCGAGTCGTCAGTTGCGTGAGCCAGGCTGGAGAATGATCTACCAGCCAGGTCTCCATGGGCTTGTCCGCGCCAGACAGGATCATCACGGCCAGCGCAATCATGATGACACCCATCGCGCTCTTGCCCGCCCTGCCAGCCTTCATGAGCGTTCCGCGGGCGCGCGCCATGGCCCCGCGCCCGACGTAGGCCAGCGCCACGACGGGCAGGGCGGCGCCCAGGCCAAACACACCCATCAGCAGCGCCACCTGGGGCAGATGTGAGCCCTGGCTTGCAAGCACCACGGCAGCGCCCAGTGTCGGCCCGACGCATGGGCTCCACACCACCCCAAGTGCGAGGCCGATGGCGAATTGGCCCTTGAGCCCGTCGAGGTTCATTCGGGAGATGAAGTTGTGCCCGGCGTCGCCGATGCCGGCGGTGGCCATGGCAAAGCGCTGCTGTAGGGCGCCTGAAATCAGCACGAGGCCCAGCAGTCCGAGGATCACCGCGCCCACGCCGCGGAAGATGCCCGTGTCGATGTTGAGAGCAGAGCCCGCCCACGCTAGGCTCGATCCGATGACGGCATAGGACAGGGCCAGCCCGCCCGCCAGCGCCAGCGGCGCGCGCGGGTGCGCGTTGGTCGCCGTTCCCAGCAGGATGGGGATGATGGGCAAGACGCAAGGCGAGAGCGTTGAGAGAACCCCCGCAAGGAAGCCGAAACCGTAGGAGCCGAGGCCAAACTCCATCACTGGACCGTCTTCTTGATCAGCGCTTCGAGGCCTTCCGGGGTGGTGTCGCCGGTCGAGCGGCCCACTTCCTTCGCGCCCTTGAAGGCGACCAGCGTGCTCTGCATGGCCACCTTGAACCTGCGCAGCGTGGGCTTGGCCGAGTCGAAGTCAACCGAGAGCACCGTCACGTCCTTGTAGGCGGCCTGTTTCATGAGGCTCTCCACGATGGGCTTCTGCGCCTTGCAGGTGGGGCACCAGGTGGCACTGACGTCGACCACGACGGGCTTGCCGTCATGGGTGAGCCGGTCGAATTCGCTTTGGCTGTAGGGCTTGATTTGCCCCGCCCCTGCGATCGAGGCGATGGTGGACAGTGTGAGCAGGGCGGCGGCTTTGGCGAGCTTCATGGGAATTTCCTGGGTAGGTTAGCGGGCAGGTTTGAATGTCTTTTGCAGCGTGGCTGTGTAGGTCGTGAGGGCTGCCAGCTCCTTGGAATCCCAGGGAAGGGGCTTGGCGGCCATGGGCATGACCATGCAGCCTTGCACCATCTCATCGAGGTAGACGGTCTTGCGGCCCAGCTGATCACGCGCCATGGCGACGGTGTGCGGGTAGGGCTTGGCGAAGCTGGCCTGGAACGCGCCATGATTGGCGTGGCAGCTCGCGCAACTCATGCCGTTCGTCGACAGCTTGGTGTCGTTGAAAAGCTTCTCGCCCAGTGCGACGTCGCCAGCCATGGGCTTGTAGCCGGGCGGGCGCGTGATCTGTGCGCCGGGGTCTGCGCCCGCGTGCGCCGCGGCGCTGACCAAGGCAGTGAACACGGCGAAAACGGCAGCAGGCGCAAGCTTGACCATGGGGGCTCCTTGATGATTCCCGGGTAAGAGGCGCCAGGAACCCAAAACGATTCGCGCTGCGCGAAATTTTTTTCTGACTTCAGGAGTCAGCCTGGGGCGCTGAGCTTGTCTGCACGGTGCCACCCCCTTTTCAGGTGCAGCCTGAAATATTTTTCTGCCTCCGCGAATCCGATTGCCTGTTCGCCGCCTCTTAGCTGCCGAGGATCGTCCTCGCTGACCCATCAACCCAAGGAATGAACATGAAGACAAGCCTGAAAATGGCCTCCCTGGCGGCCCTCACCGCCGCCACGCTGGCCCTGCCGGCCGCCGCAGAGGAAATGAAGGAAGGCGCCAAGTGCGCCCCCAAAGCGGGTATGACCAAGTGCGCGCCCAAGAAAGCTGCCGCCAAGTGCGGCGCGAAGAAGTGCGCGGCCAAGTCCGCTTCGAAGTGCGCCCCGAAATGCGCTCCGAAATGCGGCGCCAAGTGCGCCCCCAAGAGCTAAGGCGGGTGTCCAAGGGCCGGCGTCTCGTCAAGGACCCCTTCCCGGGGTCCTGCGCCGGCCCGCGCCTGCTGTCAGCCTATGCGGGGCTCGCGCAGCGAGGCGCCCATTTGTTCGGGGATCTCCTCAAGGGGCAGGCCCCCAGGCAATGGGAGCACTACCCGCAGGATGACGCGCTCGATACTGCGGGCGGCTACCAGTGGTTCTACCACTCGCACAGCCCCGAGGATCGTGCGGACGCCGTGGAGCATGGCCACGTGCACCTGTTCGCTCGCCGGCCTTTATGGAGCAGACGTTTGCGATCGCGCGCAGAGAGGGAGTTCTCGCAGCTCTGCGGACTGCCGCAGGCTACCGCGGGCAGCCGGCACCTTCTGGCCATCAGCTTCGACGCCAAGGGCGTTCCCATTTCGCTGTTCACCGTCAATAGCTGGGTGACGGGAGACCTGATGCTCAGCGCTGGGCTCACGCTGGAGTTGCTCGCATCGATGAGGCTTGACACCGGATACCCTGAGATCGACACGGTGATCGATTCGACGGTCCATCTGTGCCTGCCGGAGATTTCGGAATTGATGCGAGCAAGGGATCTCGCCTTGGTGGCCCACACGAGTCCGAATCGGCTTGAGGATCCTTCGCTGGAGCTGCTTTCTCAGATCAGGATCGACCTCGACACAAAGCTGTAAGCCATGCCATAGCTGTCCTCGCGAGTCACCACTGGATTCCCAAGACATTCAAGACGCTAGGCTTGTTGCGGCCATCGAAGCCTTTGCCTTGCGCTTTACGGATGGCTGCGCCCAGCTCAGAGACAACGCTTGCTCTACGCCCGACAACCGGAACCAAAAGCCATCCTGCGCGGACAGGAAAGGCTTTGTCGAACCCACCTTTGGCTTCGAGCTTTAGGGCGGAGCGAGCTTTGGCTCGCAGGGCCTTGTCGGGGTGGAGGGCGCTTGCCAGGGCAACTGCTAGAGAGGACTTACCGCCTCCGAATGGACCGGTCCAGGTGAAGCTGCGCTGATTGGTTCCTGCGATTTGCCGGCACATTCCGTCGATGACCGAAGAGGCGGTCGAATGGAAAATGTAGCCGTCTAATGCGTCTGCTCGGCCAATGTCCGCGTCGATCCGAATAGACCTTTGATATTGGCGCGAGATTTGGACAAGGTCCGATAGTGTCTGTTCCCTTACCTCAGTCATAGGCGCGCCTGATCATTTCTCTTTTGTCTTCTTTAGAGAGGGATTTACGGTGGACTTGGCGCAAGCCCGCAGAATCTGTCCACGCGAGCTTCCCGCGGCTGAAGTCGGTCAAAGAGATCAGCCGTTGAGCTATCGACTCTTCATCTAGCTTGAACACCCGCCCCGGCGAGCCCTCCGCATAGGCGACAGCTTCAAACGCTAGAGCGCTTTGGCCTTCAGCCGTTCGATCCCAAAAGTCAACTAGGGCATAGGCAAAAGCCCCGTTATGAAGCGATGCCTTGGGACCTCGACGAAATGCGTATTGGCCTTTGTGAACTTCTTGCAGCAATCCAAGCTCTCCAAGGAGAGGCTCAGCAAAGTCTTCGGGAGAGCAGCCTGCCGTCCTTGGAGCGTAACTGCGCAGGCATGTCTCCAAGTCTCGCGAAAGCGTCGAGGTTGATAGACGATGCTTGGGGTCGAGTTCGCGGGCGAATCGGGCCAATGGCTCTTCGAGTTCTTGCCGAGTGAAAGTTGGCGCCGTCACATGGTTAAACAGCCAATACCAAGTGGTTGAGCGATAGCAGCGGCCGGCAAGTTGCCAATGCGCGAGCCAAGCGGTTGTGGGGCTCTCGGCGTATGGGTCGAGCCCCCCATCCTGCAGGATTTCCGTAGCTAGGCTGCCGACACGGAATCCTTCGCCGTCTTCGAACATGATCCCGCACGCTAGTGCCCAATGTCGGATAGAGGCCACCATGTTCTTGCCGACGCCGAATTCAGCGATTGCCGAGTCGTCTGTAAAGGTGGATTTCTTGATCAAGCCGCCGGCGAGTGTCTGTTCGAAGGCCTTTTTTAGCCACATCTGACGAAGAGGGAACGTTTCGTGGCCCGAAAAGTGGGCGGGCGTGCTGCCTCCGGAATTTTTTTGAGCGCGTGCCATAGTGTCAGTTTAGCGCCCAAGGGCGCTGAACTGGTGAGCGTCACCAGATCGGTGAAGAGTCGGATACTGTTAATAAAAACAGTATATGCGTCTTGGCTACCGGAGCCAAACTAGTCGTCGCACTGGTGTCCGTCCCAGGCTCGATGGAGGCGCGCCCCGGGCCTTCCAAGAGGCCCGATTGGACGTCGAACTGCCGACCTTCAACGGACTTCCCGAAAGGCATGGGAGTCCGTGCCTTAGTTGCATTTGGCGTAGTGGCTTCGAGACAACCGCTACGGCAGTCGCAGTTACTGAGAAAAGTAGCAGTTCAAGTGAGAACCGACAAGCTCACACGTCGATGTTCGCCGCGCGCAAGGCGTTGGTCTCGATGAAGTCGCGCCGCGGCTCCACCTCGTCGCCCATCAGCATCGTGAACACCTTGTCCGCCTCGATCGCGTCCTCGATCTGCACGCGCAGCAGGCGCCGCACGTTGGGATCCATGGTGGTCTCCCACAGCTGCTCGGGGTTCATCTCGCCCAGGCCCTTGTAGCGCTGGCGCGAGGTGGTGCGCTCGGCCTCGGCGATCAGCCACTTCATGGCCGTGCGGAAGTCGCCCACGCGCTCCTCCTTGGCCTTGTCGCCCTCGCCGCGCTTGACGGCCGCGCCCTCACCCAGCAGGCCGCGGAAGGTGTCGGCGGCCTCGGCCAGGGCCTTGTAGTCGGCGCCGTGGACGAAGTCCTGGGTGATCACGCTGCTCTTGATGTTGCCGTGGTGGCGGCGGCTGATGCGCAGGATGGGCTTGTCGCTGCGGGCGTCGAACTCGCCTGCCACTTCGGCCGGGGCGGCGTTGGTGGCGCGGTCGATCTCCTGCAGCTTGGCCTGCAGGGCCACCGCGCTCTTCTCGGCGTCGGCCACCGTGTCGAGGTTCAGGGCCACGCCGTCGGCGATGGCGCGCAGGGCCTCGGCGTCCATGAAGCCCGAGAGGCGGGCGATCACGCTTTCGGCCACCTGGTGCTTGCGCGCGAGTTCGGCCAGGGTGTCGCCTTCCAGCACGCGGTTGGCGGCGCCGCCCGTTTCCACCTTCGCACCCGCCAGGGCGATGCGCAGCAGGTACCCATCGAGCTCGTGGCCGTCCTTGAGGTACAGCTCCTCCTTGCCGCTCTTGACCTTGTACAGCGGCGGCTGCGCGATGTAGATGTGGCCGCGCTCCACCAGCTCGGGCATCTGGCGGTAGAAGAAGGTGAGCAGCAGGGTGCGGATGTGGGCGCCGTCGACGTCGGCGTCGGTCATGATGATGATGCGGTGGTAGCGCAGCTTGGCCACGTCGAAGTCGTCGGCGCCGCTCTTGCCGCTTTCCACCGCGGCCTTGCCGATGCCGGTGCCCAGCGCGGTGATCAGCGTGACGATCTCATTGGACGTGAGCAGCTTCTCGTAGCGCGCCTTCTCCACGTTCAGGATCTTGCCGCGCAGCGGCAGGATGGCCTGGAACTTCCGGTCGCGGCCCTGCTTGGCGCTGCCGCCGGCGGAGTCGCCCTCCACGATGTAGATCTCGCAGAGCGCCGGGTCCTTTTCCTGGCAGTCAGCCAGCTTGCCGGGCAGGCCCATGCCGTCGAGCACGCCCTTGCGGCGGGTCATCTCGCGGGCCTTGCGGGCGGCCTCGCGGGCGCGCGCGGCCTCGACGATCTTGCCGACGATGATCTTGGCGTCGTTGGGGCGCTCTTCCAGGTACTCGCCCAGCTTGGTGGCGACGATGTCCTCCACCGGGCCGCGCACCTCGCTGGAGACCAGCTTGTCCTTGGTCTGGCTGGAGAACTTGGGCTCAGGCACCTTGACGCTCAGCACGCAGGTGAGGCCCTCGCGCATGTCCTCGCCCGAGATCTCCACCTTGGCCTTCTTGGCCAGCTCGTTGTCCTCGATGTACTTGTTGATCACGCGCGTCATCGCCGCGCGCAGGCCGGTGAGGTGGGTGCCGCCGTCGCGCTGCGGGATGTTGTTGGTGAAGCAGAGGACCTGCTCGTTGTAGCCGCTGTTCCACTGCATCGACACTTCGACGCCGATGGTGGTGCCCTGGTCGCTCTGCTTCTCGCCGGTGGCGGTGAAGGCGTTGGGGTGCAGGACCTGCTTGCCCTTGTTGACGTACTCGACGAAGCCCTTGACGCCGCCGGCGCCGGCGAAGTCGTCTTCCTTGCCGGTGCGCTCGTCCACCAGGCGGATGCGCACGCCATTGTTCAGGAAGGACAGTTCCCGCAGGCGCTTGGACAGGATCTCGTAGTGGAAGTCGTTGTTCTCGCGGAAGATCTCGGTGTCCGGCAGGAAGTGCACCTCGGTGCCGCGCTTGTCGGTGTCGCCCAGGATGTGCATCGGGCGGATCAGCGCCTTCTCGCCGGTCTGCGGGTCGGCTTCCTCGTGCACCTCGCCGCTCTGCACCACGAAGCCCTTGCTGAACTCCAGGGTGTGCACCTTGCCGTCGCGGCGCACGGTGACGCGCAGCATCTTCGACAGCGCGTTCACGCAGCTCACGCCCACGCCGTGCAGGCCGCCGGAGACCTTGTAGCTGTTCTGGTTGAACTTGCCGCCGGCGTGCAGCTCGGTCAGCGCGATCTCGGTGGCGCTGCGCTTGGGCTCGTGCTTGTCGTCCCACTTGATGCCGGTGGGGATGCCGCGGCCGTTGTCCACCACCGAGATCGAGTTGTCGGTGTGGATGGTCACCACGATGTCGTCGCAGTGGCCGGCCAGGGCCTCGTCGATGGAGTTGTCGACCACCTCGAACACCAGGTGGTGCAGGCCGGTGCCGTCGGAGGTGTCGCCGATGTACATGCCCGGGCGCTTGCGCACCGCCTCCAGGCCTTCGAGGATCTGGATGCTGCTGGCGCCGTAGTCCCCGGCGCCGGCCGGTGGCACGGCCGGCGGGCCGTTGCTGTCTTCGGGCGGGAGGGGATTGATGTGGTCTTGGGCCATAACCTGCTTTGCTCTCTTCTCGTCATCCCCGCGGAGGCGGGGATCCAAGGCTTCCGCCTTGGTTTCTTGGACGCCTTGGATCCCCACGTATGCTTGCGCTCCTCACGCGGGGATGACGTCGATGGGGCGTCCGTGCCGCTGCGTCAGATGCGCATCGGCATCACCACGTACTTGAAGCTCGCGTTCTCCGGGATGGTGATGAGCGCCGAGCTGTTGGAGTCGGCCAGTTCCATCTTCACCATGTCCTGGCCCATGTTGGCCAGGGCGTCGATGAGGTAGGTGACGTTGAAACCGATCTCGATGGCGTCGCCACCGTAATCGATGTCCAGCTCGTCCACGGCTTCTTCCTGTTCGGCGTTGTTGCTGGCCACGCGCAGCGTGCCGGGTTCGAGGTTCAGGCGAACGCCCTTGAACTTCTCGCTGGTCAGGATGGCGGTGCGCTGCAGGCTGGCCAGCAGCGGCGCGCGGCCGAGCGTGACGGAGTTCTTGTGGTTCTTGGGGATGACGCGGTTGTAGTCGGGGAACTTGCCCTCGACCAGCTTGGTGACGAACTCCATGCCGCCGAAGGCGAACTTCGCCTGGTTGCTGGCGAACTGCAGCTCGATGGCGCCCTCGGCGTCGGACAGCAGGCGCTGCAGCTCCAGCACGGTCTTGCGCGGCAGGATCACTTCCTGGCGGGGCACCTCGACGTCGAGGTTGGCGGAGGCGAAGGCCAGGCGGTGGCCGTCGGTGGCCACCAGCGAAAGCGTCTTGCCCTCGGCCACGAACAGGATGCCGTTGAGGTAGTAGCGGATGTCGTGCACCGCCATGGCGAAGGACACCTGGTTCAGCAGGTCCTTCAGCGTCTTCTGCGGCACGGAGAACTTGGGGCCGAAGCTCGGGGCTTCCTGCACCAGCGGGAAGTCTTCCGCCGGCAGGGTCTGCAGGGTGAAGCGCGACTTGCCGCCCTTGAGGATCAGCTTGTTCTGGCTGGACTCCAGGCTGACCGTCTGGTCGCCGGGCATGGTGCGCAGGATGTCGATCAGCTTGCGCGCGCCCACGGTGGTGGTGTAGCTGCCGGCGTCGCCGTCCATGTCGGTGGACGTGCGGATCTGGATCTCGAGGTCGCTGGTGGTGAACTGGATGTTGCCGCCGGCCTTGCGCACCAGCACGTTGGCCAGGATCGGCAGGGTGTGCCGCTTCTCCACGATGCCCGCTACCGACTGGAGGACGGAGAGCAGTTTCTCTTGCGTTGCCTTCAGGACGATCATGTCTTCCTCTGTGTCTTTTCGTGTGCGTCGTTGCGGGGTGCGGCCAAGGGGGTATTTTCGCTTATTTCACAGGCACTTACCGCTCTCCGCCGGAAGGGCGGACGGGGGCCGGGGGGCGGGAATCACCCCTTCAGCGTCTGCTCCAGCACGTGCAGCTGCTGGTTCAGCTCGGTCAGCTGCTGGCGCTCCCCGGAGATCTTGCGCACGGCGTGCAGCACCGTGGTGTGGTCGCGGCCGCCGAACAGTTCGCCGATCTCGGGCAGGCTTTTCTGGGTGAGCTCCTTGGCCAGGTACATGGCGATCTGGCGCGGCCGGGCGATCGAGGCCGGGCGCTTCTTGCTGTACATGTCGGCGACCTTGATCTTGTAGTAGTCGGCCACCGTCTTCTGGATGTTCTCCACGCTGATCTGGCGGTTCTGGATGGACAGCAGGTCGCGCAGGGCCTCCCGGGCCAGCTGGATGGAGATTTCCTTCTGGTTGAAGCGGCTGTAGGCCAGGATCTTGCGCAGGGCCCCCTCCAGCTCGCGGACGTTGGAGCGGACGTTCTTGGCCACGAAGAAGGCGACTTCCTCGGGCATTTCGGAGTTTTCCTGCCGGGCCTTGTTGATCAGGATGGCCACGCGCATTTCCAGCTCGGGCGGCTCGATGGCGACCGTGAGGCCCGAGTCGAAGCGGGAGACCAGGCGCTCGTGGATGTCCGTCAGGCCCTTGGGATAGGTGTCCGAGGTCATCACGATGTGGCTTTTCTTGGCCAGCAGGGCCTCGAAGGCGTTGAAGAACTCCTCCTGGGTGCGGTCCTTGTTGGCGAAGAACTGGACGTCGTCGATCAGCAGCAGGTCCAGGGAGTGGTACTTGTCCTTGAACTCGTCGAAGGTCTTGCGCTGGTAGGCCTTGACCACATCCGAGACGAACTGCTCGGCATGGATGTAGAGAACCTTGGAGTTCGGGCGGTCGGCCAGCAGCTTGTTGCCGACGGCGTGCACCAGGTGGGTTTTCCCCAGGCCGACGCCGCCGTAGATGAACAGGGGGTTGTACAGCTGGCCGGGGGTGCCGGCCACGTGCATGGCCGCGGCCCGGGCCATGCGGTTGGCCGTGCCCTCCACCAGGCTGTCGAAGGTCAGGGCCGTGTTCAGCCGGGTCTTGAAGGCG
This sequence comes from Burkholderiales bacterium, assembly GCA_028868995.1. Classification (GTDB taxonomy): domain Bacteria; phylum Pseudomonadota; class Gammaproteobacteria; order Burkholderiales; family Burkholderiaceae_C; genus Ramlibacter. The sequence continues at coordinate 211,051 of JAGWTH010000001.1, read as the reverse complement.
CCGGCGCCCGGATCTTCCTCCGCCTCGACCGGCTCGGCGGCCGGGGCGTTGGCCGCCACGGCGGGTGCCGAGTAAGTGCGGGCGCCTATGTCCCGGGGAGTGATGGCTAACTCAAGCTGCACCGGCTGGCCGTAGAGCTTCTCCAGCACGGCGGCGATGCGGCCCGCGTACTGGGCCCGCACCCAGTCGAGCTTGAAGCGGTTGGCCACGAACAGGGTGACCTTGGAAAAATCGTCGGAGACCTGGGCCGTGAGCGGCTTGATCCAGGTGTTGAACTGCTGTTCGGGGAGGTCCTGCGCCAGCTGGTCGACGCACGCCTGCCAGAGGCTGTCGCCCGCTTCCAGGCTGGAAGAAGATGCCAGCCTGCCTTGTTGCCCCTCGTGCATGTGCCCCGTCGCTCCTGTGGATTAGTTTTGTCGCGCGAAACGGCGCATTCTAGGTGCTAAACACCTTATCCACACAAGCGGCCGAGGCCGCCCTTGGGGTCAATCCTGGGGGACTTGACAAGCCCCTTGCTTGTCCGCGCCCGCCGTTTTGGGGATAATGCCGGGTTTTCCCGAGAAGCATCATGAAACGCACCTACCAACCCTCCAAAGTGCGCCGCGCGCGTACCCACGGCTTCCTGGTCCGCATGAAGACCCGTGGCGGCCGCGCCGTCATCAACGCCCGCCGCGCCAAGGGCCGCAAGCGCCTGGCGGCCTGAGCCGGCGTCGTCGCGCCAGCGTAGAGCGCGCTTGCCCGCCGTGCAACGGCTGAAGACCCGGGCACAGTTCGAGGCAGCGATGGCAGGCGGCACCGTCTCCCGGACGCCGCACTTCGTGCTGCACCGTGCAGCATTCGAGGCTTCCACTCCCACAGGGCCTGAGCCAAAGAGCCAGGCCCTGTTTGTCGTGCAGGATCAGCCGTGGATCGGCGCCGTCGTGCCCAAGCGCTGGGCGCGGCGCGCGGTGACCCGCAACGGCATCAAGCGCCAGATCTATGCCGTGAGCGCCGCCTTCGAAGCCCGCCTGCCCGCGGCCGCCCATGTGGTGCGGCTGCGGTCCGAGTTCGCCCGCAAGGACTTCACCAGCGCCTGGTCCGAGGCGCTGAAGGCCGTGGTGCGCGGCGAACTGCAGCAACTGTTCGCGAAGGCGGGGATCCAAGGGCCGACATGATCCGCCGCCTGCTCATCACCCTGGTCAAGGGCTACCGCCTCGTGCTGTCGCCCTGGCTCGGCTCGTCCTGCCGCTTCACCCCGACCTGCTCCGCCTACTCCCTCGAGGCCCTGGAGCGCCACGGCGCCGCCTGGGGCACCTACCTCACGGCCGCCCGCATCGCCCGTTGCCACCCCTGGTGCGCGGGCGGGCATGATCCGGTGCCCGAACAGGCCCCCCGCCTGTTCTCGCGCTGGACCACCTCGCCGCAACAACAGAAGAAATCTCCATGACCGACATCCGCCGCACCATCCTCTGGGTGATCTTCGGCTTCTCCCTGGTGATGCTTTGGGACCAATGGCAGGTCTACAACGGCCGGCCCGCCACCTTCTTCCCCACGGGCAAGCCGGCCGTCACCGCCAAGGCCCCCGCCCCCGGCGCCAGTGCCGGCGCGAGCGCGGCCGGCGGCCCCGGCGCCGTGCCGGCCACCGCGACGGCCACCCCGGGCGCCATGCCGGCCCAGGCCACCTCCGGCGCCGCGCCCGCCCCGGCCCACCAGCTGGTGACCGTCACCACCGACGTGATGCGCGTCACCTTCGACACCGAAGGCGGCACGGTGGTGCGCACCGAGCTGCTGAAGTACCACGGCGACCAGCCCGGCGAGCCCATGGTGGTGCTGCAGCAGGACGCCGAGCACGTGTACCTGGCGCAGACCGGCCTGATCGGCGGGGACTTCCCGAACCACAAGACGGTGATGAACTTCAGCGGCGACACCTCGCTGAAGGACGGCGCCAAGGACCTGGTGGTGAAGTTCGAATCGCCGGTGCAGGGCGGCGTGAAGCTGGTGAAGACCTACACGCTCAAGCGCGGCTCCTACGACTTCGCCGTCGCGCAGCAGGTCGTCAACGAGACCACCGCGACCGTGAATCCGCAGCTGTACCTGCAGCTCGTGCGCGACGGCAACAAGCTCGCCGGCGAGTCCCACTTCTATTCCACCTTCACCGGCCCGGCGGTCTACACGCCGGAGAAGAAGTTCGAGAAGGTGGAATTCAAGGACATCGAGAACGGCAAGGCGGAGATCGACAAGAACTCCGACGCCGGCTACGTGGCCATGGTGCAGCACTACTTCGCCAGCGCCTGGATCCTGCCGCAAGGCGTCAAGCGCGAGAACTTCGTGCGCAAGGTGTCCGACAACCTGTACGCCGTGGGCATGATCACGCCGGTGAGCGTGGCGCCCGGCGCCAGCGTCACGGTGCAGTCCCAGTTCTACTCCGGCCCCGAGGAGGAAAAGAAGCTCGAGGCGATCGCCCCCGGCCTGGAGCTGGTGAAGGACTACGGCCGGCTGGCCATCATCGCCCGGCCGCTGTACTGGCTGCTGTCCACCCTGCACGGCTTCATCGGCAACTGGGGCTGGTCGATCATGGCCCTGGTGCTGACGATCAAGGTGGCCTTCTACTGGCTGCAGGCCAAGGGCTACGAGAGCATGGCCAAGATGAAGGCCATCAACCCCAAGGTGATGGCCATGCGCGAGCGCCTGAAGGACAACCCGCAGCAGATGCAGCAGGAGATGATGCGCATCTACAAGGAGGAGAAGGTCAACCCGCTGGGCGGCTGCCTGCCCATCGCGATCCAGATCCCGGTGTTCATCTCGCTGTACTGGGTGCTGCTGTCCTCGGTGGAGATGCGCGGCGCGCCCTGGATCCTGTGGATCAAGGACCTGTCGGTGCAGGACCCGTACTTCATCCTGCCGGCGATCATGACGCTGACCAGCCTGCTGCAGACGGCGCTCAACCCGGTGCCGCCCGACCCGGTGCAGGCCAAGATGATGTGGATCATGCCGCTGGTGTTCTCGGTGATGTTCTTCTTCTTCCCGGCCGGCCTGGTGCTGTACTGGATCACGAACAACACGCTGTCGATCGCCCAGCAATGGCTGATCAACACCCGCATGGGCGTGCCCCCGCAGTTCAACCTGCCGAAGTTCGGCAGCTCGGGCGGGACGAAGTAAGCCGTCCCCCCGACCCCAGCGAAAGCGGCCTGCGGGCCGCTTTCGCTTTTGGCCGCAGAATCCCCCCATGCTCGCCCGCCTCGACCAGCCCATCGCCGCCATCGCCACGGCCCCCGGCCGCGGCGCGGTGGGCATCGTGCGGGTGTCGGCCAAGGACGTGCAGCCGATCGTCGACGCGGTGTGCGCGCGCGACCTGCCGCCGCGCCAGGCGGTCTACCTGCCGTTGCGCGCGGCCGACGGCAGCGCCATCGACCAGGGCCTGGCGATCCGCTTCCCGGCGCCGCACTCCTACACCGGCGAGGACGTGCTGGAGCTGCAGGCGCATGGCGGGCCGGTGGTGCTGCAGCTGTTGCTGGCGCGCTGCCTGGAGGCCGGCGCGGGCATGAACCTGCGGGTGGCCGAGCCGGGCGAATTCACCCGGCGCGCCTTCCTCAACGGCAAGCTGGACCTGGCCCAGGCCGAGGCGATCGCGGACCTGATCGACGCCAGCACCGAGGCGGCGGCGCGCAGCGCCACCCGCTCGCTGGCCGGCGAGTTCTCGCGCGAGGTGCACGCGCTGCGCGACGCGCTGATCGACCTGCGCATGCTGGTGGAGGCGACGCTGGACTTCCCGGAGGAGGAGATCGACTTCCTGCGCAAGGCCGACGCCCAGGGCCAGCTGGAACGCCTGCAGGCCAACGTCGAACGCGTGATGCAGCGCGCGCACCAGGGCGCGCTGCTGCGCGAGGGCCTGCACGTGGTGATCGCCGGCCAGCCCAATGCCGGCAAGAGCTCGCTGCTCAACGCCCTGGCCGGCGCGGAGCTGGCGATCGTCACGCCGATCCCCGGCACCACCCGCGACGTGGTGCGCCAGACCATCCAGATCGAGGGCGTGCCGCTGCACGTGGTGGACACCGCGGGCCTGCGCGAAGGCGCCGACCAGGTGGAGCGCATCGGCATCGAGCGCGCCTGGGGCCAGATCGAGAAGGCCGATGCGGTGCTGTTCCTGCACGACCTCACGCGCGCGGCCGCACCCGACTACCGCGCCGCCGACGAGGCGATCGCGGCGAAGCTGCCGCGGGACGTGCCGGTGGTGGAGGTGTGGAACAAGGCGGATGCGGTGGATGGTGGGGTTCGGGCCGCGGCGCCCACCCCACCCTGCGGGCAGGACCCTAGGGTGGCGGTGAGCGAAGCGAACCCCACCGCCATCACCCTCTCCGCCAGGACCGGCGCCGGCCTCGACGCCCTGCGCCGCCGGCTGCTGGAGGTCGCCGGCTGGCAGGCCGCGCCCGAGGGCGTGTTCATCGCCCGCGAGCGCCACCTGCAGGCCCTGCGGCGGGTCGACGCCCACCTGATGGAGGCCGCCGCCCTGCTCGCGCGCGAGGCGCAGGCCCTGGACCTGCTCGCCGAGGAACTGCGCCTCGCGCAGAACGCGCTGGCGGAGATCACCGGCGAGTTCAGCGCCGACGACCTGCTGGGCGTGATCTTCAGCCGCTTCTGCATCGGCAAGTAGGCGCACGCTGCGGCGTTACACCCGGGCCGCCGCCGGTATCTCGTGTAATGGAACGCTAACAGCGCTTGTGCCCGCCGGGGCCCGACAGTACCGTCGCGCCCATGAACGCCCCGCTGCCCACCAGGCTGCACTTCGACGTGCACGGCCTGATCCACGCCACCGCCCACAACCAGTCGCTGGACGCGTTCCATCCTGGGCTGAATCCCAGGCAGTGGGAGCTGTTCGGGACCTACCTGCAGCCCTTCGCCGTGCGCCAGGGCCAGGTGGTGATCGAGCAGCACGCCAGCGACCGCACCGTGTACCTGGTGGAGACCGGCCAGCTCACCGTGCACTACGAGGACGACAAGGGGCGCCTGCGGCTTGCGGTGGTCGAGGCCGGCTCCGCCGTCGGCGAAGGGGCCTTCTTCACGCGCTCGCCGCGCCATGCGACGGTGCAGGCGACCGCGCCCAGCAAGCTGTGGTCGCTCAGCCCGATCCGCTTCACCGAGCTCACCAACCGCCAGCCGCAGATCGCGCTGGAGGTGGCGATGGCCCTGGGCGCGCTGGTGTCGCAGCGCGTGACCAACCGCCCGAAGCGCGTCGCGGTGACCTGACCACGCGCGGCCTGCCGCTCGTCCCGCCCGCCTTCCCGCCTGTCCGCCACCCCGGCACGCTTACAGGCAGGTAACAAAGCCGGGTCACACTGAAGTTCGTACAGACCGGCACAGGATGACCAAGATGTTCCACTGGTTCTCGGGCAGGAAGAAGCAGGAGCAGCACAGCGTGCTGCCCAGTTCCGGCCTGTCGCGGCTGGAATCGACCCGGCCCTACCACCAGGCGCGCCACGGCAACGGCGGGCATGCGCAGCCGGCCAACCGCAAGCAGGAAAGGCTGGAGCGGCGCGAGCTGCTGTACGCCGTGGTGCGCGAATCGATGGTGCGCGCCGGCGTGCTGTCCTCCAGCTACAAGTTCAAGGTGCTGTCGGTCGACCCGCGCGGCCGCTAGTTCATCGTGATGGTGGACCTGGCCCACGGCGCGACGAGCGACGTCCACCGCCTGGCCGAGATCGAGGCCATGGTGGCCCAGATGGCCAAGGCACGCTACGACATCCTGGTGTCGGCGGTGTACTGGCGCTCCAACGAACACGTGGTCGTCGGCGACCCCCTGCACGCCGCACCCCAGGCGCCGGTGAGTTCACGGCCGGCGCCGCTGGAGGTCCCGACCCCGGCTCCGCGCGACCGCGGCGAACGGGCCCTGGCCGCGGCCAACCAGGGCCGCGAGCCCATGAGGCCCCTGATGCCCACCGGCTTCGAGGACACCGAGATGATCGAGGACGACGTCCGCGAGCACCTGAGCGGGACGCAATACGGCGCGTTGAGCTGAGCCGCGGGCGAACCCCGGCTCGCCCTCAGTGCCCCGCGAAATCCACGAAGGTGAACACCTCCAGCCCCCCTTCGCGCAGCCGCTGCGATCCGCCCAGCTCCGGCAGGTCCACGATTGCGCAGCCTTCGATCACCGTCGCGCCCAGCTTCTCCAGCAGCTTCTTGCCGGCCATCATGGTGCCGCCGGTGGCGATCAGGTCGTCCACCAGCAGCACGCGCTGGCCCGGCCGCACGGCGTCGGTGTGCAGTTCCACCGTGGCGCTGCCGTATTCCAGCTCGTAGGTCTCCTCCACCGTGGTGAAGGGCAGCTTGCCCTTCTTGCGGATCGGCACGAAGCCCACCCCCAGCTCGTAGGCGACCACCGAGCCGAGGATGAAGCCGCGCGCGTCCAGCCCCGCGACCACGTCGGGCCGGTGGTCCATGTAGCGGTACACGAAAGCGTCGATCAGCACGCGGAACACCCTGGGGTCCTGCAGCAGCGGCGTGATGTCGCGGAACTGCACGCCGGGCGCCGGCCAGTCGGGCACGGTGCGGATGTGGCGGCGCAGGTAGTCGCCGACGTCGGGGGCGTCTTGGTCTTGCATGGGGTCAGCCTTTGAGCAGGAGTTCCTCGGCCCGCGCGAGCGCTTCGGGCCGGCCGGAAAGCACGAGGGTATCGCCATCCTCCAGCGCCGCGTCGCCGGCGGGATCGACAGTGTGCCCGCTGGCGCGGCGCAGGCTCACCGCCCGCACGCCCTCGCGCTCCAGCCGCAGCTGGCCGAGCGCGCGGCCCAGCGAGCCGGCGCCCAGGGGCAGCGTCACGGTGTGCAGGCGCTCCTGGTCCAGCTCCTGCGCCGTGCTGTCGTCGGCACCGTGGAAGTAGCCGCGCAGCAGGTTGTAGCGGGCGTCGCGCTGCCCCTGCACCAGGCGGATCACCCGCCGCATGGGCACGCCCACCAGCGCCAGCGCGTGGCTGGCCAGCATCAGCGAGCTCTCCAGCGTCTCGGGCACCACCTCGGTGGCGCCGGCCTGCTGCAGCTTCTCCAGGTCGTGGTCGTCCTGGGTGCGCACGATCACCGGCACCTGCGGCGCATGCGAGCGCGCGGCGGCCAGCACCTTCAGCGCGCTGGGCACGTCCAGGTAGGTGATCACGACCGCCGAGGCCCGGGCCAGGCCGGCGGCAATCAGCGCCTGCAGCCGCGCGGCGTCGCCGAACACCACCGAGTCGCCGGCGGCGGCGGCCTGGCGCACCCGGTCCGGGTCCAGGTCCAGCGCCATGTAGGGGATGCTCTCCTGCTCCAGCATGCGCGCCAGGTTCTGGCCGCAGCGGCCGTAGCCGCAGATGATCACGTGCCGGTTGGCGTTGATGGACTTGCGCGCGATGGTGGTCATCTGCAGCGACTGCAGCAGCCATTCGCTGGCCACCAGCTTCATCACGATGCGGTTGCTCCACTGGATGATGAAGGGCGTGGCCAGCATGGAGATCACCATGCTCGCCAGGATCGGGTGGAGCAGCCGCTCCGGCACCAGGCCGTTGCCGCGCGCCAGCGCCAGCAGCACGAAGCCGAACTCGCCGGCCTGCGCCAGGTACAGGCCGGTGCGCAGCGAGACGCCGGCCGACGCCCCGTACAGCCTGGCCAGGCCGGTGACCAGCAGCAGCTTGAAGGCCACCGGCAGCGTCAGCAGCACCAGCACCAGCGGCCAGTGCGCGGCCACCGGCCGCCAGTCCAGCAACATGCCGACGGTGATGAAGAACAGGCCCAGGAGCACGTCGTGGAAGGGCCGGATGTCGGCCTCCACCTGGTGCTTGTATTCAGTCTCGGAGATGAGCATGCCCGCGATGAAGGCGCCCAGGGCCAGCGACAGGCCGGCCAGCTCGGTGAGCCAGGCCAGGCCCAGGGTCACCAGCAGCAGGTTCAGCACGAACAGCTCGTCGCTCTTGCGCCGCGCCACCAGGGTGAGCCACCAGCGCATCAGCCGCTGGCCGCCGGCCAGCAGCAGGACGATCAGCACCGCGGCCTTCAGGGCCGCGACCGCCAACGCGCGCAGCAGCACTTCCGGCGGGCTGCCCAGGGCGGGGACCACCACCAGCAGCGGCACCACGGCCAGGTCCTGGAACAGCAGCACGCCCACCACCCGCTGGCCGTGCTCGGACTCCAGCTCCAGCCGGTCCGCCATCATCTTCACCACGATCGCGGTGGAGCTCATGGCCAGCGCGCCGGACAGGGCCAGCGCCGCCTGCCAGTGCAGGCCCCACCGCCCGGGCAGCACGGCCGCCAGCGCCATGCTGCCCCCGGTGACCAGCAGCATGGTCAGCACCACCTGCGACAGGCCCAGCCCGAACACGTGGGCGCGCATCGCGCGCAGCTTGGCCAGGTTGAACTCCAGGCCGATCACGAACATCAGGAACACCACGCCGAACTCGCCCAGGTGGCGCACGCCCTCGGAGTCCTGGGCCACGGCCAGCGCGTTGGGGCCGATCACCACGCCCACCAGCAGGTAGCCGAGCATGGGCGGCAGCTTGAGCGACCGGCACAGCACCACGCCCAGCACGGCGGCCAGCAGGTACAGCAGGGTGAGCTCCAGCGAGGTCATGGCCCCCCGATGCTAGCGCCCGCGCAGGCCGCGCCCGGTGGGGCCGCGCCGTAGAATCGCCGGATGACTGCTGCATCCTCGCCGTCCGCGGCCGCGCCCGTCCCGGTCGACGGCGCGCGGGCGCTGCGCCTGGCGCGCGAAACCTTCGATATCGAGGCGGCCGCCGTCCTTGGGCTGAAGGACCGCATCGGCGCGAGCTTCGCCGAGGCGGTCGGGATGATGCTCCGCCTGCGCGGCCGCGTGGTCGTGATGGGCATGGGCAAGAGCGGCCACGTGGGCCGCAAGATCGCCGCCACTCTGGCCTCCACGGGCACGCCCGCGATGTTCGTGCACCCGGCCGAGGCCAGCCACGGCGACCTGGGCATGATCAAGGGCATCGACCTGGTGCTGGTCATCTCCAACGGCGGCGAGAGCGACGAGATCACGGTGATCCTGCCGGTGCTCAAGCGCCTGGGCGCCCCGCTGGTCGCCATGACCGGCAACCCGAAGTCCACCCTCGCGCGCCACGCCGACGTCGTGCTGGACAGCGGCGTGGAGAAGGAGGCCTGCCCGCTGAACCTGGCGCCCACCGCCAGCACCACGGCGCAGCTGGCGCTGGGCGACGCGCTGGCCGTCGCCCTGCTGGACGCCCGCGGGTTCAAGGCCGAGGACTTCGCCCGCTCGCATCCCGGCGGCGCGCTGGGACGCAAGCTGCTCACCCACCTGGGCGACGTGATGCGCACCGGCGACGCCGTGCCGCGCGTGCTGCCCGACGCCTCCTTCACCGACCTGATGCGCGAGATGAGCGCCAAGGGCCTGGGCGCCTCGGCTGTCGTCGACGCGGACGGCCGCGTGGTCGGCATCTTCACCGACGGCGACCTGCGCCGCCTGATCGAGAAGGGCGCGGACCTGCGGCCCATGCGCGCCCGCGACGTCATGCACCCGGGCCCCCGGACCATCCGCGACGACGCGCTGGCCGCCGAGGCGGCCAGCCTGATGGAGCAGCACCGCATCACCAGCGTGCTGGTGGTCGACGCCGAGGGGCGGCTGGTGGGCGCGGTCAACAGCAACGACCTGATGCGGGCCAAGGTGATCTAGTGGCCCGGCCGCCCGCGCGCAACTTCCCGCCCGAACTGCTGCTGGCCGCGCAGGGCGTGCGGGTGGCCTTCTTCGACATCGACGGCGTCATGACCGACGGCGGGATCCTCTACTCCGACGAGGGCGAGACGCTCAAGCGCTTCCACACGCAGGACGGCCTGGGCATCAAGCTGCTGCAGCGCGCGGGCATCACGCCGGTGGTGATCACCGGGCGCGACTCGCGGCCGCTGCGCAAGCGCCTGGACAGCCTGGGCGTGGTGGAGGTGCACTACGGCACCGAGGACAAGCGGCCGGCGGCGGAGAAGACGCTGGCGGCGCTGGGCCTGACCTGGGCGCAGGCGGCCGCCATGGGCGACGACTGGCCCGACCTGCCGGTGCTGCGCCGCTGCGCCATCGCGGCGGCGCCGCCCGATGCGCACGCCGAGGTGCGCGCCTGCGCCCGTTACGTCACGCAGGCGCCGGCCGGCCACGGCGCGGCGCGCGAGTTCTGCGACCTGCTGCTGGTGGCCTCGGGCCGCTACGCGCAGCTGCTGGAGGCCTACGGGTGATCACGCTGCGCGGCTGGCGCCGCGCCTGGGACCGCATCACGATCTACCTGCCGGTCATCCTGATGGGCATCCTGGCGCTGGGCACCTACTGGCTGGCGCGCACCACGCCGGGCGCGCCGCAGGAGCCCGGCGCCCGGCCGGTGCGGCACGACGCCGACTACTTCCTGCGCAACTTCTCCATCAAGTCGTTCACCGGCGCCGGCCGGCTCAAGAGCGAGCTGCAGGGCACCGAGGCGCGCCACTACCCCGACACGGACACGCTGGAGATCGACAACCCGCGCGTGCGCTCCTACAACGAGCAGGGCGCGCTGACCGTGGCCACCGCCCGGCACGCGATCAGCAACGCCGACGGCTCCGAGGTGCAGCTGATCGGCGATGCGGTGGTCACGCGCGAGGTGCCGGCGGCCAAGGACCAGCCCCGGCTGGAGCTGCGCGGCGAGTTCCTCGACATCTACGGCAACGACGAGAAGGTGAAGTCCGACCGGCCGGTGGTGATGATCCGCGGCAACGACCGGTTCACGGGCGACAGCATGAATTACGACAACCTGGACCGCGTCCTGCAGCTGCGCGGCAACGTGCGCGGCGTGCTTCGGCCGGGTGCGGGGGCGGCGAAATGAGCGCGCCGCTGGCCTTCATCACGGGCGCGTCCAGCGGCATCGGCCAGGCGCTGGCCTGGCGCTACCACCAGGCCGGCTTCCGCCTGGCGCTGGTGGCGCGGCGCGGCGCCGAGATGGCGGACTGGGCACGGGCGCGGGGCATCCCCGACGACCGCTGGCAGGTCCACGCCGCCGACGTCGCCGACGTGGACGCCATCGTCGCGGCCGGCCACGCCTGCATCGCGCGGCAAGGGCTGCCGGACGTGGTCATCGCCAATGCCGGCATCAGCGTGGGCATGGACACCGAGCAGCGCGAGGACCTGGACGTGATGGCCCGCACCCTGGCCACCAACGTCGTCGGCCTGGCCGCGACCTTCCATCCCTTCGTGGCCGGCATGCGCGCGCGCGGCGGCGGCCGGCTGGTGGGCATCGCCAGCGTGGCCGGCATCCGCGGCCTGCCCGGGCACGGGGCCTACTGCGCCAGCAAGGCGGCGGTGATCAGCTACTGCGAGAGCTTGCGCGGCGAACTGCGCGGCACCGGCGTGAAGGTGGTGACGATCTCGCCGGGCTACGTCGACACGCCGCTCACGCGCAAGAACCGCTACGGCATGCCCTTCCTGATGCAGCCGCCTGATTTCGCCGAGGCGGCGTTCCGCGCCATCGACCGGGGCGTGAGCTACCGGGTGATCCCGTGGCAGATGGGCGTGGTGGCCAGGCTGCTGCGCGCCCTGCCCGACGCGCTGTTCGACCGCGCGCTGGCCGGCCGCCCGCGCAAGCATCGCGCCGGGGAGCGCTGAGGCAAAGAAAAAGGCTCCCGAAGGAGCCCTTGTGCTGGAGTCCCGGCTTCAGTAGCCGCCGCCACCGCCGCCGTAGCCACCACCGCCACCCGAGCGGCCGCCGCCGCGCGGACCGGCGCCGTAGGGGCTGCGGAAGCCGCCGTCCTGGCCGCCGCCGCCACCGCCGCCATAGCCACCGCCGCCGGAGCGGCCACCGCCGCCGCCGCCGCCGCCACCACCGCCACCACCGAAGCCGCGGGGACGCTGCTCCATCGGCCGGGCCTCGTTGACCACGATGCTGCGCCCGCCCATGGGCTGGCCGTTCATGCCGTTGATGGCTGCCTGCGCTTCGGCGTCGCTGCCCATCTCGACGAACCCGAAGCCCTTGGAGCGGCCGGTCTCGCGTTCCATCATCACCTTCGCGCTGGTGACCTGGCCGAACTGGCTGAACGCCTGCTCGAGGTCGCTGTCACGCACCTGGTAGGGCAGGTTGCCTACGTACAGTTTGTTGCCCATCTACAGGGACTCCTGAATAAACGATGAAATACCAAGAGCGATGGAGTCCCGAAAACGCATTGCAACCGAAGCGAAGCGAAACCAGTTCACCATACCCGCGTGTCAGGCCAGACCACGCCTTTTCCATTATGGAGCAGATACTCGGCACGCTTGCAAGGGGTTCCGACCCGAAGCCGTCGCAAAAATGGGGTCCGCGCCACAGCGTGACGCCGGCATGAAAAAAGGGCCCGTAGGCCCTTTTTCTTCGTTCCGGTCGCACCGGAGGCTCAATAGCGGTCGCGGCCGCCGCCGCCGTAGCCGCCACCACCGCCGCCGCCGAAGCCGCGGCCACCACCGCCACCGCCGCCGCCGAAGCCGCGGCCACCGCCGCCGCCACCGAAGCCGCCGCCACCGCTGCGGGGCTCCATCGGGCGGGCCTCGTTCACGACGAGCGCGCGGCCGCCTTGCTGCTGGCCGTTCAGGCCGTCGATGGCGGCCTGCGCCTCGGCGGGGCTGCCCATCTCGACGAAGCCGAAGCCCTTGGAGCGGCCGGTGTCGCGCTCCATCATGACCTTGGCGCTGGTGACGGTGCCGTACTGGCTGAAGGCCTGCTCGAGGTCGCCGTCACGGAAGGAATAGGGGAGGTTCCCCACGTAGAGTTTGCTGCCCATGCACTGGACTCCTGGAAAAGACGCAAAAAGCGATGGAGTCCGCAAGACGCAATCTAGACCACGCGAGACAAACAAACACCGCACATCCATGGGCCAATGCCGGCCCACTTGGGCCGATATTATGCGCGCCAATTCGAATCGGGGTGTCGGGGCCGACCCCAAGGCCGGCCCGCGGCCTCACCAAGTCGCTTCGCGCTCCGGCGTGGAGCCGATCTTGTGGATGGCCAGGTCGGCGCCCTCGAACTCCTGTTCCGCCGAAAGACGGATGCCGACCGTCGCCTTGAGCAGGCCGTAGACCGCGAAGCCGCCGGCCAGCGCCCAGGCCACACCCATCAGGCTGCCGATCGCCTGCGCCCAGAAGCTCACCCCGCCCAGGCCGCCCAGCGCCTTGCTGCCGAACAGGCCCGCGGCGATGCCGCCCCACAGGCCGCACAGCCCGTGCAGGGGCCACACGCCCAGCACGTCGTCGATCTTCCAGCGGTTCTGCGTGAGCGTGAACATGGACACGAAGATCACGCCCGCGGCCGCGCCCACGACCAGCGCGCCCAGCGGGTGCATCAGGTCGCTGCCCGCGCACACCGCCACCAGGCCCGCCAGCGGCCCGTTGTGCACGAAGCCGGGGTCGTTGCGCCCCATAAGCAGGGCCGCCAGCGTGCCACCGACCATGGCCATCAGCGAATTGACCGCCACCAGGCCCGAAACCTTGTCGATGGTCTGGGCGCTCATCACGTTGAAGCCGAACCAGCCCACGGTGAGCACCCAGGCGCCCAGCGCCAGGAACGGGATGTTGGACGGCGGGTGCGCCGACATCGCGCCGTCCTTGCGGTAGCGGTTGCTGCGCGCCCCCAGCAGCAGCACCGCCGGCAGCGCCAGCCAGCCGCCCACCGCGTGGACCACGATGGAGCCGGCGAAGTCGTGGAACTCGGCGCCGGTGAGCGAGTGGATCCAGTCCTGGATGCCGAAGCGGTGGTTCCACGCCACGCCCTCGAACAGCGGGTAGACCAGGCCGACGATCACCGCGGTGGCCATCAGCTGCGGGCCGAAGCGGGCGCGCTCGGCGATGCCGCCGGAGATGATCGCCGGGATGGCCGCGGCGAAGGTGAGCAGGAAGAAGAACTTCACCAGCTCGTAGCCGCTCTTCGCGGCCAGCTGGTCGGCGCCGACCAGGAAGCTCGTGCCGTAGGCGACCGTGTAGCCGACCAGGAAGTAGGCGACGGTCGATACCGAGAAGTCGACCAGGATCTTGACCAGGGCATTGACCTGGTTCTTCTTGCGCACGGTGCCCAGTTCCAGGAAGGCGAAGCCGGAGTGCATCGCCAGGACCAGGATGGCGCCCAGGAGGATGAACAGGACGTCCGTGCCCTGTTTGAGTGCTTCCATGAGACCTCTTTTGGATGAAATGCTTGTTTATGGTGCGTTTTGGCCGGCCGCCCGGCTTGCGCACCAAAAAGAAGCAAGAAGTGCGCCAAGGATGTGCGTGTGGCTCAGCTGCTACACTTTTTCGATGGAAGCCTTCCTCATTTCCACCGGCATCGTCGCCCTCGCCGAGATCGGGGACAAGACGCAGCTGCTCGCCCTGATCCTGGCGGCGAAATTCCGCAAGCCCTGGCCCATCACCCTGGGCATCGTGACCGCCACCGTGATCAACCATGGCCTGGCCGGCGCGGTGGGCGCCTGGGTGACCCAGGCGCTGGGCCCCGAGCTGCTGCGCTGGGTGCTGGGCGGGTCGTTCATCGCCATGGCAGCCTGGATGCTGATCCCCGACAAGGTCGACGAGGGCGAAGGCGACGGCGCGCCGCGCTACGGCGTCTACCTCACCACGGTGTTCGCCTTCTTCCTGGCCGAGATGGGCGACAAGACCCAGGTCGCCACCGTGATGCTGGCCGCGCGCTTCCATGCCTGGGCCAGCGTGGTGGCCGGCACCACGCTGGGCCTGCTGCTGGCCGACGTGCCCGCGGTGTGGTTCGGCGACCGGCTCACGCGCCGCGTGCCGATCCGGCTGGTGCATGCGATCGGGGCCGCCGTGTTCCTGGTGCTGGGCGTGCTGGCGCTGTGGAAGGCTTGAGCGCCGGGCGGCGCGCGGCTTGGCTATACTTGCCCGCACAGCGCCGATTTGCCTCGCTTGCGGGCGCTCAATAAATGCCGCTAAAGACTGGCCCGACCCGGCCCGCTTCAGCGGACCGGGTTTTTTGTTTGCCATGACGCTCATCGCCACGCCACGGTCCATGACCTTCGACGCGCCGCTCGCGCTGCAGAGCGGCACATCGATCCGCGGCTACTCGCTCGCCTACGAGACCTACGGCACGCTGAACGCCGACCGCAGCAACGCGGTGCTGGTGTGCCACGCGCTCAACGCCTCGCACCACGTGGCCGGCGTGTACGCGGGGCAGGAGAAGTCCGAGGGCTGGTGGGACAGCATGATCGGGCCGGGCAAGCCGGTGGACACCGACCGCTTCTTCGTCATCGGCGTCAACAACCTGGGATCGTGCTTCGGCTCCACCGGCCCGATGCACGTGAACCCGGACACCGGCCGCATCTACGGGGCCGACTTCCCGGTGGTGACGGTGGAGGACTGGGTCGACGCCCAGGCGCGCCTGCTCGACGGCCTGGGCATCACGCAGCTGGCGGCCGTCATGGGCGGCAGCCTGGGCGGCATGCAGGCGCTGTCCTGGACCCTGCAGTACCCGCAGCGCGTGCGCCACGCGGTGGTGGTGGCCAGCGCGCCCAACCTCACGGCGGAGAACATCGCCTTCAACGAGGTGGCGCGCCGCGCCATCGTGACCGACCCCGACTTCCACGCGGGCCACTTCTACGAGCACGGCGTGGTGCCGAAGCGGGGCCTGCGCATCGCCCGGATGATCGGGCACATCACCTACCTGTCGGACGACGTGATGAACGAGAAGTTCGGCCGACAGCTGCGCCAGGGGATCGACCTTCGCTACACCACGCAGGACATCGAGTTCCAGATCGAGAGCTACCTGCGCTACCAGGGCGACAAGTTCAGCGAGTACTTCGACGCCAACACCTACCTGCTGATCACGCGCGCGCTGGACTACTTCGACCCGGCGCGGCGGCACGACGGCGACCTGGCCAAGGCGCTGGCCGCGGCGACGGCGAAGTTCCTGCTGGTGAGCTTCACCACCGACTGGCGCTTCTCGCCGTTGCGCAGCCGCGAGATGGTCAAGGCGCTGCTGCACAACCGGCGCGACGTGAGCTACGCGGAGATCGACGCGCCGCACGGCCACGACGCCTTCCTGCTGGAGGATGCGCGCTACCATGCCGTGGTGCGTTCCTACTTCGAGCGCATCGCGGCCGAATC
The DNA here is from genome assembly GCA_028868995.1 of Burkholderiales bacterium. Taxonomy (GTDB): domain Bacteria; phylum Pseudomonadota; class Gammaproteobacteria; order Burkholderiales; family Burkholderiaceae_C; genus Ramlibacter. The sequence continues at coordinate 195,004 of JAGWTH010000001.1, read as the reverse complement.
GGCGCCCGCGGAGGTGCGGCCATGACCGACCGCGCCACCCTGCGGACGATCGCCCAGCTGGTGCCCGAGGGCGCGCGCGTGCTGGACCTGGGCTGCGGCGACGGCGCCCTGCTGGACCACCTGCAGCGCGAGCGCGGCTGCAGCGGCTACGGCATCGAGCTCGCCGACGAGAACGTGCTGGCCTGCGTCAAGCGCGGCGTCAACGTGATCCAGGCGAACCTGGACCAGGGCCTGTCGATCTTCGACGACGACAGCTTCGACGTGGTGCTGCAGATCGACACCCTGCAGCACCTGCGCAACGCCGAGACCATGCTGCGCGAGACCGCGCGGGTGGGCCGCACGGGCATCGTGGCCTTCCCCAACTTCGCCCACTGGCCCAACCGGCTGTCGATCCTGCGCGGGCGCATGCCGGTCACCAAGCGCCTGCCCTACCAGTGGTACGACACGCCCAATATCCGCGTGGGCACCTTCAAGGACTTCGAGGTGCTGGCCACGCGCAATCGCCTGGCGATCCTGGATGCCTTCGGCCTGCAGGAGGGCCGGGTGCGGCGCTTCCTGCCCAACCTCACCGCGGGCACCGCGGTGTTCAAGTTCGAGCGGGGCTGACGCCGCGGGCCGCCGCCCGGCGCGCTATGCTGGGCGCATGAACATCCTGATCACCGGTGGCGCGGGCTTCCTCGGCGCCCGCCTGGCCCGCGCCCTGCTCGCGGCCGGCTCCCTCTCCCTGCGCGGAGCCCCCGCGCGGCCCATCACGCAGGTCGTGCTGGCCGACCGCGGCCCGGCGCCGGCGGACCTGCTGGCCGATGCGCGCGTGCGCAGCGTGCAGGGCGACCTGCTGGAACTGCTGGCGCGGCGCGACCTGCCCGCGGCCGGCACCGACGCCGTGTTCCACCTGGCCGCCGCGGTCAGCGCCGAATGCGAGGCCGACTTCGACCTGGGCATGCGCAGCAACCTCGACACCACGCGCGCCCTGCTGGACGCCTGCCGCGCCCTGGGCACCACGCCGGTGTTCGTGTTCGCCAGCTCGCTTGCCGTCTTCGGCCAGCAGCCGGGCCGGCCCGCACTGGGCCGGGTGGGCGACGACACCCTGCCCACGCCGCAGGGCAGCTACGGCATCCAGAAGTTCATCGGCGAGCAGCTGGTGGCCGACTACACGCGCAAGGGATTCATCGCCGGGCGCAGCGTGCGGCCCATGACCGTGGCCGTGCGGCCGGGCCGGCCCAACGGCGCCGCCTCGGGCTTCTTCAGCGGCATGATCCGCGAGCCGCTGGCCGGCGAGCGCGCGCGGGTGCCGGTCGGCCCCGACACGCCGGTGGCCCTGGCCTCGCCCACCCGCACCATCGAGGGCTTCCTGCGCGCGGCGCAGGCGAGCGACGCCGAGTGGGGGCCGCGCACCGCGATCAACCTGCCCTCGCTGGCCACCACGGTCGGCGAGATGGCCGCCGCGCTGGAGCAGGTGGCCGGCCCGCAGGCCGCCGCCCTGCTGGACTGGCAGCCCGACCCCGCCATCGAGAAGCTGGTGCGCAGCTGGCCGGGCGACATCGCCTGGGACCGCGCCCGCGGCCTGGGGCTGGCCAGCGACGCGAGCTTCGAGGCGATCGTGCGCGAGTACGCCGCCGAGAACCCGCAGGCCGTGCGCCTGGCGCTGCGCTGAAGGTTCCGCCATGCCGCGCTTCGCCGCCAACCTGTCCATGCTCTATCCGGAGCATGCCTTCCTCGACCGCTTCGAGGCTGCCGCGCGCGACGGCTTCGAGGCCGTGGAATACCTGTTCCCCTACGAGCACGACGCGCGCGAGCTGGCCGCGCGGCTGCGCGCGCACGGCCTGCAGCAGGTGCTGTTCAACGCGCCGCCGGGCGACTGGAACGCGGGCGAGCGCGGCCTGGCCTGCCTGCCGGGGCGCGAGGCCGAATTCCGCGAGGGCCTCGCCGCCGCCCTGCGCTACGCCGAGGCGCTGGCCTGCTCGCGCGTCCACGTGATGGCGGGGCTGGTGCCGGCGGGCCAGGACCGGGTGGCGCTGCGCCCGACCTATGTCGCCAACCTGCGCTGGGCCGCGCGCGAGGCGGCGAAGCAAGGGGTGAACCTGCTGCTGGAGCCGATCAACACGCGCGACATCCCCGGCTTCTTCCTCAACCGCCAGGACCACGCGCACGAGCTGGTGGCCGAGATCGGTGAGCCCAACGTGCAGGTGCAGATGGACCTGTACCACTGCCAGATCGTCGAGGGCGACGTGGCGATGAAGATCCGCCAGTACCTGCCCACCGGCCGGGTCGGCCATTTCCAGATCGCCGGCGTGCCGCAGCGGCACGAGCCGGACCTGGGCGAGCTGAACTTCCCCTACCTGTTCTCGGTGATCGACGAGGTGAGCGCCGCCTGCGGCTGGCAGGGCTGGGTCGGCTGCGAATACCGGCCCGCGCGCGGCGCCCAGCCGGGCGGCACCAGCGAGGGCCTGGGCTGGCTGCGGCGCTGGCGGGCGGGCTGAGCCCGCGGGGGCTGGGTTAGGCTCGCGCCATGGCCCTCACCCTGGCGCATCCCGTCCACAGCGAGCTCGTGATCAAGAAGAGCCGCTTCCTCGGCTGCGTGCAGCCGGTGGCCGGCCGCGCCGAGGCGCAGGCGGTCGTGGAGCGGCTGCGGGCGGAGCACCCCGGCGCCGCCCACGTGTGCTGGGCGCTGCTGGCCGGCGGGCAGTCGGCCGCCAACGACGACGGCGAGCCGGGCGGCACGGCCGGCCGCCCCATGCTGGAGGTGCTGCGGCACCAGCAGCTCGAAGGCGTGCTGGCGACCGTGGTGCGCTACTTCGGCGGCGTGAAGCTGGGCGCGGGTGGCCTGGTGCGGGCCTACACCGACGCCGTGGCGCAGGCGCTGCTGCAGGCGGAAAAGAAGCCGCTGCGGCGCACGCTGCACCTCGCCTGCCGCTTCCCCTACGCGCTGGAGGGCGCGGTGCGCCGGCAGCTGCAGGAGGCCGGGGCCGTGCTGGGCGAAGTGCGGCACGGGGAGGCGGTGGAGATGGAATTCGGCGCGGACGAGGACGCGGCAGCGGGCCTGCAGGCCCGGCTCGGCGAGATCGGGCAGGGGCAGCTGCGCTGGCTGGACTAGCCCGACGCGGGGTCATGGCCGCCGACCGTGGCCCGTCCCCCGCCGCCGGGCGTAAAGTGCGGTCATCGGCCCCCATCCCCTCACCGAGCCATGAACGCACCCCTGCACCGCGAACTCCCCGCCACCGTCCTCGACAGCGCCCGCGCGCTGGACCAGGTGACGCGCCAGTGGGACGGCGACATCCTGCGCCAGCTCACCGACTACATCGCCATCCCCGCCAAGTCGCCCGGCTTCGATCCGCAGTGGCGGCAGCACGGCTACATCGAGACCGTGCTGCGCAATGCCGCCGCCTGGGTGGAGGCGCAGAAGGTCGAGGGCCTGAAGCTGGAGATCGTCCGGCTGGAGGGCCGCACGCCGGTGCTGTTCTTCGAGGTGCCCGCCACCCGCGGCAGCTCGACTGCCGCTCCCGAAGCCTCGGGGAGCACGCAGACCATCCTCATGTACGGCCACCTGGACAAGCAGCCCGAGTTCACCGGCTGGCGCGGCGACCTGGGCCCGTGGACCCCCAAGTACGAGGACGGCAAGCTTTACGGCCGCGGCGGCGCCGACGATGGATACGCGGTGTATGCAAGCATCGCCGCGCTCCAGGCGCTGAAGGCCCAGGGCCGGCCGCATCCGCGCATCGTCGGCCTGATCGAGACCTGCGAGGAGTCCGGCTCCTACGACCTGCTGCCCTACATCGACGCCCTGCGCCCGCGCCTGGGCGACGTCGGCCTGGTGATCTGCCTGGACTCGGGCGCCGGCAACTACGACCAGCTGTGGCTCACCACCTCCCTGCGCGGCCTGGCCGGCGGCGTGCTGAAGGTGCAGATCCTCACCGAGGGCGTGCATTCGGGCGACGCCTCGGGCCTGGTGCCATCCAGCTTCCGCATCATGCGCCAGGTGCTCGATCGCCTGGAGGACAGCGCCACCGGCCGCCTGCTGCCGGCCAGCTTCCACTGCGAGGTGCCGGCCGACCGCCTGGCGCAGGCGAAGGCCACCGCGGCCATCCTGGGCGAGGAGGTCTACAAGCGCTTCCCCTGGGCGCACGCCGACTGCGGCGGCAGCAGCCAGAGCGCCCTGCCCACGACGACCGACCCGCTGCAGGCCCTGGTCAACCGCACCTGGCTGCCGACGCTGTCCGTGGTGGGCGCCGAGGGTTTCCCGGCGCTGCAGGACGCGGGCAACGTGCTGCGGCCCTACACCGCCTTCAAGCTGTCGCTGCGCCTTCCGCCCCTGGTGGACGCGGCTGCGGCGGTGCAGGAGCTGAAGGCCCTGCTGGAGGACAACGCCCCCTACCAGGCGAAGGTCACCTTCGAGCCGAACGGCGCCGCCTCCGGCTGGAACGCGCCGCCCACCACGCCCTGGTTCGAGCAGGCGCTGGATGCCGCCTCGCTTGCACACTTCGGTGCCCCGGTGGGATACATCGGCCAGGGCGGCACCATCCCGCTGATGAACATGCTCAGCCAGGGCTTCCCGCGCGCGCAGATGATGGTCTGCGGCGTGCTGGGCCCGCGCAGCAACGCGCACGGGCCCAACGAGTTCCTGCACGTGCCCTACGCGAAGCGGCTGACCGCGGCCGTGGCCGAAGTGATGGCGCGCATGCCCTAGGGGTTGTCGCGAGGATTCACGCGAAAGGGGCGCCTTCCGCCGAATTGGGCATTGACAGCGGCTCAGGCTCGGCGATGATCAGCGCCCGATGAGCCAAGCCGGCGCCGAATCCACCCTGTCCACCTACACCGCCAGCGACGGCGACAACCTCGCGGTGCAGGACTGGCCCTTGCCCGACGGCGTGCGCCAGCGCGGCGTGGTGCTGGTGGTGCACGGCCTCGGCGAGCACGCGGGGCGCCACGACGCCCTGGCGCGGGTGCTCAACGCCTGGGGCTTCGCCGTGCGCAGCTACGACCAGTACGGCCACGGCGACTCCGACGGCCAGCGCGGCGGCCTGCCGCACGCCAACCGGCTGCTGGACGACCTGTCCGACCTGGTGGAGAGCACCCGCATGCGCCATCCCGGCCGGCCGCTGGTGCTGCTGGGGCACAGCATGGGCGGGCTGGTGGCGGCGAGCTTCGTGGCCCGCACCCTGAACGCGGTGGACGCGCTGGTGCTGTCCTCGCCCCTGCTGGCCCTGCGGCTGAACCCGGTGCAGAAGATGCTGATGTCCGTGGTGCCGCGCATCGCCCCGAATCTTGCGGTGGGCAACGGGCTGGACCCGCAGTACCTGTCGCACGACCGCAAGGTGGTGCAGTCCTACCTCAACGACCCGCGGGTGCACGACCGCATCACGGGCCGGCTGGCGCGCTTCCTGGGGGAGGAAAGCGCCCTCGTGCGCTCGCGCGCGCCCTCGTGGAACGTGCCGACGCTGCTGCTGTATGCCGGCGCCGACCGCATGGTGGACCCGGCCGGCAGCGACCTGTTCGCGGCCGCGGCGCCGCAGCGACTGCTGACCGCGCGCCGCTTCGACGGCCTGTACCACGAGATCTTCAACGAGAGCGAGGCGCAGCCGGTCTACGCCAGCCTCAGGCAGTGGCTGGACGCGCGTTTCTGAGCGCCAGCCAGGCCAGTCCCGCGCCCACCATCGCCACCGGCAGCAGCGAGCCGACGTTCAGCCAGGTCCAGCCCTGCGTGGTCACCAGCACGCCCGAGGCGAACGAGGTGCAGGCCAGCGTGGCGAAGATGAAGAAGTTCAGCGCCGCCTGGGCCCGGTCCTTCTCCTCGGGCGCATAGGTCGACAGCGACAGCGTGGTGCTGCCGGTGAACAGGAAGTTCCAGCCCACCCCGAGCAGGAACAGCGCGACGCCGAAGTGCTGCAGCTCCACGCCCGACAGCGCGATGGCGATGCAGCCGAGGTTGAGCGCCAGACCCACCGCCATGACTGGCAGGGTGCCGAAGCGCTTGATCAGGTGGCCGGTGAAGAAGCCGGGGGCGAACATGCCGACCACGTGCCATTGCAGCACGAAGGCGGCGTCGCCGAAGGGCAGGCCGCACTGCTGCATGGCCAGCGGGGTGGCGGCCATCAGCAGGTTCATCACGCCGTAGCCGAGCGACCCGGCCAGCGCGGCCACCAGGAACGCGGGCTGGCGCAGCAGCTGCGCCACGCTGCGGCCGCCGCGCTTGGCCGCCTGCGCCGTCGCCGGCGGGAACTGCATGAAGGACAGCAGCAGCATGGCGAGGGCGGCCACGCCCGCCAGCGCCAGGTAGGCGCCCACGAAGGGCGCGGCGAACCAGTCGCGCGTGTCCGCGGCCAGGCGGGGGCCGATGACCGCACCGAGCAGGCCGCCCGCCATCACCAGGGACACGGCCTTCTCGCGCAGGCCGGGGGCGGCCAGTTCGGCCGAGGCGAATCGGTACAGCTGGGCGTTGGCGCTGTAGTAGCCGGCCAGCAGCGTGCTGGCGCACAGCAGCCAGAAGGTGCGGGTGCTGGCCGCCACCGCGCACAGCAGGGCCGACACCAGGGCGACCGCCAGGCCGGTCTGGAAGGCGCGCTTGCGCCCCAGCCGCGCCTGTGTGCGGCCCACCAGGCCGGTGAACAGGGCGCCGCCCAGCACGTAGGCCATGACCGGCAGCGTGGCCATCCAGCCGTAGGGCGCCAGCGCCAGGCCCACCAGCCCGTTGATGGCGATGAAGGTCACGTTGTTGGTGAGGAACAGGCCCTGCAGCACGACCAGCAGTCCGAGGTTGCGGTTCATTCCAGTCCTTGGGTGAGGGTGAGCACGGCGAGCGCGGCCAGCGGCGCGGTCTCGGAGCGCAGGATGCGAGGGCCCAGGTGCACGGGGGTCCAGCCGCGCCCCACGGCGGCCTGTTCCTCGTCGGGCGCGAGCCCGCCTTCGGGGCCGCTCAGGAGCGTGACTTCGCCCGCTGGCGCGGCCCGCGCCAGCGCCCGGGAGCCCGCCGCCAGCGACAGCACCAGGCCGGGCCGCGCCTGCGCGGCCAGCCAGTCGGCCAGCGGCCGCACGGGCCGGATCTCCGGCACGCGGTTGCGCCCGCATTGCTCGCAGGCGGCCACGGCGATCGCCTGCCAGTGCGCCAGCTTCTTCTGCGCCCGCTCGCCGGCCAGCCGCAGCACGCTGCGCTGCGCCACCAGGGGCTGGAGGGAGGCGGCGCCCAGCTCGGTGGCCTTCTCCACCAGCCAGTCCATGCGCTCGTTGGCCGGCATGCCCAGGGCCAGGTGCACGGCCACCGGCGCCTCGCGCTCGATCCCGTGGTGCGCGCCCACGCGCACCCTCACCTCGCTGCGGCCCATCTGCTCCACCTGCGCCTCGTACTCGCCGCCGCGGCCGTCGAACACCGTCAGGGGGTCGCCGGGCTGCAGCCGCAGCACCTGCACGTGGCGGGCGGCGCCCGGCGGCAGTGCGAGCGCGAGGCCGCTGGCCAGGGGCTCGCCGCAGTAGACGCGCGGCACGGGATCAGAGCCGCCCGAAGGCGTAGCCGGTCACCGCGTCGCTGCCTTCCACCTGGTCGACCAGGCGGGCCAGCGGCGCAAGTTCGCGGTAGCGGTGGGCGGTGGCGCGGATGTAGCCGATGAAGCGAGGGGCGTCCGCGAGGTACTTCGGCTTGCCGTCGCGCAGCGTCAGGCGCGCGAAGATGCCGGCGACCTTCAGGTGGCGCTGCAGGCCCATCCATTCGACGGCGCGGTAGAACTCGCCGAAGTCGGGGTCCACCGGCAGGCCCGCCTTCACTGCCTTCTCCCAGTAGCGCACCGTGATGTCCAGCACGAACTCCTCGTCCCAGCTGAGGAAGGCGTCGCGCATCAGGCAGGCGACGTCGTAGGTGATGGGGCCGTACACCGCGTCCTGGAAGTCCAGCACGCCCAGGCGCGGCTCGCCGGGGTCGCGCGGGATCATCAGGTTGCGCGGCATGAAGTCGCGGTGCACGTAGACGCTGGGCGAGGCCAGGTTGCGTTCGACGATGAGCTTGAACTGCGAGTGCAGCGTCTCCTGCTGCGCCGGCGTCAAGGTGAGCCCGCGGTGCCGGCCGAGGTACCAGTCGGGAAACAGCTGCAGCTCGCGCGCCAGCAGGGCCGCGTCATAGGGCGGCAGGACGCCCGGCCGGGAGGCGAGCTGCCAGGCCAGCAGGGCGTCGACGGCGCGCAGGTACAGCGCCTGCGCCTCGCGCGTGGGCTCGGTGCCCACGACCTCGATCATGGTGCGGTGTCCCAGGTCGTCCAGGAGCATGAAGCCGTGCGGCTCGTCCCAGGCCAGCACCCGCGGCACGTTCAGTCCCGCCGCGGCCATCAGGCGCGCCACCTGGACGAAGGGGGCGCAGTTCTCGTGCTCGGGCGGCGCGTCCATCACGATGAAGCTGCCGGCGGCGCCGTCGACGCGCAGGTAGCGGCGGAAGCTGGCGTCGGCCGAGGCCGGGCGCAGGCTGGCCGGCTGCAGCGCGTGGGCCGGGGCGACCTGGCGCAGCCAGTCGTGGAAAGCGGCTTCGCGCCGGGGGTCGCTCCAGGCGACCCCCGCCTGCGCGGGGGCAGGCCGGGGAGGGTGGGAGGCGGAATCGCTCATGGATAATCGATTCTACAAATCCAAGGTGGCGCGCCTCGCCGGGCGCCCGGCTTCCCTTCCTCGATGCATCACGCCAGAACCAGGGCCCCCCTCGCCCGCTTTGCCCTGAGCCCGGTGGCGCTGGTCGCCGCGGCGCTGCTGCAGCCGGCGGGCGCGCGGGCGCAGGACGCGGCGGCGGCGGCCTCGCCCGCGCTCAAGCCGAGCCCGATGCTGCAGGAGAAGATCCCGGCCGACCAGCGCTCGCAGCTGCCCACCTTCGTCGAGGGCGACCGCATCCAGGGCCGCACCGACCTGGAGACCACGGTGGAGGGCCACGCCCAGCTGCGCCGCGGCGACACGGTGATCCGGGCCAAGCGCCTCGAGTACAACAACGCGACCGACCTGGCGCGCGCCACCGGCGACGTGCACATCAACAAGGCCGGCAACGTGTTTGAAGGCCCGCTGCTGGAGCTGGAGGTGGATGCCTTCCACGGCTTCTTCAACCAGCCGCGCTACCACTTCCTGGCCAACGATGCCTATGGGCAGGCCGACCGCGTCGATTTCATCGACGACCAGCACGCCGTCATCCACAACGCCACCTACACCACCTGCCAGCGCCAGCCGGGCCCGAGCTGGATGCCCGACTGGATCCTGCGCGCGGCGAGCATCTCCACGGACCAGGTGGAGCAGGTCGGCTACGCGAGCAACGCGCGGCTGGACTTCAAGGGCGTGCCGATCCTGGCGGTGCCGGCGCTGAGCTTTCCCCTGGGCGACGAGCGCAAGTCCGGGGTCCTGCCGCCCACCCTCGGGATGGACAGCCGCAGCGGCGTCGAGACGACGGTTCCCTACTACTGGAACATCGCCCCCAACCGCGACGCCACGCTCTACCCGACGATCATGACGCGCCGCGGCGTCGACCTGGCCGGCGAGTTCCGCTACCTGGAGCCCGGCTACCAGGGCCTGGTGAGCGGCGACTACCTGCCGGACGACAAGCTGCGCAACATGAATCGCTGGGGCTTCACCGCGCAGCACGCGCAGCCGTCCCTGCAGCTGCCGGTCCTCGGTGCCTCCAGCCTGAACCTGAACATCAACCGGGTCAGCGACGACAACTACTGGAAGGACTTCATGCACAGTTCCGGCTCGCTGACCCAGCGCCTGCTGTCCAACGACGGCACGCTGGGCTGGGGCTGGGGCGGCTTCGGCCTGAGCGGCCGGGTGCAGCGCTGGCAGGTGCTGCAGGACCCGGCCAGCCCCATCCTGCCGCCCTACGACCGCGCCCCGGAGCTGACGGCGCGCCGGGCCGGCAACAACCTGTGGGGCGGCACGGACGCCGCGGTCGAGGCCGACTACACGTACTTCACCCATTCGATCAACGACCTGGTGCGCACCAGCTTCCCCACGGCGCCCGAGGTCAACCAGCCCGACGGCCGGCGCAGCTACCTGCTGGCCCAGGTGAGCCGGCCCTGGCAGGCGCCCGGCTGGTTCTTCACCCCCAAGGCGCAGGCGCAGGCGCGCTATTACGGCTTCGACACGCCGCTCTCCGCGACCGGCCAGAACAGCGCGTCGGTGACGGTGCCCACGCTGAGCCTGGACAGCGGCCTGATCCTGGAGCGCAGCACCAGCGTGCTGGGCCATGCCTTCACGCAGACGCTGGAGCCGCGCGCGTTCTACGTGTACACGCCCTATCGCGACCAGAACAACCTGCCCAACTACGACTCGGCGCAGCTGGACTTCAATTTCGCGACCATCTATTCCGAGAACCAGTACGGCGGCAACGACCGCATCGCCGACAACAACCTGCTGACGCTGGGCGCGACCACGCGCTACCTGGACCCGGACTCGGGCGCCGAGGCGGCGCGCTTCGGCGTCGCGCAGCGGCTGCGCTTCAAGGACCAGCGGGTGGTGCTGCCCGGGCAGACCTCGCCGATCAGCGACCGGCTGTCGGACTCGCTGTTCGGCGCCTCGGTCACCTACGTGCCCAAGTGGAGCGTCGACGGCTTCCTGCAGTACAACTTCAAGTACAACCAGTCGATCCGCTCCACCTTCGGCGTGCGCTACAGCCCCGGCAACTACCGCACGGTGAGCCTGGGCTATCGGCGCCAGCAAGGGCAGAGCGAACAGGTCGACCTGGGCTGGCAGTGGCCCATCAACGACCTGTGGGGCGACCGCGGCCAGGACCTCGGCGCGGGCCGGGGCCAGGGGCCGGGCCGCTGGTACAGCGTCGGGCGGCTGGACTACAGCCTGCGCGACAGCGCCCTCGTGGACGGCGTCATCGGGCTCGAGTACGACGCCGGCTGCTGGATCGGGCGCATCGTCATGGAGCACACGCAGACCGGCGCCGACGTCAACAAGCGCCTGCTGTTCCAGCTGGAGTTCGTGGGCTTCAGCCGGCTGGGCTCCAGCCCGCTGGACACCCTGAAGCAAAATATCCCCCGCTACCAATTCCTGCGGGAGCAGGTCTCCACCCCGAGCCGCTTCAGCAACTACGACTAGAGTGCAAGCACGATGATCTCTCGATTCCTGGCGCTGGCGCTGGCCTGCGCGAGCCTGGCGCTCGGCCTGGCCTTCCCGGCCGCGGCACAAGGCCTGCGCGTGACGCCCCAGATCGGCCTGCGGCAGCCCGCCAGCGCCGACGCCGGTCCGCAGCAGGCGGACTACATCGTGGCGGTGGTGAACTCGGAGCCGATCACCAACAACGAGGTCCGCCGCCGGATGCTGCGCTTCGAGCAGCAGCTGGCCGCCCAGGGACAGTCGCTGCCCCCGAGGTCGCAGCTGATGCGCGAGGTGCTGGAGCGGCTGATCTCCGAGAAGGCGCAGCTGCAGGTGGCGCGCGAGACCGGCATCAAGGTCGACGACGCAGTGGTGAACCAGGCCGAGGAAACGGTGGCGCGTCAGAACGGCATCTCCGTGGCGGAGCTGGAGCGGCGCGTCGCGGCCGACGGGCTGGGCGTCGCCCAGTTCCGCCAGGACCTGCGCAACCAGATCATGCTGCAGCGCCTGCGCGACCGCGACCTGCAGGCCAAGGCGAAGGTGAGCGAGCTGGAGATCGACCAGTACCTGAGCGAGCAGCAGGGCGCCGCGGCCGACCCGGCGCTGACCGAGATGAACCTCGCCCACATCCTGGTGGCAGTCCCCGACAACGCCACCGAGGCGCAGGTGGCCCAGGCGAAGGCCAAGGCGGAACAGCTGCTGCAGCGCGTGCGCGCCGGCGAGGATTTCTCCAAGGTGGCGCGCGAGAGCTCCGATGCCGCCGGCGCCGCGCAGAACGGCGGCGTGATCGGCCTGCGCACGGCCGACCGGCTGCCGCCGCTGTTCGTGGACGCCGTGCGCGACCTGGGCCCGGGACAGGTCACCGGCGTGCTGCGCTCGAGCGCCGGTTTCCACATCGTCAAGGTGCTGGAGAAGCGCGAGCTGGGCAAGACCGGCATCACCGTCACCCAGAGCCACGCCCGCCACATCCTGCTGCGGCCCGACGCCCAGATGACCGAGGCGCAGGCGCGCGCGAAGCTGGCTGACCTCAAGCGGCGCATCCTGGCCGGACAGGCCGACTTCGCCACGCTGGCGCGCGAGTACTCGCAGGACGGCAGCGCCGCCAACGGCGGCGACCTGGGCTGGTCCAGCCCGGGGATGTTCGTGCCCGAGTTCGAGGAGGCGCTGGACAGCCTGAAGCCGGGCCAGATCTCCGACCCGGTCACCACCCGGTTCGGCGTGCACCTGATCCAGCTGCTCGAGCGGCGCCAGGCCACCATGAGCCCGAGCGAGCAGCGCGAGGTGGTGCGCAACCTGCTGCACGAGCGCAAGCTGGACGAGGCGTACGCCGAGTGGGCCCGCCAGGTGCGCGGCCGCGCCTACGTGGAGTACCGCGACCCGCCGCAGCCGTGAAGCACGTCGCGCGCAAGCGCTTCGGCCAGCACTTCCTGGCCGACGGCGCGATCATCGACGCGATCGTGCGGGAGATCGCCCCGCGCGCGGGCCAGGCCATGGTGGAGATCGGCCCCGGCCTGGCCGCCCTCACCCAGCCCCTGGTGGAGCGCCTGGGGCGCCTCGCGGTGATCGAGCTCGATCGCGACCTGGCCGCCCGCCTGCGCCAGCACCCGCAGCTGAAGGTGGTGGAGTCGGACGTGCTGAAGGTGGACTTCGCCGCCCTGGCCGACGAACTCGGCGCGCCGAAGCTGCGCGTGGTGGGCAACCTGCCGTACAACATCTCCAGCCCGATCCTGTTCCACCTGCTGCGCTACGTGCACCGGGTGGAGGACCAGCACTTCATGCTGCAGAAGGAGGTCGTGGACCGCATGGTGGCGCCGCCCGCCTGCGCCGACTACGGGCGCCTGTCGGTCATGCTGCAGTGGCGCTACGCGATGGAGAACGTGCTGTTCGTGCCGCCCGCCGCCTTCGACCCGCCGCCCCGGGTGGACAGCGCCGTGGTGCGCATGGTGCCGCGCGCGCAGCCGGCCGCGGTCGACGGCGAACTGCTGTCCGAGCTGGTGCAGGTCGCCTTCTCGCAGCGGCGCAAGATCCTGCGCCACACGCTCGGCCGATGGCTGGAGCAGCATGGCTTCGGCGGCCGCTTCGACCTGCAGCGGCGCGCCGAGGAGGTGCCGGTGGACGAGTACCTGGCGCTGTGCGCGGCGGTGGGCAGCGCGAAGGCCGGGTTTTGAGCCCCGCTACAAAGAAAAAGCCCCGCGGTGCGGGGCTTTCTCGACGCCTTGGATTCCCGCGTGCGCGGGAATGACGAGGGTCAGGCGGCGGCCAGCCAGTAGCCCGCATTGAACGGGCTGCTCATGCGCAGCGCCATCGGCGAGACGTCCAGGATCTTGTCCGTCGGCATCTTCTCGCCGTCCGGGGCGGCGGCGGCAGCAGCGGCAGGCGGCGGCGCCTGTTCGCCCGCGGCCTCGCCGCCGGCGCGCTCCGCCTGGCCCGCCTGCGCGGAGCGGGCGACCGAGAAGGAATAGAAGCAGCGGAAGGGCACCTTGCGGTCCGCCCAGTAGTCGGCGGTGTCGCGGAAGATGTCCAGCAGCTGCTCGCGCGCTTCCTTGTCGAACTTGCCGTTGGCCGGGATGTGCTCCAGCACGACGATGAAGCCGGGCTGCGGGCCCGACTTGTGCAGCGGGTCCGTCATGCAGTCGTACAGCGCGTCGAAGTTCTTGCCGAAGTGCGCCGGGAAGGTGAACTGCGCAGCGATCATGTCCAGCACGTCCTGCTTGCTCTGCGCCGTCGCCAGGTTGGCGTAGAGGAAGTGGTGGCCCAGCTGGGTGGCGGTCTCCTGCAGGTCCTGCACGCGGAAGGCGCGGATGGACTGCACGATGTTGCTGCGCACGCCTTTCAGGGGCGTTTCGGAAACGTCCGGACGAAGTGGTTGTTCCATCTCCGTAACTTTCTCTCTGGTCAAAAACAGGTCCCGCTTCATTTGCTTCGGGTCACTCCACGATCTGGCGAAAACTGGCGTAGTGGTCGGCGGTGTAGAAACAGCTGTCCGGCGTCCGGGGGGGACCTCCGCATACGATGCGCCGGGCGCCCCGGTCGCGCGAACCCGGCGTCGGCACGGTGTATTCGCGGTAGTACCCCCGTCGGTGGACCGGCAACCGGCGCTCCCGGTTCCCGAACACCGCTCCATCCTTGTCGTACGGGAACGGTCCGCCCTGGCGGATCCGTGCGTAGGTCTCCTGACCCTGCCGCGGCAGCTCGGCGACGCGCACCGTCGCTGCCCCGGCCGCAGCCGGCCCGTCCATCGGTCCCCTCGCTTGCGCCTGGGGGGCCAGGCCGATCGCGGCGGCCAGCAGGGTGCTTGTGAGCACTGACTTGACTGCCGCGAAACCAGCCATGAACGGACCTTCTGGGGAGATCTTCAAGGGACACCCGCCGGACCCACCTGGATCCGGATCGACCTTCCCGGCCCTTTCGGGCCCGGAACTGTCAGCTTCACCCCGGGTAAACCCGGACTTTCAAGCCCGGTAGTGTGACAGGCGCGGACTGTTCGCGCAAGCTGCCGCCCAATTTTTGGGCAGCGGTGAAGGCCATTGGCGGCCGCTTGACAAATCGAAAAGTTAGCGCCGGCTTTCCTGAAAAGCCTCAGCGGGCCGCGTTGGCATCGGCGACCGTGAGGGCGGCCATGTTGACGATGCGGCGCACCGTGGCACTGGCCGTCAGGATATGCACCGGCTTGGCCGCCCCCAGCAGGACGGGGCCGACGGCGATGTTGCCGCCGGCGGCCGTCTTCAGCAGGTTGTAGGAGATGTTGGCCGCGTCGATGTTGGGCAGCACCAGCAGGTTGGCGTCGCCGGCCAGCGTGCCGTGCGGCATCAGTTGCTGGCGGGCCCGGCCGTCCAGGGCGATGTCGCCGTGCATCTCGCCGTCGACTTCCAGCCAGGGGGCCTGGTCGCGCAGCAGTTCCAGGGTGGCGCGCATCTTGGCGGCGCTGGGGTGGTCGCTGCTGCCGAAGTTGGAGTGGCTCAGCAGCGCCACCTTGGGCTTGATGCCGAAGCGCAGCATCTCCTCGGCCGCCATCACCGTGATCTCGGCGAGCTGTTCGGCGCTGGGGTCGTAGTTGACGTGGGTGTCGACCAGGAAGACCTGGCGGCCCGGCAACAGCAGGCCGTTCATGGCGGCGTAGACCTTGCAGCCGGGGCGCTTGCCGATCACCTGGTCGATGTAGCGCAGGTGGATGTCGGTGGTGCCCCAGGTGCCGCAGATCATGCCGTCCACCTGGTCCTTCTGCAGCAGCATGGCGCCGATCAGGGTCAGCCGCCGGCGCATCTCGATCTTGGCCATCTGCACCGTCACGCCCTTGCGCTCGGTCAGCCGGTGGTAGGTCTGCCAGAAGTCGCGGTAGCGCTCGTCGTACTCGGTGTTCACCACGTCGTAGTCGCGGCCCTCCTGCAGGCGCAGGCCGAACTTCTCGATGCGCTGGGCGATGATCTGCGGCCGGCCGATCAGCGTCGGGCGGCAGACGTTCTCGTCGCTCACGATCTGCGCGGCGCGCAGCACCCGCTCCTCCTCGCCCTCGCAGAAGGCCACGCGCTTCTTCGGCGCGGCCTTGGCCGCGGTGAAGATCGGCTTCATGGTGGTGCCGGAGGCGTAGACGAAGTTCTGCAGGTGCTCGCGGTAGGCGTCCATGTCCTGCACCGGGCGCAGCGCGACGCCGCTGTCGGCGGCGGCCTGGGCCACCGCCGGAGCGATCTTGATCATCAGCCGCGGGTCGAAGGGCTTGGGGATCAGGTAGTCGGGGCCGAAGGACAGCTGCTGGCCCGCGTAGGCCGCGGCCACCACCTCGCTCTGCTCCGCCTGCGCCAGCTCGGCGATCGCGTGCACCGCGGCGATCTCCATCTCCATGGTGATCGTGGTCGCGCCGGAATCGAGCGCGCCGCGGAAGATGTAGGGGAAGCACAGGACGTTGTTGACCTGGTTGGGGTAGTCCGTGCGGCCGGTGGCGATGACGCAGTCGGCGCGCGCGGCGCGGGCGTCCTCGGGATTGATCTCCGGGTTGGGGTTGGCCAGCGCCAGGATCAGCGGATTGGCGGCCATCGCCTTGACCATGTCGGGCTTGAGCACGCCGCCGGCGGACAGGCCCAGGAACACGTCGGCATCCCGGATGACCTCGCTGAGCGTGCGCGCGGGAGTGTCCTGCGCGAACTGCTCCTTGTCGGGGTCCATGAGTTCCTTGCGGCCCTTGTAGACCACGCCGGCGAGGTCGGTGACGTAGATGTTCTCGCGCGGCAGGCCCAGCTTGAGCAGCAGGCCCAGGCAGGCCAGCGCCGCGGCGCCGGCGCCGGAAGTCACCAGCTTGACCTTCTTCAGGTCCTTGCCCACGACCTTCAGGCCGTTGAGGATGGCCGCGCCCACCACGATGGCGGTGCCGTGCTGGTCGTCGTGGAAGACCGGGATCTTCATGCGCTCGCGCAGCTTGCGCTCCACGTAGAAGCAGTCCGGCGCCTTGATGTCCTCCAGGTTGATCCCGCCGAAGGTGGGCTCCAGCGCGGCGATCACGTCCACCAGCTTGTCCAGGTTCTCCTTCTCGGCGATCTCGATGTCGAACACGTCGATGCCGGCGAACTTCTTGAACAGGACGCCCTTGCCCTCCATCACCGGCTTGGCCGCCAGCGGCCCGATGTCGCCCAGGCCCAGCACCGCGGTGCCGTTGGTGATCACCGCCACCAGGTTGCCGCGGGCGGTGTAGCGGAAGGCCGCGGTCGGGTCCTTGACGATCTCCTCGCAGGGCGCGGCGACGCCGGGCGAATAGGCCAGGGCCAGGTCGTGCTGGTTGACCAGCTGCTTGGTCGCGGCGATCTGGACCTTGCCGGGCGTCGGATGCTCGTGGTATTCGAGGGCGGCCTGGCGCAGCTCGGCGCGCTTGTCGGCCGGGGCCGGGGAGGGGATGGAGGACATGAAGGCGGTCTCCTGGGTGCCGCCCGGGCGGGCGGCCCTTCTTCTGCAAAGAGGCTGGGATTGTAGACCTGCCTCCCAGGGGAAACCCTGGGGTGGAGCCCTTCCGTGCGGCATATGGCCCATGCCGGATCTGCATACTCTTCCCGGCAAAGGGCATTGGCGCCGGCGAGGCGGCGCCCGTACAGTGGGCGCCCCAGGAGAGCACGACATGGCTGCCATGACCGAAGCCCGGCGCGAGGAGCGCATCGCCGCCGTGGTGGCGCAGGCCCGCGAGACCACCGCCGACCTGCCGCTGGACACCTTCTCGCGCGAGTACTTCCGCCAGGTGGACGTCGAGGACCTGGACGAGCGCACGCCGCAGGACCTGCTGGGCGCGCTGCTGTCGCACAGGCAGTTCGCCTCGCAGCGCGCCCCGGGCGCGCCCAAGGTGCGGGTGTTCAGCCCTTCGCCGGGCGCCGACGGCTGGGGCTCGCGCCACAGCATCGTGCAGGTTGTCAACGACGACATGCCCTTCCTGGTGGATTCGGTTTCGCTGGAGATCGCCCGGCACGGGCTGGCGCTGCACCTGATCGTGCATCCCGTGTTCGCGGTGGAGCGCGACGCCGCGGGCGTGCTCCATTCGGTGGCGCCCCGCGCCGCGGCGCCCGCGCTGCCCTGCGAATCCTGGATGTACATCGAGGTCGACCGCATGGTCGATGCCGGGCAGCGCGCGGCGCTGGTCGCGGGCATCGAGCGGGTGCTGGCCGACGTGCGCGCGGCGGTGGCCGACTGGCCGTCCATGCTGGCCCGCCTGGAGGAGGTGAGCCAGGCGCTGGATGCGCCGCCGGCCGGCATCGCCGCCGGGGAGGTCGACGAAAGCCGCGCCTTCCTGCGCTGGCTGGCCGACGACCACTTCACCCTGCTGGGCTACCGCCGCCACGACCTGGTGGAGGAAGGCGGCGGGCTGGCGCTGCGCCCGGTGGCGGGCAGCGGCCTGGGCGTGCTGCGCCAGGGCCCGGGCGAGCCCTCGGCCAGCTTCGCCGCGCTGCCGCCGCAGGCGCGGGCGCTGGCGCGCACCCCGTCGCCGATGGTGGTGGTGACCAAGGCCAACACCCGCTCCACCGTGCACCGCGACGGCTACACCGACTACGTGGGCGTCAAGCGCTTCGATGCCCAGGGCCGGGTGGTGGGCGAGGACCGCTTCGTCGGCCTGTTCACCTCCAGCGTCTATGCCGAGCGGGTGGCCGAGGTTCCGCTGCTGCGGCGCAAGGTGGAGGCGGTCGCTCGCCGTGCCGGCTTCGCAGCGGCGGGCCACCTGGCCAAGGCGCTGCAGCACACGCTGGAGACCTTCCCGCGCGACGAGCTGTTCCAGATCCCGGAGGACGAGCTGTACGACACCGCCATGGGCATCCTCGCCCTGGGCGAGCGCCACCGGCTGCGCCTGTTCCTGTGGCCCGACCGCTTCCAGCGCTTCGTCTCCTGCCTGCTGTTCGTGCCGCGCGAGAGCTTCTCCACCCAGCTGCGGCTGAAGTTCCAGGCCATCCTGCTGCAGGCGCTGGGCGGCAACCACATCGACGTCGACGTGCTGCTGTCCGGCACGCAGCTGGCGCGCATCCACTTCACCGTGCGCATCGCCCCGAATCCCATGCCGGCCCTGGACCGCAGGGAGCTGGAGCGCAAGCTGGCGGCGGCGGCGCGGCGCTGGGAGGACGACCTGCGCGACGCCCTGGTGGAAGCCGAGGGCGAGGCGACCGGCCTGGCGCTCGACCGGCGCTTCGTCGGGGCCTTCCCGCTGTCCTACCGCGACCGCGTGCCCGCGCGGGCCGCCGTGCACGACATCCGCAAGTTCGAGGCCCTCACCGAGGCGGCGCCGCTGGGCGTGGCCCTGTACTGGCCGCTGGGTGCGCCCGAGGGCCGGCTGGGCCTCAAGGTGTACCGGCTCGGCGCCCCGGTGGTGCTGTCCGACAGCCTCCCGATGCTGGAGCACATGGGCGTGCGGGTGCTGGCCGAGGACAACCATCGCATCGAGCTGGCGGACCGGCCGCCGCTGTTCCTGCACGACTTCACGCTGGAGGCGCGGCCCGATCCCGGGATCGATCCGCAGGCGCTCGCGCGTCTGTTCGAGGACGCGTTCGCGCGGGTGTTCCGCGGCGACGTGGAGAGCGACGGCTTCAACCGGCTGGTGCTGCTGGCCGGGCTGGCGGCCGAGGAGGTGGTGATCCTGCGCGCCTACGCGAAGTACCTGCAGCAGATCGGCTTCGCGCAGTCGCAGGCGACCATCGCCGCGACGCTGGCGGCCCACCCGCGCATCGCCCGCATGCTGGTGGCGCTGTTCCGGCTGCGCTTCGATCCGCAGGCCCAGGACGCCGCGGCGGCCGCCTCCCAGGTGAACGCGCTGGAGCAGGCGCTCGACAAGGTGGGCAACCTGAACGAGGACCGGGTGCTGCGCCAGCTGCTGGCGCTCCTGCAGGCCACGCTGCGCACGAATTTCTGGCGCACCGGCGTCGGCGCGAGCGGGGCGCCGGGGCCGCGCCGGCCTTTCCTGAGCTTCAAGCTCGACTCGCGCCGGGTGCCGGGCCTGCCGCGGCCCAAGCCGCTGGTGGAGATCTGGGTCTATTCGCCGCGCTTCGAGGGCATCCACCTGCGCGGCGGCAAGGTCGCGCGCGGCGGCCTGCGCTGGTCCGACCGGCCGGACGACTTCCGCACCGAGGTCCTGGGCCTGGTGAAGGCGCAGATGGTGAAGAACACGGTGATCGTGCCGGTCGGCTCCAAGGGCGGCTTCGTGCTGAAGAAGGCGCCGCCGGCGAGCGACCGCGAGGCCTTCCTGCAGGAGGGCGTCGCCTGCTACCAGGACTACCTGCGCGGCCTGCTGGACCTCACCGACAACCTGGTGGCCGGCCGGCCGGTGCCCCCGCCGCAGGTGGTGCGCGCCGACGGCGACGATCCCTACCTGGTGGTGGCCGCCGACAAGGGCACCGCGACCTTCTCCGACCACGCCAACGCGATCGCCGCCGAATACGGCTTCTGGCTGGACGACGCCTTCGCCTCCGGCGGCAGCAAGGGCTACGACCACAAGGCCATGGGCATCACCGCCCGCGGCGCCTGGGAAAGCGTCAAGCGCCACTTCCGCGAGCTGGGCGTGGACACCCAGGCGAGCGACTTCACCGTGGCGGGCATCGGCGACATGTCCGGCGACGTGTTCGGCAACGGCATGCTCCTGTCGCGGCACATCCGCCTGGTCGCCGCCTTCGACCACCGGCACGTGTTCATCGACCCGGACCCGGATCCGCAGCGGTCCTTCGCCGAGCGCGAACGGCTGTTCCGGCTGCCACGCTCCTCCTGGGCCGACTACGACGCGACGCTCATCTCCGAGGGCGGCGGCGTCTGGTCCCGCTCCGAAAAGTCCGTTCCGCTGTCACGCGAGGCGCGCGCGGCGCTGGGGATCGAGGCGCAGCAGCTCACGCCGGCCGAACTGGTCAACGCGATCCTGAAGGCGCCCGTGGACCTGCTCTACAACGGCGGCATCGGCACCTACGTGAAGGCGTCGGCCGAGAGCCACGCCGAAGTGGGCGACCGCGCCAACGACGCGGTGCGCGTGAACGGCGCCGAGCTGCGCTGCAGGGTGGTGGCCGAGGGCGGCAACCTGGGCTGCACCCAGCGCGGGCGCATCGAGGCCGCGCTCGCGGGCGTGAAGATCAACACCGACGCCATCGACAACTCCGCCGGCGTCGACACCTCCGACCACGAGGTGAACATCAAGATCCTGCTCGGGATCCCGGTGGCCGACGGCGAGCTCACGGCGAAGCAGCGGGACGCCCTGCTGCCGCAGATGACCGACGAGATCGCCGCCCTGGTGCTGCGCGACAACTACTTACAGACCCAGGCCCTGTCGATCGGCGCCCGGCAGGCGCCGCGCCAGCTGGAGGAGCAGGCGCGCTTCCTCCGCTTCCTGGAGAAGAAAGGCGAGCTCGATCGCGCCATCGAGTTCCTGCCCGGCGAAGAGGAGATCGCCGAGCGCCGCGCGCGTGGGCTGGGGCTCACCACGCCCGAGCGCGCCGTGCTGCTCGCCTACGCGAAGATGTGGCTGGACCAGGAGCTGCTCGCCTCGGACCTGCCGGAGGATCCCTGGATCGCCACGGCGCTGGAGCGCTACTTCCCGGCGCGGCTGAAGGAGAAGTTCGCCGCAGCCATCCCGCGCCATCCGCTGCGGCGCGAGATCATCGTCACGCACGTCCTCAACAGCATGGTCAACCGGGTGGGACCGACCTTCGTGCACCGCCTGGGCGAGGTGACCGGGGCCACGCCGCCGCAGGTGGTGCGCGCCTACCTGGCCAGTCGCGAGGTGTTCGGCCTGGTGCCGCTGTGGCAGCGGATCGAGGCGCTGGACAACGCGGTGCCCGACGAAACGCAGGCCGAGATGGTGCTGGCGTTGCACGCGCTGCTCGCGCGGGCCACGACCTGGTTCCTGCGGTCGCGCCGGCTGTACGAGCCGGTCGAGCAGCAGGTCGCGCGCTTCGCGCCGGCGGTGCGGTCGCAGCGCGAGCAGGCGGCCGCGCCCTCGGCGCGCGCGCAGCGCTGGCTCGCGGCCGCGGTGCCGCAGGAGCTCGCGCTGGCGGTGGACGGCGCCGAGTCCTGGTTCGGCGCGCTCGACATCGCCGAGATCGCCGAGGCCACGCAGCGCCCCCTGGCGCTCACGGCGCAGGTGCATGCCGGGGTGGGCGAGCGCCTGGGCCTGGAGCGCATGCGCCAGCAGATCGAGCTGCTGCCGGCCGACAGCTACTGGCACAGCCTGGCCAGGCTGGCGCTGACCGACGACCTGGCCGACCTGCAGCGATCGATCGCGCAGCAGGCCGTGAGCCCGGCCGAGGACGACGCGAGCCTGGTGCTGGAGCGCTGGGAACGGGGCAACCGGCAGGCCCTGGAGCGGGCCCAGCGGCTGCTGGCGGAGCTGCAGGAGGCGCCCTCCGGCGACCTGGCGATGCTGTCGGTGGCCCTGCGCGAGCTGCGCAACCTGGTGTGATCCGGCGGCGGCAACCCGCCGCGGCCCGCGTTCAGGGACCGTAGGTGTCCGAGGCGTAGGTGGTCATGTCCGTGCGGCAGTTGGCCGGCAGCGCATTGAGCACCGGCGCCCAGTCGGAGCCGCAGATCCAGCCCTGCACGTTGTCGCCCAGGTCGTTGGTCGTGTTCATCGCGACGTTGCCGCCCATCTTGGCCGGGACCATGTAGACGTAGTGCCCGTTCACCTGGGAATCGAGGTTGGTGACGGGAATGCGGATCCAGCCATCGGCGGTGGTCTGCGCGTTGCCCGCGTACTCGGTGGCGCCGCCGCCGCCTTCGCAGTCCCAGCCCCCCGCCGGCGGCGCGGAGTCGCGCACCAGGTAGCCCTCGGTCACCTTGCCCTTGCACTGGCTGGTGGCCATGACCACCTCGGACATGCGCGCGCGGCGGGTGTAGTCGCGCATCTGGTTCATCGCGATCGAGCCCAGGATGGCGGCGATGCACATCGCGATGATCAGCTCGATGAGCGTGAAACCGGACTGGCGGCGCGGATGGCGTGTCATGGGGATTCCTTGATCAGGCTGCGTTAAGGCAATCGCCATGCCACCACCTCGGCCGTGAAATAGTGCACGGTTGGTCCCCGCAGATTGACAGGAATTGTCACCAAGGTATCCATTCTTGGCGATCCGGCCGGCTCACTCCCGCATCAGGGCCTCGATCTCGTCCGCCCGGACCGGCACGCCGCGGGTGATCAGCTCGCAGCCGGCGGCGGTCACGATGGCGTCGTCCTCGATGCGGATGCCGATGTGGTGGAAGGCCTCCGGCACACCCTCGCCGGGGCGCACGTAGATCCCCGGCTCGATGGTCAGGACCATGCCAGGGCGCAGGATGCGGCTCGGCCGGTTCTGGATCGTCTCGCCCGAGAGCGGGTCCTTGCGCTCGCTCACCTGGCCGACCTCGCCCGGCTCCACGTAGCTGCCGCAGTCGTGCACGTCCATGCCCAGCCAGTGGCCGGTGCGGTGCATGTAGAAGGGGAAGTAGGCGCGCTTGTCGATCACGTCGTCCAGCGTGCCGACCTTGTTCGCATCCAGCAGGCCGACGTCGAGCATGCCCTGGGCCAGCACGCGCACGGCGGCGTCGTGCGGGTCGGTGAAGCGCGCCCCCGGTTTCGTCGCGGCCACGGCGGCCTCCTGCGACGCGAGGACCAGGTCGTACAGGGTGCGTTGCGGCCCGGTGAAGCGGCCGTCGGCGGGGAAGGTGCGGGTGATGTCGCTGGCATAGCCGTCGAGCTCGCAGCCGGCGTCGATCAGCACCAGCTCGCCGGCGCGCACCGGCGCCACGTCGGCGCGGTAGTGCAGCACGCAGGCGTTCGGCCCGGCCGCGACGATCGAGCTGTAGGCGGGGTACTGGGAGCCGCCCAGGCGGAACTCGTGCATCAGCTCCGCGTCCAGGTGGTACTCGCGCACGTCCTGGCCGGCGCGCAACATGCGGGCGCTGGACCGCATGGCGCGCACATGGGCACGGGCGCTGATGGCGGCGGCGCGCCGCATGGTGTCCTGCTCGTGCGCGTCCTTCACCAGGCGCATCTCGTCGAGCACGGCGCACAGGTCACCCTGCCGCTCGGGGCACAGCGCCCCGTAGCGCACGCGGGCGCGCACGCGGTCCAGCCAGCCGGCCACGCGCTGTTCCAGGCCGGGGTGGATGGCGAAAGGAAACCACACCGTGCCGCGGTTCTCCAGCAGCTTCGGCAGCAGAGAGTCCAGCTCGGTCACCGGATGCGCGGCGTCGACGCCCAGGGCGCCCACCGCGGCCTCCGGGCCGAGGCGGTAGCCGTCCCAGATCTCGCGTTCCAGGTCCTTGGGCTGGCAGAACAGGGTGCTGCGCCCGTCGGCCGTCAGCACCAGCCACGCATTGGGCTCGGTGAAGCCGGTGAGGTAGTAGAAGTAGCTGTCGTGCCGGTACAGGAAGTCGGAGTCGCGGTTGCGCTGGCGCTCCGGCGCCGTCGGCACCAGCGCGATGCCGTCGGCCCCCAGCTGCGCGGCCACGCGGGCGCGGCGCTGGGCGTAGAGCGAGGTGGGCACGGTGGTGTTCATGCGCCCATTGTCCCGGAATCAGGCGTTGAGCTGGGCCAGGCGCTCGGGGGTGCCCACGTCAACCCAGGGGCCGGGGTAGAGCTCGGCGCTGACCTCGCCGCGGTCCATCGCGGCGCGCAGCAGGGGCGCGAGCGCGAGCTTGCGTCCCTGCGGATTGCCGCTGGGCAGCGCGGCCAGCAGCTCGCGGCGCAGCAGCGCCGTGGTCGAATAGGTGTAGCGCACCTCGGCCTGGTTGAGGGCCAGGCCCCCGGGCGCCAGGCCGAAGTCGCCCTTCGGGTTGTGGGGCGGGTTGGGCACCAGGAACAGGTGGGCCAGCCGGCCCCCGGCGGCGAAGCGCTCGTAGGCGGCTCGGGTGAACTCGAACTGCGGCATGAAGACATCCCCCGCCACCAGCCAGAACACCTCCGCCAGCAGCGGCAGGGCGCGCGCGATGCCGCCGGCCGTCTCCAGCGCGCCGCCGAAATCGCGGCCCTCGTGCGAATAGGCGATGCGCACGCCCTGCGCGGTGCCCGGGCCGTAGCGCTGCTCGATCTGCTCGCCGAGCCAGGCCGTGTTGACCACCACCTCGCGGAAGCCGGCGCGCGCGAAGGCGTCCAGGTGGTATTCCAGCAGCGGCTTGCCGCGCACCGGCAGCAGCGGCTTCGGCGTCGTGTCGGTCAGGGGCCGCATGCGCTCGCCGCGCCCGGCCGCCAGGATCATCGCCTGCGCGGTTCCCATCCCATTCCTTCCTGCCGCGTTCCGGCCAGATGCAGGCCCTTCATGGTCCCGACTGTATGCGATGCCTGCGGCACGGTATGCGAAGTGGCCCGCCCGTCCGCGCCGGACGGGTCCCTTAAAATGAATGGTTTCCTTTTCCCGATTCCCTTCCCCGGAGCTGCCCTCGATGGCCAATGAATCCCTGATGGCGAACGCGATCCGCGCCTTGGCCATGGACGCCGTGCAACAAGCGAACTCGGGGCACCCCGGCGCGCCCATGGGCATGGCCGACATCGCCGTCGCCCTCTGGCACCGCCACCTGCGGCACAACCCGAAGAACCCGCACTGGGCCGACCGCGACCGCTTCGTGCTGTCCAACGGCCACGCGTCGATGCTGATCTACGCGCTGCTGCACCTCACCGGCTACGACCTGCCGCTGGGCGAACTCAAGGGCTTCCGCCAGCTGCACAGCAAGACCCCGGGCCATCCGGAAGTGGACGTGACGCCCGGCGTCGAGACCACCACCGGCCCGCTGGGCCAGGGCGTCACCAACGCCGTGGGCATGGCGCTGGCCGAGAAGCTGCTGGCCGCGGAATTCAACCGGCCCGGCCACGAGGTCGTGGACCACCATACCTACGTGTTCCTGGGCGACGGCTGCATGATGGAAGGCATCAGCCACGAGGCCTGCGCCCTGGCCGGCGCCTGGAAGCTGAACAAGCTGGTCGCGATCTACGACGACAACGGCATCTCCATCGACGGCCAGGTCACGCCCTGGTTCGTCGACGACACCGCGGCACGCTTCCGCGCCTACGGCTGGAACGTGATCGGCCCGGTCGACGGCCACGACGTCGACGCCGTGGACCGCGCCATCGCCGACGCGCGCCGCAGCGCCGAGAAGCCCACGCTGATCGTCGCCAAGACCCACATCGGCCAGGGCTCGCCCAACCGCGCCAACACCGCCAAGGCCCACGGCGAGCCGCTGGGCGCGGACGAGATCAAGCTGACCCGCACCGCGCTGGGCTGGGAGCACGAGCCCTTCGTGCTGCCGCAGGCCGTGTACGACGAGTGGGACTCGCGCGCCAAGGGCGACGAGCTGGAGTCGGCCTGGCGGCAGCGTTTCGCCGCCTACCGCGCCGACCACCCGGAACTGGCCGCCGCATTCGAGCGCCGCATGAAGGGCGAGCTGCCGGCGAACTTCGCCGACCTGGCCGCCGACGTCGTCGCCGCCGCCCATGCCAAGGCCGAGACGGTGGCCTCCCGCAAGGCCTCGCAGCTGGCGCTGGAGGCGCTGACCGCGGCGCTGCCCGAGCTGCTGGGCGGCTCGGCCGACCTGACCGGCTCCAACCTCACCAACACGAAGAGCACGCCGTCGCTGCGCTTCGACCAGTCCGGCGAAGTGGTGCAGAGCGAAGGCCGCATAGGCCGCCACGTCAACTACGGCGTGCGCGAGTTCGGCATGGCCGCGGTCATGAACGGCATCGCACTGCACGGCGGCTACATCCCCTACGGCGGCACCTTCCTGACCTTCAGCGACTACAGCCGCAACGCGATCCGCATGGCGGCGCTCATGAAGCGCCGCGTGATCCACGTGTTCACGCACGATTCCATCGGCCTGGGCGAGGACGGCCCGACGCACCAGTCGATCGAGCACGCCGCCAGCCTGCGCCTGATCCCGCGCCTGGACGTCTGGCGCCCCGCCGACACGGCCGAGACCGCGGTGGCCTGGACGGTCGCCCTGGAGAACGCCGACCGCCCGACCGCCCTGCTGCTGTCGCGCCAGAACCTGCCCTATGCGCCCAAGGCGCGGCTGGGCGACATCGCCCGTGGCGCCTACGTGCTGGCCGAGGCCGACGGCCGCAAGCCGGCCGCGGTGATCGTCGCCACCGGCTCCGAGGTCCAGCTGGCCCTGAAGGCGCGCGAGGCGCTGCAGGCCGAGGGCGTGGCGGTGCGCGTGGTCTCCATGCCCAGCACCACCACCTTCGACCGCCAGGACCGCGCCTACAAGGAGAGCGTGCTGCCCGCCCGCGTCCCGCGCATCGCGGTGGAAGCCGGCGTGACCGACTTCTGGTGGAAGTACGGCTGCGCCGCCGCGGTGGGCATCGACACCTTCGGCGAGTCGGCGCCCGCCGGCGCGCTGTTCCAGCATTTCGGCTTCACGCCCGAGAACGTCGCGGACACCGTCCGCGCCGTGCTCCAGCGGGCCGCTTGAAGATTTCGTTCCTCAGGAGATCCCATGGCTATCAAGGTTGGCATCAATGGCTTCGGCCGCATCGGCCGCAACGTCCTGCGCTCCGCGGTGCAGAACTTCCCCGACATCGAAATCGTCGGCATCAATGACCTGCTGGAGCCGGACTACCTGGCCTACATGCTCCAGTACGACTCGGTGCACGGCCGCTTCGAGGGCACGGTCGCGGTCGAGGGCAACACCCTGATCGTCAACGGCAGGAAGATCCGCCTGACCGCCGAGAAGGACCCGGCCGCCCTGAAGTGGGGCGAGATCGGCGCCGACGTGGTGATCGAGTCCACCGGCATCTTCCTGACCAAGGACGGCGCGGCCAAGCACCTGCAGGCCGGCGCGAAGAAGGTCATCATGTCGGCGCCGTCCAAGGACGACACCCCCATGTTCGTCTACGGCGTGAACCACACGAAGTACGCCGGCGAGGCCATCATCTCCAACGCCTCCTGCACCACCAACTGCCTGGCGCCGCTGGCCAAGGTGGTCAACGACAAGTGGGGCATCAAGCGCGGCCTGATGACCACCGTGCACGCCGCCACCGCCACCCAGAAGACCGTCGACGGCCCGTCCAACAAGGACTGGCGCGGCGGCCGCGGCATCCTGGAGAACATCATCCCCTCCTCCACCGGCGCGGCCAAGGCGGTGGGCGTGGTGATCCCCGAGCTGAACAAGAAGCTCACCGGCATGTCCTTCCGCGTGCCGACCTCCGACGTGTCGGTGGTCGACCTGACCTGCGAGCTCGAGAAGCCGGCGACCTACGCCGAGATCTGCGCCGAGATGAAGGCGCAGAGCGAAGGCGCGCTCAAGGGCATCCTGGGCTACACCGAGGACAAGGTGGTCGCCACCGACTTCCGCGGCGACGCCCGCACGTCGATCTTCGATGCCGACGCCGGCATCGCGCTGGACGGCACCTTCGTCAAGCTGGTGAGCTGGTACGACAACGAGTGGGGCTACTCCAACAAGTGCCTGGAGATGGCGCGCGTGGTGGCGAAGTGAGCCGCTGACGCCTCCACGCAAGACGCGCCTTCGGGCGCGTCTTGTCTTGGGGATCCAGGACGTTCAGGAGGACGCCGCAGGGGTCTCCTCGTGCCCGTCCGGATAGCGCGCGAAGCGCCTCGGCTCGCTGCCGTGCACCGGCGCCGCATCGCCGAAGGACCAGCCGCCGAACTGCGTGCGGCGGTAGTCCTGCAGCGCCTGCATGATCTCCTGCTGGGTGTTCATCACGAAGGGGCCGTACTGCGCCACCGGCTCGCCAATCGGGCGGCCTTGCAGCAGGAGGAACTCGCATTCCGTGTCGCCGGCACGCAGTTCGACTTCCGAGGCGGCGTCCAGCGTGATGGCCACCGGCCCCTGCACCGCGCGGCCGGCCACCGCGGCGCCGGCACCCTTGAAGAAGTAGAGCGTGCGGCGCGTGCCGGCGCCCTGCGCGGGCGGCAGCCGGAAGCTCGCGCCCGCGTCCAGCCGCAGGGTCCAGATCGCGACGTCGGCCTCGGCCTGCGCCGCCCAGGAGTCGGGCGGCGGCGCCAGCGGCGCGGCGTCGCCGAAGCGCCCGGCGATCACGGCCACTTCCGCGCGGCGGCCGGCCTCGTCGGCGAGGACGCGGCGCGGCACCTGCTCGTTCCAGAACATGGTGAAGTGCGGCGCGGCCATCTTGCTGCGCTTGGGCAGGTTGAGCCAGACCTGGAACAGCTCCAGCGGGTTGTCCTCGCCGGTCCTGAGCAGCGGGAACATCTCGGTGTGCACGATCCCCGCGCCCGCGGTGACCCACTGGACGTCGCCGCCGCCGAAGCGCGCCACGGCGCCCAGCGAGTCGCTGTGGTCGATCAGGCCCCGGCGCACGATGGTCACGGTCTCGAAGCCGCGATGCGGATGCGCCGGGAAGCCGGGCACCGTCTCGCCGTGGTACATGCTCCAGCCGTCCTTGCGGCTGAAGTCCTGCCCGAGGTCGCGCCCCGCCAGCGACGCGGCCGGCCCCATCGCGCCGTTGCCGCGCGGATAGGCGTCGTCGTGGTAGGCGCAGAACAGGAAGGGATCGGCGGTCTCCCAGGGGAAGCCGAGCGGCTTCACGGCGAGGACGGGCGAAGCGGCGGTGGTCATGGCGTCAGTGGTGGTGGCCGTGCTCGCCGTGCACGTGCCGGTGCTCGATCTCTTCGGGGGATGCGGTGCGCACACCCGTGACCTTGAGCGTGAAGCGCAGCGCCCGGCCCGCCAGCGGATGGTTGCCGTCCAGGTGCACTTCCTGCCCCTTGATCTTCATGACGTGGAACACGTGCGGCTGGCCGTCGTCGGTGCGGCCCTCGAGCTGGCCGCCGACCTTCACCCCGGGCGGGAACTCGCTTTTCGGGATCACGCGCACCAGCGACTCGTCGCGCTGGCCGAAAGCGTCCTCGGGCTGCAGCTGCAGGGTGGTCTCGTAGCCGGGTTCGCGGCCCTCCAGGGCTTCCTCGATCTTCGGCAGGGTGTTCTCGTAGCCGCCGTGCAGGTAGACCATGGGGTCCTTGCTCTGCTCGATCAGGCGGCCGCTGGCGTCCGCCACCTTGTAGTGCAGGGTGACGACGGTGTCCTTGGCGATCTTCATGGCGCCGATTGTGACCGTTCGGCCAAACCCTTGCCGGCTGGGGCCGGCAACAGCCGGAACAGCAGCGCGCCCAGGCACAGGAAGCCGCCGATGGCCGCCATCACCGCCGCGTAGCGCTCCACGTGCCGCGCTTGCGCCGCCGAGGCGATGCCGCCGGTGAGCCCCTGCATGAGGGCCACACCCAGGAACATGGCCATGGTGAACACCGCCATGGCGCGCCCGGTCATGCGCGCCGGGTAGGCCGAACGCACGTCCGCGTACTGCAGGGTGCCGAAGCCCGAGAGCAGGCTGACTGCGAGTGCGAGCGCGACCTCCAGCGCCGCGCCCGGGCGCAGGGCCATGCCGAAGAACATCAGCGCGGTGAGCAGCGCGCAGGCGAGGATCCAGCCGCGCCGCCGCCGCTCGCCGGGGTCCAGCCGGCCGAACAGCGGCGCGCTGAACATGCCCAGCACCGACAGCGCGATCGCGACGTTGCCGGTCTGCACCAGCGTGAAGCCGTAGCGCTCGATCAGCAGCGGCGTCAGCCACAGCCCGCGCAGGGCCATGAAGGCCGCATAGCTGAAGAGGGCCAGGCCGATGATGCCCAGCGTGTGCGGCAGCCGGAACAGCTCGCCGTAGCCGCGCAGGGCGCCCAGCACGTCCACGGCCTGGTGGGCGCCGGACCGGGGCTCGTCGCGCACCAGCAGCGCGATCGCCAGCCAGGCCGCCGCCGCGCAGGCGGCCAGCGCGAAGAAGCCGGCGCGCCAGGACAGGTGTTCGATGATCCACGCGAGCGGCGTGCCCGTGAGCAGCAGGCCGACCGAGCCGATGCCCAGGGCCGCCCCGTTGACGGCCGCGAAGCGCTCGAGCGGGAAGCGGCGCGAGATGAACACCGTGCACACCAGGAAGGCCGGCGCGCAGCCGATGCCGGTGAGCACCTGGCCCAGGATCAGCAGCGGATAGCCGGTGGCCGTGGCGGTCACCAGCGCGCCGGCGATGGCCAGCGGGAACACGGCGACCACGGTTCGCTTGGGCCCGTACACGTCGATGCCCATGCCCATGAACAGCTGCGGTGCGGCGAACGAGAAGTGGAAGGCCGCGGCGAACAGGCCCAGCTGCTGCGGCGTCAGCCCGAAGGCCTGCTGCAGGGGCGGCGCCATGATGCCCGCGGCCGTGCGGAAGGCTTGGCTCAGCGCGAAGCCCGAGATCAGCACCAGCAGCATCAGCCAGGCGCTGCGGGGGGAGGCGGCGGGGTTCAATTCAGAGATGGATCTCGGCTTCGCCGATGCCTTCGAACGCCGCGCGCACCGTGTCGCCGGCACGCGCCTCCAGCAGCCCGCACCAGGTGCCGGTGGTGACCACGGTCCCGGCCGGCACGGTGGCGCCGTGGCGCGTGACGTGGCGCAGCCAGGTCGGCAGCAGCCAGGCCGGGTCGCCCAGCGAATGCGTGCCGCGGAAGGACTGCGGGGCCCCCTTGCCGATCTGCACGGTGCAGACTTGCCGCGCCCAGTCGCGCGCGGCGAAGGGATGCCAGGCACCCAGCACCAGCGCGCCGTGCGACTGCAGGTCGGCCAGGCGCAGCAGCGCGCCGGCCGTGCGCGCCTGCTGCCAGCGCGAGTCGACCACCTCGATGGAGACCGCCATGCCGTCGAGCCAGTCGGGCGCCGCCGACGGGTCGAAGGACTGCGCGTCGGCGGGCGTGACCTCGCGCGCCAGGCGCAGCGCCACCTCGGCCTCGATGAAGCGCAGGTTGAACCGGGCGCCGCTCGCATCGGCGGGGCTGGCCCACACGCGCTGCGGCGGCAGGGGCGCGTGGGTCAGGGGGGCGGAGCGCGAGGGACCGCCCGATTTCCAGTGCTGCGGCACCGGCCGGTCGAACCAGACTAGGCTGCGCCCGACCGCGTCCTGCACCGCGTAGGCTTCCTCCGCCTGGGCGAGCAGGTTCTCGTACGGCGTCGCGTCGCTGGGACGATGCAGGCGGTAGGCGCTGGCCAGCGCGTCCGCCACGGTCTGCACCGGGCTGGGCATGCGGTGTCTCCTTGGAGTGATCCCCGGATGCTAGCCGCTCGCGGCCGGCCACCGGGCGGGTCTGGCCCGGCCGGGGGCCCAGGGCCCAGAATGGGGGGCATGGCGAGGGGGTTCCGATTCGATGCGCGCCTGCCGTCCTGGCTGGCCGGGCTGCTCCTGGCGTGCCTGGGCTGCGGCGCCCTCGGCCAGCAGGCCGACCCGCCCGGCCGCGTCGCCTTCGTCAGCCTGCAGCAGGGCAGCGTGGTCTTCGCCCCGCTGGGCGCGGAGGACTGGCAGCAGCTGCCCCCCAACCGGCCCCTCACCGAGGGCGACCGCCTCTGGACCGACCCGGCCGCCCGCGCCGAACTGCAGCTGGGCACGGCCACCCTGCACCTGGGCAGCGTGACGCAGCTGCGGCTGGGCCTGCTGGAGGAGCGCGTCGCGCGCTTCATCCTGCAGCAGGGCACAGCGAACGCGCGCGTGCGCGACCTGCAGCCGGACGAGGACTTCGAGATCGACACGCCCAACCTGGCCCTGCGGGCGCTGCAGCCGGGCGACTATCGCCTCGACGTCGATCCGCGCACCCAGAGCACGCGCGTCATCGTGCACGGCGGCCAGGTCGACGTGTTCGGCGAGAACGGGCAGGCCCTGCGCATGGCGGCGGGCCAGCAGGCCACCTTCACCGGCCGCGCGCTCGCACAGGTGGAGGCCCCCTATGCCGCCCGGGACGAATTCGGCCTGTGGGCGCAGGACCGCAACCGCGCGCAGGACCAGGCGCTCGCCGCGCGCTACGTGCCGCCAGGCGTGGTGGGCGCGCCCCAGCTCGATGCCTGAGGCACCTGGGCCGAGGACCCGGGCTACGGCGTGGTCTGGTACCCCACGGTGACGCTGGTGAACTGGGCGCCCTACCGCTACGGGCACTGGGAATGGATCCCGCCCTGGGGCTGGACCTGGATCGACGACGCGCCCTGGGGCTTCGCGCCGTTCCACTACGGCCGCTGGGCCATGATCGGCCAGCGCTGGGCCTGGGTGCCCGGACGGCTGCCGCCGCGTCCCGTGTACGCGCCGGCCCTGGTGGTGTTCCTCGGCGGCGGCGGCACGTTCCTCATCGGCAGCGGACCGGCGGTGGGCTGGTACCCGCTTGCCCCGGACGAGGCCTGGTGGCCCTGGTACCACGCCAGCGCCCGTTACGTGGGCAACGTCAATCCCGCGATCCGCCTCGGCGCCTGGCCGCGCGACGCCACCCACCACTACTGGCGGCAGCATCCGTCCGCGGTGACGGCGGTGCGTGAAGACGAGTTCCGCCGGGGCCGGCCGGTCGACCGGGCCTGGCACGCGGTGGCACCCGCCATGATCGACCGCGCGCGGCTGGGGGACGTCCCCGCGCGCCCGCAGGACCGGCTGGTGCGTGCCGCGGCGGGCACCAGCGCCCCGCCGCTGCATGGCAGCCTGCCGAAGCCGGTCCAGCCCATCTTTCCCCCGCCGCAGGGCGCGCCCGGCGTCCCGCCGCTGCCCCCCGCCGTGCGCGACCAGCTGCGCGCCCGGCAGGAGCAGGACCGGCTGCAGCGCCAGGCCGAGCGCGACGCGCGCCACCAGATGCACGAGCAGGACGAGTCCGGGGCCCAGCGCCAGCGCAACGCCGGCAAGGTGGATCCCGGCGAGCCGCAACGGGACGCGGGCCGCGTCGACTATGGCCGGTCGCAGCGCGACGCGGGCCGGGTGCAGATCGACCAGGGCGGCAGCTTCGACAGCGGCCAGGGCCACGGGCCGCGCGACCCCGACGACGGACGCCAAGCCCGCCCGCGCAGTCGCTGAATCCTCAAGCCTCGTCCTTCAGCTTGTACTGCGAGGCCAGCTGCGCCTGCACCGCCGGCGGCACCGCCTCGTAGTGGCTGAAGGCGAGGGTGTAGCGGCCCTGCCCGCCGGTGAGCGAATTCAGCCGCGACTGGTAGCTCGCCAGCTCCGACAGCGGCGCCTGCGCCAGCACGGTGAGCGCGCCGTCGCTGGCGGCCTGCGTGCCGCTCACCTGGCCGCGGCGCGAGGCGAGGTCGCCGGTGATGTCGCCCATGTGCTGCTCGGGCGCGGCGATCTCCACGTCGACGATCGGCTCCAGCACGCAGGGGCCGGCCGCCTGCACCGCGGCGATCAGCGCCTTGCGCCCCGCCGTGACGAAGGCGATCTCCTTGCTGTCCACGGCGTGGTGCTTGCCGTCGTGGACCGTGACCTTCAGGTCCACCACGGGGTAGCCGGCGATCACGCCCTGCTCCATCGCCTGGCGCACGCCCTTCTCCACCGCGGGCATGAAGTTGTGCGGGATCGCCCCGCCCTTGACCTCGTCGGCGAACTGGAAGCCCGCGCCGCGCGGCAGCGGCTCCACCCGCAGGAAGACCTCGCCGAACTGGCCGGCGCCTCCGGTCTGCTTCTTGTGCCGGTGGTGCCCCTCGGCCGGCGCGGTGATGGTCTCGCGGTAGGCGATGCGCGGGGGCCGGGTGTCGACCTGGCAGCCGTGCACCTCGGTCAGGCGGTCCAGCAGGGTGCGCAGGTGCAGCTCGCCCAGGCCGTAGACCACCGTCTCGTTGGTCGTGGCGACGTGCTCCACCTTCAGGCAGGGGTCCTCGCTCACCAGCTTCAGCAGGATGTCGTGCAGGCGCTGCTCGTCCCCGCGGCGCCTGGGCGTGATGGCCAGCCCGTGCACCGGCACCGGGAAGGCGAGCGGCAACAGGCGGATGTGGGCGTCCTCGTCGGCGTCGTGCAGCACCGCGTCGTAGTGCAGCTCCTCCACCTTGGCGATGGCGCACAGGTCGCCCGGCACCGCCTTCGCCACCTCCTTGAGCTCCTTGCCCTGCAGCAGGAAGA
The DNA here is from genome assembly GCA_028868995.1 of Burkholderiales bacterium. Taxonomy (GTDB): domain Bacteria; phylum Pseudomonadota; class Gammaproteobacteria; order Burkholderiales; family Burkholderiaceae_C; genus Ramlibacter. The sequence continues at coordinate 160,644 of JAGWTH010000001.1, read as the reverse complement.
GGTGGCCCACCTTGAAAGGGCGGCGGCCGTCGCCCACGTACAGCTGGCTGTCCCGCGTGATCGTTCCCTGGTGCACGCGCAGCACGCCCATCTTGCCCACGTAAGGGTCCTGGGTGACCTTGAAGACATGGGCCAGCACGTGGCGCTCCGGGTCGGCCAGGCCCTGGATCGTCTTCGCCGCCTCGCCCTCGCCCTCCAGGAAGGCCGGCGGGTTGCCCTCGGTCGGGTCGGGCAGCAGGCGCTCGATCACGTCCAGCAGTTCGGGCACGCCCGCACCGGTGCGCGCGGATACGAAGCAGATCGGGATCAGGTGGCCCTCGCGCAGCGCCTGCTCCAGCGGTGCGTGCACCTCCTCGGGCGCCACGTCGCCGTCGTTGAGGTAGCGATCGACGAAGGCCGCGTCCACCTCCACCACCTGCTCCACCAGCGCGCGGTGCGCCTGCTCCACCGAGGAGAAGTCGGGCGGCGGGCCCTCGTCCCTGAGCTTCCAGAAGCAGTCGAGCACCCCCTCGCCCCTCTGTGAAGGCAGGTTCAGCGGCAGGCATTCCTTGCCGAAGGCGGCCTGGATCTGCCCGACCAGCGCCTGCAGGTTCACGCCCTGGGCATCGATCCTGTTGACCACGATGAGGCGGTCGCGCTCGCGCTGCTTCGCCCACTCCATCATGCGCACCGCCATCGGCTCGATGCCGACGGCCGCGTTGATCACGATGGCCGCCGTCTCCACCGCTTCCAGCGCCGGCAGCGACTGGCCGAGGAAGTCGGGCGCGCCGGGCGTGTCGACGAGGTGGGTGGTGATGCCGCGGTGCCCGAAGTGCAGCAGCGTCGTGTTCAGGGACCGCTGGCCGCGTTTCTCCAGCGGGTCCTGGTCCGACACGGTGCTGCCTCTTTCCACGCTGCCGGGCGCACCGATCGCCCCGGCCTTCCACAGCAAGGCTTCGGCCAGGCTGGTCTTGCCGGCGGCGCTGGGGCCCACGAGGGCCAGCGTGCGCCGCGCGGCGATGTCGCGATGGGTTGCCACGGAAGCCCTCCTGCAACGCTTGGGGGAGGACCATCCTACGCAGCTCGCACCGGCGCCGCAACGGCGGCGGCGCAAGGAAGGCGCTCCGGCGTACTGCCGAGTTAACCGGGGCGCAGGGCGGCGATGCCGGCCAGGAGCACCGCCGTGCCCAGGGCCCGCCGATCGCGCTAGCATGCCGGCACGCCCTGCGCCGCGCGCCATCCCCCGATGCACATCCGCCGCCTGACCCCCGCCGACGCGCTGCTGTACCGCGCGCTGCGCCTGCGCGCCCTGAGGGACCACCCGGACGCCTTCACTTCCAGCTGGGAGGACGACCGCAGCCAGCCGGTGGAGGCCGCGGCGCAGCGCCTGGCGGCCCACGCCTTCTGGGGAGCCTACCGGGGCGGCGAGCTGGTGGGCATCGTGGGCCTGGAGCGCGAGCCGCGCGCCAAGAGCCGCCACAAGGCGAGCGTCGTGGGCATGTACGTGGCGCCGGAAGCGGCGGGCCGGGGTGTCGGTCGCGCCCTCCTGGAGGCGCTGCTCGCCCATGCGCGCGCCGAGGGCATCGCTTCGCTGGTGCTGACCGTCACGGAGGGCAACGCGCAGGCACGGCGCCTGTACGCGGCGGCCGGCTTCCGCAGCTTTGGCGTGGAGCCCGACGCGATGCGCGTCGACGGGCTTTCCTACGCCAAGAACCACATGCACCTGGGCCTGGCATGACGGAGCGCCTGCGCATCGGCATCAGTGCCTGCTTCTTCCACCCGGACGGCGAACGGCGCGCCGCGCCGTCCAAGACCCTGCTGTGGATCGAGCAGTCGACCGCGCACTGGCTCATGTCCGAGGGCGCGCTGCCGGTGATGATCCCCTCGCTGCAGGGAGAGACGTTCCGCGGCGAGGTGCGCGCGGACGACTACGCGCGGGCGCTGGACGGCCTGGTGATGCACGGCGGCGCCGACGTCTGGCCGGGCAGCTACGGCGAGCAGCCGCTGCGGGCGGAATGGCACGGCGACCGTGTGCGCGACGAATACGAGATCGCCCTGGTGCGCGCCTTCTGCGCGGCGGGCAAGCCGGTGTTCGGCATCTGCCGCGGACTGCAGTTGATCAACGTGGCGCACGGCGGCACGCTGTACCAGGACATCGCCACGCAGAAGCCGGGCGCGCTCTCCCACCGCGACGCCGCGGCCTACGACCTCCACTTCCACGAGGTGGACATCCTGGAAGGTTCGCGCCTCGCACAGCTGCTGCCGCCCGGGCGCCACCGCATCAACAGCGTGCACCACCAGGGCATCAAGGACCTGGCGCCGGGCTTCGAGGTCGAGGCCGTCTCGACCGGCGACGGCGTGATCGAGGCGATCCGGCACCGGGGCGGCCCGTGGATCGCCGCGGTGCAGTGGCATCCCGAGTACCGCCGGCCCGAGCTGGGTGTGGTGGACGATACGCCGCTGCTGCGGGATTTCCTGCAGGCGGCGCGCGCGGCCCGGTCCGCTTGACCCACGCTCCCGGCCGGGCCTGAAGATCGGGCAGGCGCGCACCGCCGCCGCGCGCTGGCACACCTTATGCATCTGATCTTGAATACAAGATTGGATGCCCACGAATGGTGCAGCGCCCCCCGTCCCCCGATGCCGCCTGGATCACGCGCCTGGCCACGCCCGTCGCCGGTGCGGCCGAAGGGCCGCTGGCGGGACTGCGTTTCGCCGCCAAGGACAACATCGATGCGGCGGGCGTGCCCACGACGGCGGGCTGCCCGGCATTCGCCTATCGCCCGGGCACGCACGCCACGGCGGTGCGCCGACTGCTCGATGCCGGGGCGACGCTGCTGGGCAAGACCAACCTCGACCAGTTCGCCTGCGGCTTGAACGGCTCGCGCTCGCCCTACGGCGCGGTGCCGAATGCGCTGCGCGCGGAATACCTCTGCGGCGGCTCCAGCTCCGGTTCGGCCTACGTGGTGGCGACGGGGCAGGCCGACTTCTCGCTGGGCACCGACACCGCAGGCTCCGGACGGGTGCCCGCGGGCTTCAACAACATCGTGGGGCTCAAGCCCTCGCGCGGCCTGGTCAGCGCGCGCGGAGTGGTGCCCGCGGCGCAGAGCGTCGACTGTGTTTCCATCTTCGCGGGCAGCGTGGGGCTGGCGGCACGGGTGCTGGCGCAGGCCCGGGGGCCCGATCCGCTGGATCCGTACTCGCGCGACCTGAAGCTGGCGGACCGTCCCTATCCGGCCCGCTTCCGCTTCGGTGTCCCGGACCGGCTGGAGTTCTTCGGCGACGAGCTCGCGCGCGCTGCCTTCGACCAGGCCGTCGCGCGCCTGCGCGAACTGGGCGGCACGCCGGTCGCCATCGACTACGCGCCGCTGGCCCAGGCCGCCGCGCTGCTGTACGAGAGCGCCCTGGTGGCCGACCGCTACGAGGCGATCCGCAGCTTCTTCGACGGCCGCGCGGACGCCGTCATCGAGCCCGTGCGCGGCATCATCGCCGCCGGCTGCGGCTACAGCGCCGCAGACCACTGCGAGGCGCTGACGCGCCTGCGCGCGCTCGGCCAGGCAGCCGACGCGATGTGGGACCGCATCGACGTGCTCGTGGTGCCCACTGCGCCGACGATCTACACGATCGCGCAGATGCAGGCGGACCCGGTCGCCCTGAACCGCAACCTGGGCGTCTACACCAACTTCGTCAACCTGCTCGATTACGCGGCGCTCGCGGTGCCGAGCAGCCTGCGCCCCGACGGGCTGCCCTTCGGCATCACCTTCGTCGGCCGTTGCGGCAGCGACTGGCAGCTGGCGGAACTGGGCCAGCGCTACCACCACGCCACCGGCCTTCCGATGGGAGCCACGGACCAGGGGCTTCCGCCGCCCGAACCGATTCCCGGCCTGGCTCGGCGGGCGCAAGAGAGGGTGCGGATCGCGGTCGTCGGTGCGCACCTCTCCGGCATGCCGCTCAACGGCCAGCTCACCGAGCGCGGCGCGCGCCTGTTGCGCACCGCGGAGACCAGCCCCGACTACAAGCTGTTCGCCCTGCCCGGGACGACCCCGCCCAAGCCCGGCCTGCTGCGCGTCGCTCCCGGCACCGGCAGCGCCATCGCGCTGGAGGTCTGGGAGATGCCGGTCGAGGCCTACGGCTCCTTCGTCGCCCTGGTGCCGGCTCCGCTGGGCATCGGCACGCTGGAGCTGGCGGACGGCGAACGCGTCCAGGGTTTTCTGTGCGAGGCCCACGCGAGCGCCGGGGCACGGGACATCTCGCATTTCCGCGGCTGGCGGGCCTACCTCGCATCACTTCAGCCCGCCTGACACCACCTCGTACCCAAGGAGCATCCATGACCCAGCGATCCATCGCCCTCCCCCGCCGCAAAGTGCTGCAGGCGGGTTCCGCCGCGGCCGTGCTCGGACTGGCCGGGGTGCCGGCCGCGCGCGCCCAGGCCACGCCCAGGATCCGCATCGGATTCTGGCCCGTGGCGGCCGGCATCCCCTTCTTCGCGGCGGTGGACAGGGGCTACTTCAAGGAGGCCGGCCTCGACGTGGAGCCGCTCAAGTTCGCCAGCGCCCAGCAGGTGATCGAGGCCATCCTCGCCGGCCGCGCCGAAGGCAGCTCCAACGGCACCGCCTCGGCCGCGCTGGCGCTGGGCGAACAGGCGCAGCCCGGGCTGCTGAAGATCTTCTGCGCCAACCCGACCAACCAGAAGTACGTGCTCGACGAATTCCTGGTGGCCAAGGACAGCCCGATCAAGACCATCGGCGAATTGAAGGGCAAGCGCGTGGCCAGCGGCCCCGGCGTGCAGAACGTGCTGCTGGCCAAGACCGTGCTCGAGCGCGCGGGCGCCGGCACCATGAGCGTGACCGAACTCCCGATCGGCCAGCACGTGGCGGCGCTGGCGGCCGGCCAGGTCGATGCGGTCTACACGCTGGAGCCCACGGGCACCGTGGGCCGGCTCAAGGGCCTGACGCGTGCGCTCGAGGTGGGCGTGATCGCCAAGTACGTGCTCGGCGACCCGATGGCGCCCTGGTTCGGCGGCTCGGCGAGCCTGACCACCGACTTCATCCAGAAGCACCCGGACGTCACGAAGAAATTCATCGCGGCCTACAAGCGCGGCGTCGACCTCGTGAAGACCAACCCCGCCGCGGCGCGCCCCTCGCTCAAGGGCTACACGGCCATCGAGGGCGACCTGACCGCCGAAGTGCCCATGGCCGACTACCTGTTCTCGACCGACTTCAAGCCCAGCGACATCGCCTACTTCCAGAAGTTCTACGACCTGTTCACGGAGCACGGCATCTTCACGAAGAAGATCGACGTGGGCGGCATGCTCTTCAAGGGGTGAGGCGATGAACGAACCAGCCGTCACCACCGTCGCCGCCGCGTCCGGCTCGCCCTGGGCGCAGGCCGCGGCGGCCATGCCGGCGCCGCCGCGCCAGAGCCACCGGGCCCGGGCCCTGCCCGTGATCGGACCGGTGATGCTCTTCATCGTCTGGGACCTCGTCGTCCGCGCGGGCCTGATCAAGGCCATCCTGCTGCCCTCGCCCTGGGACACGCTGGCGGCGCTGGCTTCGGGGCTGGCCGGAGGTGAACTGCTGTCGGACTTCCTGGTCACGGTCTGGCGCACGCTGGAGGCCTTCCTGATCGGGGCCGTGATCGGCAAGCCGCTGGGGGTGCTGCTCGGGAGCAACGAGCGCGCCTACCGCAGCGTGGAGTTCCTGATCGACTTCTTCCGCTCGACCCCCTCCTCGGCGCTGATCCCGCTGTTCATCCTGGTCTTCGGCGTGTCGGACTTCAACAAGGTGGCCATCGCAGCCTTCGGTGCGCTGCTGATCGTGGTGTTCAACAGCGCCTACGGCGTGATCAACGCGCGCAAGCAGCGCGTGATGGCGGCGCAGGTCATGGGCGCGTCGCGCTGGCAGGTGTTCAAGGACGTGCTGGTCTGGGAAAGCCTGCAACCCAGCTTCGTCGGCCTGCGTTCGGCGGTGTCGATGGCCCTGGTGATCGTGATCGTGGCCGAGATGTTCATCGGCTCGGAGAGCGGCCTGGGCCACCGCATCATCGACGCGCAGCAGGTGCTCAACGTCAAGAGCATGTACGCCAGCATCCTGGCCGCAGGCGCCCTGGGCTATGCGCTCAATGTGCTGTTCCTCCTGGCCGAGAAGCGCATCGTGCACTGGAGCGGCCGATGAACGCGAACAGGCTCCCCCCCGAAGCGGCCTGCGGCCGCCTCCCCCTCGAGGGGGCGACACCGGCGGCCCGGCAAAGCCGGTTCCGCGGTGTCCCTGGAAAAGACGAACCCGAGGCCTGAATGTCCGCTGTCCTTCGCTCACCCATAGCCCCCTATCCCGACGTGCCGAAGAGGCCCTTCGAGCCGGGGCCCGCGGGCACCGAGATCACCATCCGCGGCCTCACCAAGCACTTCGCGGGCTGGCCGCTGTACGAGAACTTCGACCTGGACATCCCCAAGCACAAGATCGTCTCGGTGTTCGGGCCCAACGGCTGCGGCAAGTCGACCCTGATCAACATGATCGCCGGCCTGGTCCCCATCGACGGCGGCGAGATCCTGTTCGACGGCAAGACGCTGAAGGACACCCGGATCGGATACGTCTTCCAGAACTACCGGGAGGCGCTGTTCCCCTGGATGCGGACCATCGACAACATCGCCTACCCGCTCAAGCTGGAAGGCCGGTCGAAGGCGGAAGTGGACCGGCGCATGGAGGAGCTGGTCGCCTCGTTCGACGTCAAGTTCGACCTGCGGCGCTACCCGTACGAGCTGTCCGGCGGCCAGCAGCAGACCGCTTCCATCATGCGCGCACTGGCCAACGAGCCCGAGGTGCTGTTCCTCGACGAGCCGTTTTCCGCGCTCGACTTCGAGATGACGCTGTTCATCCGCGAGAAGCTGCAGGAGGTGTTCATGCGGACCGGCACGACCATGCTGCTGGTCTCGCACGACCTCGAGGAGGCGGTCTACCTGGCCGACCAGGTGCTGCTGCTGACCAAGAGGCCGACGCGCGTCGCGGAGATCCTGGACTACGCCGACCCGCGGCCGCGCACGGTGGAGACCTTGTCGGAGGCGAGCTTCGTCGCCGCCAAGAAGCGCAGCCTGGAGATCTTCCAGCGGGAGGTGCGGCGGTGACCGGGAACGACATCCTGGCCTACGTGAAGGCCTCCGCGGTCCTGCTGGCGCTGCCCCTGGACGAAGCGCGCGCGCAGGCCGTGGCGCTGCACCTGGAACGGACCGCTGCGATGGCACGGCTGCTGGGCGAGCACGCCCTGGCGCCGGAGGACGAACCGGCCGAGATCTATCGTCCCGCGCCCTTCCCGCCGGAGGGCGAGGAATGAAGACGGTGGAGATCCTGCGCGCGGTCGCCTCCGGCGAGCGCAGCGCCCGCGAAGTGTGCGAGGCGACGCTGGAACGCATCGCCGCCAGCGATGGCCGCATCAACGCCTTCACCGAGCGCACGGCCGACCGGGCCCGCGCCGAGGCCGATGCGGTGGACGCGCGCCGCGCGCGCGGCGAGGCGCTGCCCCCGCTGGCCGGCCTGCCCTACGCGGTGAAGAACCTGTTCGACATCGCCGGCGTGACGACCCTGGCCGGCTCGAAGGTCAACCGCGGGCTGCCGCCGGCGCGCGAGGACGCGGTGCTGGTGCAGCGCCTGCGCGCGGCGGGCGCGGTGCTGGTGGGCGCGCTCAACATGGACGAGTACGCCTACGGCTTCACCACGGAGAACACGCACTACGGTCCGACGCGCAATCCGCGCGACCCGGCGCGCATGTCCGGCGGCTCCTCGGGCGGCTCCGGCGCCGCCGTCGCGGCCGGCCAGGTGCCGCTGGCCCTGGGGTCGGACACCAACGGCTCGATCCGCGTGCCAGCCTCGCTGTGCGGCGTGTGGGGCCTGAAGCCGACCTTCGGCCGGCTGTCGCGCCGTGGCAGCTATCCCTTCGTGCACAGCATCGACCACCTGGGGCCGCTGGCCGACAGCGTGGAGGCGCTGGCGCTCGCCTACGACGCCCTGCAGGGGTCGGACCCGCTGGATCCGGGGTGCCACGCCTTGCGCGTGCAGCCGTCGGTGCCCGCCCTGGCGCGTGGCGTCGAGGGTCTGCGGGTGGGGTTGCTGGGCGGCTACTTCGAGACGTTCGCCTCGCCGGCCGCGCGCCGCGTCGCCGCCCATGCCGCCAGCACGCTGGGCGCCACCGGGAAGGTGGAGTGGCCCGATGCCGCGGTCGCACGCGCCGCCGCCTTCGTCGTCAGCGCCAGCGAGGGCGGCAGCCTGCACCTGCCGGACCTGCGCACCCGCGCGCAGGACTTCGAGCCGCTGTCGGTGGACCGCTTCATCGCCGGCGCCCTGCAGCCGGTGGACTGGTACCTGAAGGCCCAGCGCTTCCGCCGCGCCTACCGCGACCGGGTCAACGCGCTGTTCGCGCACTGGGACGTGCTGATCGCCCCCGCCACGCCGGTCAGCGCGCCCGCCATCGGCGAGGAGTGGATCGAGATCGAGGGCCAGCGCCACCCGAGCCGGCCCTCGCTGGGCCTGCTCACGCAGCCGATCTCCTTCGCCGGCTGCCCGGTGGTGGCCGCGCCGATGTGGCCCGAGGGCACGGGCGGCCTGCCCATCGCGGTGCAGCTGATCGCCGCGCCCTGGAAGGAATCGCTGTGCCTGCGCGCCGCGCGGGTGCTGCAGGACGCCGGAGTGGCCCACCCGTGAGCCATCCCGCCATCAACCTGCCCGAGGTGCTCGCCGAGGTGCGCGCGCAGTTCGAACGCTACGAGCAGGCGCTCACGTCCAACGACGTCGCGGTGCTCGACGAGCTGTTCTGGAACAGCCCGCACACGCTGCGCTACGGCGCCACCGAGAACCTCTACGGCTACGAGGCGATCGCCCGCTTCCGCGCCGGCCGCCCGGCGCAGGGCCTGCAGCGCGAGGTGCTCAGGACCGTCATCACCACCTACGGCCGCGACTTCGCCACGGCCGACATCGAATTCCGCCGCGCCGGCAGCGAACGCACCGGCCGGCAGAGCCAGACCTGGGTGCGCATGCCCGAGGGCTGGCGCGTGGTCGCCGCGCACGTGAGCCTGCTGGCATGAACGAATCCCGCTTCCCGTCCCTTCATCAACCCGTGAGGAGTGCTCCATGAGCCACCAGTTCAACCGCCGAGACACGCTGAAGTCCATCGCCGCCCTGTCCGCACTGGGCGCCGCGCCCCTGGCCTTCGCCCAGAAGCCGCTGACCGTGGGCGTGATCTACGTCGGACCGCGCGACGACTACGGCTACAACCAGGCCCAGGCCGAGGCGGCCGCGGCGCTCAAGAAGCTGCCCGGCATCAAGGTGGTCGAGGAGGAGAACGTGCCCGAGACGGTCGCGGTGCAGAAGACCATGATCGGCATGATCGAGCAGGACGGGGCCACCCTGCTGTTCCCGACCTCCTTCGGCTACTTCGACCCGCACATGCTGGTGGTGGCGGCCAAGTACCCGGACATCCGCTTCGCCCATTGCGGCGGCCTCTGGACCGAGGGCAAGCACCCGAAGAACACGGCCAGCTACTTCGGCTACATCGACGAGTGCCAGTACCTCAACGGCGTGGTGGCCGGCCACATGAGCAAGAGCGCCAAGCTGGGCTTCATCGCCGCCAAGCCGATCCCGCAGGTGCTGCGCAACATCAACGCCTTCACCATGGGTGCGCGCTCCGTGAACCCCAAGATCACCACCCAGGTGATCTTCACCGGCGACTGGTCGCTGCCGGTGAAGGAGGCCGAGGCCACCAGCAGCCTGGCCGACCAGGGCGCGGACGTGTTCACCATGCACGTGGACAGCCCCAAGGTGGTGGTGGAGACGGCGGCCAAGCGCGGCAAGATGGTCTGCGGCTACCACGCCAGCCAGGCCAAGCTGGCGCCCCAGGCCTACCTCACCGGCGCCGAATGGAACTGGATCACGGCCTACATGACCTTCGTCGACGCGGCCAAGGCCGGCAAGCCGCACCCCAACTTCGTGCGCGGCGGCCTGAAGGAAGGCTTCGTGAAGATGTCGCCCTACGGGCCGGCCGTGACCGAGGCCGCGAAGAAGCAGGCCGACACGATCAAGGCGCAGATGATCGCCGGCACCTTCGACATCTTCAAGGGCCCGATCAAGACCAACAAGGGCGCGGTGGTCATCCCCGCGGGCACGACGCGCAAGCAGCGCGACATCGAGCTCGAGAAGATGGACTACCTGGTCGAGGGCGTGATCGGCAACGCCGCCTGAGGCCGCCATGCGCGATGTGCTGAAGGACGCCCTGCTGCCGGTGGGCGCCATCGTGGCGGCCCTGGCCGTGTTCGGCCTGTTCGTCTCCTTCGCCGGGGTCAACCCGGTGGAGGTGTGGCTGATCCTGTTCAAGGGCGCCTTCGGCGACTGGTTCTCCTGGCAGAACACGCTGCAGCGCGCCGCGCCGCTGATGCTCACGGCGCTGTGCGTCGCCCTGCCGGCGCGCGCGGGGCTCACCATCATCGGCGGCGAAGGCGCGCTGGTGCTGGGCGGGCTGGCCGCGGCGGCGCTGGCGCAGGCCTCACCCATCTCGGGCTGGACCGGCTCCGTGCTGATGTGCGCCGCCGGCGCGCTCGCCGGCGCGCTGTGGATTGCGCTGGCGGGCTGGCTGCGCCAGTGGCGCGGCGTCAACGAGACCATCAGCAGCCTGCTGCTGTCCTACATCGCGATCGGCCTGTTCAAGCACCTGGTCGAGGGCCCCCTGCGCGATCCGGCGAGCCTGAACAAGCCGTCGACGCACACGATCGCCGACAGCCTGCGCATCGGCGGCATCGCCGGCTCCGACGTGCACTGGGGCCTGGTGATGGGCGTGGTCGCCTGCGTGGTCTCTGCTCTCTGGCTGCGCTGGACGCCTGCCGGCTTCTCCGTGCGCGTGGTCGGCGGCAACCCGCGCGCGGCGCAGCTGGTGGGCCTGCCCGCCACGCGGCTGATCCTGCTGGCCTGCGCCCTCGGCGGCGCGGCCGCCGGCCTGGCGGGCGCGGTGGAGGTGGCGGCGGTGCACACCAACGCCAACGCCTCGCTGATCGCCGGCTACGGCTATGCCGGCATCCTGGTCGCCTTCATCGCGCGCCAGCAGCCGCTGGCGATCGTGCCGGTGGCGATCCTGTTCGGGGGCTTCGGTGCCGCCGGCAGCCTGCTGCAGCGCCGGCTGGACCTGCCCGATGCCTCGGTGCTGGTGCTGCAGGGCATCGCCTTCGTGTTCGTGCTGGCCAGCGAGGCGCTGCGCGGCGCCGACTGGAAGGCGGCCTGGGCCCGGGTGCGCCGCATCGGTCCGGCCCCCGTCCCCGCGCAGGGGGTGACGCCATGACCGCCGACCAGGCCACCGCCCTGGTCGCGGGCATCGTCGGCGGCGCCCTGCGCGTGGGCGCGCCCTTCCTGTTCGTGAGCCTGGGCGAGTGCATCACCGAGAAGGCCGGCCGCATCAACCTGGGCCTGGAAGGCGTGCTGGTGCTGTCGGCCATGGCGGCGTTCGGCGGCGCTTACTGGAGCGGCTCGGTGTGGACCGGGGTCGTCGTGGGCATGTTCGCGGGCGCGGCGCTCGCCGCCTTGCACGGCGTGCTGTGCTCGCTGCCGCGCGTGAACGACGTGGCCACCGGCATCGCGCTGATGCTGCTGGGCATGGGCCTGGCCTTCTACCTGGGCAAGCCGCTGATCCAGCCGCAGGCGCCGCAGCTGCCGCCGATCCCCCTGGGCAACTGGAGCGGCTCGTCGGCCATCCGGGCGGCGCTGCAGGTCAACCCCCTGGTGCCGCTGGGCGTGCTGCTGGCGGTGGTGTTGTGGTGGGGCTTCGCGAACACGCGCCTGGGCCTGCTGGTGCGCATGGCCGGCGACTCCGCCGATGCGACGCGCGCGCTGGGATACTCGGTCCCCGCGATCCGCATCGCGGCGACCGCCGCCGGCGGCCTGGTGGCGGGACTGGGCGGGGCCTGCCTCACGCTGTTCTATCCCGGCAGCTGGAGCGAGGGAGTCTCCAGCGGCCAGGGCCTGATCGCCGTGGCGCTGGTGATCTTCGCGCGCTGGAGCCCGCTGCGCTGCGTGGGCGCGGCGCTGCTGTTCGGCGGCGCCGGGGCGATCGGGCCGGCCCTGCAGTCGATCGGCTTCGGCTGGGGCTACCAGCTTTTCAACATCGTGCCCTACGTGCTGACGCTGGCGATCCTGGTGGTGTCCTGCCGCCCGGGCCAGCTGGCGGCCGGTGCGCCGGGCGAATTCTCCTCAAGGTGAACGACATGAGCGGACTGGGCGGACTGAACAAGGCGAAGAACGGCGTGGTGCTGGGGCTGGTGCAGCTGCAGCTGCCGGTGGTGGCGACGAAGGCGGACCTCGCGGCGCAGACCGCGCGCATCTGCGAACTGGTGGGCAAGGCCCGGCGCAACATGGCGACCATGGACCTGGTCGTGTTCCCCGAGTACTCGCTGCACGGGCTGTCGATGGACACGAACCCGGAGATCATGTGCACGCTGGACGGGCCGGAGGTCGCGGCCTTCAAGGCGGCCTGCGCCGAGAACCGCATCTGGGGCTGCTTCTCGATCATGGAGGCCAACCCCGGCGGCAATCCGTACAACAGCGGCCTCATCATCGACGACCAGGGCACGATCCGCCTTTACTACCGCAAGCTGCATCCCTGGGTGCCAGTGGAGCCCTGGGAGCCCGGCAACCTGGGCATCCCGGTGTGCGACGGGCCCAACGGAAGCAAGCTTGCCCTGATCATCTGCCACGACGGGATGTTCCCGGAGATGGCGCGCGAGGCCGCGTACAAGGGCGCGGAGATCATCATCCGCACGGCCGGCTACACGGCGCCGATCCGCCACGCCTGGAAGATCACCAACCAGGCCAACGCCTTCCAGAACCTCGCGTACACCGCCAGCGTGTGCATGAGCGGCAGCGACGGCACCTTCGACAGCATGGGCGAGGGCATGTTCTGCCACTTCGACGGCACGGTGCTTGTCGAAGGCGGCGGCCGGCCCGACGAAATCATCACCTGCGAGCTCCGGCCCGACCTGGTGCGCGAGGCGCGCGCCGGCTGGGGCGTGGAGAACAACATCTACCAGCTGTACCACCGGGGTTACGTGGCGGTGAAGGGCGGCGCCCAGGACTGTCCCTACACCTACATGCACGACATGGCGGCGGGCAGGTACAAGCTGCCGTGGGAGGTGGAAGTGAAGGACGGGACGTCCTGCGGATTCCCCGCGCCGACGCGCAGCTACGTCGGCCCCGAGGCGCATCCGCTGGTGCCCGGTTCGCAGCCGGCGCTGAAGAAGGTGGCCTGACATGGAACGCTTCGTCCAGGCGAATCCCTACGCGTGGCCGTTCGACGGCAGCCTGCAGCCCGCGACCACCGCGCTGGTCGTGATCGACATGCAAACCGATTTCTGCGGCCCGGGCGGCTACGTCGACAAGATGGGCTACGACATCTCGCTCACCCGAGCGCCGATCGAGCCGCTGAAGAAGCTGATGGCGGCGATGCGCGCGAAGGGCTACCCCGTGATGCACACGCGGGAAGGCCACCGCCCCGACCTGTCGGACCTGCCGGCCAACAAGCGCTGGCGCTCGCGCCAGATCGGCACCCAGGGCATCGGCATCGGCGACGCCGGCCCCTGCGGCCGCATCCTGGTGCGCGGCGAGCCGGGCTGGGAGATCATTCCCGAACTGGCGCCGCTGCCGGGCGAGGTGGTGATCGACAAGCCGGGCAAGGGCAGCTTCTGCGCGACCGACCTCGAATTGATCCTGCACACGGGCGGCATCCGCAACCTGGTGCTCGCGGGCATCACCACCGACGTGTGCGTGCACACCACCTTGCGCGAGGCCAACGACCGCGGCTTCGAATGCCTGCTGCTGTCGGACTGCACCGCGGCCACCGACCGCGGCAACCACGAGGCGGCGCTGAAGATGATCACCATGCAGGGCGGCGTCTTCGGGGCGCACGCGATGTCCGGCGCACTGCTGGAGGTCCTGTGACGCTGCATGTCGACCCCATGCCGGCGCCCACGGGTGCCATGGCCCTCGAGACCTACCGGCTCACCAAGCGCTTCGGCAGCTTCACGGCGCTGGACCACGTCGACCTCAAGGTCGCGCCGGGCTCGGTGCATGCGCTGCTGGGGGAGAACGGCGCCGGCAAGAGCACGCTGGTGAAGTGCATCGCCGGCTTCCACCGTGCGGAGGAAGGCAGCATCGTCACCGACGGCCGCGAGCAGGACATCGCCAACCCGGTAGTGGCCCGCTCGCTCGGCATCGGCATGGTGTACCAGCACTTCACGCTGGCGCCGGGGATGACGGTGGCCGAGAACCTGCTGCTGGCCGGCGGCCGGGTGCCCGGCGTGATCTCCTGGCGGGCGCAGCGCCGCGCGCTGCAGGAGTTCCTGGCCTCGACGCCGTTCCGGCTGGACCTGGATGCGCGGCCCATGGAGCTGGCCGCCGGCGAGAAGCAGAAGCTGGAGCTGCTCAAGCAGCTGTACCTCCAGCCGCGCCTGCTGATCCTCGACGAGCCCACCTCGGTGCTGACGCCGCAGGAGGCCGACGAGGTACTGGGCTACGTGCGCGCCTTCGCGCGGGCGGGCCGGTGCACGGTGCTGCTGATCACGCACAAGTTCCGCGAGGTCACGGCCTACGCCGACGACGTCACGGTGCTGCGCCGCGGCCAACGGGTGCATGCCTGTGCCGTGCGCGAAACGGATGCGGCGCGGCTCGCGCAGGCCATGATCGGCGACGCCCATGCGGCGGAGGCGCGGTCACGGCCGGCCTCGGCGGCGCGCCCCGTCCCGGCGAGCGGGCGCGCGCCGGCGCTGGAGGTGCGGGACCTCGAAGTGATGGGCGACCGCGGCACGCTGGCCGTGCGCGGGCTGTCGTTGGCCGTGCGGCCCGGCGAGATCCTGGGCGTGGCCGGAGTCTCGGGCAACGGGCAGCGCGAGCTGGTCGAGGCCCTGGTGGGCCAGCGGGAGCGCGCCGGCGGCTCGGTGCGGGTGTGCGGCGAACCCTACGCGGCCCGGCGCGGCGAGAACCACCGGCTGAAGGTGCGCAGCCTGCCGGAGGAGCCGCTGCGCAACGCCTGCGTCGGCGGCCTCAGCGTGGCCGAGAATATGGCCCTGCGCGACTTCGACCTGGCGCCGCTGGCGGCCGGTGGCGTGTTGCGCTTCGGTCGCTGGCGCAGCCGCGCCCGCGAGTGGATCGCCGCCTACGGCATCAAGACGCGCGGCGAGGATGCGCCGATCCGCAGCCTGTCCGGCGGCAACGTGCAGCGTGCCGTGCTGGCGCGCGAGCTGGCCGGCGACATCAACGTGCTGGTCGCGGCCAACCCGGTGTTCGGCCTCGACTTCGCGGCGGTGGAGGAGATCCATGCACGCGTCCGCGGCGTGCGCGACCGCGAGGGCGCCGTGCTGCTGGTCAGCGAGGACCTGGACGAACTGCTGGAGCTGGCCGACCGCATCGTGGTGATGAGCGAGGGCCGCATCGTGTACGAGGCCGACGCGGCGGGCGCCGAGCGGCAGGTGCTGGGTGCCCACATGGGCGGAGCGCAGCACGAACCTGCGCTCCCGCTCCCTTCCGGGGAGGCGGTGGAGGCGCGGGGTACGCGCACCCGCGAAGAGGAGCTCGCCGCATGAGCGAAGTCGACGCACGGCCTTTCGCCTTCCGCTTCGAGCTGCCCTCCACGGCGCTCGTGATCATCGACATGCAGCGCGACTTCGTCGAGCCCGGCGGCTTCGGCGAATCGCTGGGCAACGACGTGCGGCCGCTGCAGGCCATCCTCCCGGCCTGCCGCGCCGTGCTGCAGGCCTGGCGCGCGGCCGGCGGCACCGTGGTGCACACGCGCGAGGCGCATCGCGCCGACCTGTCCGACTGCCCGCCGGCCAAGCGCGAGCGGGGTGCGCCGCGGCTGCGCATCGGTGACGCGGGCCCGATGGGGCGCATCCTGGTCGCCGGCGAGCCGGGCAACCAGATCGTTCCGGAGCTGGCGCCCGCGGCCGGCGAGATCGCGCTCGACAAGCCGGGCAAGGGCGCCTTCTACGCGACGCCCCTGCAGGAACTGCTGCAGGAGCGCGGCATCACGCACCTGGTGTTCATGGGGGTGACGACCGAGGTCTGCGTGCAGACCAGCATGCGCGAGGCCAACGACCGGGGCTACGAATGCCTGCTGCTGGAGGATTGCACCGAGAGCTACTTCCCGCAGTTCAAGGCCGCGACCCTGGACATGGTGCGCGCCCAGGGCGCGATCGTGGGCTGGACCGCGACCAGCGCGCAACTGCTGCAAGCCCTGTCCGGCGCGGCGACGGCGCGCTGCTAGAGTGGCCCTCGTGACCGCACTCGCCACCCGCGCCGCCGCCGCGCCGCCTGCCGTCGCGCGCGTGCACCGCTCGCGCGCCGACGAGGTGTACGAGCAGCTCAAGCGCGACGTCGCCGAGTTCAAGCTGGTACCCGGCGACCGCTTCACCGAGAACGAACTGAGCGAGCGGCTGGGAGTGAGCCGCACGCCGGTGCGGCAGGCGCTGTTCCGGCTGCAGCAGGAGGGCTACGTCGAGGTGCTGTTCCGCAGCGGCTGGCGGGTGCTGCCCTTCGACTTCGACCAATTCGAGCAGCTCTACGACCTGCGCATGGTGCTGGAGACCACCGCGGTGCATCGCATCTGCGCCGAGCCCCGCGTGCGCGGGGGCAGGCTTGCGCCGGTCGACCGCGCCCTGCTGGACCGGCTGGCGGCGATCTGGCTGGTGCCGGCCGCCGAGCGCAGCACCGACCCGCTGGAAGTGGCGCAATGGGACGAGCAGTTCCACTGCGCGCTGGTCGCGGCCGCGGGCAATGCGGAGATGGCGCGGGTGCACCGCGAGGTCACCGAGCGCATCCGCATCATCCGGCGGCTGGACTTCACCAAGCCCGTGCGCATCGACGCGACCTACGAGGAGCACGCGAAGATCCTGCGTGCCATCCAGCGTGGGCGCGGCGACCAGGCCGCGCTGCTGCTGCGCGCCCACATCGAGACCAGCCAGGCCGAGGTGCGCAAGATCACGCTGCACCAGGTGCACCTCGCGCGCGCCGGGGCGCTCGGGCGCCGCTGATGCGCCGCGCCGCGTCAGCGGCTCACTTCTTCGCCTTCGGCCGCCCGTACTTCGCCGTGAAGCTGGCCTTGGCGATCGTGTTGGCGTGGATCATGAAGCCCGCCAGCGCCGCCGTGGCGTCGGCCGGGATGTCCAGCTTGTCCGCCTTGAGCGCGTAGACGGTGAAGACGTAGCGGTGCGGCTTGTCGCCCTCGGGCGGGCAGACCCCGCCCCAGGCCGCGACGCCGTAGTCGATGCGCACCTGGCGCGCGCCGGGCGGCAGGTTGGCATTGCTCGCGTTGCCGGCGTCGGGCTTGAGCTCGGTCACGTCGGCCGGGATGTTGATGACCGACCAGTGCCACCAGCCGGAGCCGGTGGGTGCATCCGGGTCGTACACCGTGACCGCGAAGCTCTTGGTGCCCTTGGGCGCGCCGCTCCACTTCAGTTCGGGCGACTTGTTCTCGCCGCCGCAGCCGAAGACGTTGGCTTCGAACTTCCGGTCGATCATCGCGCCCGGCTTGATGTCGGGGCTTTCCAGCTTGAAGCCGGCGGCCTGGGCGGTGCCGGCGGCCAGGACGAGGGCCGCGGCGGCGGCGACGGTCAGCATGCGGGTCATGGGGCCTCCAATGGGGAATCTGCGGGTGCGGATCATGCACCCGCCGGCTTGCCCGGCCGGGCCCGGGCCTCCTCATCCGACCAACGTGTTTGACAGAAATGGTATCCGACTGTTACTCATTGTCATATGGATGCGCTCCCGCCCGCCGAACGGCCACTCGTCTACGAGTGCCTGGTCGCGGGCTTCGCCGCGGTCAAACCCTTGCCCGAGCGGCTGGAGGAGCGCTGGAACTGGCTGATGGCCGCCCATGTGGTGGGCCAGCACCGGTTCGACCTGCACTTCGACTGCCATCGCCGCATGCTGGCCCTGGCGCGCGAGAGCCGCGACTGGGGCGAGATGGCGGGCCAGGTGCAGCGCCTCATCCTGCTGCCGGTCGGGCACCTGACGGGCCGGATCCCGAAAGGCAACACCGGCCGGTCGACGGTGGGCAGGACGCAGGTGATGGAGCCGCCGGAGGCCGTGCAGCGGCTGGTGGACTGGGCGGTGCTGGCGGTGCGGATCCCGGCGCTGACGCAGCCGCCGCCGTGAGGGGGCGGCGGGGTTCGGGCTGCGCCGCTCACCCCGCGCTACGATGCCCGACGAGGGGCGGGGACTAGGGCGCCGACAGGTGCTTGCCGACGATGCCGGCCAGCTCGAACATGCTCACCTGTGCCTTGCCGAACACCGGCTGCAACTTCGCATCGGCGTTGATCGCTCGCTTGTCCTTGGCGTCCTGCAGGCCGTGGGCCTTGATGTAGTCCCACAGCTTCTTGATCACTTCGGTACGTGCCACCGGTTCGGTGCCGATCACGGCGGCGAGATCCGGGCTGGGCTTCAGTCCGGCGGCGGCCTTGCGCGGCGCCTTGGCGGCCGCCTTCTTCGCCGGCGCCTCCTTCGCCGCCGGCGCGGCCTTCTTCGCGGCGGCCTTCGCGCCCGCCTTGTACGCCGCCGCCGGCTCCTTGGCCGCCGTCTTGCGCGGCGGGAACTTGGAGGCGCGCGGCTCGAACTCGAAGTTCACCTTGCCCGCTTCCGCATCCCAGGCCAGGAAGGCCTTGAAGGAGCGGCGGGTGCGCATGGACACGAACTTGTCCAGCAGATCGGTCTTGCCGGTCGCCAGCAGCTTGGCCATCTGCTCGCGCTCCACCGGCTGCTGCAGGATGATCTTGCCGCTGCGGAAGTCGCAGGTGGGCGCGGGATGGTCCTGGGTGGGGACCGAGCGCTCGCAGAGGTAGTTGCTGCCCCACTCGAACACCCTGTGGCCGCACTTGGGGCAGGGCCCCAGCGGCTCCTGCGCCGAGAAGTCCACGATCTCGCCGGTCTCGGCCGGGTTCTTCTCCTCGCCGAAGTCGAACTCGAGCTTCCAGTTCTTCTCCTCCTCGTCGAACACCAGCGCCAGTTCGGCCGTGAAGGGCCAGCCCGCCTTGGAGCGGAAGCCCTGCAGCGGGCCGACGCGCTTGTCGCGCAGGAAGGTCTCGACCTCCTCCAGCTCGAAGGGCCGGCCGGCGGGGATCTTGGTGAAGGAGAAGCCGCAGGGCGGCTGGCCCTTCTTCCCGACGCAGTTGTAGCGGCGGTAGGACTCCTGCACCACACCGCCGCAGTTGGGGCAGGGCGTCTTCAGCGTCGCGTAGTCGCCCGGGACGGTGTCGCGGTCGTACTCCTTGGCCTTCATGACGATGCGTTTCGTCATGTCGGCGATCTCGTGCATGAACCGCTCGCGCGAGAGCTTGCCGTGCTCCATCTGCGCGAGCTTGTACTCCCACTCGCCGGTGAGTTCCGGCTTGCTCAGCTCCTCCACGCCCAGGCCGCGCAGCAGCGTCATCAGCTGGAAGGCCTTGGCCGTGGGGATCAGCTCGCGGCCCTCGCGCAGCATGTATTTCTCGTTGATCAGGCCCTCGATGATGGCCGCGCGGGTGGCCGGCGTGCCCAGGCCCTTCTCGGCCATCGCCTCGCGCAGCTCGTCGTCCTCGACGAACTTGCCGGCGCCTTCCATCGCGCCCAGCAGGGTGGCTTCGCTGTAGCGCGCCGGCGGCCGGGTCTTCAGCCCCCTGGCCTCCGCGCTTTCAGTCCGCACCATCTCGCCCGGCTGCACCGGCACCAGGTTCTGGCCCTTCTCGCCTTCCCGGCCCTCCTCCTGGTCGGCGGCCTCCTTGCCGTAGATCGCCAGCCAGCCCGGCTTGACCAGCACCTTGCCCTCGGTCTTGAAGTGGTGGCCCACCGCCTTCGTGATCCGGGTGGTGACCAGGTACTCGGCGCTCGGGAAGAACACCGCCAGGAAGCGGCGCACCACCAGGTCGTAGAGTTTTTGCTCCGCATCCGACAGGCCGCTGGGCGCCTGCAGGGTCGGGATGATGGCGAAGTGGTCCGACACCTTGCTGTCGTCGAACACCTTCTTGATCGGCTTGACGTAGTTCCCGTCCAGCGCCTGCCGCGCGAACGGCGCCAGGTGCGGCAGGCCGCTGCCCGCGAGCATGCCCATGGTCTCGTGCACCACCTTGACGTAGTCGGAGGGCAGGTGGCGCGAGTCGGTCCGGGGATAGGTCAGCGCCTTGTGCCGCTCGTACAGCGACTGCGCCAGCGCCAGCGTGGTCTTGGCCGAATAGCCGAAGCGGCCGTTGGCCTCGCGCTGCAACGAGGTCAGGTCGAACAGGCCGGGCGAGGCCTGGGTGCTGGGCTTGGACTCCTCGCTGACGGTGGCGGACTTGCCGCGCACCGCATCGGCGATGGCGATTGCCTCGCGCTCGCTCCACAGGCGTTCGGCCTTCTTCTCGGCATCTTCGGCGTCCTTCTTGAAGTTCGGGTCGAACCACTTGCCGGGATAGGCGCCGGCTTCGGCCAGGAAGCTTGCGTGGATCTCCCAGTAGTCGCGGCTGACGAACTTGCGGATCTGCTCCTCGCGCTCCACCACGATGGCCAGCGTGGGCGTCTGCACCCGGCCCACGGTGGTCAGGAAGAAGCCCCCGTCGCGCGAGTTGAAGGCAGTCATGGCCCGCGTGCCGTTGATGCCCACCAGCCAGTCGGCCTCCGAGCGGGAGCGGGCCGCGTGCGCCAGGCCTTCCATCTGTCGGTCGGTGCGCAGCTTCTCGAATCCTTCGCGGATGGCCTGCGGCGTCATCGACTGCAGCCACAGGCGCTTGACCGGCTTGGCCGCGCCCGCCTTCTTGCCGCCGCCCAGGCCGTCGCTGCCGAAGGCGTACTGCTCGATCAGGCGGAAGATCAGTTCGCCCTCGCGCCCCGCGTCACAGGCGTTCACGAGGTCGGTCACGTCCTTGCGCCTGGCCAGCTTGACCACCGCGTTCAGGCGCGACTTGGTCTTGTCCACCGGCTTCAGGTCGAAGAAGGGCGGGATCACCGGCAGGTGGGCGAAGCTCCACTTGCCCCGCTTCACGTCGAACTGTTCCGGCGCGTGGATCTCGACCAGGTGGCCGACGGCGCTGGTCACGACGTAGCGCTCGTTCTCGAAGTACTCGTCGTGCTTGTCGAACTTGCCGGCCACGGGCGTGAGGGCCCGGACGATGTCCTGGGCCACGGAGGGCTTCTCGGCAATAACCAATGTCTTTGTCACGGACCACCAGCGCCTGCCTTGCGGCCGCGCCTCCTGCGATGTTCTTACAATCTGCGCTTTCCTCGCGCGCGTACGCGCACGCGCATGCGCGCACGTGTACGAACCCAAGTTAACACGATTTCATTTCATGCCCGCCAAGCCCCAGGCGAAGACCCGCGCCGCCTCCCCCAAGCGCTCCCCGTCCGCCCACGCGGCCCCCAAGGTGAAGAAGGCCCCGGCCAAGGCCTCCGGCGGCCGCCGGATCCAGGTCCGCAAGTCCGGCGTCCACGGCAAGGGCGTGTTCGCGCTGCAGGACATCCCCGAGGGCGAGCAGATCATCGAATATGTGGGCGAGATCATCACCTGGAAGGAGGCCCAGCGCCGCCATCCTTGGAACCCGGACGATCCCAACCACACCTTCTACTTCCACGTCGACGACGGCCGCGTGATCGACGCGGCCGTGGGCGGCAACGCGGCGCGCTGGATCAACCACTCCTGCGACCCGAACTGCGAGGCCGACGAGGAGGGGGGCCGGGTGTTCATCAAGGCGCTGCGCAACATCCAGGCCGGCGAGGAGTTGAACTACGACTACGGCCTGATCATCGACGAGCCGTACACGAAGAAGCTCAAGGCCGAATATCCCTGCTGGTGCGGCAGCAGGAACTGCCGCGGCACCCTGCTCGCGCCCAAGCGCCGCCGGTAGGCCCATGCGTTGGCAGGCCGAGGCGGTGTGGGAGGCGGTGGCGCCGCTGCTGCCCGGCTTCACCGTGGAGGTCCTGCCGGAGGTCGACTCCAGCAACAGCGAACTGATGCGCCGGGCGCGCGCCGGCCGTACCGAGCCCGTGCTGCTGGTGGTCGAGCGCCAGACCGCGGGCCGCGGCCGCCTGGGGCGGGCCTGGCACAGCGCCCCGGGCGATTCGCTCACCTTTTCGCTGGGCCTGGCGCTGGCGCCGGCCGACTGGTCGGGCCTGTCGCTGGCCGTGGGCGTCAGCCTCGCCGAGAGCCTCCACCCGCGCGTGCGCCTGAAGTGGCCCAACGACCTGTGGCTGGACGACCGCAAGCTGGCCGGGATCCTGATCGAGACCGCCAGCTTCGGGGCGGGCGGCCCGGGCGTCCGGCAGGCCGTGATCGGGGTAGGGATCAACATCGCGCCGCGTCCGGCCGAGGGCCTGTCCACGCCGCCGGCGGCCCTGCGCGAGCTGCTGCCGGACATCGACGCCTCCGCGGCGCTGCTGCGCGTCGTCCCGGCCCTGGTGCGCGACGTGCTGGGTTTCGCCCAATCCGGCTTCGCGCCCTTCCATGCCCGATTCGACGCCCGGGACGCCCTGCGGGACCGCGCCGTGACGCTCAGCGACGGCACGGCCGGCACCGCCCATGGGGTCGGCGAGGACGGCAGCCTGCTGGTGCATACTGCGGCCGGCCTGCACGCCATCGGCAGTTCCGAGGTGAGCGTGCGCCCCGCCGACCGCTGAAGTCCCATGCTGCGCCTGATCGTCCTGCTGCTGGTCCTGGCCAACGCCGCCTTCTATGCCTGGGCGCATGGGCTGCTGCTCGCCTGGGGCGTGGGGCCCACCCAGCAGTCGGAGCCGCAGCGCCTGGTGCAGCAGGTCCGGCCGGAGGCGGTGCGGGTGCTGCCGCCGGCGGAACTGCAGCGGGTCGAGGCGCAGGTCGCACAGGCGCCGCGCCCGCCGGAATGCCTGCAGAGCGCGGCCCTGGACCCGGCCCAGGTGGCGCCGCTGCGCGCGGCCCTGGCCGGCTGGCCCGCCGGTTCCTGGAGCCTGGACCCGGTGACGCAGCCGGCCCTGTGGATCATCTACATGGGCAAGTACGCGGGCGTGGAACAGGTGGCGCGCAAGCGCGCCGAGCTGCGCCAGATCGGCGTCTCCTTCGAGGCGCTGGCCAATCCCGACCTGGAGCCCGGCTTGTCGCTGGGCAGCTTCCCCAGCGAAGCGGCGGCCAACGCGCAGCTGGCGGCCCTGGCCGCGCGCGGCGTGCACACGGCGCGGGTGGTGCAGGAGCGCCCCGCCCAGAACGGGTTGCGGCTGCAGCTGCCGGCGGTGGACGACACCCTGCGGCCGCGGCTGGACGAACTCAAGCCCGCATTGGCGAACAAGCCCCTGCGGCCCTGCCACTGAACCCAGGAGAAGCCATGTCCCTGAAGCTGTATTTCGCCCCCGGCGCCTGCTCCTTCGTCCCGCACAGCCTGCTCGAGACCGCCGGCGCCGAATTCGAGCCGGTGCTGGTCAAGCTGCACAAGGGCGAGCAGAACGAGGCGGCCTTCCGGGCCGTCAACCCGCGCGGCCAGGTGCCGGTGCTGGTCGACGGCGGCGAGACGATCACCCAGATCGCCGCCATCGTGAACTACCTGGACGCGAAGTTCCCCGAGCAGCAGTTCCTGCCGCGCGAACCGCTGGCGCGCGCGCGTGTGCTGGAGACGCTCGCCTGGATGAACAACACGGTCCATCCGACCTTCACCCACGTGTTCATGCCGTTCAAGTTCGCCGGCACGCCCGAGGCGCAGGAGGAGCTCAAGGCCTTCAACGCCAGGGTGTACGCGGGCCTGCTGGGGGAGATCGACGCACTGGCGCGCCGGGCGGCGGACGCCGGCCGGCCCTGGCTGGGCGGCGAGCGGCTGGGCCCGCTGGACGTCTACGCCCTCACCTTGCTGCGTTGGGGCGGCTTCGCGCAGATCGACCCGACCGGCTATCCCGCGCTGTGGGCCCACGTTCAGAAGGTCGCGCAGCAGCCGGGCGTGGCCCGCGCGATCGAGCGCGAGCGGCTGCAGCTGAACCTCTACAAGGCCTGATTCAGGCGGCCTCGGCCGCTTCCCCGGCTGGCGCTTCCGCGGCGGTGGCGTCGAAGCGCACGCTCACGCGGGTGCCCGGCGGCTGCCGTCCCGGGCGCGCGTCCTCGATGGTGATGCTGGCCTGGTGCTGGCGCGCGATCTCCAGCACGATGGGCAGGCCCAGCCCGGAGCCGTCGACGTTGGTCCCCAGCGCCCGGTAGAAGGGCTGGAACACCAGCTCGCGCTCCGCCTCGGGGATGCCCGGGCCGGAGTCCTCCACCTGCAGCACCAGCACGCGGCCGAAGGGGTCGGCCAGCACGCGCGCCGTGACCACGCCCGGGCGCTCGAGGCTGGACGGCGTGTAGTTCACCGCGTTGTCCAGGAGGTTGCGCACCAGCTCCTTCAGCAGCGTGGGATTGCCCTGCAGCAGCACGCCGGGCGCGCCGGGCTGGGCGCCGTCGTAGCCCAGGTCGACGTGCTTTTCCATCGCCCGCGGCACGGTGTCGTGGACCGCCTCGACTGCCAGCGCCGCCAGGTCGCAGGTCTGGCGCACCAGGGTCTTGCCGCTGCTTTCCGCCCGGGCCAGGGCCAGCAGCTGGTTCACGGTGTGGGTGGCGCGCATGCTGGAGCGGCCGATCTGCTTGAGCGACTGCTTGAGCTGCTCGGCGTCGACCTGTTCGCGTTGGGCCAGGTCGGCCTGCATGCGCAGGCCCGCGAGCGGCGTCTTCAGCTGGTGGGCCGCGTCGGCGAGGAAGCGCTTCTGCGTGGCGATGGAGTCCTTCAGGCGCGTGAGCAGGTCGTTGACCGAGGACACCAGCGGCGCCACTTCCAGCGGCACCGCCTTCTCGTCCAGCGGGCTCAGGTCGTCGGGCTTGCGCGCGCGGATGCGCTCCTCCAGTTCCGACAGCGGCTTGATGCCGCGCACCAGGGCGAGCCACACCAGCAGCACCGCCAGCGGCAGGATCACCAGCTGCGGCAGCATCACGCCCTTGATGATCTCGGTGGCGAGCACCGAGCGCTTCTCGCGGGTCTCGGCCACCTGCACCAGCACCGGCGGGGCGCCGGGCAGCTGCACCCAGGTGTAGGCCACGCGCACGTCGAGCCCGCGGATCTCGTCGTCCCTCAGCCGGGTCTCCCCGGTCCCGGGCTTCTCGTCCTCCGGCGGCTGCGGGAAGTCGCGCTCGCCGGCGAGCAGCTCGCCGCGCGAGCCCAGCACCTGGAAGTAGACCTGGTCCGAATCGTCGGCGCGCAGGATCTCGCGGGCGGGCTGCGGCAGGTTGAAGGCGGCGCGGTGGCCCTGCACCGTGATCAGCTGCGCCAGCGCCTGCACGTTGTATTCCAGCGCGCGGTCGAAGGGCCGGCCGGCGATGCTCTGCGCCACCAGCCAGGTGAGCGCCAGGCTCACCGGCCACAGCAGCAGCAGGGGCGTGAGCATCCAGTCCAGGATCTCGCCGAAGAGCGAGCGCTGCTCACGCTGGAAGATCTTCATGGGGTCGGGCCGTCATCCGCGCGCGGGCGGGAATCCACGGTGACTCGGGGGAGGCTTCACTGGATCTTCTCGAGGCAGTAGCCCAGCCCCCGCACCGTGGCGATGCGGATCGGGCCCTTCTCGATCTTCTTGCGCAGGCGGTGGATGTACACCTCGATGGCGTTGTTGCTCACCTCCTCGCCCCATTCGCACAGGCGCTCCACCAGCTGGTCCTTGCTGACCAGGCGGCCGGCGCGCTGCAGCAGCACCTCCAGCAGGCCCAGCTCGCGGGCGGAGAGTTCCACCAGGCGGCCGTCGATGGTGGCGACGCGGCCGGCCTGGTCGTAGACCAGTGGGCCGTGCTTGATGGTGCTGCTGGTGCCGCCCATGCCGCGGCGGGTGAGCGCGCGCACGCGCGCCTCCAGCTCCGACAGGGCGAAGGGCTTGGCCATGTAGTCGTCCGCGCCCAGGTCTAGGCCCTTCACCCGTTCCTCGATCGCGTCGGCCGCGGTGAGGATCAGCACCGGCATGCCCGAGCCGCGGGCGCGCAGCTTGCGCAGCACCTCCAGGCCGTGCATCTTCGGCAGGCCCAGGTCCAGGATCAGGAGGTCGAACTCGTTGTTCGTCATCAGGGCGGTGTCGGCCTCGGTGCCGCTGCCCACATGGTCCACGGCGGCGCCGGACGCGCGCAGGCTGCGCAGCAGGCCATCGGCCAGCACCTGGTCGTCTTCGGCGATGAGGATGCGCATGCTTGTCTCCTGGAGGGGCGCCTTTTTCTTTTTCGCACGGCGGGCGCCCTGGCGGAAATTCTAGGCCCCGGGGTGGTCGGCCGGCGGATCCGGACGCCCTCAGGGCAGTCCGCCCGCGTACGCCTCGAGCCCGATCTTCACCACGGTGGCGACGTCCTGGCCCACCTCCTGCCGGAACTCCCGCTCGGCCTGCGCCACGGCGTCCTGGAAGGCCGCGAGCCACAGCAGGCCCGTGGGCGTGAAACGCACCAGCCGGGCGCGGGCGTCGCGCGCATCGGCCTCGCGGGTGACCAGGCCCCAGGCCTCGCACTGGTCCACCAGGTCGCCCATGGCCTGCTTGCTCATGCCGGCCTTCTGCGCCAGGTCCGTCAGGCGCGTTCCTTCCAGGTCCAGGTGGCGGGTGATGTGGACATGGGCGGCGCTGATCTGCGCACGCGCGGCCAGGTTGGACAGCGCCAGCGGCACGTCGATGTTGTGGGCCATGAGGTGCAGCACGCGCTCGTCGAAGCGGCGCATGGCATGCCCCAGCAGCCGTCCCAGATGGGTGACCCGCCAGCCCTCGTCCAGTGTTGTCATTCACCAATCGTAAGGCAAACTGACCAAAAATCCTGTTGTCCCGCCGGCATCTCGCTCGTTACATTACTGGGCATGCATCCAGCCTGTTCGTCGAACCAGTGGGTGCCCCAACAGCTAAATCATTGATGCGCAAGGAGAAACCGACCATGGACGCTCAAGTCAAGGGCACGAAGATCGCGGCGGCGGACAGCGAGAAGGCCAAGGCCCTGCAGGCCGCCCTGGCCCAGATCGAGAAGCAGTTCGGCAAGGGCACCATCATGCGCCTGGGCGAGGGCGAGGCGATCGAGGACATCCAGGTCGTCTCCACCGGCTCGCTGGGCCTGGACATCGCCCTGGGCGTCGGCGGCCTGCCGCGCGGCCGGGTGATCGAGATCTACGGCCCGGAGTCGTCCGGCAAGACCACGCTGACCCTGCAGGTCGTGGCCGAGATGCAGAAGCAGGGCGGCCAGTGCGCCTTCGTCGACGCCGAACACGCGCTGGACATCCAGTACGCGCAGAAGCTGGGCGTCAACGTCTCCGACCTGCTGATCTCCCAGCCCGACACCGGCGAGCAGGCGCTGGAGATCGTCGACTCCCTGGTGCGCTCCGGCGCGGTGGACCTGATCATCGTCGACTCGGTCGCGGCGCTGGTGCCCAAGGCGGAGATCGAGGGCGAGATGGGCGACTCGCTGCCCGGCCTGCAGGCGCGGCTCATGTCGCAGGCGCTGCGCAAGCTCACCGCCACGATCAAGAAGACCAACTGCATGGTCATCTTCATCAACCAGATCCGCATGAAGATCGGCGTGATGTTCGGCAGCCCCGAGACCACCACCGGCGGCAACGCGCTGAAGTTCTACGCCTCCGTGCGCCTGGACATCCGCCGCACCGGCACCATCAAGAAGGGCGAGGAGGCGATCGGCAACGAGACCAAGGTCAAGGTGGTGAAGAACAAGGTCTCGCCCCCGTTCAAGACGGCGGAGTTCGACATCCTGTTCGGCGAGGGCATCAGCCGCGAGGGCGAGGTCGTCGACATGGGCGTGACCCACGGCATCCTGGAGAAGTCCGGCGCCTGGTACGCCTACAACGGCGAGAAGATCGGCCAGGGCCGCGACAACGCCCGCGAGTTCCTGCGCGAGAACCCCGACCTGGCCCGCGAGATCGAGAACAAGATCCGCGAGAACCTCAACATCGCGCTGCTGCCGGTCGACGGCGAAGAAGCCGAGTAAGCCGCAGGCCGCATGGCCTTCGGTCAACCCTCCCTCAAGGGCCGCGCGCTGAAGCTGCTCGCCGCGCGCGAGCATTCCCGCCGCGAGCTGGAACGCAAGCTGGCGCCGCACGAGGCCGAGCCCGGCCAGCTGAAGGCGGCGCTGGACGAACTGCAGGCGCGCGGCTTCCTCGACGAGCAGCGGGTGGTCGAGTCGGTGCTGCACCGGCGCGCCGCCCGCCTGGGCGCCGGGCGCATCCGGCAGGAGCTGCAGGCGAAAGGGCTGGATGCGGAGCGCGTGGCCGAGGCGGTGTCCCGGCTGCAGGCCAGCGAACTGCAGCGCGCGCGCGAGGTCTGGCGGCGCCGCTTCGGCACCCCGCCCGCCGACGCGCGCGAGCGGGCGAAGCAGGGCCGCTTCCTCCTGGCGCGTGGTTTTTCCGCCGAAGCCGTGCGGCGCGTGCTCGCCTGGGACCCGGACGAGGACGGCAGCGCCTGAACTGCCGCCACAATGGGGCGGTCATGCCAGCCGTCCCATGTTCAAGAGCCTTCTGAAAAGCCTGTCGGGCGGCGAAGTGCCGGCCGAACGCTCCCGCGAACAAGCCCAGGAACTCATCGCCGCCGGCAACACCGCGGAGGACGCCGGCCGCCTGCAGGAGGCGCTGGACCTCTATCGGCGCGCCGCCGCGCTGGCGCCCCAGCTGCCGGCCGCGCACCTGAACCTGGGCATCGCCCAGGAGGCGCTCGGCGATGCGGCCAGTGCCCGTGCCTCTTACGAGCGTGTGCTGGCCCTGGAGCTCGATCACCCCTTCGGCGCCTACAACCTCGGCAAGCTGGACTTCGTGCAGGGCCGGCTGGAATCGGCCGAAGCCCTGCTGCGCCGCGCCCTCGCGCGCAAGCCGGACTTCCCGCAGGCCTGCACGGTGCTCGCCAGCGTGCTGGAAGCCCGCGGCCAGCTCGAGGCCGCCGCCGACGCGATTGCCGAGGCCGTGCGGCTGCAGCCCGAGGACGGCGGCGCGCTATCCCTGCAGACCGGCATCCTGGCCCGGCTCGGCCGGCTCGACGAAGCCGAGGCCGCGGCGGCCCGCGCCGCCGCCCTGCTGCCGCAGGACGCCGATGCCCAGGCCGTGCATGCCTTCCGGCTGGTGGACCAGGGCTTCGCGGCCGAGGCGATGGCTCCGCTGCGCCGGGCCATCGAGCTGGCACCCCATCGCTTCGAGCTGCGTTCGCGCGAGCTGTTCCTGCTGAACCTCGTCGAGGGCGTGGACGTGCGGGACCTGGCCGCGCGGCACCGAGCACTGGGGGCCCGGCTCGAGGCCGCGGTGCCTGCACGCGCGCACGTGCCGCGCGACGCGGCCGGCCGCCGCCTGCGCATCGGATTCGTGTCGGGCGACTTTCTCGGCCACCCGGTCACCCTTTTCCTTCTGCCGGTCCTCGAGAGGCGCTCGCGCGATCGCTTCGAGGTGTTCTGCTACTCCAGCACCCGCAAGCCCGACGCATTCACCCGCCAGGTGCAGCAGCTGAGCGACCACTGGGTCGATGCCAGCGGCTGGCATGACCTCCGGCTGGCCGAGGCGATCGCCGCCGATGCGATCGACATCCTGGTCGACCTGTCCGGCCACACCAGCACGGCGCGCCTGGGGGCTTTCGCCGCGAAGCCGGCGCCGGTGCAGGTGACCTGGGTGGGTTACCTGAACACGACCGGCCTCACGCGCATGGACTACCGGCTGACCGACGCGCGCTGCGACCCGCCGGAGATGTCCCAGTCCCTGCACACCGAGCAGCTGCTGCTGTTTCCGCACAGCCAGTGGTGCTACCGGCCCTTCCTCGTCGTCGAGCCGGCGCCGGCCGCGCCCTGCGAACGCAATGGCTACGTCACCTTCGGCTCGTTCAACAACACGATCAAGCTCACGCACGAGACCGCGTGGCGCTGGGGCCGCATCCTGCGGGAGCTGCCCACTGCACGCCTGCTGGTGGCCGGCGTGGGCTCGGAGCGCAAGAGGCAGTCCCTGCTGGAGGCGATCGTGGAGGGGGGCGGAGAGGCTGCGCGCGTGCGGTTCGCGCCGCGCACCGACCTCCAGGGCTATTACGAGCTCATGAACCAGGTCGACATCGCCCTGGACAGCTACCCCTACGGTGGCGGCACGACCACGTTCGACGCCCTGTGGATGGGCGTGCCGGTCGTGGCCTGCACCGGTCCGCTGCCCGCCTCGCGCAGCGCGGCCAGCGTGCTGGAGGTGCTGGGCCTGCCGGACTGGGTCGCGCCCGACATCTCGCGCTACCAGGAAGTGGCCGTCGAACGCACGCGCGACACCGCGGCCATCGCCCACCTGCGCCGCACCCTGCGCGAGCGCCTGCGCGCCTCGCCGCTGATGGACGAGGCGGGGTTCGTGGCTGCATTCGAGGCATTGCTCGAACAGGCCTGGCGGGAGCGGGGCGCCGGGGTGGCGCAGCCGCAACGGGTCCTGCCGCCCTCGGTCCTTCCCGGGCGACAATAGGTCCCATGTTCAGCTGGTCTTCTTCCTCCGAATCGGTCCGCTTTGGCAAGGAGCTCGCCACCTTCGTGCTCGGCGAGCTTTCCGGGTCGGCGGGTAAGGCCGACGCCAAATTCACGGCCAAGGCGGAAAAGGCGCTGGTGCGGGCAGACCAGCGGGTCCGGGAATTCAAGGCGCGCGAGCGAATGAATTTCTACAAGAAGGCCAAGCTCGCCAATGCCTTCCTCTGGACGCTGCGCGACAGCGGCTGCACCCCGGAATACGCGAACCAGCTCACCGACTGGTTGAGCGTGCGCCTCTAGCCGTGGGCTGGCTGCGCGAGACCTTCGGCCGACGGGGCGGCACGACGGCTGCGCCTGCGGAGCCCGCGGCCGCGCCCTCGCCGGTGACTCTGACGAACTGGCGCAAGCTGGGCAACGATGCGCTGGCCGCCGGCCATCTTGCGGAGGCTTTCCGATGCTATGAGCAAGGCGCGCTCGCCGATCCGCAGGACGCGGCGCTGCGGCTGAACCTGGGCTTCGTGCTGCTGGAGCAGGGGCAGCCCCAGGCCGCGGCCGTGCGGCTGCAGGAGGCGCTCGCCCTGCGCCGGCCCGGCGACGGCTGCGCGGCCCACGATGCCCACTACCTCCTGGGCCGCGCCCAGGCTGCGTCGGGCTTGCATGCGCAGGCCGTGGCCAGCTTCGAGGCCGCCCTGGGCGCGCAGCCCGATTTCGCCGAGGCGCTGGAGGACGGTGCGCGCAGCCTGCATGTCCTCGAGCGGCATGCCGAGGCCGTCGCATGGATGCAGCGCTTGCTGAAGCTGCGCCCCACCACCCTCAACAAGCTGGTGCTGGCCAGCGAGCTGCGTGCCTGCAATCGGCACGCCGAGGCGGCCGACTTGCTGGCGCCCGTGTGCGCCCAAGAGCCGGCGAATGTCGACGCCGCGGTCCTGCGCTACGGCGCGCTGATGAAATCGGGCCGGACCCTCAATGCGCTGGCCGAGGCCGAGCGCATGCTGGCCCTCCAGGGGCCGAGCGCGCGCTTCCTCGTCAACCGTTCGGTGCCGCTGGAGCGCCTGGGGCGTTTCGAGGAGGCCCTCGCCTGCGTCGAGCAGGCATTGACCTTCGAGCCGAGCAACCGGGATGCGCTCGTGAACCGCTGCACCACCCTCACGAACCTGCTGCGTCTGCCCGAAGCCATCGCCGCGGGTGAGGCGGCCGTGCAACTGCTGCCGGAGGATCCCGATCTCCACTTTTCCCTGAGCATCCCGCTCCTCATGAGCGGCGACCTGCGCCGCGGGTGGCAGGAGAGCGAATGGCGCCGGCGCAGCGCGGGCTTTCGCGGCAAGCTCCTGGAGCTGGAAGGGCAGCGCCCGTGGCAAGGCGAGAGCCTGAGGGGATGCACCATCTTCCTGCACGGCGAACAGGGATTGGGCGACAACATCCAGTTCGTGCGTTACGTGCAGCCGGTGGCGGCGCAGGCGCGGGATGTTCTGGTGCTGGTGTCCGAGGCGCTGCAGCCGCTGGTGGCGCGCAACCTGCCGGCGAACGCCCGGCTGCTGCCGCAGGGCGCGCGGCTGCCCGCGATCGATTTCCATTGCCCGCTGATGAGCGTGCCTGCGATCCTGGGGACCACGGAGGAAACGATTCCCGCCGAGGTGCCTTACCTGCGGGCTGACCTGTCCCTGGTGCCCGCGTGGCGGGAGCGGCTGGGCGGCGGCACGCTGAACGTGGGCATCGCCTGGGCCGGCAACCCGAAGCACACGAACGACCACAACCGCTCGATGACGCTGGCGACGTTCCGCGCCATCGACGCGGCCGGCTGCCGGTTCGTGACGGTGCAGCCGGAGGTGCGCGACGCGGACCGCGCGAGCTTCGAAGCCTGGCCGGCCGCCGTCGATCTTGGACGCGAGCTGCGCGACTTCGACGATACGGCGGCGCTGATGGAGGCGCTGGACCTCGTCATCACCGTCGACACCAGCGTCGCGCACCTCGCTGGCGCCCTGGGCAAGCCGGTGTGGATCCTGCTGCCCCACGTGCCCGACTGGCGCTGGATGCTGCAGCGGGAGGATTCGCCCTGGTATCCCAGCGCGCGGCTGTACCGCCAGCCGGCGGCGGGCGATTGGGACTCCGTCATCCGCAGAGTGCGGGCAGACCTGCGGGCACTTGTTGCGCCCGGCCATTGAGGAGCCCTTTCGCATGTTCGGATGGCTGCGCAAGAGTTCCCCGGTGCCTGAACCGGGCGCTGCCGCATGGAGGGACCGGGGCAATGCCGCGCTCGCGCAAGGACAGTTGCTGCAGGCGGCGGACTGTTACCGGGCGGCCGCCGCAGCGGACCCCGCGGACGCCGCGGCGCGGGTGAACCTGGGATACGTGCTTCTGGAGCAGGCCGACTTCCCCGGGGCCATCGCCACCCTGGCCCAGGCGGTGGCACTGGCGCAGGGTCGGGCGGACCCGCTCGCGGATGCGCAGTTCCTCCTCGGACGGGCCCACCGCATGGCCGGCTCGGTCGACGCGGCTGCAGCCGCCTTGCGCGGCGCGCTGTCCGCGCGCCCGGGGTTCGCCGAGGCGCAGGAGGAGCTGGTGTCGCTGCTGCTGTCCGCCGGGCGAGGCGAGGAGGCGGTCGAAGCCGCACGGCAGCTCGTGGCGCTTGCGCCGTCGCCGCCGGCGTGGATGCAGCTCGCGCAGGCCCTGCATGCCGCGGGCCGCCCGCAGGAGGCTCTGGAGCCCCTGCGCGCCCTGCTCGGGGCGCAGCCCGATGACCTGGGTGGGCTAGAGTGTCTGGGCAGCATGCAGCTCGCGTCGGGCCGGGCGCAGGAAGCGCTCGCCACCTTCGAGAGGCTGCTGCGGGTGCACGGTGCACGTCCTGACAGCCTGGCCAATGCGAGCGCGGCGCTGCTGCGGCTGGATCGGCCGGCGGAAGCACTGGCGCTCGCGGACGATGCGCTGCGATTGCAGCCGGGGCATCGTGAGGCGCTGCACAACAAGATCTGCGCTCTGACCGAGCTGCTGCGCGTCGACGAGGCGCTCGCCCTCGCGTCCGAGGGTGCCAGCCGGTATCCCGGGGACCCCGATTTCGAGTGGGACCTGGCGGTGGCGCGCCTGCTGCGGGGCGAGTACGAACAGGGCTGGCGGCTGCACGAATCACGCTGGCGCGCCGAGGGCTTTGCCCTGCATTCCGTGCGGCCGTCCGCGCAGCCGCAGTGGACGGGCGAGGCCTCCCTGCGGGACCGCTCCATCCTGCTTTTCGCGGAGCAGGGGCTGGGTGATTCGATCCAGTTCCTGCGCTATGTCCCCCGCGTCGCCGCGCTGGCCGGCCAGGTCTTCCTGCGCCTGCCTGCGGCGTTGGTGCCGCTGGTGGGCGAGCCGGCGGCGAACTGCCGCATCGTGCGGGAGGATGAAGCGGTGCCGCCGCATGATTTCCAGTGTCCGCTGCTGAGCCTGCCCTGCGCATTCGGCACCACGCTGGCGGATGTGCCGGCGCCCATCCCCTACCTGCGGGTGGACGGTGGTCGCCGGTCGCGCTGGCTGGAGCGCCTTGCCGCCGGCGATGGGCTGGCCGTGGGCATTGTCTGGTCGGGCAATCCGCGTCACCGCAACGACCGCAGGCGCTCGATCCCGCTGGCGGAGTTCCGCGCGATCGACCCGGGGGGCGTGCGCTTCGTCAGCCTTCAGCCGCAGGTGCGCGACACCGACCGCCGGGGCCTCGCCGACTGGCCAGGACTCGTGGACGCGGGACCACAGCTGGGCGACTACGCCGACACGGCGGCAGCGGTGGAGCGGCTCGACCTGGTCGTCTCGGTCGACACCAGCGTCGCGCACCTGGCGGGTGCCCTGGGCAAGCCGATCTGGATCCTGCTGCCGTACCTGCCGGACTGGCGCTGGCTGCTGGAACGCGAGGACTCGCCCTGGTACCCCACTGCACGCCTTTACCGGCAGCGGACGCCGGGGGACTGGGTCGAGGTGCTTGCCAGGGTCAAGGAAGATCTCGCTGCGCTCGCACCGAGCCGCTGAACCGTGCGGCATCCAGGAGAATGCAAACGATGAGCTGGTTGAAAGGATTCTTCGGGCGTGCGGAATCTGCCGCGGCAGCTGCCAAAACGCCGCCGGACCCGGCTGCGCCGTCCCAGCCGGGACCTTGGCTGGCACAAAGAGAGCGGGCGCTGGAGGCAGGCGACCTGGCGGGCGCCGCGCTTGCGTTCGAGCAAGGCATCGCGTCCCGCCCCCAGGATGCCGCGCTGCGCCTGGGGCTGGGCCGCACTCTGCTCGAGCTGGGGCAGTCCGCCGCGGCGGCCGACCGGCTGCGCCAGGCGCTCGCTTTGCGCCGACCCGGTGACGGCTGGGCCCCGGAGCAGGCCCATCTTCTCCTGGGACGTGCGTTGGCGCAGCTGGATGTCCTGCCCGAAGCGTTCCAGCACCTCGAGACGGCGGCACGCCTGCAGCCGGACCATGTCGACGCGCTGGAAGAAGGCGCCCGAACACTGTATCGCTTGCAGCGCCACGAGGAAGCCGTGCAGTGGGCGGACCGCCTGCTGCAGCTCAAGCCGGACAATGTCAACGGGTGGTTGCTGCGGCACCTCGCGCTGGTCCGGTTGAACCGGTTCGACGAAGCCCTGGCCGCCATCGATCGTGCGCTGGAACTCGCGGGGCCGCACCCCACGCTCCTCGTCAACCGCGCGGAGCCCCTGGAGCGCACGGGTCGGCTGGATGATGCGCTGGCGGCGGTGGACCAGGCGCTCGCTCTGGACCCCTCGCACGGAGAGGCCCGCGGCAACCGGGTCGCGGTGTTGCTGGGGCTGCGCAAGGTGAACGAAGCGGTCGCGGCCGCCGAGGAGGCCCTGCGCGAGAGGCCGGACGACGCGAACCTGCACACGATGCTGGGCATCGGCCTGCTGCTTCTCGGCGACCTGCGGCGCGGCTGGAGCGAGCACGAGTGGCGCACCCGCAGCGCCGCGTTCCGGCAGCAGGAGCAGCTGCGGCTGGGGCATCCGCGCTGGCAGGGCGAGAGCCTGGAGGGGCGCACCATCTTCCTGCACACGGAACAGGGCTTCGGCGACAGCATCCAGTTCCTGCGCTTCGTGCCCGAGGTGGCGCGTCGCGCGCGGACGGTGCTGCTGCTGGTGAAGGAAGGCCTGGAGCCGCTGCTGGCCGGCGCGCTGCCCGCGAACTGCCGGGTGTTGCCCCAGCACTCCGTGCTGCCGCCGATCGACTTCCATTGCCCTCTCATGAGTGTCCCGGCCGTGCTGGGGACGAATCTCGATACGCTGCCGGCCGAAGTGCCCTACCTGCGTGCGCGGCCGACGGCAGTCCAGTCCTGGCGCACTCGCCTGGGGGCCGGAGCGTTCCACGTCGGCATCGCCTGGTCCGGCAACGCGAACCATCCGAACGATAGGAACCGTTCGATGCCGCTGGGCGAGATGCGGGCACTCGGGGATGTGGAAGGCTGCCGCTTCTTCGCGCTGCAGCCGCAGATGCGTCCCGGTGACCGCGAGGTGCTGGCGCAATGGCAGGGGGCTGTCGATTGCGGGTCCGACCTGAAGGACTTCGCTGACACGGCGGCCTTGATCGAGGCGCTCGACCTGGTGGTCACCGTGGACACCAGCGTCGCGCACCTGGCCGGCGCCCTGGGCAAGCCGGTCTGGATCCTGCTGCCGTACGCGCCGGACTGGCGCTGGATGCTGGAGCGTTCCGATTCCCCCTGGTATCCCACCGCGCGCCTGTACCGGCAGGCGGTGCCGGGGGACTGGGCATCGGTGACGGAACAGGTGCGGCGGGACCTCGGCGCCCTGGTCGCCGCGCGCTGAGCCTCGGTCGGCCCTTTCCCGTCAGAACCGGCCGGGGCGCCGGGGCTGCGGCGGCTGGTGCATCTCGGCCATCAGCGACAGCAGGGACGCCTCGGGGTCGACACTGGGCGCAGCCCCCGCTTGGCGTTCGATCATCCGCACGTCATGCCGCATCCGTTCGGCCCACTGCCGCACGCCGATGCGGCTGAGGCCCGGCCCCTCGAACGAGAGCTGCCGGTAGAGTCCGCCCGTGAGCCACTTCTCGGCGAAGTAGAGGGCGTCGCGGCACTTGACCAGCGAGATCTCGAGGCTGGCCTGGCTCGAGGCGGCCAACGAGTGCTGGGCCACCGCCTGCGGCACCACGAACACCTTCCAGCCGCGCGCGCGCGCCGTGAAGGAGAAGTCCGAGTCCGAGCAGATGAAGCGCAGGTTGCGGTCGAAGAGGCCCACCTCGCGGAGGGTCTCGGTGCGGATCATCATGCAGGCGCCATTGGCCCAGAAGGTCTCGAAGGGCTCACTGTAGCTGGCGAGCGGGTCCTTGCGGTGGCGGCCGAAGGGGAAGGCTTCGTAGGAACCGCCCCAGGTCACCGTCCGGCCGTCCTCCGCGCACTGCAGCGGGCAGGCGATGCCGCATTCCGGGTGGGCGTCCATGAAGTCGACCAGCTGCCGCACGCAGTCCGGCCGCATGTAGGCGTCCTGGTTGAGGACGACCACGTAGTGCACGTCCGGTCGCCAGCAATACTTCGCGAGGCCCTCGTTGACCGCGGCGGTGAAAAGGATGTTGTCGTGCGTGTTGTCGCGCACGAAGACTTCGCAATCCCCGTAGCTCTGGGCGGCGATGGCGGCCTTGCACTTCTCGAGTTTCGCGTACTCCCGGTAGAACGGGATGATGATGGGGACCACCGGCATTGCTTCTCCCTGTCTGGACCCGCAGATGCTACCTGCGGTCCGGCGGCGGTCACGCAAGCCGCTACAGCCCCAGCATGATC
Source organism: Burkholderiales bacterium (assembly GCA_028868995.1). GTDB lineage: Bacteria > Pseudomonadota > Gammaproteobacteria > Burkholderiales > Burkholderiaceae_C > Ramlibacter. Next base: position 123,506 of record JAGWTH010000001.1, on the reverse strand, counting down.
TTCAGGTTCTGCACCGCGGCGCCGCTGGCGCCCTTGCCGAGGTTGTCCAGGCGCGCGATCAGCACGGCGTGCGCGTAGTCCATGTTGGCGTACACGCGCAGCTCCATCCGGTTGCTGTCGTTCAGGGCCGTGGGCTCCAGCTTGCCGTCCTCGGTGGCCGGCTGCACGGAGACCCATTCGCTGCCGGCGTAGTGGCGCTTGAGCACGCCTTCCAGGTCGGCCGGCGTCGGCTTGCCGGGCAGCAGGTCCAGGTGCAGCGGCAGCTCCACCAGCATGCCCTGGCGGAAGTTGCCCACCGAGGGGAGGAAGATGGGCCGGCGGGTCAGGCCCGAGTACTTCATGATCTCGGGCAGGTGCTTGTGCTTCAGGCCCAGCGCGTAGACCTCGTAGGGCGGGGCCGAGCCCGATTCGTAGGCCTCGATCATGGTGCGGCCGCCGCCCGAGTAGCCGCTCACGGAGGGCAGCGCCAGGGGATGGTCCTTGGGAAGCACTCCCGCGTCGACCAGCGGGCGCAGGAGGGCGATGGCGCCGGTGGCGTAGCAGCCGGGATTGCTCACGCGCTCGGCGCGGGCGATCGCCTCGCGCTGGCCGGCGGCCAGTTCCGGGAAGCCGAACACCCAGCCCTCGGCGGTGCGGTGCGCGGTGGACGCGTCGATGATGCGCGGCTTGCGGCCGCCCGCGCGGCCGATCTCCTTCACCATGGCGGCGGACTCGCGGGCGGCCTCGTCGTGCAGGCAGAAGATCACCAGGTCCACGCCCGCCATCAGCTCGCGCTTGGCGGCCGCGTCCTTGCGCTTCTCGGGCGCGATGCTCACGAGCTCGACCTGCGGCATCTGCTGCAGCCGCTCGCGGATCTGCAGGCCGGTGGTGCCGGCCTCGCCGTCGATGAAGACCTTGGCCATGGGGGTTCCTTATAGCGGAAGCTTATGGTGTTCCAAAGCACCTGCACGGAAATGATGCGATGCACCATGATACAGTCGCCGTTCGCTTTCCGCTGACCGCCGCCTGTCCCGACGCTTCGACGGCCGTCCGGTTTTTCCCTTCCCCGAGAGAACCCTCATGAAGATCCACGAGTATCAAGGCAAGGAGATCTTGCGCACGTTCGGCGTGCCCGTTCCGCGCGGCATCCCGGCCTTCACGGTCCAGGAAGCCGTCGAAGCGGCGCAGAAGCTGGGCGGCCCGGTCTGGGTGGTGAAGGCCCAGATCCACGCGGGCGGCCGCGGCAAGGGCGGCGGCGTCAAGGTCGCCAAGTCCGTCGACGACGTGAAAAAGCTTGCCGGCCAGATCCTGGGCATGCAGCTGAAGACGCACCAGACCGGCCCCGAGGGCCAGAAGGTGCGGCGCCTGTACATCGAGGACGGCGCCGACATCCAGAAGGAGTATTACCTCTCCGCCGTGACCGACCGCGCCTCGCAGAAGGTGGCCTTCATCGCCTCCAGCGAAGGCGGCATGGACATCGAGGAAGTGGCGCATGCCACGCCGGAGAAGATCGTCAAGGTCCTCGTCGACCCGCTGGTCGGGCTCACCCAGGCCCAGGGCGAGGAGCTCGCCCGCGGCGTCGGCATGCCGGCCGACTCGCAGAAGCAGTTCATCGACGTGTGCCAGAAGCTCTACAAGTGCTACATGGACACCGATGCCTCGCTGGTCGAGATCAACCCGCTGAATCGCGACAGCAAGGGCAACATCATCGCCCTGGACGCCAAGTTCAACTTCGACAGCAACGCGCTGTTCCGCCATCCCGAGATCGTCGCGCTGCGTGACCTGGACGAGGAGGACCCCGCCGAGATCGAGGCCTCCAAGTTCGACCTGGCCTACATCAGCCTGGACGGCAACATCGGCTGCCTGGTCAACGGCGCGGGCCTCGCCATGGCGACCATGGACACCATCAAGCTGTTCGGCGCCGAGCCGGCCAACTTCCTGGACGTGGGCGGCGGCGCCACCCCGGAGAAGGTGACCGAGGCCTTCAAGATCATGCTGAAGAACCCCAAGGTCAAGGCGATCCTGGTGAACATCTTCGGCGGCATCATGCGCTGCGACACCATCGCCACCGGCGTGATCACCGCCTGCAAGGCCGTGAACCTGAGCGTCCCGCTGGTCGTGCGCATGAAGGGCACCAACGAGGAACTGGGCAAGAAGATGCTGGCCGAGAGCGGCCTGCCGATCATCAGCGCGGACACGATGGCGGAAGCCGCGCAGAAGGTCGTCGCCGCGGTCAAGGCGTAAGGCGTAAGGAACAGACATGTCGATCTACATCAACAAGGACACCAAGGTCATCACCCAGGGCATCACGGGCAAGACCGGCCAGTTCCACACCCAGAAGTGCCAGGAGTACGCCAACGGCAAGAACTGCTTCGTCGCCGGCGTGAACCCCAAGAAGGCGGGCGAGAAGATCTTCGACATCCCGATCTACGCCTCGGTCAAGGAGGCGAAGCAGCAGACCGGCGCCACGGTGTCCGTGATCTACGTGCCGCCGGCGGGCGCGGCCGACGCGATCTGGGAAGCGGTGGAAGCCGACCTCGACCTGGCCATCTGCATCACCGAGGGCATCCCGGTGCGCGACATGCTGATGGTGCGCAACAAGATGAAGCAGAAGGAGGCCGCCGGCGGCAAGAAGACGCTGCTGCTGGGCCCCAACTGCCCGGGCCTGATCACGCCCGACGAGATCAAGATCGGCATCATGCCCGGCCACATCCACCGCAAGGGCCGCGTGGGCGTGGTGTCGCGCTCCGGCACGCTGACCTACGAAGCCGTGGCGCAGCTGTCCGAGCTGGGCATCGGCCAGTCGTCGGCGGTGGGCATCGGCGGCGACCCGATCAACGGCCTGAAGCACATCGACGTGATGAAGGCCTTCAACGACGACCCGGACACCGACGCCGTGATCATGATCGGCGAGATCGGCGGCCCCGACGAGGCGGACGCCGCCCGCTGGTGCAAGGCCAACATGAAGAAGCCGATCGTCGGCTTCATCGCCGGCGTCACCGCGCCCCCCGGCAAGCGCATGGGCCACGCCGGCGCGCTGATCTCCGGCGGTGCCGACACGGCCGAGGCCAAGCTGGCCATCATGGAAGAGTGCGGCTTCAAGATTACCCGCAACCCCTCGGAGATGGGCAAGCTGCTGAAGGCCATGCTGTAAGTACCGGCAGGCATCGCTGGCCGGGGCCGGCCACCGCGAGGGGGCCGGCCCTTCTCTTTCCTTCGGGCCCTTGACGCCGACCCGTCACCCTGCAACAAAATGTACCGGCCACGCCACACGGTGGCTTGTGGCGTGGCAGGGGCTCTGCTAACTTCGCCGCTCGACTCCGGCCCCGGATGGCGGCGGTGGGGTGGGCATCCCTGTACATTCGCACAGCATGGGCCGGCGCCGCCGGCCGGGGGGCGGGAAGTGAGCACATCGACGACCGCCGCGCGCGGGAAGATCTGGCGCACCGACTGGTTCGTGGGTGTGCTCGCGGTGCTCGCCGGCATCGTGCTGTTCGAGGCGACCGATGTCATCGGCACGCTGGAGCGGCGCTTCTACGACTACGCGACCACCCGCGCCGGCGGCAAGCCTTCCGACCGCATCGCCATCATCGCCATCGATGACCAGAGCATCGCCAACGTCGGGCGCTGGCCCTGGCCGCGCGATGTCCACGCCGAGCTGATCGACAAGCTGGCCGCGGCGCACGCGAAGACCATCGTCCACACCGCCTTCTTCCTCGAGCCGCAGACCGACCGCGGCCTGCCCTACCTGCGCAGGATCCGGCAGGCGCTGGGCGATCCGGCCGGCAACGCGGCCGTCGAGAATGCCCAGAAGCTGGTCGACGAGGCCGAGCAGGCGCTCGACACCGACGGCAAGCTGGCCGCCAGCATGCAGCGCGCCGGCAACGTGCTGACGCCGGCGGTCTTCGCGCTGGGCGAGCCGCTGGGCAAGCCGGACAAGCCGCTCTCCCCGGCCCTGCTGAAAAGCGCGCTGGACGACCGCGACGCCTTCTCGCTGCCCAGCGTGAGCGTGCAGCAGCCGATCGAGGCGATCGCCAACGCCGCCGCCGGCATCGGCCACCTGAACGAGCAGCGCGACATCGACGGCTCGGTCCGCTCCGAACCCCTGCTGGTGAGCTACTACGGCAAGGCGGTGCCTTCGCTGGCCCTGCTGGCCGCGGCCAGGAGCCTCAACCTCGGCGTGGCCGACATCCGCGTCCAGCCGGGCGAGTCGGTGCAGCTCGGCAAGCTCAAGGTGCGTACCGACGCGGCGGCGCGCATGCTGCCGCGCTTCTATCCGCCCCAGGGCGGCAAGCCCGCCTTCGCCGTCGACTCCTTCTACGACGTGCTCACCGGCAAGATCCCGGCGTCCAAGTACACCGACAAGATCGTGCTGATCGGCCCGACCGCCGCCGGCCTGGGCACGCCCTTCCCGACGCCGGCCGGCCAGGACCTCACGCCGGTGGAGCTGATCGCGCAGGTCACCTCCAGCATCCTCGGCGAACACTTCGTGGTGCAGCCCGCCTGGAGCGCGCTGGCCACGCTGGGTGCGCTGCTGCTGGTGGCGGCGTACCTGGTCGCCGTGCTGCCGCGCCTGTCGGCCGCCTTGGGCGGCGCGGCCACCGGCATCCTGTTCGTGGGACTGCTCGGCGCCGAGTACGGCCTGCTCTCGGGCAGCGCGACCTGGGTGCAGCTGGTGTTCCCGGCCACCATGCTGCTGCTCGGGCACCTGGCGCTCACCACCAAGCGCTTCCTGGTCACCGAGGCCGGCAAGGCGCGGGCCGACGAGGAGTCGGCCGAGACCAACCGCATGATGGGACTGGCGCTGCAGGGCCAGGGTCAGCTGGACATGGCCTTCGACCGCTTCCAGCGGGTGCCCCTGGGCGACGAGGTGATGGCCAACCTCTACAACCTGGCCCTGGACTTCGAGCGCAAGCGCCAGTTCAACAAGGCGCAGGCCGTGTACGAGCACATGGCGCGCCACAACCGCAGGTACAAGGACCTGGAAGCCAAGCTGAACCGGGCGAAGAACCTGTCCGAGACGGTCATCCTGGGCGGCGGCGGCACCCATCCCGGCGGCACCCTGCTGCTCGAAGGCGGCGCCGTGGAAAAGCCCATGCTGGGCCGCTACCAGGTGGAGAAGGAGCTGGGCAAGGGCGCCATGGGGGTGGTCTACCAGGGCCGCGACCCCAAGATCGGCCGGGTGGTGGCGATCAAGACGATGGCGCTGTCGCAGGAGTTCGAGGGCGAGGAACTCGCCGACGCGCGCGACCGCTTCTTCCGCGAGGCCGAGACCGCCGGACGCCTGCAGCACCAGAACATCGTGACCATCTTCGACGCCGGCGAGGAGCACGACCTGGCCTACATCGCCATGGAGTTCCTCAAGGGCCGCGACCTGGTGGACCACTGCAAGGGCGGCCACCTGCTGCCGCTGCCCAGGGTGCTGTCCATCGTCGCGCGGGTGGCCGAGGCCCTGGCCTATGCGCACCGGCAAAACGTGGTGCACCGGGACATCAAGCCGGCCAACATCATGTACGAGCTGGACTCCGACACGGTGAAGGTCACCGACTTCGGCATTGCCCGCATCACCGACTCCAGCAAGACCAGGACCGGCCTGGTGCTGGGCACGCCCAGTTACATGTCGCCCGAGCAGATCGCCGGGCGCAAGGTGGACGGCCGCACCGACCTCTATTCGCTGGGCGTCACCCTGTACCAGATGCTCACGGGCGTGCTGCCCTTCCGCGGCGACTCGATGGCGGAGCTGATGTACAAGATCGCCAACGAGGAGGCGCCCGACCTGCGCGCGGTCCGCCCGGAATTGCCGGAAAGCCTGGCCCACGTGGTCGCCCGGGCGCTGGCCAAGAAGCCGGACCTGCGCTACCAGGACGGCGACGAGTTCGCCCGCGACCTGCGCTCGGTGCTGGCCGGCCTGCCCGCGGGGGCCGATGCGGCGCCGGCGGGCGCGGCGTCCACCGCGTCCGGGGCGGCGGACGAGCCCACCGCGGCGTTCCAGGCGACGGCGCCGGTGATGGTCCCAGGCAACGCTTTGCCTCCGTCCGGGGCGGCGCCCGGCTATGATGCGACACAGAATGACGAGCTGGCGTCAGGAGCGCGGCTCGACAAGACCACCGTGATGAACAAGTCGGGGGATCCGGAGGGGCCCCAGGCCGGCGGCGGGACGACCGGCCGGGAGCCTTGACCCGCGAACTATGAACTACGAGTTTTGCAGCCGCACGGACCCGGGTCTGGCGCGGGAAAACAACGAAGACTCTGTCGCCGTCGACGAACCGACCCGCCTCGGGATCCTCGCGGACGGGATGGGCGGCTACAACGCCGGCGAGGTCGCCAGCGGCATGGCCACGACCTTCATCAAGTCGGAGCTGGGGCGCTGGCTGTCGCAGGCGGGGCGCCACGCCAATGCGCGCGAGGTGCGCCGGGCGATGGAGATCTGCGTCGACAACGCCAACCGCTCGATCTTCAACGCCGCCAATTCCAACCCGCAGTACAGCGGCATGGGCACGACCCTGGTGGTGGGCGTGTTCCAGGACGGCCGCCTGATGCTGGGGCACATCGGCGACTCGCGCTGCTACCGCCTGCGGGGCAACGCGCTGGAGCAGATCACCAAGGACCATTCGCTGCTGCAGGAGCAGATGGATGCCGGCCTGATCACCCCCGAGCAGGCCGCCACCTCCACCAACAAGAACCTGGTCACCCGCGCCCTGGGCGTGGAGGACGCGGTGCTGCTGGAGGTCAACGAATACAAGGTGGAGCCCGGAGACCTCTACTTGATGTGTTCCGACGGACTGTCGGATATGCTGGACGACGAGGCGATCGCCCAGATCCTCACCGGGGACGGCTCGCTGGAACAGAAGTCCGTGCAATTGATCGACGCAGCCAACGCGAACGGGGGCCGCGACAACATCTCGGTGCTGCTGGCGCAGGCCAGCAGCGGCTCCAGGAGGCGGGGACTGATCTCCCGCTGGCTGGGTCAGTGAACCGGCGCACGAACCCGACAGGCTAGAGAATTGAACCAGAGGAGTCGACCATGCCGAAGATGATCGTTTCGATCGACGGTGTCGTCATCAAGGAAGTGCAGCTGACGAAGGACCGGACGACGCTCGGACGGCGGCCCTACAACGACATCGTCATCGACAACCTCGCCGTCTCCGGCGAGCACGCGGTGCTGCAGCTTTCCGGCAACGAGGTCTACCTCGAGGACCTGAACAGCACCAACGGCACCTACGTCAACGGCAAGGCCGTGAAGAAGCAGTTGTTGCAAAACAACGACACGGTGGAGATCGGCAAGTACAAGATCAAGTTCATCAACGAGGCGCCCGGGGCGACCTTCGAGAAGACCATGATCATCAAGCCGGGCATGGTGCCGCCCCTGCCGCCCAAGGCAGCGGGCGCGCCCGCCGGTGCCCCGGCAGTTGCACCCGCGGCAGCCGCCAAGCCCGCCGGCGAAGCCGGCACGGGCGCCAGCATCAAGGTGCTGTCGGGTGCCGCGGCCGGCCGCGAGGTGCCCCTGGTCAAGGTGGTGACCACGATCGGCAAGCCCGGGGTCGCCGTGGCGGCGATCACCAAGCGGGCCCACGGCTTCGTGGTGGCCCACGTCGAGGGGGCCAACAAGCCCACCCTCAACGGCGCCGCCATCGGGTCGGATCCGGTCGCCCTGAAGAACGGCGACATGCTGGAGCTGGCCGGCGCGCAGATGCAGTTCCTGCAGGCAGGCTGAACCCCCACCGCGCGCCCGCAGCCGCATGGGCTCGCTCGCCAGGCACTGGCCGCGCATAGCGATCACGCTGGCTCCGCTGGTGTTCGCCCTGCTGCACGCCGTCGGCGTGCTGCCGATCGGCTTCCTGCAGCGCCTGGACGCCATCCTCTACGACGCGCGCCTGCGCGCGACCATGCCGCGCACGCTGGACCCGCGGGTCGTGATCGTCGACATCGACGAGAAGAGCCTGGCCGAGGTGGGCCGCTGGCCCTGGGGGCGCAACAAGCTGGCGGCGATGGTCGACGAGCTGTTCGACCGCCAGCAGGTCGCCCTGCTGGGCTTCGACGTGGTGTTCGCCGAGCCGGACGAGAGCTCCGGTCTCCAGCGGCTGCGCGAGCTGGCGCGGTCGGACCTGAAGGACGCCTCCGGCTTCCAGGAGCGCCTGGCGCAGCTGCAGGGCAGCCTGGACTACGACGCGCTGTTCGCGCGTTCGCTGGCGAAGCGGCCGATCGTCCTGGGTTACTACCTCACCAGCGACCGTGCCGGCCGCAAGAGCGGCGTGCTGCCCGCGCCGGTCATGACGCGCGACAGCCTCCAGGGCCGGCCGATCGCCTTCTACAGCTTCGACGGCTACGGCTCCAACATCCCCCAGCTGGCGCAGGCGGCGCCGGCGGCCGGCTTCTTCAACTCCATCACCGACGGCGACGGCGTGGTGCGTTCGATCCCGCTGGTGGCCGAACACGGCGGGGCCTACTACGAGTCGCTGGCGCTGGCCATGTTCCGCATGATGGCCGGCAGCCCCTCGGTGGAACCCGGCTTCCCGCGCGACCGCTTCGTCGGCCGCGGCTATGCGGGCCTGGACAGCATCGTCCTGAGGCAGGGCCCGCGCCAGCTGTCCGTGCCGGTGGACGACAAGGTGGCCGCGCTGGTGCCTTTCCGCGGGCCGGGGGGCGCCGGCGGCGGCTCCTTCCGCTACGTGTCGGCGGCGGACCTGCTCGCCGGCCGCCTGGCCCCCGGCGAGCTGAAGGACAAGATCGTGCTGGTGGGCACCACCGCGCCCGGCCTGCTGGACCTGCGGGTGACGCCCGTGGGCGAGACCTACCCCGGCGTGGAAACGCACGCGAACATGATTTCGGGGCTGCTCGATGGCAAGCTGCTGGTGAAGCCCGATTACGCGATGGGCTACGAGGTGGTGGTCCTGCTGGCCGCGGGCCTGTCGCTCGCCTTCCTGCTGCCCGTGCTGTCCGCCGCCGTGGCGGTGCTGGCGAGCGCGGGGGTGGTCGCGGCGCTGGTGGGCCTGAACTACTACCTGTTCCTCGCGCAGGGCCTGGTGATGCCGCTGGCCTCCGCGCTGGTGATGGTGGGCCTGGCCTTCGCCCTGAACATGAGCTACGGCTACTTCGTCGAGAGCCGTGGCAAGCGGGAGCTGGCCAACCTGTTCGGCACCTACGTGCCGCCGGAGCTGGTCGACGAGATGGTCAAGGACCCGGACAGCTACAGCATGAAGGCCAGCAACAAGGAGCTGACCGTCATGTTCTGCGACATGCGGGGCTTCACCAGGATGTCCGAGCAGATGGAGCCGACGCAGCTGCAGGAACTGCTCAACGCCGTCTTCAGCCGGCTGACCGACATCATCCGCGCCAACCGCGGCACCATCGACAAGTACATGGGCGACTGCGTGATGGCCTTCTGGGGCGCGCCCGTGGACACCCCCAACCACGCGGAGCTGGCCGTGAAATCCGCCCTGGCGATGTCGCGGGCGGTGGACGCCATCAACGAGGAGCATCGCGCCCGCGGCATTCTGGAGATCGGCGTGGGCATCGGCCTGAACACCGGCACGATGTGCGTGGGAGACATGGGTTCCGACCTGCGGCGCAGCTACACCGTGATCGGCGACGCGGTGAACCTCGGCTCCCGCCTGGAGGGCCTGTCCAAGGTCTACGGCGTGGACATCGTGGTGAGCGAGACCACCCGCCAGCAGGCGCGCGACTTCGCGTGGCAGGAGCTGGACCGGGTGCGGGTGAAGGGCAAGGAACAGGCCGTGGGCATCTTCTACCCGGTGGCGCCCGCCCAGGAGCTGGACAAGCCCACAGGGGAGGAGCTGCGCGCCTGGGCCGCCGTCCTCAAGGCCTACCGCGCGCAGGACTGGGACCAGTGCGACCTGCAGCTGCTGAACCTGCAAAGACTGGGCGCCAAAAAATACCTTTACGAGCTGTATGCCGAGCGTGTAACCTCGATGAGGTTGCTGCCGTTCGACCCGGGCTGGGACGGCGCGACCAACTTCGAGACGAAATAGACAGGGGCGCTGCCAATGAAGGTGCGGGTGCTGGGCTGCTCCGGCGCGATCGCCAAGGACTGCCGGACCACGTCCTTCCTCATCGACGGGGACGTGCTGGTCGATGCCGGCACGGGCGTCGGCGACCTCACTCTGGACGAAATGCGCGGCATCCGGCACGTGCTCTTGACCCACTCCCACCTCGATCACGTCGCCGCGCTGCCGCTGATGGTGGACGCGGTGGCCTCGCAGCTGGACGCGCCGATCCGGGTGCACGCGCTCCCGGGCACCATCGCGGCGCTCAAGGCGCACGTGTTCAACAACGTGATCTGGCCCGACTTCAGCCGCATCCCCTCGCCCCAGGCGCCCTTCGTCGCGTTCCACGAGATCCAGTTCGGCCAGGTGCTGGCGCTCTCCGGCAAGGCGGTGGAGGTGCTGCCGGCGGTGCACACCGTGCCGGCCTGCGGCTTCGCCGTCACCGGGGGCTCGGGCTGCTGGGTGTTCACCGGCGACACCGAGCGCAATCCCGCGTTCTGGCAGCGCGTCAACCAGCTGGAGGTGGCGGCGCTGGTGATCGAGACGGCCTTCTCCAACCGCGAGCAGGAGCTCGCCAGGCGCAGCCTGCACCTGTCGCCGCATGCGCTCGCCGAGGAGCTGGACAGCATCGACAAGCGCAAGCACTTCCCGATCTACATCACCCACACCAAGCCGGCGGAGACCGAGCTGATCATGGCGGAGATCCAGCGCTTCGACCAGACGCAGCCGTTCGGGCCGAACGTGAGCCACGACATCCGCTGGCTGCGCGCGGGCCAGGAGTTCGAACTGTGAGCCGCCGGGCCGCCCGCACGCCGGATGCCGCCGTGCGCCACACGGAGGCTTTCGAATGAATGCGGTCCTCAAGCCCGGGCGCGACAGCGAGCAGGAGTTCCTGACGTCGCAGCAGCTGCCGCCCGACAAGCGCGGCATCTCCTTCGAGGCGCTGTTCTTCCGCCAGCTGCAGACCGTCACCACGCGCATCCACGCCACCGAGAACATCGACGAGATCATGCTCGGGGCGAGCCAGGACATCTGCCGCCTGTTCAACGCGGACCGCCTGACGCTGTACGCGGTCAACGAGGACCGCACGGCCATCGTGTCCAAGGTGAAGACCGGCCTGAACACCAGCCGCGACCTGAAGCTGCCGATCGGCACGCAGTCGATCGCCGGCTACGTCGCCCTGTCGAAGGAGCCGGTGAACATCCCCGACGTCTACGACGACGAGGCGCTCAGGCGCATCCACCCGGACCTGCACTTCCTCAAGGAGGTGGACAAGCGTTCGGGCTACCGTACGAAGCAGATGCTGGTGGTGCCCATCCTCGACGGCGAGGTGCTGCACGGGGTGCTGCAGGTCATCAACAACAAGAGCGACCAGCCCTTCGGCGACCTGGAGGTCGAGGGCGCGGCGCAGCTTTGCAAGACGCTGGCCACCGCCATCCACCAGCGCATGCAGCGCGAGCAGGAGGGGGCGCGGCGCAAGTCCACCAAGTACGACGGCCTGATCGCCGACGGCCTGCTCACCCCCGACGAACTGCAGCAGGCGGTGCAGAGGGCGCGCGAGGACGCGGTGCCGGTGGAACAGGTGCTGATGGATGGCTACTCGCTCAAGCCCGCCCAGATCGGCCCGTCGCTGGCGAAGTTCTTCGGCGTGCCCTACGAGCCCTCCAACCCGTCGCGCATCCGCGTGGAGGCGCTGCAGGGTGCGCTCAAGCCCGAGTTCGTCATCGAGCAGGGCTGGATCCCGCTGGAGGAAGGCCCCGAGGGCCTGGTGGTGATGTGCCTGGACCCGGAGCAGGTGCGCGGCTCGCGCATCGTGCCCCAGGTGTTCCCGCGCGCGGGCAAGATCGCCTGGCGCGTGACCACGCAGACCGACTTCAACCAGACGATCAACCAGCTCTGGGGCGCGCAGGCGGACGGCCAGTCGGTGGAGGACATGCTGGCCGACCTCAACGCGCCGCTCGACGACGAAGGCGAGGACGGGTCGTCGCTCGAGTCCGCCGCCGCCGACAACGAGCTGGTCAAGTTCGTCAACAAGATCATCGTCGACGCCTACCACCAGCGCGCCTCCGACATCCACATCGAGCCGCTGCCGGGCAAGGCCAAGACCGGCATCCGCTTCCGCATCGACGGCTCCCTCATGCCCTACGTGGAGGTGCCGGCCCACTTCCGCTCCGCCCTGGTCACGCGCCTGAAGATCATGTGCGACCTGGACATCTCGGAGAAGCGCAAGCCCCAGGACGGCAAGATCAAGTTCAAGAAGTTCGGCCCGCTCGACATCGAGCTGCGGGTGGCCACCATCCCCTCGGCCGGCGGCGTCGAGGACGTGGTGATGCGCATCCTGGCGGCCGGCGAGCCCATTCCCCTGGAGAAGCTGGGCCTGACCGCGCACAACCGGGAGGCCCTCGAGAAGACGGTCAGCAAGCCCTACGGCCTGTTCTACGTCTGCGGCCCCACGGGTTCGGGCAAGACGACCACGCTGCACTCGATCCTGAAGTTCCTCAACACGCCTCAGACCAAGATCTGGACGGCCGAGGACCCGGTGGAAATCACCCAGAAGGGCCTGCGCCAGGTGCAGGTGAACAAGAAGGCGGGCATCGACTTCGCGCTGGTGATGCGTGCCTTCCTGCGCGCCGACCCGGACATCATCATGGTGGGCGAGTCGCGCGACAAGGAGACGGTCGCCATGGGCGTGGAAGCCTCGCTCACCGGCCACCTGGTGTTCTCCACGCTGCACACCAATTCGGCGCCCGAGTCCATCACCCGCCTGCTGGACATGGGAATGGACCCGTTCAACTTCGCCGATGCGCTGCTGGGCATCCTGGCGCAGCGCCTGGCCAAGCGCCTGTGCGACTGCAAGGAACAGTACACGCCGGCCCACGAGGAACTGCGCAGCTTCATCTCCGAATACGCCTTGGACCTGAAGAACACCCAGGCCTGGAAGGACGACCCCGGCGGCGAAGCCCAGAAGCTGTACGAGACCTGGGTCGAGCAGTACGGCCAGGACGGTTCGCTGAAGTTTTACCGGGCCGTCGGCTGCGACAAGTGCAACAAGACCGGCTACAAGGGCCGGGTGGGCCTGCACGAGCTGCTGGTGGCCGACGACGAGATCAAGCGCCCGGTGCAGGAACGCGCCCGGGTGGCCGACCTTTTCGTCGCCGCCGTGGCCGGCGGCATGCGCACGCTGAAGATGGACGGCATGGAGAAGGTCCTGATGGGCCTGACCGACCTGAAGCAGGTTCGGTCGGTTTGCATCCGCTAACCGCCAAATTTGTCAGCGGTTCGGACGGTTTGTGTCCTCGCCACCCCGGCGGGCGGGTCAAAAAATGCCAAAAAGTTCACAAAAAGCCGCTGGCACACCGCTTGCAGTATGCCTGCGCTTCTTCACAACCCGGAGGTACTCATGAAGCGTCAACTCCAACAGGGCTTCACCCTGATCGAACTGATGATCGTGGTGGCGATCATCGGTATTCTGGCGGCCGTTGCGCTGCCGGCGTACCAGGACTACACCAAGCGCGCCAAGATGTCCGAAGTGATCCTGGCGGCGTCTGCCTGCCGCACGACCATCACCGAGGTGTACCAGTCGGCTTCCGCGGCTTCGATGTCGGCCAACAACTGGGGTTGCGAGGCGACCTCTGTCGCTCCCTCGAAGTACGTGAACCAGATCACGACGGACTCCAACGGCGCCGTGACCGTCCAGGCTTCGAACATCGCCACCGACATCAACGGCCTGTACGTCACCCTGATCCCGCAGGATTCCTCGGGTGCCGCGATGACCTACAGCAACAGCTCGCAGACCGTGTTCAAGTGGATCTGCGGCGGCACGGGCACGACCGTCCCGGCCAAGTACCTGCCGGGTTCCTGCCGCGGCGCGTAATTGCCATGCAGGCGAAAGAAGGGGCCGTCCGGCGAGGCGTTCAACTAAAGTGTGGAAGGGGTCGCAGCAATGCGGCCCCTTTTTTTTCATGGGGCTGGCTCAATCGCGCCGCCTACTCCTGACGGACCGCTGTGGCCAGGGTGCGCTCTGCCTGAGCAGAATCACCGTGAACGCGAAACGCCGTCGGTGTGACGCCAAACCGCTCCTTGAACAAGCGATTGAACGGCCCAATCGAACCGAAGCCGGCTTCCAAAGCCAGCGTCAGGACAGGCCTCCGGGCTAGGTTCGGGTCCTGCAGCCTCTCGCGGACCTCCTGCAGCCTGTACTCATTCACGAAGCTTGCGAAGTTGCGATGCCTCAGGTGCTCGTGGATCAGACGCCGCAAAGCGTATTCCGCGACACCAACGCGGGCAGCCAGCGCACCGATCGTCACGTCGGGATCGCGATAGATCTTCTCGTCCTCCATCAGTGCTCGCAGGCGTGCAAGCTGGGGTTCATCAGATGATCGTCCTTCCGCCGGCGGAACCGGGGCGGCCGGCGGTTCGTTCTCCGGGGCGGGTGAGGCGAACAGGGTCTCCAGCGCATTGGAACTGGGCGCAATCAAGTACACGCACGTTACGAGTAGCGTCAGATCGATCATCGCCACGTTTAGCAGGTCGACCCATGGAGGGGGGTGATCGCCCAGCAGGTATGTCTCGCCAATCATGACGGCGAGCCCGTAAGTCCCCAGATATCCGATCAGCAACCAGCGCAGGCGCCGACGCCCTTCCACCAGATCTCCCTGCCAGCTGCGCCACAGCGCGAGCAAGGCTCCGCCAACAAACGCCAAAGCGGCAAGCTTGTTGGCGACGGCCCCTGCCATGCGCCAAGGGCTAGCGAGTTCGAGATAGTCGGCCGCGGCACCGACACCGCTGACCAATAGAACCGCCAGTCCCGCCCAGGCGACCTTCGGCACGGTCGTGTCGTCCTCCAGCACGACCCGGGCCAGACGCCAGAAGGCAAAGGGAAACGCAATTGCGGCAAGCAGCAGCGGAAGCGTCAACGGCGTGCCGCAGCAAGGCCGAGCCGGCGCGGAGCAAACCACGTATGCGGCCGAGCAGGCGACGACGGCCAGCAGGTCGGCCCGCTGGCGCCATCCGCTTCGGAGCGCAACAGTCGCCATCAGCACCAGGCTGACGGCCACGCCCGCGCTGCGTAAACTAAGGTCTAGATCGGATATCACGGCCTCCAGCATCCCACGTCCAGATCGCCCGATCTTGCCGAAATCCGCAAATTCAGGCCACTTTCACAAAACGGCAAGCATCCGCGGAATCCGCGCAGACGCCAGTTGGGCCAGAACCTAAATTCCGGCCACCCTGGATGAAAAGGATTCCCATGACCTGCTTCAACGAACTACTTTTCACGGCTGCGGCGACTTGGCCAGTCGTCTGGCTCCTGGACCTCGTCCGCTACCTGATCGGCGCCGCGCTCATCGTTGCGGTGCTCGACATAGCCTCGGCTGGGTGGATTCGCCGCCGCCTGGTACGGATCAGAAATCTGGCCGAAGGGCAGAAGCGGCGCGAATTCTGGCAGTCCATGCTCACGGTGGTCGTGTTCTCGTTGGTCGGTACGAGCGTGCTGGTGGGGTACCACCTGGGCGTCAGCAAGCTGTACTTCACAGCGGACGAGTATGGCTGGGCCTGGCTGGGCGCGAGTTTTGTCGTCCTGGTCATCCTGCACGACGCCTGGTTCTACTGGACCCACCGGCTGATGCACCACGCCCGTGTGTTCCATTGGAGCCATCGCACTCATCACCTGTCCGTCGCCCCTACTCCGTGGACGGCCTACTCCTTCTCGGCCGCCGAAGCATTTGTGCAGGCGCTCTACCTTCCGGTCGTGCTGCTGGTAGTTCCGGCGCACCAAGCGGTCATCTTTGCCTGGATGGCCTGGATGGTGCTGCGCAACGTGATGGGGCACAGCGGCGTGGAACTCCTTCCTCGCAGCTGGCTGGCCGGCTGGTGGGGCCGCTGGCTGACCACGACGCTGCACCACGAGATGCACCACGCTTACGGCCGTTTCAACTACGGCTTGTACTTTGTTTGGTGGGACCGCTTGTGCGCCACCGAGCACCCCGAATACCGGCCGCGGCTCGAGAGACTCGTCGCCGAGATGGACATTGAGGAGGCTGGTGATGCGCCTGTGGCAATACCTCGCTAGTGCCGTTCTGTCGCTCACGGCTGGCGTCGCGACCGCCGACGCGGTGCACGGAGAGTGGGTGACCCAGGGACACTCTGGCCGTGTTCTGATTCGTGGCTGCGACAACGCGGCCGAGAAGCTGTGCGGTGTCATCGTCTGGCTCTGGGAGCCGCTGGACAAGCAGGGACGCCCGGTCATGGACGTTCGCAATCCAAGTCTGGCAAGGCGTAGCAGCCCGCTGATTGGCCTTCAGATGCTCTCAGACTTCACGGCAGGAGAGAAGCCGAACTCCTGGTCAGGCGGATCGATCTACAACCCAGAGGATGGGCGGAGCTACGCTGCGACGCTCACGCTGCAAACGCCAGATCAACTTGTCGTGGAAGGCTGCGTGCTGTTTGTCTGCTCGCGGCAGGTCTGGCGCAAGTTGCCCCCGACCTGCAATCCACCTTCCAGCACTCCGACCCGCAAGGCGACGCCATGACTCCCATTTCCCTCAAGCTCAAAGTGCCGCCTCCCGTGGTGGCATTGGTGATCGCCGCGCTCATGTGGATTGCGAGTCGTGCCGTGCAACCCATCACCGCGTCGACGTCGGTCCGCGCTACCCTCGCTCTCATGGTCGCGGGCACCGGTCTCGTCTTGGGTGTTGCTGCTATGCGCACCTTTTCTCGCGCAGGCACGACGGTCAACCCCATGAAGCCTCAAGCAACAACCGTCCTGGTCACACACGGTGTCTATCGGTTCTCACGCAACCCGATGTACGTGAGCTTGCTGCTCTACCTGGTGGGCTTCGCACTATTCCTGGCGAACTGGGCGTCGCCCGTGGGCCTTGCCCTGTTCATCATCTACATGAACCGTTTCCAGATCGCACCGGAGGAACGAGTGCTTGAAGAACGTTTCGGTGAAGAATTCGACGCCTACCGGCGCAGGGTACGGCGCTGGATCTAGTGTCAGGCAACATTGCCAAGCAAGAGATTCCACGCGCGCACAAGCGCGGCGGCGGCTTGATCCACATGATCATCTGTCGTGCCCCTGCCCACTGAGAGTCGGACAGCGCCCCGTCCGTCCTCGAAGCCCACGCCCATTGCCGCCAGAACACCACTCAGTTCCCTGCTTTCCGAATGGCAGGCAGAACCCGTAGAAGCAGCCACCTCGCTTGCCGCGGCCAAGAGGGCCGCGCCGTCGACACGAGGGAACGAGACATTCAGCGTGTTTGGCAAGCAATCGACTGGGTCCCCATTGAGGCGCAAGCCCGTCACCGCCGTCGCCAGTTTTTGATGCAGAGAGTCACGCTGCCTGCGCATCTGCAGTTGGAACTCGGCCAGCGTCCTCCGCGCGAGCTCCGCTGCTGCTCCGAGGCCGACGGCGAGCGCCACGTTCTCGGTTCCTGGCCGCAGGCCGCGCTCCTGGCCGGCGCCGAAGACGATGCCCTCAATCGGTGTGCCGCGCCGCACGTAGAGCGCGCCGACACCCTTGGGTGCGTACAGTTTGTGGCCTGCGATGCTGAGGAGGTCGACGCCCAGGGCCTGCACGTCGACCTCGACCTTGCCTACGGATTGGGCCGCATCGGTATGCACGAGGATACCCAGCTCGCGTGCGCTTGCCGCGATCGCCGCGAGAGGCTGGATCGTTCCCACTTCGTTGTTGGCGTGCATGACGGACACCAATGCCGTGTCCATGCCCAGCGCCTCCCCGAGCGACTGCATGTCCACTCTTCCTTGGGCGTCGACGGGCAGCAGTGTCTGCAGCCATCCTCGACTCACCAAGTGCTTGACCGGCTCCGCCACCGCGGGATGCTCGACGGCGCTGGTGACAATTCGCCGTCGATTTGGTTGCAGTCTTGAAATTGCCGACGCGACGCCGAGCACGGCGAGGTTGTTTGCCTCGGTCGCGTTCCCGGTGAAGACGATCTCGTCGTCATGCGCGCCGATCAACCGAGCCACCTGGTGCCGGGCCGTTGCCAGCGCGTCCGCCGCCTCGCGACCATAGGAGTGGGAGGACGATGGATTGCCGAACCTCCCGAAGAGATAAGGCTGGATCGCTTCGACGACCTCTGGGGCGACGGGTGTTGTCGCGTTGTAGTCCAAGTAGATGGGCAGTGGCACAGCGTCGTTCTCAGCCGATGATGATCTTGCGGATCTTCCGGTTGCCCATGTCAGCGATGTACAGGGCACCTTCCGAGTCGAAGACCAGGCCCGTCGGCATGCTGAAGGTTGCGGAAGACGCATCTCCATCGGCGTCGCCGGAGTAGCCGTTGCCCGCGAAGACTGTCGTTTCGCCCGACACTGTCACCTTGAGGATGCGGTTTCCGTAAGTGTCGACGACATAACGGTTGCCCATGCTGTCCGTTGCTTCGTTGGCCGGATGCGGGAACGAGATGGGATCCTCCGCAGGCGTCGTGACACCGGCACGGGAGATCAGGCGCGTCAAGTTGTTGTTGCCGTAGTCGGCGACATGGATATTCGATGCCGCGTCGATTGCCACCGAATGCGGCATCGAGAACTGCGCTGCATGGGCCGGACCGTCAACGTTGCCAGCCTCACCGGTGCCCGCCACTGTGGTGACGCACGCGCTGCCGGCGAGGCACGCTCTGGCCAGAGGTGCGGTAGGGGCATCCGTGCCACCACCACCGCAACTGGCAATCAATGCTCCGGACACGCAAGCAGCAGCACGGAGAATCAAGTCACGCTTTTTCATCGTTCACCCTTTCGTCCCTGGCTATTGAGCGCGGACCAACGCCGCCAGAAACGCGGTGGTCCGATCATGCTCGGGCATGTTCTATCGGGTTGCCAAGCGTGCCCGCACGATTCCGAATCCGGACAACGCGACGGCTGCTACGGCGAGCCACGGTAGCAATATGAGGTTGAGGCCCTGCCATCCGAGGAGTTGCAGCAGCGGCGCGGCGGCGAGTGAGCCGAGCAGGCCCACTACAAAGATCGTCATGTCGTTGGTGGCCTGCGCCTTGCCCTTTTCCGCCGCCGTGTAGGTGGTGGTGAGCAGCGTGGTCCCTCCGATGTAAAGGAAGTTCCAGCCGATCCCGAGCAGCACCAGCGCGCCGGCGAACGAATGGAACGCCGTCCCGGTCAGACTGATCAGCACGTGGCCGCCCAGCAGGGCGACGCCGCTCAACATGATGCGCAAGACGCCGAACCGGGCGATGAGCGAACCCGTGAAGAAGGAGGGGACGAACATGCCGAGGACATGCATCTGGATCACCATGGTCGCATCGCCCAGGTGATGCTGGTGATGCACCATCGCGAGCGGCGTGGCTGTCATCGCCATGATCATCACGCCGTAGCCGGTCGCCGCCCCGAAGAGCGCAACCAGGTAGCCGGGCTGACGCACGATCTCGAGCAGCGGTCTTCCTGCGTGGCCGGCCGTGGCCGGCGGCGGCGGAACCTTGAGGGCCATGAGCAGACCGGTGGCGACCAACGAGACCACCGATAGCAGCAAGAAGGAACCGACATAGGCTGGCTGCAGCAGCGGGCCGCCCCAACGCCCGACCAGCGGACCCAGGATGGCGGCGACCACGCCACCGGCCAGCACCAGCGAGATGGCGCGTGGCCGGAAGGCTTCGTCGGCCACCTCGCCGGCCGCAAAGCGATAGAACTGCGCGAACGCCTGATAGGCGCCGACCAAGAATGTCCCGGCGGACAGCAGCCAGAGGGATCCCATGAACAGGCCCAGCGCGGCGAGCACGCCTGCGAGCACGCCCAATCCGGCGCCGGCGACGAAGCCGGTCCGGCGTCCGACGCGCGCCATCCATGTAGACGCCGGGATCGTGGTCGCCGCGGTGCCGAGGAACATCGCCGCAATGGGCAGCGTGGCCAGCTCGGGCGAAGGTGCGATCAAGGCACCGGCCAAGCCGCCCACCGTCATGACCATGACCGAATTTGTCTGGAACAGCGCCTGGGCGGTGGCCAGGAGCAGCACCTGGCGGTGCATTGAGTTTTGCAGCATGGATTCCTCTACTTCGCCAAGCCGGCGTCCAGTGCCGGATTCAGGCGCGGATGGGTTTCTTCGCCGAACATGGCCAGGATCGCGCCGGAGGCGAACATCGAAACGGCCACGAACCAGAAGGCGGCTTCGACCTGGCCGGTGAAGTGCGCGGCGAGGGCCAGGCCGAGCGCACCGATGCCGTAGCCCAGGTCGCGCCAGAACCGGTAGATGCCGATCGCGGATCCGCGCCAGTTCGGATGCGAGATATCAGCGACCGCAGCCGACAGGTTGGGATACAGCAGCGCCATGCCGAAGCCGCTGACGGCCGCCGACAGCGCCCACCAGGCTGGGCCGCTACCCACGACCATCATGAGAACGCCGGCTCCGCAGGTCCACATTCCCCAGACGTTGGGGCGATGGCGACCCACCCGGTCGGAAAGCCGTCCCGTCACCAGTTGTGAGCCTCCCCAGACGAAGCCGTAAACGCCGGTGATCCATCCCACTTGCGGCAGGCTGAGGTTCTGCTGGTAAAGGAACACCGGATAAAGCACCCAGACCAGCGCGTCGACGAACTTCTCGACCAGGCCTGCTTGGCTGAGCGCAGCAAGACGGCGATCCCGCCAGCTCACCAGCGCGAACACTTCCCATGTGCTGGGATTCGTTGCCACATCTCGCGGGTATCTCGGGCTCGCCTGACCAACGCTCGCGGGGCCGCGATGCCGGGCGGCCTCCGCCCGCGCCCAGGGCAGCGTGTCCTTCACGCACAGCACGGTGAGGACCAAGCCCAATCCGATCACGGTGACACCGAACCAAAGCAGCGCGCTTCGGGCACCGATCGCCTCGGCGAGATAGGCGGTGGCTACGCCCGCCAGGGCGACGCCCACATAGCCCGCGAACTCGTTGAGGCCCAGCGTGAGCCCTCTTTCATCCAGGCGCGTGATATCCAGCTTGGACGTCTGCGTCATGGACCAGGTCAATCCCTGGTTCACCCCAAGCAAGACGGTGGCCGCCACCACCCAGTTCCAGCTCGGCGCGTACCAGATCATGAAGGGGATCGGCGCGGCGGCGATCCACCCGAGCAGCAGCACCTTCCTTCGTCCGACGCGCTCCGAAAGCCTGCCAGCGACGAAATTCATGACGCCTTTCACTACGCCGAAGGCGACGACGAATGCGGAAAGCAACAGGAACGAATTGCGCGGCACCGCGAACTCGGATTCGGCGAGCGCAGGCACGACCGTGCGCAACATACCGATGGTCAGGCCCACCAGGAGCACCTGCAGCAACTGGTGCAGGAACTGCCCCAGGTTGTGGCGGATGCCGTGCTTCAGTTCCATGGTCAGGCGGCCGTGTTGGTAGCGACGATCTGGTCCATCTGCGCGGGCCTGGGCGGAATGTCTTGCGTCACGGAAGCGATGAAGGCTGCGCGCTCCATCGTGAGCGACGGGTTCCAGCGCTTCTCGAAGCCGATGGTCGACGACGGCTTGCCGGACAGACCGACACCGCAGGCGCTGCCCGCCTGATGGCCGGGAAAGATCTCCAGGGGATCTGGCAGCGCCAGCAGCTTGGAATGCAGGCTGTCATGGAGCATGCCGGCCATCTCCGCTTCTCGTCCAGCCAAATCGGGGCGGCCCACCGCACCCACGAACAAGGTATCTCCGGTGATGACGAACCATGGATCGTCGGCGCGCCGCATGTCCTTCACCAGCAGGCAGATGCTGTCCAAGGTATGGCCTGGTGTGTGCAGTACCTTGGCGCGGACGTTGCCGCAGTCGAGTTCCTCGCCATCGCGCAGCGCGCAAAAATGGAACTTGACCGACGCGCGCGCCGCCTCGTGCATGCAGTACGGCGCGCCGGCGGTCGCGGCCAGTGCCCGGCCGGTCGGCGTGCACATGCGTGTCGACGACGTAGGCGATCGTGACGTTCATCGCCGCGGCCTGGTCGATGAACCATTTCTCGTCACCGGCAACGACGTCGACCGCAATTGCCTTGGCGTGGCCGACGCACCCGAACAGATACGAGAGCGACGCATCTTTGGTGGGTAGCTGGTTGAAAAACATGGCGGTACTCCTTCACGAGACCTGCGGCGGGACGGCCTTGACCAGCGGCAGACCCGCGGCGCTCCATTCGCTGACCCCGTCCAGAATCTTCGAAGCCATGTAGCCCTTGGCGCGAAGGAGCTTGAGCGCTTCGTCTGAGAGCATGCAGAAGGGCCCGCGACAATAGGCGACGATCTGGCGCTGTTTGGGCAGCTCCGACAGCCGTTGCTCCAGTTCGGCGACCGGCATTGACCGGGCAAAGGGCAGGTGCGCTTGGTCGTACTCCGACTGGGGGCGCACGTCGATCACGATCACATCGCCGCTCTTGGCCTGGGCCAGCAGCGCCTCTCGATCGACGCTGGCCAGCTTGTCGGGCTGGGCGACCATCTGGTCGATGGCCATGCGCAGCTCAAGCAGGTGTTCTTCGGCCACTTCGCGCAGCGTGACCCACAAGTTCGACACGTCTTGGCCGCTCAAGCGGTAGAGCACATACTTGCCTTCGCGTCGGCTGTCCACCAGGCGTGCGCCACGCAGGGCCTTGAGGTGGGCGCTGGCCAGCTTGATGTCGATCGAGAGCTCGGAGCTGAGCGCTTCCACCGTCTTCTCGCCTTGTGCCAGTACCTCGATCAGCTCAAGGCGCTTTGGACTGGACATCGCCTTGCCCATGCGGGCCACCTGTTCGTACAACAAATCCTTGATGCGGCGTTTTTCCATCCCAATAGTCTAACGACTTTTAGAATGTTCACGATAGCCAGTTCTCTTGGGGGACAAATCATTGTCCGAAATGTTTCTACAAATTTCGGACAAAAAGAGCTTGAACTTTGTCCGAAAAAGACGTACAAATATCGGACAAGGCTACCTCCCTGATTTAGCTGCCCAGCTAAACGGGCCGAAACAGCTAAACAAACAAACCATGTCCGCCCTCAAAACCGCCATCCTCAACCAGATCCAAGCCGCCGGCCCGGGGCAGGTCTGGGTGCCGGCCGACTTCGCAGCGCTGGGCACGCGGGACGCCATCGACAAGACGCTGCAGCGGATGGTGGCTGCCGACGAGCTGCGCCGCATCGACCGGGGACTGTACGACCTGCCCACGGTCAACAGCCTGACGCAGCGGCCCACCACGCCCGACTACCGCCAGGTCATCGACGCGCTGGCCCGCCGGGATCAATTGCGGCTCCTGGTAGACGGGATGACTGCCGCCAACGACCTGGGCCTCACGGATGCCATCCCTGCCAAGGTCACCATCCACACTGACTGCCGGCGTCGATCGCTGCAGCTGGGCAACCTGGTGATCGAGTTCAAGGTCACGGCCCCCAGCCGCCTGTACTGGGCAGGCCGCCCCGCCATGCGCGTTGTCCAGGCCCTGCATTGGCTCAAGGACACTCTGCCCGGGGACCGCGACCACATCATGGATCGCATTGCACAAATCCTCGCCGATCCGCGGTACGGCGCCGCCATCGGCCAGGACCTGAAGGATGGCTTCAGCATGCTGCCCAGCTGGATGCAACACCTGCTCCAGCCACTCTTGGGTACCGGCACGCTGGTGCGGCCGCGCCGCGCGTCGGCCACGCCGACGCCAGCCGACGCGCCCGCGGAGCACTGAGATGGCGATGAACGCCGACTTCAACACCGTCATCGCCGCCAGCGAGCAGGAGCGGCGCGATCTGTTCGTCGGCGCCGCCACGCGCCTGGGCACCCCGGTCCAGAACGTCGAGAAGGACTTCTGGGTCGGATGGGTGCTCGATGCGCTTTTCAACGGCCTGCAGGCCGGTGGGCCGCGCCTTCTGTTCAAAGGCGGCACGTCCCTGTCCAAGGCCTTCGGGTTGATCTCGCGGTTTTCCGAGGACATCGACATCACTGTGTTTCGGCAGGACCTGGGCCAGCCCGTCGAGGTCGAAGAGCTGGAGGCCTTGAGCGGCAAGAAGCGCCGCGCGCGCCTGGAGGAAATCCGCGACGCCTGCCAGCAGTACATCGCAGGCCCCTTGCGCGAGCAACTCGCGGGGATCGCCGCCACAGCGATTCCCGAAGGGCAATTCAAGCTGGAAATGGACCCGGATGACAAGGACGGTCAGAGCCTCCTGTTCTGGTATCCGGCGGCAGCGGTGCAACCCAAGCCAGGCGACTACATCCGCTCTGCCGTGAAGATCGAGTCGGGCGCAAAGTCAGCACTGGACCCGCATGTCTCGGCATCGGTCACACCTTACGTGGCTCAAGACCTGCCACACCTGAACCTGCAGGTGGCCAACATCACCACGGTTCGCCCCGAGCGCACCTTCTGGGACAAGGTGATGATCCTCCACGGCCTGCGCCAATGGCACGCCACGCGCGGCGAACTGCGGCATGGTGGCCAGCGCGTTTCGCGCCACTATTACGACGTGTACCGGCTGATGCAGGCGGACACCGGCCACGCATGGCGCGCCGACCAAGCGCTGGCCGCGGACTGCGCACGACAAGCGCGCATGTTTTTCGGCAGCCCGGATTTGGGTCTCGAGACCGCGGCCGCCGGCGGTTTCACGCTCGTGCCCGACGAAGCGATGCGCTCGCAGCTGGCAAAGGACTACGAGGCCATGGCCGCCATGATCTTCGGTGACGTGCCTGCGCTGGCCGATGTGCTGTCGGAAATCTCACTCCTGGAAGCTGCGCTGAACAAGGAAGCTGCCGCATCACCGTCCTGAAGTCACTAGCGGGCGCGGTCGCAAGACGTCGGTGGTATTAGCGGAGCGATCACACTGTGGCCAAGCCCCTGCAATTGCAGCGGTGAATGCGCTAGACGGCCGGCGGATCGCGGTACAGCTTCAGGAACTTGAACATCTTCGGCCACTCGTGCCGAGGCTTGAAGACGATGGCGACCTCCTGGTCTCCAAGCGCGGATTCCGTCAGCACCACGTGGTCCGGCACCTGCTTGGCGTTCTCGAACTCCTTCGCGTTGGCCTTGCAGACGGCTTTGAAGAACGGTCCATCCAGCCACTCGCGCACCTCAGGCTCGTCCTGGAACCGGAGGTATCCCGCCAAAGATGCATGGGCGACCGCAACCATTGCGAAACCAAGAGGAATATCGTCGCGCACGAGGATGTACATCTTCATGGCGCAATTCTCGCCTCAATGATTCCACGATGCAGCGCTGCCACTCACGCGATCGGAATCGGTCAGCGGGAGCACGTCCAGGTGCAACACCAAGTCAAGGCCGCCAGCGAGGTGGTCCACGCCCGTGGGCAGGCTGACGCCGGCACCCCACAACCCCGGCGCGTGATTGAGCAGCACGATCCGGTGTGTCAGGTCCGCGAATGCGAGCAGCTTCAGCACTGACTTTGTCTTGGGCGTGCGCCACGAGTCGATCTCGATGCCCACCCGCACCGGACCACGAATCGCCAATAGGTCGATGCGGCCAATCTTCCCGCGCTTCTTGCCCTCGGCCGGCACACGGCGATAGCCGGGCACCTTCACCTCGCGCGAAACCGTGAAACCGCGCTCTCTCAGCAGCGACGCAAGCTGCAACTGCGCCTCGCGGCCCATGGGAGAAAAGAGGTGTTCGGCCAGCAACGCATAGAGCTCGATGGCCAGCGGGTCACCGGGTGTCCAGCGCCGCCGCGGCATCGCTGACTTCAGGCGAGATGGGCAAACACCAGATGGCCGAGCAGCACATCTGGCCGGGGCACGTGATCGCGTGCGTGCCGCGTCTCGAACCCCGACTGCTGGAACTTCAGAGGCTTGACCGTGACGGCGGTGCCGTCCGGGTGGCGGATCATCCGCAACATGCGCACCATGTCCGGCTGCTGGATCGCCCGCACAAGCGCGTCGGCCACCGGCTTCACATGCTCGGGCTTCTCCACCAGGCCCACCATGAAGCCGAAGTCCGAGTCGCGGGCGTAGATGGCCTCCACGAAGCGCACGACGCCGTCCTTGCAATAGGCCAGACGCGACTGGTTGCCCCCCGGCTTGAGCTTCATCTTCTTGAACTCGAGCACGAAGTCCAGCGGTGGGTCGGTGCGATCGCTGAAGTAGCTGATGTCCGAGCGTCCGCGCGCTTCCAGCACCTTCTTGGCCTCGTCCACGTCGGCCTGCACCGCTTCTGGAGAAAAGAGGCCCGTGATGCCGTTGCGCATTGCGTTCTTGCGCAGCGAGTGGCCGAAGTACTGGGTGATCTTGGGCTCGGCGTTGCCGAAGTGCATGTCCGCCGGCGGGTTGGCCTGCAGCTCCTGCCAATGGGCAATCACATAGGCCATCACCTGTTCGACGGTGCTTTGGCGGCCGAAGGCGGCTTGCCAGCGGTTGTCGGAGAGAACCTGGTGGTAGCGCGCCGGTGCCTTCATTTACTGGATGGGGGCGCCTTGGCGCACGGTCTGGACGATGCGCCAGGCATCCTGGGCCGCCGCAGTGGCCAGCCAGAGGCGGCGCACCAGCGGCTTGACGAAGTAGTAGTCGCCGCCGTGGAACAGCAGCAGGTCAGAGGCCACGGTCAGGCCTTCGCCGCCGACCTGCGGGAAGGCGTCGTCACCCCGCAGCTGCTGCAGCACGTGTTCCACCGCCGCCGGCGTTCCCGCCCGCTTGGGCCGCCCAGCGGAGAGGCCAATGCGGACCACGCCCATGGTGCCGGGCTGGGCCGCTTTCGGGCGGCTGAGCTCCACCTCGAACTGACCCTCGCCGTGCAGCCGCACGCGCCAGGTCTCCAGCTCGTCGCGCAGCAGCCGCGCGTAGGTCCCGTACTCGGTGGCCGCGGGGGGGCGAAACAGTTGCAGGCGCAGGCGCTGCAGGCTGCGCGGCAGGCGACTGGGGATGATGAAGTCGCAGGTGTCGCTCACCACCGTGCGCTCTGTCGCCGACAGTTCGAAGTAGTCGAACACCAGTTCGTCCAGTTCGGCGCGCGCGCGCGTCCAGTCCTCGTTGCCCTCGACCGAGCGCAGTTGCTGGAAGGGCTTGAGCACTTCGGCCACGTGCTTGACGATGCCGCGGGCTCGCGAGGGATTCTTGTGCCGCTCCGGAGTCAGGAAGGGCAGCTTCTCGATCTCGCGCAGCTTCACGTGGGGCCGCTCCATGGTGAGCGAGAAGGACGTGTAGAAGAGCAAGTAGCGCGCCAGCTTGGAACGCAAGTAGGCCGTCAGGAACAGCATGAGATCGCTGTCGCGTTCTTTGTCGACGATCGCGCCCACGCTCTGCATGAAGCAGAACGGCTTGTCGCTGTAGCAGGCCCGCACTTCCAGCGTGTGGTTGTGCGCGCCGTCCGGGAACAGCACGCGCACGCCCTCGAACGCCTGCCCGCCGGCCGAGCCGAAGTCGGCCACGCGCGGCATGTCCTTGGCCGGGAAGTCTTCCAGGTCGCGGTGGTGCACGAACATGCGGTCACGCGGGAAGCGGGTCGCGCCGATCGCCGTGCTCAGGAATTTGTACTTGTGCAGCGGCTTCGAGCTGGACGGCTCCTTGCTCGAGTCCAGGCGGTGGAAGCCCTTGCAGATCACGAAGCGCGCCTTGGGACCGCGCGACTGGTCCTCGATGGTGCCGTACAGGCGCAGCCGGGCGATCAGCGACTCGTCCAGCTCCGTGCCCCAGAAGTAGGTGCGCAGCACCTCCGGGTCGTCGGCCGCCGTCAGGGTGTGCAGGCGCTTGCGGTCGAAGCTGTGCGCGGTCAGGCGGCCGAACGCCAGCGAGATGTCCGCCTTGGGCACCAGGTACTCGAAGCTCTCGCGCGGCGGGATGCGCTGGGCGTCCTCGCTGCGGCGCTCGCCGGTGAAGACCAGGGTTGGGTGGTCCGCGCCTTCGAACAGCACGAAGCGCATGTCCGCGAGGTTGATCAGGCGCTGCGGCGCGACCTCGCGGAACCAGTCCTTGAGGTAGGCGCCGGCGGACGCCGCGCCCAAGGTGGAGACCGGCAGTAGCAGACAGATGCGGCCACCCACATTCACCACCTCGCTCGCCCGGCGAGCGAAGGCCAGCGCGATCTGGCGGCGCGGCAGTGGCGTGTTGAAGCGCTGCATCCACCAGCGTTCGTAGGAGCGCTCGTCCTCCCCTCTCGGCTCGAACCAGGGCGGATTGGACAGCAAGATGGTGGCGCCGCCGGGCCGGGCCACCGCGTTGCGCGCAGAAAAGAAGTCGCCCTGGCCGTCGCGCGTTAGCACTTTGCCCATCAGCGGCGGCAGCTTGACCTCCTGGTCTTCCTGCAGGCGGGCGATGTCACTGGGAGCCAGGTCTTCCAGCAGCGCCAAGTACAGGCTGAAGGCCGTGACCTTGCACGCGGCCGAGGAGGTGTCGCCGCCCCGGATCCCGGTCAGCAGCACGTCCTGGCGTTCCTCGTAGCGAAGCTCGCGCTGCAGGCTGGCGCGGCGCGCGCCCAGCATGCGGCGGTAGGCGCTGGTGAGCAGGATTCCGCTGCCGCAGGCGCCATCCAGCACCACCTCTTGCCAGGGTTTCTCGATGCCGCGGAACGCTTCGTCCACAGCCAGCGCAGCCAAATGGCGCGGCGTGTAGAAGGCCCCCATCTCGCGCTGCGCGCCGCCCAGGAAGGTTTCGTAGATGCCGGACAGCAACTCCACCGGGATGTAGTTGAAGTCGTAGGGCCAGAGCGAGCGCTGCTGGTCGCGCAGGCGCGTGTGCAGCAGAAACTGCGCGAGCAGGTCCAGAACCTTCGCGGGCAGAGTGCGCCAGTCGACGTTCGAGCCGCCTTCGATCTCCAGCAAGTCGCCGTTGAAGTCGCTCTTGAGCCGTCGGAAAAGGCGGTCCAGCCCGCGGCCGTCGCCGGCGTGCAGCAGGTCGAGCAGCTGACCAACCTTGTGGCGCTCGCGGTAGTGCTCGCCCACCATCCCGCGGTGCTCCAGGAAGGACACGAAGATGCACTTGCCCAGCAGCAGCTGCGCCTGTTCCTGGGACAGCTTCAAACCCTTCAAGGTCTCCACCGCGACGTCCAGGTTGTCCTGCATGACGCGGTCGACCCGGTGCGAGCGGTTGAACCATTCGGGCAGGCGATTGGCGATGTCGCCGCGTGCCACCTCGTTCGCGGAGAACGGCCCCTCGGCACTGGCCTGCGCGAGGGAAAGCGGCGAGTCGGCCGGCAGGTCGCGCGGTGCCGGATACGGGACCGCTTCCTGGCCGCGCACGATCACCACGATGGACACCAGGTTCTGGTTCCAGATCCTGCTGCGCACCTCGTCGATGAACGGAGCGTCCAGCGGTTGGCTGGCATCCGGCTCCACGAAGCACACGGCGGGAACGCGGTCGACCTCGAACACCGCTGCGGCGGCCGCGCCCGGGGCCCGGAGCATCAGCTCGATCTCGCGCGCGTACGGATGGTCCGGGCGCACGTCGCCAGCGGCGCGATGCACGACGCCCACCGAGCCGTCATAGCCCAGCGTTTGCAGCCAGTCGTCGATCGCCGCTTTCATATGCCTCCACCATACCAGCAACTTCGCCCGGAGGCAATCATATTGCGTGGCCCACCAGAAACAAGTAGGCTACGCAAAAGGTGTAGGTACCGGATGACCACGGGTTTCGACGTCGACAAGCTGCGCTTCGCACAGCGGCAGCGCCTGACTTTCATTGAGTCGGTGGCCTTCTGGGAGGGCCGCGTCGACCGCCCGCGCGTGTCCAGCGCGTTCAACGTCAGCGAAAACCACGTCACCAAAGACTTCCGGCTGTACAAGGACGCCTTTCCAGGCAACCTGCAGTACGACGAGACGGCCCGCGCCTACCGCCCCACCCGCAAGTTCAAGCCGCGCATCGGCAAGGGCTCAGCCGAGGAATACCTGGCGCTGCTGCGTGCGCAGGCCGAGCAAAACGACGGTGCGATCGCGCCGGCCGGGGCGACCTCGGTGACCACGGACGCGGTGCCGCCGCCGCGCGGCCGGCTCGAGGCGGTGATCCTGAATGCCGTCACCCGTGCCATCTCCTCACAATCCGGCCTGACGGTGAGCTACCAGTCGCGCAGCCGCGCCGAGCCCAGCCCGCGCAAGGTTTGGCCGCATGCCCTGCTGTTCAGCGGCACGCGGTGGCACGCCCGCGCTTATGACGAAAGCCGTGACGCCTTCATCGACCTGGTGCTGCAGCGCATCCTGTCGACCGCGGCGCTCGAGGTGCCCGCGCCGCGCCAACCAGACGACGACAAGGGCTGGTCGCACTGGGTGGAGGTTGATGTTGTCCCGAGCCGAACGCTGTCGGCCAGCCAAGCCGAAGTGGTGGCCCGCGAATTCGGAATGGCCCAGGCCGGCCGCGGCTGGGTGTGGAAGGCGCGCATGCGCGAGTGCCTGGTCGGCTACTTCATCTACCTGCACCGGCTGGACCTGAAGTCGGACCCGCAGCGCCTGATCGAGCTGAAGGAGCCGGCGCTCGCCCAGCGCTACTTGATGCCGCGCGGGCGCAGCGAGGACAGCACGTCCAGCGAGACCGGCTGACCGGTCAGGCCCAGACGCATGGCCGGCGTCTTGCCGTCCTGCCCGGGCAGGCAGTAGTTGTAGTACGCCCGGAAGATGTTCAACAGCTGCTGGACGACCAGCGGGCTGTACGCCGAGTACCCATGCCATCCGCGCTGGGCGTTGTTGCGGGTCTGCAATGGCCGCTCCAGCACCGACAGGCGCCGGCGCACCTGCATGAAGAACTTGTCGATGCCGCGCAAGGAGGCTCGCATGTGCAGCCGCGCCAGGTGCTCCAGCTCCATGTCGCCGAAATCGGTCAGGTACAGCAGCTCCTTGCTCGGGTCGGCCATGTCGGACAGCGGGTACTCGAACCAGCCTGCCGCGTTGCGGGCCCGGTGCCGGCGCAGTTGGTCGACCACGTAGTGCAGCCGCACCGATTCGCCCGCCGGCACACCGGCGCGCGCCGCGAAGCGCTCCAGATCGCGGCCGACCTGCGCGATCAGCAACTTCTTCTTGTCCACTGAAAGGTCCTTGCCCGTCTTGATCAGGAACACGTCGCAGCGCCGCGCGACGATCTCCTCTCGAAATGCAGCCAGGCACGCGGTATCGAGGGCGGGGTCTCGGTCCACGAAGAGGCGCACCCGCTCCACCGGATGCAGCATCCGCTTCAAGTGCACCATGAGGGCGAAGTACAGCACCTCCAGCTTCACCTGCATCCCGCCGCTGGGGGCCTTGAGATCGGCAGGCAAAGCGGCTTCGTCCTCCTCCGGCGCGTCGACCTCCTGGTAGTCGCGGCGCAGCCACAGGCGCGCGTAGTGGCGATGGACCGGCGGCACCAGGTAGTCGCCGCGCTCGATGGCGTCGGCTTCCACGTCCTCGGGATCGCTGTCGGGGTCGAAGTTCAGCTGCATGGCCAGCACGTAGCCGGATTCATTCTCGGCCGCGCCAACCGCGCCCACTGCGGTGTAGCGGCGATCGAGCTGGCTGCCCCAGTTCAGCACGTGGTCCTGTCGGTCGACACTGATGTAGGCGCGCGCCAGCGGCACCTCACCGGAGGCGATGCGGCGCTCATGGCGCGCGCTGAAGTCGCTGGCCAACTCGGACAGGTAGCCCAGCTTGCTGTAGAGGGTGGCCGGGTTGAGATCCAGCACCTCGCAGATGCGGCGCATTGGCACCTTGTTCACCACCAGCTTCAGCACCTCGACGTTCAGCTCTGGCCGCTTCTGCGTGCGCAGGGTCGAGCCGCCAGTGAGCGTCGCGCGGCAGGCCTTGCAGCGGTAGCGCGGCTCGCCCGCGGCGGTGTGACCGTGCTTTTGGTAGTGCTGCGGGTGATCCGCCACAGCCAAGCCGAAGGCGGCGCAGCCAGGCGTGACACAGGTCGTGCGTGCGGCGCGCCAGCGGATCGGGTCGAGGCGTGTTGCCTCCTGGGCGATCGCCAGGTTGCTGCGCAGCGCGGAACTGCGCTGGCAGAAGTGGCAGGTGAGCTGCCGCAGGCTGCGACGGCCCCCGATCACCCGGTACGGGTCCTGGGACGCGTTGACCTTCCCCTCAGGCGCTTGCGCCGCCGACACGCCGAAATTTGGGCATGTCGGCGTCTTGCAGTGGTTCACCTGGATGCCGTCCACCTCGAACGGGATGCGGGGATGTAGCTTGGGCTCGCTCACGCGGCCGATTCTAGGCAGCCCCCTGGCGCGCTGCGCCCGGGAGCTGGCAGTAGTAAACTTCTGCGCAAGGCGTCCGCCTGAGCTTCGAGCGGCTCATACCAGACACCGCTGCACTGCAGCGAAACCGTATTTCTTCTTCGTCACATGTCCCACCCATGCGTGTTCGCATGGCGCAAGACGGTTAATCGCTCGAACGTCCTGTGCCTATTTGGAGCACCGCATGACTATTGACATCTCGGGCATCGCCTTCGCGCTTCGCAGCGGCACCGCCCAGTCGCCTCACCCCCTCAAGCTCAGCCACGCACAGCAGTGCATTGCTGCCGCCCTCGGCTACAAGAGCCTCGCTGCCTTGCAGGCGTCGGATGACCCGGGCCAGCCCATGGACCGGGAAACCCACATCCTGCTGGACGCCGAAGCGCTCGCGCAGCGCCGCCAGGAGCTTGCGCTGGATCTCAAGGACGACGACTTGCTCGCCCTGATTCACGCAGCCTTCGGCGAGCGCCTCGTAGGAATCGCCGTCCACGCCTCGCACGACGCCTTCGAGAACGCGCTGCGCGACAGCGTCCAGCATGAGGTTTTGAACAACGAGTCTGTCGTGGGCGAAATGACCGTCACGAACAACGACGGCATCCGCGAGATCTACCTGCCCTTCGACATCGAGTGGGACCAGATCCCGGACAACGGTGATCCGGGGTGATCGTACTTTTCGTGCAAATTGGTGCGTTTTCCCCGCAAACCGTTTGCGGGCGCGGCTTGCAACCGAGTTGATCGATGGAAAACCGCCGGTTAGGCACACTCAATGGGCGTCGTACACTTGTCCCACCACACCCGCTCGACGTCGGCCATGTCAACCTACGCCCTTCGCTTCGTTGGCCAGGAGGGCCTGTCGAACCGCCTGTCCGACTTCGACCTGAACCAGTTTTTCCAGCTCACCGAAGCTGACATCAAGGCAGT
Source organism: Burkholderiales bacterium (assembly GCA_028868995.1). Taxonomy (GTDB): domain Bacteria; phylum Pseudomonadota; class Gammaproteobacteria; order Burkholderiales; family Burkholderiaceae_C; genus Ramlibacter. The sequence goes on along the minus strand of JAGWTH010000001.1, from coordinate 90,548 downwards.
AGGCGCGCAGTTTCGCTCCGACCACCGCGCGTCGGCGGCGTTGATGGTTCTCTACCTGCGAGCCGTGGGCCGGCCATTGGACGGCGCCACGGTATTGCCCCGAAATCTGCTTCGCTACGCCGGCGAGACCTTCAGAACGGCGGCGCCCACCATCGCCAGCCTGCGCTCGATCTACCAGCGCAGCCAGACGCTTTACAAACACCAGCTGTGGGCGAAAAAACACCTGGGCCTCAAGGACCTGGACGAACAGTCCGAGGCGCAGTTAGTCGCCCTGCTCATGCTGCAGGCCGCCGAAGCCTCCCACGCCGACGATCTCGCCACTGCGGCTTGCCACTGGCTGTACGAGCATCGCATCCTCATTCCCGGCCCGCGACGCGTGCAGGACTGGGCGCGCGCCGCGTTCGCCGCGACCGAAGCCGAGATTTTGCAGACCATCAGCAAAGCCGTGCCGCCGGCCACGCTCAACAGCTGCCGCGAGTCCGCCTACCGCCTGCGCGCTGACGGATCTGCCACCCATCTCGAATGGCTCAAGACGCCGTCAAGGCGCCACGGTCCGACCAGCCTGGCCGAAGTTCTCGAAAAGATCCGGTATCTCAAGGGCCTGACGGCACACGAGTGGCCACTCGATAGCATCGCCATACCCAAGCAACGCGCCTACGCCCAGCAGATGCAAGCGCGCCGGCCCGCGAAGTCGAAAGAAATCAAGGACACGACACAGACCATCGAACTGGTGTGCTTTCTGCGCATGACCCTGCTCGAACTCACCGACCTGGCGATACAGCAAGGCAGCCGGCGCAGCCAGAAGCTGTTTCGCGACGCCGCGCAGAAAGCCCAGACCAGCCGGGGTCGATCAGAAAGCGCCACTCGCCAGCAGGCGCTCAAGGCCAGGGAGGTCCTGCGTGACGAGACCAAAACCTGGCGCGTGCGCTGCCTGGAGGCCGATCAGCTCTTGTCGGATCTGCTGGACACGCCCCAGGGCAGCTTCCTGTCCCATGTCCGCCGGGCCCTGGCGGCGGACCAGCAGCGGGTCAAGGCGTTTCTGGGTGGCTTGGAGGGCCTCGAATTTGACGGGCAGGCCGACGACGCCGGTTTTGCGCGGTGGACTGCCTGGCGCGATCTTCAAGGGATGAAAGCGACGGAATTGCCGCCGGACTTCCGGGTTCCCGAGGTGGGTGCGGCTTGGCACGATCTTGTCCATGACGCCAATCCCAAGAACGGCCTGCAGGCCTTTGCAGCGTGCACCATGATGTCCCTGCGCAAGAGCCTGCGCAGCGGCAAAGTGTGGATCGATCATTCGCTGAGTTTCCGGCAGCGCGATCAGATGCTGATTTCGCCGCAAGAATGGGCGCGCGAGCGCGACGCGTACATCGCCATGCTGGGTTTGCCGCGCACGGCAGACGAATTCATTGAACCCGCTTGGACAATCTGAAGGTCGGCGTCGCTGCGGTGTCCGAGGCCTGCAAGAAAGGCAAGATCGAGATCGGCGCCGACGGCATGCTGCATCTGCCGGCGGTCACTGCCTTGCCTGATGACGGCGAGCCGCGCCGTATGCGCGACCTGATTTATCAGTTGATCGGCGACATGCAATTCCCCGACATCCTGCTGGAAATGGACGCGCTGTGCAGCGTCAGCGAGGTGCTGCTCGGACATCGAGCCGACACCGTGGCGCAACTGCTTGCCCTGTATGCGGCGCTGCTGGCACACGGTACCGACATCGACGCCAAGACGGCTGCATCGATGATCCCGGGCGTTGAAACGGCGCAGGTGTCGGTGGCCATGCGGGCGTTGGAAACCCATGGCCGGTTGCGGCGCGCCAACGAGCGGGTGGTCGAGTTCCAGGGCCGGGTCCCCCTGGCCGCCCACTGGGGCAGCGGCGAGAAGGCCTCGGCCGACATGATGTCGCTGGACGCGTCGCGGCACCTGTGGAGCGCTCGCGTGGACCCGCGCCGGCGTACCTACGCGGCGGGCATATACACCCACCTGTTGGATCGCTGGGGCATCGTCTACGACCAGCCGATCGTGCTCAACGAACGCCAGGCCGGCGTCGCGATCGAAGGCGTGGAGCAGCACAACCACAGCCAGGACAGGATTCGTCTGTCCCTGCTGGCGGTCGACACGCACGGCTATACCAATGGGGCCATGGCGGTGGCCAAGCTGCTTGGGTTCGACCTGTGCCCGCGACTGCGCGACCTGGCCGAGAGAAAACTCTACCTGCCGGCCGGATTCGCCGTGCCGGAGAACATCGAGCGGGTGACGGTCAAGCGCCTCTCGCGCAAGGCGATTCGCGACGGCTGGGATGAACTCCTGCGGCTGATCGCTTCCATTCGGATGGGCAAGATCGGCGCCGACTTGGCTCTGCGTTTTCTGAGCAGCGCCGCCCAGGGCGATCCGGCGTACCGGGCTGCCGAACATCTTGGACGGTTGCTGAGAAGCATTTTCTTGTGCGACTACGTCACCATCGAGGACTTCCGCCGCGAGATTCATACACTGCTCGCCCGGGGCGAGTCGGTCCACCAGCTGCAGCGGGTGGTCTATACCGGCAAGCTCCCGACCGAGCGCGGACGCAGGCGCGACGAAATGAAGGCGATCTCGGGTTCGCACGCCCTGCTGACCAACATCGTTATCGCTTGGAATACCGCCCGCATGAATGACGTTGTGGAGCGACTGCGCAAGGGCGGCATGGAGATCGACGAGGCCTGGTTGCGGCGCATGGGACCGGCGCACTCCAGCCACATCAATTTTCGTGGAACCTTCAGTTTCAGTGTCGAGAAGTATGCGCAATCGCTTCTGCGGCTGCCACCGACTCCCCGACGTGCTGCGACATCGTGAGCCGAATCTCGTGGGACCGTCGCGTTAACGGGCGCACGGACGAATGTGCGCCAACGCACAGACTCGTTAGCACAAACCGCGCAGGCTGTGATGATGACCCGACGCGTCAGTGACGAGCTCACTTCTGCTTATGCCAAAGTGCGCCACACTTGGGCAGTCGTCGCTGGGCGCCTCCCCGGCATGCCTGATCACGACGCGGAAGCGTGGCAAAGATGGCTTGTTGCTGTGCGCTTGGCGAATTTGCTGTCCGGCAAGGTCGCAAACCTAGGTGTTGACGGCCCCTCCGGCCACCAGAATAGCTAGTAGCGCTTCTCGAACAAAGACCGGCTCAGTGCGAACCGTCATCGCGCGCTGCGTTGGATGTACCAAGTACGTCGGAACGGGAGCTTCGAAGGGCCTACCGGTGTCGTGTGTCGAACTCTGGAATGCGCGAAACGGCTGAGGCGGCCTTACGCATGTGGATCTCTCGGCGAGAGCGCTCTTTGCGCGCGACTCAGCTTTGCGAGTCCAGCACACCGCAAGTTCCGACGTCGCTGGACGCTTCGGGGCACCTGTGGAGGGCGCGCGCAAACTGCGCCCGCGCACCTACCTAACGGGCATCTACACGCACCTGCTAAACCGGTGGGACATCGTCTATGACCAGCCAATCGTGCTCAACGAAGCCAGGCGGGCGTGGCAATCGGTGCTCCTCGCCGATCCGCCCTAGTGTCCCATGGCTCTAGCGCCCAACCCCGCCGAAAATCGAAGTCTTCCTGGCAGTCGCCGCAAAACGGCGAGGACACGTCCTTCACAAGCACGGCTTGAGCAATGGGCTCCTTGCAGGCGCAACAGGTGCCGTACAAACCAAGCTCCAGCCGGTCCTTCGCGGCTGCAAGCCGCCGCCGCAATTTCACCGAAACCTCGTCATCCTGCATGTTCGAGGCTTGGCGCATGCCGGCGTCCAGTTGCCCCCTAAAAAAGTTCAGATCCAACACTGCTTCCATCACATTCCTTCACTCTAAATTCTCCAACCGCCGCTGTCCCTCGGTGGTCTTCAGAAGTGGCCCCGCAAATCTGAACAGCGCTATAAGTGGAAACTCCGGGCATGATGCCGGGCCGAGGACGGCTTGGCGACAGGAGTTTCTATGGTCAAGAAATCTGCGCGGCGCACCCGCCGCACCCACACGCCGGCATTCAAGGCGCAAGTCGCCCTGGCTGCGCTGCGCGAGGACAGGACGCTGGCCGATCTGGCCAAGCAGTTCGCACTGCACCCCAACCAGATCACGGAGTGGCGCCGGCAATTGCTAGAGAACGCTGCGACCGCTTTTGGTGGCGGCGTCGACGCTGACGAGCCGGTTGACCTGCAGCCGCTGCACGCCAAGATCGGGCAACTGACGCTGGAGAATGATTTTTTAGCCTCTCTTGAATTCTGAGTGGGTACTATCCGCACATTTTCCGGCGCTGGGGCGCTGTCAAGGGCGGGCGCAGCCCGGCGCAGCGAACCCTTGACAGTGACGCAGCGCCAATAGGCTGATGAGAGGTCCGAGGCGGCAGGCTGCCGCTTCGGACCTGACGAACAGGAAGTAGGAACGTGCAAGAGAAGCTGTTTGAAGCCGCGCTGGGGATTGAGGCGCCGTGGTTTGTGCAGGGCGTGCAGTTTGACGCCGCCGCCAAGGTGCTGACCATCGAGATCGACTTCAAGAGCGGCAGCCGCTTCGCTGTGCCGGACCAGACGGGCCAACACCCCGTGCATGACACGGTCGTCAAGCAGTACCGGCACCTGAACTTCTTCCAGCACGAGTGCTACTTGAAGGTGCGCGTGCCGCGGGTGAAGCTGCCTGACGGCTCGGTGCGCCAGGTGGTGCCTGGATTCGAGGGGAAGCTGTCCGGCTTCACGCTGCTGTTCGAGGCGCTGGTGCTGCTGCTGGCCCAGCAGATGCCCTTTGCGGCGGTGGCACGTCTGGTGGGCATCTCGGCGCATCGGGTGACGGCCATCTGCAGCCGTTACGTGGAGCTGGCGCTGGCGGCGGCGGACTTCAGCGAAGTCACTGCGCTGGCCATCGATGAGACCTCGCGCGCTCGTGGCCACAACTACGTCACGCTGGCTGCCGACGCCAACGCGCGCCGGGTGCTGTGCGTCACCGAGGGGCGCGAGGCCGCAGCGATCGAAGAGATCGCCGCGCAGCTGCAGGGCCACGGCTGCGAGCCCGAGCAGATCGAGTCGGTCAGCATCGACATGTCGCCCGCGTACATCAAGGGTTGCGGGCAGCACCTGCCCAATGCGCGCATCACGTTTGACAAGTTCCATGTCGTGCAGCACGCCAACGCCGCGGTCGACAAGATGCGGCGCATCGAGCAGCGCAGCGACAAGTCCCTCAAGGGCTTGCGCTGGACGCTGCTGAAGGACCGCGCCAGCCTCAAGCCCGAGGCAGCGGCCGATCTGGACGCCCTGGTGGACAAGATCACCCGCGTGCGCACCGCTCGCGCCTGGGCCTACAAGGAGCAGTTGCGCGAGATCCTGGAGCGCAAGCAGATCAACGTCGTGCGCGCCATGCTCACGCGCTGGTGCACCTGCGTCATGCGCTCGAAGGTCGAACCGATGAAGGATGTCGCTGCCATGGTGCGCCGGCACCTGGAGGGCATCGTGGCCTGGGCGCAGACGCGCCAAACCAACGGATTCCTCGAAGCCCTCAACGGGCTGTTCCAGGCGGCCAAGCGGCGCGCCCGCGGCTTCGGCCGCTTCTCCACCATCAAGGTCGTGATCTTCCTGATCGCCGGCAAGCTCGACTTCAGCGCGATCAACCCTCACGCTGGGCAACCCACTTGAAATTCAACAGAGCCATTTTTTAGAACGTGCGCTCACCAAGGCGGGATTGCTGAGCGCAAAGCGATGATCGACCGTCACGATCAAGTGTCTGTCACGCGCCAGGCGCAGCTGCTTGGCATCAGCCGCGGCTCGGTGTACTACCTGCCTCGACCGCTGAGCCAAGCCGACTTGGCGCTGATGCGCCGGCTGGACGAGTTGCACCTGGAGCACCCCTTCATGGGAGCTCGCATGCTGCGCGATCAGCTGCATCGCCTGGGCGTCTCGGTGGGCCGGCGGCACATCGGCACTCTGATGCAGCGCATGGGCATCGCGGCGCTGGCGCCACAGCCGGGAACGAGTAAACGCGCACCTGGCCACAAGATCTATCCGTACCTGCTGCGCAAGCTGGCGATCACCCGTCCCAACCAAGTCTGGGCGCTGGACACGACCAACATCCCGATGGCACGCGGCTTCGTCTACCTCACCGCCGTGGTGGACGTGTTCAGCCGCAAGGTGCTGGCGCACAAGGTGGCGATCACGCTGGAGGCGTGCCATGCGAAGGAGATCGTCGAGCAGGCGTTCGCCAAGTACGGTTTGCCCGAGATCGTCAACACCGACCAAGGCAGCCAGTTCACCGCCGAGGAGTTCACCGACGTCGTGCTCAAGGCGCACTGCAAGCTGTCCATGGACGGGCGCGGCGCCTGGCGAGACAACGTGTTCGTCGAGCGCCTGTGGCGCAGCGTGAAGTACGAGCGGGTGTACCTGAAGGCCTACGACAGCGTCAGCGCGGCTCGCGCCGACATTGCCGACTACCTGAACTGGTACAAGGCGCATCGAGCTCATTCGAGCCTGGATCGGCTCACGCCGGACGAAGCGTACTTCGCCGGCTTGCCGAAGTTGAAGCTGGCCGCGTAAGATGAAATCCCTGGTGCGCCCCGAGTTGCCCACCGCGTCGGTCGGTTCGTCGCAAGCGCCGACCGCCGCCGTGGACAACTCTGCACCTTTGGCAACCCGCCCGCAGTCCACTTATAAATCGGGGAATGCTGTTCAAACAAGCGGAGCCACTTCTCTTCAGCATGGCCAAAATGCGCTGAAATTCCGCTGCGAGCTGCTCCCTGGCCGTCGCGTTCAGGTTTTGAAGCGTCCAACTCAGGCTCATCGATCGGGTCGAAAGCGACGCCCGCTTCGAGGCAAACACAATGCAATTGCCCCCCTCGATGGCGTCGACGGATTCGACGCAGCCTCCAAAAACCTCGCTGATTGATTGGCGGATAGGTTCAAAGGTCGGATTGGAGTGCAGGTTCACTACCATCAGGCCACCCGGCTTCAGCGCTTGGTAGCAGTCTTGGTAAAACTCGTGAGAACATAGCTGCGGTGGCTGCCCGACCTCATCGAAGCCATCGATCATCATGACGTCGAAGATGGGTGGAAGGTTCTGAACGTATGCGGCTCCATCCGCACGTACGACACGGAAGCGGTCGTCGTCGGCAGGCACCTCGAACTCGTCGCGCAATGCGATGACGTGGGGGTTGACTTCGACGACGGTGATGCGCGCAGCCAGATTGTGAAAACAGAACTTCGGCAGCGATCCTCCACCCAAACCGATCATGAGGATGTGCTCGGGCTGCGGTTTGGCGAGCATGAAGCCCATCATCGTCTTCGTGTAGTCGACGTCGAGCACCGATGGTTGTCCACGTTTCATGCTGCTTTGGAGCCCATCGAAATTGAAGTACAACGACCGAGCATCGCCGATGTCGAAGACCAGCGGCCGGACACGCCCGTCGGGCTCCAGACCTTGGAGGAGGTGGAACCGATCACCCAAGGCGCTGCTCCTGCTCGAGGGGCGACGGAGACGGCCAAGCCTTCGCCTCGACCGCGGTCAGCGCGCTCATGTTGACGATGCGCCTGACAGTGGCGCCCGGGGTGAGGATATGAATGGGCCTCGCCGCTCCAAGCAGGATCGGTCCGATTGCGATTCCGCCGCCGGCGGCCGTCTTGAGGAGGTTGTACGCAATATTGGCGGCGTCTAGGCTGGGGAAGACGAGCAGGTTGGCTTCACCAACAAGTTCGCTTGACGGCATCTGACGCTTTCGAAGCACTTGGTCCAGGGCGCTATCACCTTGCATTTCGCCATCGATCTGGAGGGTGGGCGCGAGGTCACGCACGAGCGCGAGCACTTCCCGCATTTTGACGGCCGATGGGCTGTTGCCCGAGCCAAAACTCGAGTGGGACAAGAGGGCTACTCAAGGCTCGATCCCGAACCGCTCCAGCTCCCGCGCTGCCATGACGGTGATCTCGGCAAGTTGCGCCGCACTCGGGTCATAGTTGACGTGCGTGTCGACCAGGAACACCTGGCGTCCCGGCAGCATCAGTCCGTTCATGCAGGCATAGGTCTCGTCGCGACAAGTCTTGAGCGTGGTCGCCGGCACGGCTTTGTTGATGGTCTGCAAGATCTCGGCTTCGATCGCAGCGAACGCGGCGCGCGCCCAGTCCTGCACGCGTCGCGGCCCGGGAATCAGAATGCGATGCTCGTCCAGCCAGTGGCAAGCCGCAGTGGCGAGATCGTCGGCATGGGAGGCTTCGCCGGCTTGCAGCTTGAGCAGGGCGACGAGCTGCGCCTCGGACTGTTCGTCGAGGTCCTTCAGGCCCAAGTGGGTTTTCGCCCAGAGCTGGTGTTTGTAGAGCGTCTGGCTGCGCTGATAGATCGAGCGCAGGGTGGCGATGGTGGGCGCCGCGGTTCTGAACGTCTCGCCGACGTAGCGCAGCAAATTCCTCGGCAATACCTTGGAGTTGTCCAACGGGCGGCCCACGGCTCGCAGATACAGCACCATCAACGCCGCCGGCGCGCGATGGTCGGAGCGAAACTGCGCGCCCACTGCTTTGATGTCAGCTTCGTTGAGCTGAAAAAACTGGTTCAGGTCGAAGTCGGACAGGCGACTCGACAGGCCCTCCTGGCCAACGAAGCGAAGGGCGTAGGTTGACATGGCCGACGTCGAGCGGGTGTGGTTGGCCAAGTGTACGACGCCCGTTGAGCAGGCCTGACCTGGCGGCTTTCGGTCTACGTACCCGGCTGCAAGCTGCGCAGGTAAAGGGTTTGCGGAGAAAACGCACCAATCTACTGAGATGGACCCGACGCCACCCTTCGGGGAAACTGCGCGTCTCATCAACCGTTCTCATGCGGAGGTCTACCATGGAAATCGACATTCTTGGCATCGACCTGGCCAAGCGGGCGTTTCAGCTTCACGGCGCTGATCGGCGCGGTCGGGCATTGCACCGCTCGAAGGTAATGCGCGCCGACTTGCTGGAGGCGGCGCGGACACTGCATCCGCGAATCATTGCCATGGAAGCCTGCAGCTCGGCGCACCACTGGGCACGGCGCTTTCAGCAGTTGGGCATCGAAGTACGCTTGATCAGCCCGCAGTACGTCATCCCGTTCGTCAAGACCAACAAGAACGATCGCAACGACGCGGAGGCCATCGCCGAGGCCGCCGGTCGGCCGACGATGCGCTTCTTCACGGTGAAGTCGGTCGAGCAGCAAGACATGCAAGCGGTTCATCGCGTGCGCGAGCTGCTGGTTGCACAGCGCACGGCGCTGATCAACCAGGCAAGAGGCTTGCTGGGCGAGCGAGGGGTGACGATTGCGCAGTCTCCAGAGGCGTTCAAGCGCGCTGTGCCACAGATTCTGGGCCAGTGCGAGTCGCAGCTTCGTGTCCGCATGCACGATGCCATTCCCGAACAGGGCAGGTGGCTGAAGGCGGTGGTCACGGGCTACTTCGCGTACCACGCGGTGCCCACGAATTCCCGGGCACTCGGGGCATTCCGCCATCACGTCCTCAACATCTGGCGACGCACGCTCCAGCGGCGCAGCCAGAAGGCCGGCGTTACATGGGCGTGGATGGACAAGCTCGCTGCGGCATGGCTGCCGCCACCTCGCATCCTTCATCCCTGGCCGACGGAGCGGTTCGCCGTCAAACACCCAAGGTGGGAGCCCAGTGCGTGAATCGCGCACGCTGGGATCTGTGCGGGGGGCGCTCAGCAATGGGCGTCCCTACCGCGATCGCGGACACTCCACGCTCATCCGTACCCGGTAGGGCTCTGGGCCGCAAGTCTCCTGCGACAAGAGTACGATAGACTGGGCTATTCAGTTCGGCCGGCGAGTTCGTCCCAGACCAAACTTGCATATGACTTCTCCGGAGTTTTGCCGCGAAGCGGGTGCAAAGCCCGCTTCCAGTCCGGCAACGAGGGCGCAAGCGCAGTGACCACCCCGCCCCGACAGCCACTCGCGCACCTTGACGCAGGTCAAGAAAAAACCAAGCACCCACAAGCGCTTACAGCGACCGCTCGGTGTTTACCCGCAGTGGCCGGCCACTGGCACGGATGTTGAGAACCCATCCGCCAAAGCATTCCAACACGAGGAGACAAGGACGATGGAAACCTTCTACGAGGTGATGCGGCGCCAGGGCATTTCGCGGCGCAGCTTCCTCAAATACTGCTCTCTCACCGCCACCTCGCTCGGCCTCGCGCCGTCCTTCGTGCCGCGGATCGCGCACGCCATGGAGACCAAGCCGCGCACGCCGGTGCTGTGGCTGCACGGGCTGGAATGCACCTGCTGCTCCGAGTCCTTCATCCGCTCGGCGCACCCGCTGGCCAAGGACGCGGTGCTGTCCATGATCTCGCTGGACTACGACGACACGCTGATGGCCGCCGCCGGCCACCAGGCCGAGGCCATCCTCGACGAGGTGATGACCAAGTACAAGGGCAACTACATCCTCGCCGTGGAAGGCAACCCGCCGCTGAACCAGGACGGCATGAGCTGCATCATCGGCGGCCGGCCCTTCGTGGAGCAGTTGAAGCACGTGGCCAAGGACGCCAAGGCCATCATCAGCTGGGGCTCGTGCGCCAGCTGGGGCTGCGTGCAGGCCGCCAAGCCGAACCCGACGCAGGCCACGCCGGTGCACAAGGTGATCACCGACAAGCCCATCATCAAGGTGCCGGGCTGCCCGCCCATCGCCGAAGTGATGACGGGCGTCATCACCTACATGCTGACCTTCGACCGCATCCCCGAGCTGGACCGCCAGGGCCGCCCGAAGATGTTCTACAGCCAGCGCATCCACGACAAGTGCTACCGCCGCCCGCACTTCGACGCCGGCCAGTTCGTGGAAGCCTTCGACGACGAGTCCGCGCGCAAGGGCTACTGCCTCTACAAGGTCGGCTGCAAGGGCCCGACCACCTACAACGCCTGCTCCACGGTGATGTGGAACGAGGGCACCAGCTTCCCGATCAAGGCCGGCCACGGCTGCATCGGCTGCTCGGAAGACGGCTTCTGGGACAAGGGCTCGTTCTACGACCGCCTGACCGACATCCACGCCTTCGGCGTCGAGGCCAATGCCGACAAGGTCGGCGGCACGGCCGCGGCGGTGGTCGGCGCCGCGGTGGCCGCGCATGCGGCGGTGTCGGTGCTCAAGCGCACCACCGACAAGGACCGTCCGCGCAGCGGCGCGGGCCACTGAAGGCAGGCAGCACCGAACAAGAGGACGCACAGAACATGACCGCCTACGCCACCCAAGGCTTCAACCTCGACGACAGCGGCCGCCGCGTGGTCGTCGACCCCGTGACCCGCATCGAGGGCCACATGCGCTGCGAGGTCAACCTCGACAGCAAGAACGTGATCCGCAACGCCGTCTCCACCGGGACCATGTGGCGCGGCCTGGAGGTGATCCTCAAGGGCCGCGACCCGCGCGACGCCTGGGCCTTCGTCGAGCGCATCTGCGGCGTGTGCACCGGCTGCCACGCGCTGACCTCGGTGCGCGCGGTGGAGGACGCGCTGGGCATCAGGATCCCGAAGAACGCCCACCTCATCCGCGAGATGATGGCCAAGACGCTGCAGGTGCATGACCACGCGGTGCACTTCTACCACCTGCACGCGCTGGACTGGGTGGACGTGGTGTCGGCGCTGAAGGCCGACCCGAAGAAGACCAGCGAGCTGCAGCAGACGGTGTCGCCCTCGCACCCGCTGTCCTCGCCCGGCTATTTCCGCGACGTGCAGAACCGGCTGAAGAAGTTCGTCGAAAGCGGCCAGCTCGGCCCCTTCATGAACGGCTACTGGGGCAGCAAGGCCTACGTGCTGCCGCCCGAGGCCAACCTGATGGCGGTGACCCACTACCTGGAGGCGCTGGACCTGCAGAAGGAGTGGGTGAAGATCCACACCATCTTCGGCGGCAAGAACCCGCACCCCAACTACCTGGTGGGCGGCGTGCCCTGCGCGATCAACCTGGACGGCGACGGCGCCGCCGGCGCGCCGATCAACATGGAGCGCCTGAACTTCGTGAAGGCGCGCATCGACGAGATCATCGAGTTCAACAAGAACGTCTACATCCCGGACGTGCTGGCCATCGGCACGCTCTACAAGCAGGCCGGCTGGCTGTACGGCGGGGGCCTCTCGGCCACCAACGTGATGGACTACGGCGAGTACCCCAAGGTCAACTACGACAAGAGCACCGACCAGCTGCCCGGCGGCGCCATCCTGGGCGGCAACTGGGACGTGATCCACGCGGTGGATCCGCGCGACCCGGCGCAGGTGCAGGAGTTCGTGACGCACAGCTGGTACAAGTACGCCGACGAGAAGCAGGGCCTGCATCCCTGGGACGGCGTGACCGAGCCGAACTACGCGCTGGGCCCGAAGACCAAGGGCAGCCGGACCCACATCGAGCAGATCGACGAGTCGGCCAAGTATTCGTGGATCAAAGCGCCGCGCTGGCGCGGCAACGCCATGGAGGTGGGGCCGCTCGCGCGCTACATCCTGGCCTACGCCCACGCCAGGAAGGGCAACAAGTACAGCCAGCGGCCCAGGGAGCAGCTGGAGTTCGCGGCCCAGGCGATCAACGTGGACATCCCCAAGGCGCTGGGCATTCCCGAAACGTCCTACACGCTCAAGCAGCTGCTGCCCACCACCATCGGCCGCACCCTGGCGCGCGCGCTGGAAGGCCAGTACTGCGGCGAGATGATGCTGGACGACTACAACGAGCTGGTGGCCAACGTGCGCGCCGGCGACCGCGCCACCGCCAACGTGGAGAAGTGGGACCCCAGCACCTGGCCCAAGGAGGCCAAGGGCGTGGGCACGGTGGCCGCGCCGCGCGGCCAGCTGGGCCACTGGATCCGCATCAAGGATGGCCGCATCGAGAACTACCAGTGCGTGGTGCCCACCACCTGGAACGGCAGCCCGCGCGACCCCAAGGGCCAGATCGGCGCCTTCGAGGCCAGCCTGATGAACACGCCCATGGTCAATCCCGAGCAGCCGGTGGAGATCCTGCGCACGCTGCATTCCTTCGACCCCTGCCTGGCCTGCTCCACCCACGTGATGAGCGAGGACGGCGCGGAACTGGCGACGGTGAAGGTCCGCTAACCCACAGGAGACAAGACACATGACACGCACTTTCCGCCGCCTCCTGGCCTTCGCGGCGCTCGCCGCCTTCGCCGGCGCCGCCAGCGCCCACCCCGGCCACGCCAGCGGCTTCGCCGCCGGCATCGTCCATCCCTTCGGCGGGCTGGACCACCTGCTGGCTATGGTGGCCGTCGGCCTCTGGTCGGCCGCCGCGCTGCCGGCCGCGCGCCGCTGGCAGGGTCCCGCCGCCTTCGTCGGCGCCATGCTGGCCGGCGCCGTGCTCGGCGCGGCTGGCTGGGCCTCGGCGTTCACTTCGGCGCTGGTCGAGCCGGCGGTGGCCGCCAGCGTGGTGCTGCTGGCCCTGCTGCTGGCCGCGCCGGCGCGCAGCGGCGGCCTGGCCGGCGGCGCCATCGTCGCCGCGGCGGGCATCGCGCACGGCTTCGCCCACGGCGGCGAGGCACCGCCCGCGGCGCTGTTCTCCGCCTACGCGGCCGGCTTCGCGCTCAGCACCGCCGCGCTGCACGGCCTGGGCCTCGCGGCCGGCGCGCGCATGCGCACGCTGCCGGCGGGCGTGTGGCGCGCGCTGGCCGCGGTGGTGGCGCTCACCGGCACGGCGCTGCTGGCCGCGCGCGTCTGATGCGCGAAGGAGACCCCATGTCCTCCGCCACCGCCTCCACCGCCGTGCAGGGCACGGGCACCGACGAATCCGCCGTCGCCCGCGCCGCCACCATCAAGTCGGTCTACGTCTACGAAGCGCCGGTGCGCCTGTGGCACTGGGTCAACGCCCTGGCCATCGTGGTGCTGGGCGTCACCGGCTACTTCATCGGCTCGCCGCTGCCCACCATGCCGGGCGAGGCCAGCAGCCACTTCCTGATGGGCTACATCCGCTTCGCCCATTTCGCCGCCGGCTACGTGCTGGCCATCGGGCTGCTGGGCCGCATCTACTGGGCTTTGGTGGGCAACCACCATGCGCGCGAGCTGTTCTACGTGCCGGTGCTGCAGCGCGCCTACTGGCGCGAGATGCTGGCCACGGCCAAGTGGTACGCCTTCCTCAGCAAGCGGCCGAACCGCTACGTGGGCCACAACCCGATGGCGCGCTTCGCCATGTTCTTCATCTTCTTCCTGTGCACGATCTTCATGATCGCGACCGGCTTCGCGCTGTACGGGGAAGGGCTGGGGTCGGGCTCGTGGGCGAACCGGCTGTTCGGCTGGGTCATTCCGCTGATGGGCCAGTCGCAGGACGTGCACACCTGGCACCACCTGGGGCTGTGGGTGATGGTGTGCTTCATCATCCTGCACGTCTACGCGGCCATCCGCGAGGACATCATGGGCCGCCAGAGCATCGTCAGCACCATGCTGTCGGGCCACCGCACCTTCAAGGAGTGAGGCCCGGCATGGACGCGACGGCACGCGCCAGCTGGACCCGCCCGCCGGGCGTGCCGGTGCGCGTGCCGCCGCACCCCGGGCGCTTCCTGGAGCGCAACTGCCTGCGGCCGCTGCGCCTGACCCAGGTGGAGGCGGCCCGGCTGCTGGGCATGTCGCGCCGGCGCGTGCACGAGATCGTGCAGGGCCAGCGCGGCATCAGCGCCGACACGGCGGTGCGCTGCGCCCTGATGTTCGGCATCGACACCGCGTTCTGGCTGGCCCTGCAGGCCAACTGGGACAGCTTCCGCGCCTGGGACCAGCTGCGCCGCGCCCGCGCGGTGCCGCGCGCCCCGCGCCTTCTTCTCGTTTCCTCCCCCCGCTGAACCGACCGATGGAGCACACCATGCACCCCTCCACGCCCGAAGCCGCCTGCCACCCCCACCGTGACAGCGGCGAGACCATCGTCGTGCTGGGCATCGGCAACGTGCTGTGGGCCGACGAAGGCTTCGGCGTGCGCTGCGTGGAGGCGCTGCAGCGCCGCTATGCCTTCGGCGCGCACGTGCAGCTGGTGGACGGCGGCACGCAGGGCCTGTACCTGATCCACCACGTGCAGGCGGCCACCAGGCTGCTGATCTTCGACGCCATCGACTACGGCCTCGCGCCTGGCACGCTCAAGACGGTGGAAGACGACGAGGTGCCGCGTTTCCTGGGCGCCAAGAAGATGAGCCTGCACCAGACCGGCTTCCAGGAGGTGCTGCTGCTGGCGCAGCTGATGGGCCAGTACCCCGAGCGGGTGACGCTGATCGGCTGCCAGCCGCAGGAGCTGGAGGACTATGGCGGAAGCCTGCGCCCGGTGGTGAAGACCGCGCTGGAAGACGCGCTCGCGCTGGGCGTGGACCTGCTGCGCCGCTGGGGCGCCGAGCCGGTGGCGCGCCCGGCCGAACAGGAACTGTCCGGCGCGTCCTCGCTGCTGGCGCTGGAAGCCTACGAGGCGCTGCGGCCGTCGGAAGAAGCGGCCTGCCGCGTGGGCGACGCGCGCTTCCTGGCGCGCGCGGCGGACTGAAGGGACGGCGCGCCATGTGCATCGGCATTCCCATGCAGGCCGCCTCCGTGCGCCCCGGCTTCGCGCTGTGCGAAGGGCGCGGCGAGCGGCGCGAGGTGTCCACCGCCCTCATCGGCGAGGTGGCGCCCGGCGACTGGCTGCTGGTCTTCCTGGACAGCGCGCGCGAGCGCATCTCGGCCGCGCGCGCCGCGGAAGTCGACGCCACGCTGGACCTGGTGCTCGGCGCCATGGCGGGCGAGGTGCCCGCCGTGGAAGACCCCGCCTTTGCGCTGCCGTCGTCGCTGGACGCGCGGCAGCTGGCCGCCCTCGTCGGCGGCGAGATTCCTTCGTGAAAGCTGGCCAGATGAAGACGGGGGCATTCACCGCAGAGGCGCAGAGATCGCAGAGGACCGCAGAGGAAAAAAGCAATTTCTCTGCGGCCCTCTGCGATCTCTGCGTCTCTGCGGTGAAAGCTGTTCCACACACCCTTGAGCAATCGACGACATGACTCACCCAACCCTTGCCGAATTCGCCTCCACCGTCCGCCCGCCGCAGGCGGCCGACGTTCCGCCGCTGCTGCACCAGCTGGCAGAGGTCCATGGCGCCGACTGGGTCGATGCGGCCGGCTTCGACGCCTGGAAGAGCCAGCCGGGCGACCGGGTGCTGCTGATCGGCGGCGATCCGGTGCGCTTTCCCGAATGCCTGGACGTGGCGGTGGTGCTGCCCGAGCTGCGCCGCCACCTGGGCAATCGCTTCGCCATGGGCGTGGCGCGCCGCGAGGCCGAAGACGCGCTGGCCGCGAAGCTGGCCGCGCCGCGCCGGCCCACGCTGGTGTTCCTGCGGGACGGCCAGTACGTCACCACGCTGGCCGGCATGCACGACTGGGACGTCTTCGTGCGCGAGGTGGAGCGCGCGCTGGCCATGCCGGCCACGCGCGTGCCGGGCATCGGCATCGCGGTGGTCAGCGCATCCGCCGGCCCGTCCTGCAGCTGAACGCAAGAGAAGAGAAGGAACACACGCCATGAAGGACTTTCCGATCCCCGTCGTCGCCTTCGGTCCCGGCAGCCAGGTGGAGGACGAGACGCTGGAGTACATGGACATGCCCAAGGGCATGGACACCTACCGCCCGCCGGTGCTGCCCGAGCCGGAAGCCATCGCCGAGCGCGCCGGCGCGCACCGGGCGCTGCGCGAGACGCTGGCCGCGCTGGGCGCCACCCGCGCCGACGGCCTGCCGCGCCGCGTCTCGCTGCTGGGCTTCGGCGCGGCCGACCTGGCGCTGGTGAACCAGGTGATGGGCGAGGGCGAAGTCGGCGCGCGGGTCACGCCGGCCGCCGAGGGCGGCGCCGAGCTGCGCGTGCAGGAATCGGTGTTCGCCGGCGTCTGGCGCGTGATGCGGCTGCAAGGCGGTGCGCTGGTGGAGGACTACCTGGAAGTGGGGCCCGTGCCCAGCGCGCTGCGCGAAGCGGCCATGGAGGACGTGGCCGCGCGCCGGCTGCCGCCACTGCCCGCGCCGCTGCCCGAGGGCGTGATGAACGCGCCCATGCTGCTCAACGAAATCGAGGACCACTGGCACGACTGGAAGCCGGGCCAGGCGCCGCGCGTGGTCAACCTCACGCTGCTGCCCATGGGCGTGCCGGACATCAGCTTCCTGGACCACCAGCTGGGCACCGGCCGCGTGCTGATCCTGTCGCGCGGCTACGGCAACTGCCGCATCACCAACACGCGCATGCCGCAGTGCTGGCGCGTCGTGTACTACAACTCGCAGGACACGGTGATCCTCAACACGGTGGAGGTGATCGACATGCCCGAGGTGGCCTGCGCCGCGCGCGAGGACCTGGAGGACTCGCACGAGCGCCTGGCCGAGGTGCTGCAGTGGGTGGACGGCGCGCTGGCGCCGCAGGAGGCCGCGGCGTGACGCTGCCCGAGGGCCGCTTCGAAGGCAGCTACCTGGGCGACCGCGCCCGGCTGCCGGCCGACGCGCGGCTGGAATGCAAGATCTGCTGGTGGGTGTACGACCCGGCCGAAGGCGACCCGGTGTGGCAGGTGCCGCCCGGCGTGGCCTTCGCCGAGCTGCCCGCGCACTGGCGCTGCCCCACCTGCGACGGCGACGCCGAGCAGTTCATGGTGATCGAGCCATGATGGCCGCCTTCGCCACCGGCCGCAGGGAGGCCGCGCACGTGGCCCCGCGTGTGGCCGCGCTGGTGCGTGCCTTCGAAGAGGTGGCGGCCACGCGCATGGCGGGGCTGCCAGTGATGCATCCGCAACTGCGGGTGGAGGCGGTGGGCTTCGCGCGCGATGAGGACGGTCTCGGCGGCGTGCTGATCACGCCCTGGTTCATGAATCTGGTGTGCCTGCCCGACGGCGGCGACGCGCTGGCGGTCGGCGCCGCGCGCGAACGCCGCGTGGGCGGCGAAGCCTTCGGCTTCATCGGCGCCGAGATGCCGGGCGTCGGCCGCTTCGAGGCCTGTTCGCTCTGCTCGCCGATGTTCCATTTCGCCGACCAGGACGCCGCGCGCGCCACCGCGCAGGCGGTGCTGGACCTGCTGCGTAAGTCCGGAACGGCGGCCGAAGCGCCGGCGATGCCGTCGCGCCGGGCGCTCTTCCTCGGCCGCGCGGGCGCGGGGAGGGCGCCATGACGCAATGGGACCAGCTGGCCGGCGAGCTGCGCCTCGTGCCCGGCGCGCCGGTGCCGCGCAACCTGCTGCGCCGCCGCCCCGCCGGCCTGCGCCGCGTGCTGCAGGGCCAGCCCGCCGAGGCTTGGCCGGACCTGGCTGCGGCCGTGTTCAGCCTGTGCGGCCACGCGCACCGCGGCACCGCGCGGCGCGCCATTGCGGCGGCGCGCGGGCAGGTGGCAGCGCCGGATGCGCCCGCGCGCACCGCGCTGCGCTGGCACACCGCGCGCGACCATGTGCGGCGCATCCTGCTGGACTGGTGCACGGCCGACGCCGCGCTGCGCGAAGCCGCGGCGCAGGCGCTGGCCTGCAGCCCGCTGCCGCACGGCGACGACGCGGCCGCGGCGCTGCGCGCGCTGCCGGCCTGGCTGTCCACGCAGCTGCTGGGCATGCCCGTGGCCGGATGGCTGGCGCAGGCTGAGCGCGGCGGCGAAGCCTGGCTGCGCGACTGGTGCGAGACGCACGAGGGCCCCGCCGCCGCGTTCCTGCGCAGCACGGCATCCACTGCCCGGCGCATCGTGCTGCCCGTGCAGCCGCTCGCGCTGCACGACGACGCGCCGGCGCAGGCCGCGCTGGCGCAGCGCCTCGCGGCCGCGCTTGAGATGGACGACGACGCGGCCATCGCGCCGCTGGCCGCCGGTCGGCTGGAAACCGGCGCCTGGACACGCCACCGCGATGCGGCCCGCGGCCCGGTCCACAATGCCTGGATGCGCTTCGCCTTTCGCCTCGTCGACCTGGCCCGCCTGGCCGCGGACGAGGGCAGCGACTGGCTGTGCGGCGGCGCATTGACGACCGGCCCCGGCGAGGGCATGGCCTGGACCGAGATGGCGCGCGGCCTGCTGGTGCACTGGGTGCGGCTGGACGGCGAGCGGGTGGCGCACTTTCGCGTGCTGTCGCCCACCGACTGGAATTTCCATCCCGAAGGCGCGCTGGCGCAGGCGCTGCCGGCGCTGGATGCGCATGGCGCGCGCCTCCTGGCCGCCGCCTTCGACCCCTGCGTGCCGGCCGTGCTGGCACGCAGCGAGGAGGCGGCCCATGCATGAGATGAGCTTGGCTGGCGGCATCCTGTCGCTGGTGGAAGACGCGGCGCGGCGCGAGCGCTTCGTGCGCGTCACGCGCCTGCGCCTGGAAGCCGGCGCGCTGGCCGGCGTGGAGGTGCGGGCGCTGCGCTTCGCGCTGGAATCGATGGTGCCCGGCACGGTGCTGGAGCACGCCCGCATCGACATCGACGAGCCGCCGGCCACGGCCTGGTGCCTGCAGTGCGACGGCACGGTGCACATCGCCAGCCGGCTGGACGCCTGCCCCGGCTGCAGCGGCAGCCGCCTGCAGCCCACCGGCGGGACCGAGCTGCGCGTGATCGAGATGATGGTGGAAGACGCTTGAAGGAGTTGCACGATGTGCGTTGTTTGCGGATGTTCTGAGACCACGGGCGCCGGGCTGGCCGCGCCGGTGCACGACCCCCACACCGGGGACCTTCACTACGGCGCCGGCGCGGCGCGCATGTCGGTGCCGGGGCTCAGCCCCGAGCGCGCGATCCGGCTGGAGCAGGACGTGCTGGGCGAGAACAAGCGCATCGCCGCGCGCAACCGCTCGCACTTCCATGCGCACGGCGTCACCGCGCTCAACTTCGTCTCCAGCCCCGGCTCGGGCAAGACCACGCTGCTGTGCGCCACCATAGAGGAGCTGCGCGCGCGCACGCCGGGCGCCACGGTGGCGGTGATCGAGGGCGACCAGCAGACCCGCTTCGACGCCGACCGCATCCGCGCCACCGGCGCGCCGGCCATCCAGGTGAACACCGGCAAGGGCTGCCACCTGGACGCGCAGATGGTGGCGGACGCGTTCGACCGGCTGCCCTCGCATGCGCACCACCACCATCACCACGACGGCGGCGGTCACCACCATCACCACGAGCACCATCACGCGCACGGCCCGCAGTTCCTGTTCATCGAGAACGTGGGCAACCTGGTGTGCCCGGCCATGTGGGACCTGGGCGAGGCGGCCAAGGTGGCGGTGCTGTCGGTGACCGAGGGCGAGGACAAGCCGCTGAAGTACCCGGACATGTTCGCCGCCGCCTCGCTCATGCTCATCAACAAGATCGACCTGCTGCCCTACCTGGAGTTCGACCTGGAGCGCTGCATCGGCCTGGCGCGCCGGGTGAATCCGGAGATCGAGGTGCTGCAGGTCTCGGCCACGCGCCGCGAAGGCATGGACGCGTGGATCGGCTGGCTGCAGCGTGCGGCCGCTGCCGCCTGAAGGATCGCGGATGTCCGCCAATGAAGCGCTGCTGCAACTGACCCAGCCAGCACCCGCGCGGGTGCTGGCGGCCGGCGCCTGGCTGAAGAACGCGGCCGCGCGGCTGGACGGCGCGCGGCTGCAGTGGTCGCCGCTGCACGGCGATCTGGGCGATCCGGCGAGCTGCGCCGCGCTGGAAGCGTCGGCGGCCGCGCTGCTGGCCGAAGGCGCGGTGGACGCCATCGCCCACGACCTGCACCCGGACTTCCACAGCACGCGGCTCGCGCAGCGCATCGCGCAGGAGATCGGCGTGCCGGCCGTCGCGGTGCAGCACCACCATGCGCACATCGCGGCGGTGCAGGCCGAGCACGGCATCGGCCACGCGGTGATCGGCCTGGCGCTGGACGGCGTGGGCCTGGGCACCGACGGCACGGCCTGGGGCGGCGAGCTGCTGTGGGTGGACGGCGCACAGTGGCGGCGCCTGGGCCACCTGCGCCAGCTGCGCCTGCCGGGCGGCGACGCCGCTGCGCGCGAGCCCTGGCGCATGGCGGCCAGCGTGCTGCATGCGCTGGGCGAGAACGGCGACTTGGCCCGCCTGGGCCACGCGCTGCCGCAAGGCCATGCCGCCGGCGTGCGCACGCTGCTGCAGCGCGGCCTGAACTGTCCGGTGACCAGCAGCGCGGGCCGCTGGTTCGATGCCGCCGCCGGCCTGCTGGGCCTGTGCACGCGGCAGGCGCACGAGGCGCAGGCAGCGATGGCGCTGGAAGCCGCGGCGCGCGAGTGGCTGGCGACGCATGCGGTGCCGGTCGAGGAAGAGCTCACGCCCGTGCTGCCCGACGGCCAGCTCGACCTGCTGCCGCTGGCAAGGCGGCTGCTGGCCCTGGCCGATGCGCGCCGCACTGCCGAAGGCGCCGCCCTGTTCCACGTGCAGCTGGCCGACGGCCTGGCGCGCTGGGCGGCGCAGGCCGCGCGTGTTCACGGCGTGGACACCGTGGCGCTGGGAGGAGGCTGCTTCTTCAACGCCATCCTGCGCGAGCGGGTCGTGGCCGCGCTGCGCGCGCAGGGTCTGCGCGTGCTGCGGCCCGAGCGCGTGAACTGCGGCGACGCCGGGCTGGCCCTGGGCCAGGCCTGGGTCGCCGCCCACACTGTTGCCGGCGGGGATGTGCCTGCCGCCACCGAGGAGATGCACGCATGTGCCTAGCCATTCCCGCCAGGCTGGTGTCGCTGGACGGCGCGGACCTGGCCACCGTCGACCTGGGCGGCGTGCGCAAGCAGGTGTCCATCGCGCTGGTGACGCAGGCGCAGGTCGGCGACTACGTGATCGTGCACGTCGGCCATGCCATCGGCATGATCGACCCCGAGGAGGCCGAGCGCACGCTGGCCCTCTTCGGCGAGCTGGCGCAGGCCGGGGAGCAAGCGCGCGAGGAGAGCTCGCCATGAAGTACGTCGACGAGTTCCGCGACGGCGCGCTGGCGCGCAAGATCGCCGACCGCCTGCGCGCCGAAGCCGATCCGGCGCGCCGCTACGCCTTCATGGAGTTCTGCGGCGGCCACACCCACGCCATCTCGCGCTACGGCGTGGCCGAGCTGCTGCCCGCCAACGTGCGCATGGTGCACGGCCCGGGCTGCCCGGTGTGCGTGCTGCCCATCGGCCGCATCGACCTGGCGATCCGCCTGGCGCTGCGGGAGGGCGCCATCGTCTGCACCTACGGCGACACCATGCGCGTGCCGGCCTCGGACGGCCTGTCGCTGATGAAGGCCAAGGCGCGCGGCGGCGACATCCGCATGGTGTATTCGGCGGCCGACGCGCTGCGCATCGCGCGCGAGAATCCGGGCCGCGAAGTGGTGTTCTTCGCCATCGGCTTCGAGACCACCACGCCGCCCACCGCGCTGGCCATCGCCCAGGCCGAGCGCGAGCAGCTGCCCAACTTCAGCGTGCTGTGCTGCCACGTGCTCACGCCCTCGGCCATCACCCACATCCTGCAGTCGCCCGAGGTGCGGCAGTTCGGCACCGTGCCCATCGACGGCTTCATCGGCCCGGCGCACGTGAGCATCGTGATCGGCTCGCAGCCCTACGAGCATTTCGCGCAGGAGTACCGCAAGCCGGTGGTGATCGCTGGCTTCGAGCCGCTGGACGTGATGCAGGCCGTGCTGATGCTGGTGCGCCAGGTGAACCAGGGCCGCTGCGAGGTGGAGAACGAGTTCACCCGCGCTGTCACGCGCGAGGGCAACGCGGCGGCGCAGCAGCTGGTCACCGGCATCTTCGAGCTGCGCACGCGCTTCGAGTGGCGCGGCCTGGGCGAGGTGCCCTACAGCGCGCTGAAGATCCGCCCCGCCTATGCGCGCTTCGATGCCGAGCGGCGCTTCGCGCTGCAGTACACACCGGTGCCGGACAACAAGGCCTGCGAGTGCGGCGCCATCCTGCGCGGCGTGAAGAAGCCCACCGACTGCAAGATCTTCGGCACCGTCTGCACGCCGGAAAACCCGGTGGGCTCCTGCATGGTGTCCAGCGAGGGCGCCTGCGCGGCGCACTACGCCTACGGGCGCTTCCGCGACATCCCGGTGGTGGCGGCATGAGCGAAGTGAAGAAGGCCTACGTGCGGCCGCTGGATTTCAGGCACGGCCGTATCGACATGAACCATGGCGCGGGCGGGCGCGCCGCCGCGCAGCTGATCTCCGAGCTGTTCGCCGCCGCCTTCGACAACGAATTCCTGCGCCAGGGCGACGACGGCGCCAGCCTGCCGCTGCCCGCGGGCGGGCGGCTGGTGATGGCCACCGACGCGCACGTGGTCTCGCCGATCTTCTTTCCCGGCGGCGACCTGGGCTGCCTGGCGGTGCACGGCACGGTGAACGACGTGGCCATGATGGGCGCCACGCCGCTGTACCTGGCGGCCAGCTTCATCCTGGAGGAAGGCTATCCGCTGGCGGACCTGCGGCGCATCGTGGAATCGATGGCCGCCGCCGCGCGCGAGGCGGGCGTCGCCATCGTCACCGGCGACACCAAGGTGGTGGAACAGGGCAAGGGCGACGGCGTCTTCATCGGCACCACCGGCGTTGGCGTGGTGCCCCAGGGCGTGCAGGTGGGCGGCGCGCGCGCACGGCCGGGCGACGCGGTGCTGCTGTCCGGCAGCATCGGCGAGCACGGCGTGGCGGTGCTGTCCAAGCGCGAGTCGCTGGAGTTCGAGACCGCCATCGAATCCGACACGGCGGCGCTGCACACGCTGGTGGCGGCCATGCTGGCGGCGGCGCCCGGCGGCGTGCGCGTGCTGCGCGACCCCACGCGCGGGGGGCTGGCGACCACGCTCAACGAGATCGCGCGGCAATCGGGCACGGGCATGCTGCTGGATGAAGCGGCCATCCCGGTGCTGCCGCAGGTGGAGGCGGCCTGCGAGCTGCTGGGGCTGGACCCGCTGTACGTGGCCAACGAGGGCAAGCTGGTGGCGGTCTGCGCCGAGGCGGATGCGGATGCCGTGCTGGCCGCGATGCGCGCGCATCCGCGCGGCGCGCGCGCCTGCCGCATCGGCAGCGTGATCGAGGATGCGCATGGCTTCGTGCAGATGGACACGCGCTTCGGCGGGCGCCGCGTGGTGGACTGGCTGAGCGGGGAGCAGCTGCCGCGGATCTGCTGAAGGGATTTGCGCAAGGCAGGGGAGTGCATCGACCACAGGAGGCGACATGCTGTTCCGGAAGACGGCGCTGGGCGTGGAGGAGGTTCGCGGTCGCAAGGCGGGGCTGGGGATGCGCGAGCGTTCCGTGCTGATCCTGGTCAACGGGGTGATTCCGTCGGCGCAGCTGGCCGAGCGGCTGGGCGGCGACGTGCAGCCCGCGCTGGACCTGCTGCTGCGGCAGGGAATGATCGAGCCGGCCGCGCCACCACCACCATCACCGGCGCCGCTCCCACCGCCGCCAGCGGCTCCCCTGCCGCCACCAGCGGCTCCCATACCGCACGACGGGCTGCTCGCCGCCGTCAAGCAGCGCGCCGTCGCCGTGCTGGGCGAGGTCTATGGCCCGGACGCCGGCGCCATGGCGCAGGACCTGCTGCGTGCGGCCGACGTGCGCGCGCTCAAGTCCGCGCTGGTCCAGCTGGAGGAAACGCTGGTGATGTACCAGGGCAAGCGGCATGCCCACGACCTGATGCGGCGCATCACCGGCCATGGCTGACGCCGCCCTCCGCCCCTTGCGCGTGCTGCTGCTGGCGCACGGCTTCAACTCGCTCACGCAGCAGGTGTTCGCCCGGCTGCGCGCGCGCGGCCACGTGGTGTCGCTGGAGCTGGACATCTCCGACGCCGTCACGCAGGAGGCGGTGGCGCTGTTCCGGCCCGACGTGGTGATCGCGCCCTTCCTCAAGCGGCGCATCCCGGAGGCGGTGTGGCGCCAGCACCTGTGCCTGGTGGTGCATCCGGGCGTGCCGGGCGACCGCGGGCCGTCGTCGCTGGACCGCGCCATCCTGCGCGGCGAGGCGCGCTGGGGCGTCACGGTGCTGCAGGCCACCGGCGAATTCGACGCGGGGCCCGTGTGGGCCACCGCGTCCTTCGCCATGCGGCCGGCCACCAAGGCCAGCCTGTACCGGCACGAGGTGACGCGCTGTGCGCTGGCCGCGCTGTCGCAGTGCCTGCGCCGCATCGAGCGCGGCGAGGGCGCGCCCGCGCCGTTGCCGCCGCAGCCGGGCGCCCGGGCCTGGCCGCTGCTGCGCCAGGCCGAGCGCGCCATCGACTGGTCGGTGGACGGCACCGAGGCCGTGCTGCGCAAGATCCGCAGCGCCGACGGCAGCCCGGGCCTGGCCGACAGCCTGTTCGGCGAGCGCTGCCATCTGTTCGACGCGCATCCGGCGACACCGCAGGCGCTGGCCGGCGCACTGGAAGGCGCGCCCGGCGCCGTGGTGGCGCGCCGCGCCAACGCAATCCTGCGCCGCACCGCCGACGGCGGCGTGTGGATCGGCCACGTGCGCCGCGCGGCCAGCGCGAATGCGGGCGAGGGCGACGCCCCGCTCAAGCTGCCGGCCACCGAAGCCTTCGCGGAACAGGCGGCCCAGCTGCCGGAGCTGCCCGTGCCGCTGCTGCGCGACGCCGCCGAATGGGACGAACTGCACTACGCCGAGCACGGCGAGGCCGGCGCGCGCGTGGGCGTGCTGCGCTTCGCTTTCTACAACGGGGCCATGTCCACCCGCCAGTGCGAGCGCCTGCGCGACGCGCTGCGGGCGCTGCGCGAGCGTCCCGTGCAGGTGCTGCTGCTGGCGGGCGGACCCGATTTCTTCAGCAACGGCATCCACCTGAACACCATCGAGGCCGAGGGCCAGGCGCCCGGCGGCAGCGCGGCCGACGCGTCGCTGCGCAACATCGAGGCCATCGACGACGTGGCGCTGGAGATCCTCACCATCACCGACCGCGTCACGGTGTCGGCCCTGTGCGGCAACGCCGGCGCGGGCGGCGTGTTCCTGGCGCTGGCGGCGGACGAGGTGTGGGCGCATCCCGGCGTGGTGCTGAACGCGCACTACAAGAACATGGGCAACCTGTGGGGCTCCGAATACTGGACCTACGTGCTGCCGCGCCGGCTGGGGCAGGCGCGCGCCATGGAGCTCACCCAGGCGCGGCTGCCGCAGCCTGCGGCCGACGCGGTGCGCGAAGGCCTGCTGGACGCCTGCTTCGGCGACGACGCGGAGCACTTCATGGCGCTGGCCCTGGCGCGCGCGCTGGCGATGGCCAGCGACGCGGGGCATGCCCGGCGCATCGCGGACAAGCAGGCACTGCGCGCCGCCGACGAGGCCGCCAAGCCCCTGGCCGCCTACCGCGAGGAAGAACTCACGCGCATGCGGCGCAACTTCTACGGTTTCGATCCCAGCTACCACGTCGCGCGCTATCATTTCGTCCACAAGCTGCCGCAGGCTTGGACGCCCCGGCACCTTGCCCTTCATCGATGACTGTTCCGGATTCCGCGCACGACGCGCCGCTGCCCACGGTCCTGGTGGTCGACGACGAGGTGCGCTCGCTGGACGCGCTGCGCCGCACGCTGGACGAGGAGTTCCGCGTGCTCACCGCGCCCGACGTCGAGGAGGCGCGCCGCCTGATGGCGCAGGAGCGCGTCTCGGTCATCCTGTGCGACCAGCGCATGCCCGGCACCAGCGGCGTGGAATTCCTGAAAGAGGTGCGCGAGCGCTGGCCCGACGCGGTGCGCATCGTCATCTCCGGCTACACCGACAGCGAAGACATCATCGAAGGCCTGAACTCGGCCGGCATCTATCAGTACATCCTCAAGCCCTGGGTGCCCGACGCGCTGCTGGCCACGGTGCGCGGCGCGGCCGAGACGCTGCACCTGCAGCGCGGGCTGCGCCACCTGGACCTGGAGCTGCGTGCCGGCGTGCCGGCCCTGCGCCGCCGCAGCGCCGAGGGCCTGGCCAAGGTGCGCAGCGCCTTCGGCTTCGACCGGCTGGAGCGGGCCGAGGGCAGCCCGCTGGACGCGGTGTGCGCCACCGCCGAGCGCGTGGCGCGCTACGACCTCTCGGTGCTGATCGGCGGCGAGTCCGGCACCGGCAAGGAACTGCTGGCACGGGCCATCCACTACGCCAGCCCGCGCGTGGCCGCGCCCTTCGTGGTGGAGAACTGCGCGGCGCTGACCGACTCGCTGCTGGAGTCCGAGCTGTTCGGCCACAAGCGCGGCGCCTTCACCGGCGCGTATGAAGACCACGTGGGCCTGTTCCAGCGCGCCGACGGTGGCACCGCGTTCCTCGACGAGATCGGCGAGACCACGCCGGCCTTCCAGGTCAAGCTGCTGCGCGTGCTGCAGGAAGGCGAGCTGCGGCCGGTCGGCTCCACCCGCTCGATTCCGGTGGACGTGCGCATCATCGCCGCCACCCACCGCAACCTGGAAGACGAGGTGCGCGCCGGCCGCTTCCGCGAGGACCTGTACTACCGCATCGCCGGCATCACGCTGCACATGCCGCCGCTGCGCGAGCGCCCGGGCGACGTCGCGCCGATCGCGCGGCGCCTGCTGGGCGAGGTGGGCGCCGAGCTGGGCAAGCCGCCGGGCCTGGCCTTCGCCGACGACGTGCTGCCGGCCCTGATGAACTATCCCTGGCCCGGCAACATCCGCGAGCTGCGCAACGAGATCGCGCGCGCCGCCGCGCTGGCCGATGGCACGCGCATCGCGGCGCAGGATTTTTCGCGCAAGGTGCTGCAGGGCCAGGCGGGCCTGGCGGCCGGCAAGGCGGCATCCGGCATGCCGCAGTCCGGCACGCTGGCGCAGCGCCTGGAGGCGATCGAGGCCATGGTGCTGCGCGAGGTGATGCTGCGCACGCGCTGGAACAAGACGCAGGCGGCCAAGGAGCTGGGGCTGTCGCGCGTGGGGCTGCGCGCCAAGCTGCTGCGCTTCGGCCTGGAGGACAAGTAGATGCAAACGCGCGACGCGTTCAACGTGGTCTGGCTGCAGTCGGGCGGTTGCGGCGGCTGCAGCATGTCGCTGCTGTGCGCCGACACGGCCGACTTCAACGCCCTGCTGGAAGATGCCGGCATCCGGCTGGTGTGGCATCCCTCGCTCTCGCTGGAAAGCGGCGACGAGGTGCTGGACGTGCTGCAGCGCTGCCTGGACGGCACGCTGCGGCTGGACGCGCTGTGCATCGAAGGCTCGCTGCTGCGCGGGCCGAACGGCACGGGGCGCTTCCACCTGCTGGCCGGCACCGGCCAGCCCATGACCGACTGGGTGCGGCGGCTGGCGGCGGTGGCGGGCCACGTGGTGGCCATCGGCAGCTGCGCCGCGTGGGGCGGCATCACCGCCAGCGGCGACAACCCGACGGAGGCCTGCGGCCTGCAGTGGGAGGACGACCGGCCGGGCGGCCTGCTGGGCGCGGCCTTCCGCGCGCGCGGCGGCCTGCCGGTGATCAACGTGGCCGGCTGCCCCACGCACCCGGGCTGGGTGACCGACACGCTGATGGCGCTGGCCGCCGGCCTGTTCGGCGCCGGTGACCTGGACCCGCTGAACCGGCCGCGCTCCTATGCCGACCAGCTGGTGCACCACGGCTGCACCCGCAACGAGTACTACGAGTTCAAGGCCAGCGCCGAGAAGCCCTCGGACCAGGGCTGCATGATGGAGCACATGGGCTGCAAGGGCACGCAGGCGCACGCCGACTGCAACACGCGGCTGTGGAACGGCGAGGGCTCCTGCACGCGCGGCGGCTATGCATGCGTGAGCTGCACCGAGCCGGGCTTCCAGGAGCCGGGCCATGCCTTCCATGCCACGCCCAAGATCGCCGGCATCCCGATCGGCCTGCCCACCGACATGCCCAAGGCCTGGTTCGTGGCGCTGGCGTCCTTGTCCAAGAGCGCCACGCCCAAGCGCGTGAAGCAGAACGCGGTGGCCGACCACCTGGTGGTGCCGCCGGCCGTGCGCCGCACGCGGCTGGGGTGAGCGGCATGGGCACGCAGCGCCTGCTGGTGGGGCCGTTCAACCGGGTCGAGGGCGACCTGGAAGTGAAGCTCGAGGTGGCCGATGGCCGCGTGACGTCGGCCCACGTCAACGCGCCCATGTACCGCGGCTTCGAGCAGATCCTGCAGGGCAAGCCGCCGCGCGACGCGCTGGTCTACGTGCCGCGCATCTGCGGCATCTGCTCGGTCTCGCAGTCCATGGCCGCGGCGCGCGCGCTGGCCGCGCTGGCCGGCGCGGTGCCGCCGCCCAACGGCGTGCTGGCCTGCAACCTGATGCTGGCCACCGAGAACCTGGCCGACCACCTGACGCACTTCTACCTGTTCTTCATGCCCGACTTCACGCGCGAGGTCTATGCGCGAGAGCCTTGGCACGCCGAAGCGCTGCGCCGCTTCGAAGCCCAGCGGGGCGAGCACACGCGGCTGGCGATCGCGGCGCGCCAACGCTGGTTCGACTTGATGGGCACGCTAGGGGGGCGCTGGCCACACACGCATAGCGTGCAGCCAGGCGGCTCCTCGCGGCCGATCGAGGCCGCCGAACGCATTCGCCTTCTCGCCAAGGTGCGCGAATTCCGTAGTTTTTTGGAGCAGACGCTATTCGGCGGGCCCCTGGAGGAGGTGGCGGGCCTGGACAGCGAGGCGGCGCTGCAGGACTGGAGCAACAGGTTGCCGCAGGCCGATTTCAGCCGCTTCATCGCCATCTCGGGCGCCACGAAATTGGAGACGCTGGGCCATGGCCCCGGCCTCTACCTTTCCTACGGTTCTTTCCGGCAGCCCGACGGCAGCTATGCCGCACCACCCGGCCTGTGGAACGACGCGCGGCAGGTGCTGGAACCGCTGGCGCTGGACCGCATCACCGAAGACGCCACCCACGCCTGGCTGGCCGAGGCGGGCGGGCCACTTCACCCGGCCCAAGGTGTGACCTTGCCTGAACCCGACAAAGCCGGCGCCTATACCTGGAACAAGGCGCCACGATTGGCGGGGCACGTGGTGGAGACTGGCGCGATCGCACGCCAGCTTGCGGCCGGCCAGCCGCTGGTGAGCGCCGCTGTGCGGCGTTGCGGCGGTACCGTCTACACGCGCGTCTTGGCACGCCTGCTGGAACTCGCGCGCGTGGTGCCCATGATGGAAGCATGGCTGCGCGAACTACGACCGGGCGAGCCGTGGTGCGACAACACGGCGCTGCCCGAGGATGGCGACGCCGTCGGCCTGACGGAAGCTGCTCGGGGTAGCCTGGGCCATTGGGTGAGCGTGCGCGAAGGCCGTATCGCGCGTTACCAGATCGTCGCTCCCACCACCTGGAATTTTTCGCCGCGCGATGCCGGCGGCACGCCCGGCGCATTGGAACGGTCGTTGGAAGGCGCGCCGGTGCGCGCCGGCGAAGCCACGCCCGTGGCGGTGCAGCATGTGGTGCGCTCGTTCGATCCGTGCATGGTCTGCACGGTGCACTGAACTGCAGCCGACATGACGCCACGCCGGCCTGCGCCGCCCGCTTCCCCGCTTGACGAGGCGCAACGCAACCAGTTGGGCCAAATGGAAGGTGTTAGCGAGGACACCTGGCTGGACGTGATCCAGAAGATGGACGAGGTGTACTCGCAACTGGTGAAAGACGAGATCGCCCTGGAGGAAAAGAACGCTCAGCTGGAGCAGTCGCAGCAGTTCATCTTCAGCCTGCTGTCGGCTATGAGCGACGTGCTGATCGCCTGCAACGAGAAGGGCGGCATCGAAGAAACCAACGCGGCGCTGTGCGAGCTGGTCGGCCGCAGCGAGACGAGGTTGCGCGGCAGCAGCGTCTATGCGCTGATGGCGCGCGAGGAAGACCTGGCCCGCATCCGCGCCGTGATCGAGCAGACCGCGCCTACGCGTGTGGGCGCAGTGGTGGAGGTCGAACTGCTGGACGGCGAGGGCCGCGCCGTGCCGGTCGACGTGAACTGCACCCCGCGGCTGGACAGCGCTGGCAGGCGCGTCGGCCATGTTTTCGTCGGGCGGCCCATGGGCGAGATCAAACGTGCGTACCACCAATTGCGCGAGGCGCACGAGGCGCTCAAGCGCACGCAGCAGCAGCTGATCCATTCCGAGAAAATGGCTTCCCTGGGCCGGCTGGTGGCCGGGGTTGCGCATGAATTGAACAACCCCATCAGCTTCGTGCTCGGCAATGTTCACGCGCTCAAGCGCTACAGCGAACGCTTGCGCCAGTACCTGGCGGCTATCCACGAGCGCGAGGAGTCATCCTCGGAGACGGCGCGGCTACGCGCCAACCTGCGCATCGACCACTTGTTGCAGGACTTGCCGTCGCTGATCGAAGGCATGCTCGAGGGCGCGCAGCGTACCGCCGACATCGTGAGCGGCCTGAAGCGCTTTTCCGCCGTGGACCGCGAAGAGTACGCCACGGTGGACTTGGCCGACGTGGTGGAGCGTGCCATCCATTGGGTGCGAAAAGGTACGTCCCAATCATTGCAGGTTCAATGGACGCGTCACGGTCCGTCTCCGGTCAATGGCAACGCGGGGCAGTTGCTGCAGATCGCCATGAACCTGATTCAGAACGCCTACGACGCAGCCTCGAGCCGGGGCGGCGAGGCACCGGCCCTGGAGATCACGATGGCGCGCGAGGGCGATCGGATCGTCACGCGATTCCGGGACAACGGGCCGGGCATTCCCGAGCACTTGCTGACGCGCATTTTCGACCCCTTCTTCACCACCAAGCCCGTGGGCAAGGGAACGGGTCTGGGGCTGTCGATCAGCTATGGCTTGGCCGAGCGCCATGGCGGCAAGCTGGCCGCAGGCAACTTGGCCGAAGGGGGTGCCGAATTCGTCCTGGATCTGCCGGCCGCGACGCAAGAGCCCGATTGACGGGGATGTAAGCCGGAACCGCCGAAAATTCCGTCGTCCCGATCAGGAGTTGGCCGAGATCCTGGGAAATTTCTTCAAAAAATGGCGTAGGCCCCTGATTTTCAAAGACTTTTCGGCATCAGTTTTCTCTACATTTCTTGCGCATTCGAGCCTCGCGTCACCGGACTGCGAACGCCGCATCCATCTGCCTGGCCCGCTTGACCTCATCGCTGTGCAGGTAGATCGAGGTGGTCGCGACTGAGGCGTGGCGCAGATTATCCCGCACGGTCGTCAACTCGGCACCGCGCGCGAGTGCGTGCGAGGCATGGGTGTGGCGCATCCAGTGCGGGCTGGCCCGGCGCAGTTTCTCGGCCGTGGCCGGACTGTCCGCCTCGACGACTTCGGCGACCTTCAAGAAGAAGCGCCGCATCACACTCCAAAGTCGCGCGGCCGTGATGCCGGCTGCGTCTTCCTGATGGTGGAGGCTGCTGATCAGCGGCGTTCGCGGTTCCCACCGCGCCCTTGTCGTCGGCAGGCCGCGTTGCACCAAGTACCGGTCCAGCGCTGCGCGGGCCAGCGGCGGCAACGCCACCTTGCCGGCCTTGCTGCCTTTGCCGACCAAGTGCAGCCAGTGATCGCCATGCGCATCGACCTCAATCTGTCCCAGCGTGGCGCCGACCAACTCGCCGATGCGCAGGCCCGTGGCGTAGGCGAAATCCAGGACGAAACGAAGGCGTTGCGCCGCCGGCCCTTCCCATCCATGGCCCCATTCCAGGCCTTGGGCCACCGCCTGGATCAGCGACCATTCGCCTTCGCTGAAGACTCTGGCCGCCGCCAGCGGCTTCGGGTGCGAGGCGCCGCGCACCTTGATGCCGGCGAACGGGTTGGCCAGCAGGTAGCGCTGCTGGATCAGCCAGCGGAACATGGCGCCCACCACCGACAGGGCGTAGGCTACCGAGCGCGCCGAGAGGCCGCCAGTGAAGGGGCGCCACTCGGGTGAGGAACGTGCTGCGGCGGGTCCGACCCAACGCCCTCGTGGTGTCGGATGGCGCAGCAAGGCCCGATAGGCCACGGCATCTTCCGTCGTCAGCGACGATAGCGCGCGGCCGCGCTCGACGATGGCCCACAGGATCAAGCGCTCTGCCTCCTTGCGGTAGGCGCGCTGGGTGGCTGCGGCCTCGTGCAATGAGAGCCAGGCCTGCACCGCTGCATAGTCGTGGTTGGCGTCCAGAGTGGACGTGGCCTTTGGTGCGCGAAACGTACCATGCGAGCCATCCACCTCCTGCGGCACATAAAGCCTTTCCCAGGGCACCACGTCCTGCTGCGCGACTACGGGCACCAGCGCGCGGGCGCGCGCCGTGAGATCCGGGTGAGCCGCAAAGAAGGCCTCGACCTGTCGGGCACCGGTGGCGCCCAGACCGGGGATGGCTGTCCACCAGCGGCGCCGGCGCGGGATGCGCACGGTCAGATCGGCCAGGGTCTTGATGCCATGGGTCTTCATGGCGTGGGCGGTGCGCGCCGGCAGCCAGCGCGAGACATCGTCCGTTACCAGCGGCACGGGCACTGGCAGGTTACGCAGCACTTCGATCGCTGCCAGCACTGCGCGGGCTCGTTGGGCGCGCTCGGCCTGTGGGTGTTCCATCAGCGCGGCGCGCGTGCACCAATGAGCCGCATCGGAACATTCGCCGCATCGCCCATATTCGGCGTATGCCGAATGGGGAAGACCCAAGCCCTCCGTGGGTGACACGCTTCTTTCACGGCTGCGGGCGCGCCAGAAGGGGTGCTGCGTTCGCGGCGCGGCCAACTCTGAAGGCAGCGGCATAGCCTGATGCGGCCAAGCGAGCCGCCCAGCCCCGTTTATCGGAAATTATCCAAACTAGATAATTATCCGGTTTGGATAATTTTCGCTAAACGGTCGTCGTCGCAACAGCATGCGCTTGGTGAGGTTCGTGGTGGGTTGGTGTCGTGCATCACGCGCCGTGCCAATTTGCACGGAAAGGACGATCACGCCTCAAAGCGCACCAATCTGCATGAAAAGGACAGCGCACCGGAAACGCGAATTTTCTAAGTGCTTGTTTTTAAATAGACTTTTCTTGCAAAGCGCACCAATTTGCACGGAAAGGACGATCACCCCGATCCCGTGGAGTTTCCGTTCGAGGGCCACGTCAGCATGGAAATAGACAAGGAGCGGCCTTATTGGGGCCACCGGATCGACGTGAAGGCCTCGGTGTGGGTTTCGCGCCCGGGCCGCGCCATTTGGGCGTCGGTCTGCAAGGTCGAAAACGCAAAGCTCGATCGCGGCTTCTTCGATGATCCGGAAGAAGAACCACCTCGCGTGTCGCTGACCGAGGCGTTGGCCGAGGAACTCGGGCTGACCTTCGACGAAGCCGACGAATTGGTGGACGCCCAGGTCGACGAGCTCGCCAACGACGAGGGCGTCGTTCATGGCTGGCTCTTCGACTTCTCGGACCTGGATCTGACGGCGCGACTGCGCCGCAAGCTCGAGCGCAAGCACTCCGATCTGCGTGTGACCGTCGCCCCTTACTTCTTCGACCGCGTGCATGGGCGCGACTCCCAGCCCCGGCGCCACTACGTCCACGGCGATCAGCATGAGAGCGAGCCGGCCAAGTACTTTTGCGCCAGCTGCGACCTGTTCGTCTCGGCCGATCATTTCGAGGCGGAGCACGCGGGCGAAACCGAGGAACGGTTCTTCGCGTCGATGCGCGCGTGGCAGCGACGCCCGGCACGCAGCAAGATCAATGTGCGCCGCCCCGCGACGGCGAGCAACCTGATCGTCGCGGCCGCCACCGCCCAGCGTGCCGCGCGTGAGGCCACTCGCAGCGCGTTCAACCGCTGGCTGGAGCAGCAGCTCAAGCGCAATGATCCGGTCGGCGACCTGGCGCGGGACGTAAAGGGCGACCGGACGTTTCCCATCGCCGAGGGCTCGCGCGGGGCCCTGGAGGCTTACTTCGAGCGAAGCGGTGCTGTGCCCGAAGCTATCCGGGCATTCCGGGAAGCGTGGCGAGAGTTCCAAGCGGCCGCAGCCCGTCAGGAGGCTGGTTCAAGTGTCCAGATTGGCCAGTAGTCGGGCGTTGATGGACGCGTCCACGGTGCCGATTTCGGCACCGTGACCAGCAGTCCGGCAGCGCGGGCGTGGTGCCGGCCACGTGGACAGCTACTGCTCAAAAGAAAAAGGGCCGCATTGCTGCGGCCCTTCAACACTTTACTTGAACGCCTCGGGCCGTCCGGCCCCTTTTTTTTCTTTCCGGCGGTCCCGTGCCGCCGGATGGGCGGGGCGGGCCGTCCCTTACACTGCCCGACGTGGAGTTGACGATCCTGATGCCCTGCCTCAACGAGGCCCGGACGGTGGGGCAGTGCGTGGAGGCGGCGCAGGACTACCTGCGTCGCACGGGTACTGCCGGCGAGATCCTGGTGGCCGACAACGGCTCCAGCGACGGCTCGCGCGAAATCGCCGAAGCGGCAGGCGCGCGGGTGGTGCCCGTTCCCGAACGCGGCTACGGCGCGGCCCTCCTGGGCGGGATCGCCGCGGCCCGCGGACGCTACGTCATCATGGGTGACGCTGACTGCAGCTACGACTTCGCCAACCTGGATGGTTTCGTGGAGCGCCTGCGCGCCGGCGACCGCCTGGTCATGGGCAACCGCTTCCGCGGCGGCATCGACGACGGCGCCATGCCCCTGCTGCACCGCTACCTGGGCAACCCCGTCCTCAGTTTCATCGGCCGGCTGTTCTTCCGCACCGACATCGGCGACTTCCACTGCGGCATCCGCGGCTTCCACCGGGAGTCGGTCGCCACCCTGGGCCTGGTCAGCACGGGCATGGAATTCGCCAGCGAAATGGTGGCCAAGGCAGCCCTGGCGGGATTGCCCATCGCCGAGGTCCCCACCCGCTTGCGTCCGGACGGGCGTGACCGCCCACCCCACCTGCGCACCTGGCGCGACGGCTGGCGTCATCTCAAGTTCCTGCTGCTGTTCTGCCCGCGCTGGCTGTTCCTCTATCCCGGCCTGGCGATGCTGGTCGGGGGCCTGCTGGGACTGGCTGCCTTGCAGCAGACCTGGGGAGCCGACGGCAGCGGCCCGGCCGTGCGCGTCCACTCGATGCTCTACATGGCAGGCGCGATGGTGCTGGGCATGCAGCTGCTGCAACTGGCCGTGCTCACCAAGTGGGTCGGCGTGCTGTCGGGGATCGTTCCCCAGCCGGCCTGGCTGCGCCGGGCGCAGCCTTTCCTCAGCCTGGAAGCCGGTCTTCTGAGCGGGATCGGTCTGCTCGTGATTGGGCTCGTGTGGTCCATCTCGCTGGTCGAGCGCTGGGGCGCCGGCGGTTTCGGCGCCCTGCCGCCGACGGAGGGCATGCGGGCAGCCATTCCCGCCGTCACGTTGATGATCATCGGCGTGCAGGCGGCCGCGGGGACCCTGTTCGCCGGCGCGATCGAGCTGGCGTGGCGGACCGGGCGGCGCAAGGACCATGCGGCCTGAAGCGGCCGGCCGGGCCCCCGCCTGGGTCCTGCGACGGGAAGGCTGGCTGGTCTTCCTGCTCGGGACGCTGGCGTTCGTCGCGATTCCGCTGTCCCTCGGTTCCGTGGGGATCAGCTGGGATACGGTGAACCACCACATCTACCTGGGCTGGACGGCGGAACACCCGCGCTTCGACCGCGACTACCTCGCGGCGAGCTACCAGAGTTACCAGTACCCTTACCTATATTGGCCGATCTACAAGCTGGCGCTCGGTGGCGCCAGCGGTATGACCGCGGGCATCGTGATCGCGCTCATGCATGCCACCGCGATCCCCGCGACCTGGATGATCGCGCGCAGCTGCATCCCAGGCGAGGACTGGTTCGCGATCGCCATGCGCGGCGGCGCAGTCGTTCTCGCCTTCATCAGCGGTGCAGTTCTGTCGATGTTCGACGTGACGTCGAACGACCTTGTTGCCGCCACGCCCCTGATCTGGGCCTACGCCCTGGCCCTGCGCCCGGTCTCGCGACCCGGAGCATCGCTGGCCTGGCCTGTGGCTTCGGGGGTGCTCGCAGGCCTGTCGGTCGCCTTCAAGCTGAGCAACGGTTTCCTGGCGCTCGCCATGCCGGTCCTGTGGCTGTGGCCGGCGGGCCCGCTGCGGGTGCGCCTCAGGCGCTGCATGCTGGCGGGCCTGTGCGTGCTCGCAGGATTCGCGGCGTCCTACGGCTACTGGGGCTGGCAGCTCTGGACGCATTACGGGAACCCGATCTACCCGCTGTACGACGGCCTGTTCGAGCCGCTGCGCCACTGGCTGGGGTGGCATCGATGATCCGCTTCCTGCCCGACACCCTGTGGCAGGCGCTGCTGCGCTTCTTCAACATGGTGGCGCCGGACGTCAACATCTACATGGAGATCCCGGCGCCGGACCTGCGGTTCGCCGCCATCGTCCTGCTGGCCCTGGCCGCTCTCGTCCTGTGGCGCAAGCTCGGCCCGGGCCGCTCCGCCACGTTCGCCATGCTGGCGCTGCTGCTCGTCTCCAGCGTGTTGTGGCTCGCCACCACCGGCAACGGCCGCTACTTCATGGCCCTGCTGGTGGCCGCGGGGCCGATCGCGGTGGCCCTGGTGTGCCTGCTGCCGATCGCGCGCAGGTACCAGGCGCTGCTCGTGGTGCTGATGTTGGCGGGGCAAGGCTTCCTGCTGTCGCAGCAGACGCCCTGGAACAACTGGACGGTGGTGCGCTGGCGCGAGGCGCCGTATTTCGGGGTGGACCTGGGGCCCGAGGAGAAGAATGCGCCGCCGACCACTTACGCCAGCCTGCAGTTCCTGACCTACTCGCTGATCGCGCCGCAATTCCCGCCCGAGTCGCGCTGGATCAACCTGGCCTCGGGCAGCGGCACGTCGCGCGACGAGCGCTGGATCCATGAATTCCTGCAGCGAGCCGCCGCCGAAGGGCCGGTCAAGATGATAGCCCCGTCCCTGCCCTGGGCCAGCCTGCCCAACGGATTGCCCAAGCCGGACATCCTCGTGGCCTTTGACGCACTGCTGGCCCGACGCAGCCTGCGAATCACCGGTGCGTGCCGGCACATCGTTTCTCCAGGATTGATGCGCATGGCGGAGCATGAGAAGCGGGCGCCGGCGCCGGGCGAGATTCCACTGGGGTTCTGGACCTGCCCGGTGACCTACGACCCGTCGATCGGAAAGGCGGCTGCACTCGTGAAGCCGCCACAGACGGTGCTTGACGTCTTCGCCCGGCTCGGCGAGCTGTGCCCGCGCTTCTTCCCGGCCGGAGAACCGTCGCTGCTGCGCCTGCCTGACGGCTGGGAGAGGCACTATGGCGCCTCCGAGACGCGGGTCTACGTCATGGACAACGGCGACGTCTGGTACCACTTCTGGCGCTCGCTCAATCCGGTGCTCGTGGGCAAGGTGCCGGAGCTGCTGGCGGGCAAGGTCCAGATCGACTGCGATGCGATTCGCAGCGACGGTGCGTGGCGGACGGGGGCGCAGTGAGCCTGCAGAAAGATCAGATTGGGGTAGCACCCCGGTTGTTTTTCGACGTGACCTTCACCCGGACTCAAGAGGGTGCCGTGGGCATTACGCGTACGGTGCGGAGGCTGTTCCAGCAGCTACGTGAGGGCCCGGCCGGAGAGACGAAGTGCCTCCCCGTTGCATTCCACACAAGTGGATTCCGACTCGCATCCAGCGTGATGCAGCCCGCGCCTGACGGGAAGGCGACCCATGTGGCCGCGAGCGCGAGCTCCTCGGCGAAGCTCCTGAGGTGGCTGATGGCCAGTCGCCTGCGCCGCGCGCTAACAGACGCGACGCCCTTGCCTATCCTTGTGTTGGCCTGGCGCGTCTACAACCGAATCACCTTCAATGCGTTGAGCCACGACGAACAGCCGGTGCAATTTCGGCATGGCGACATTGTTCTGCTATGCGACGCCTGCTGGAACTACAGGGTCTCGCTGGCGGTGCGGGCCGCTCGCGAGGCGGGGGCCCGTGTCGTGGTGATGGTGCACGACCTGATCCCGCTGCGCCAGCCGGAATTCAGCGCGCCATTGCTCACATCAATCTTCGGGCAATGGCTGGCTGAAATGATCGACTCCGCTGATGCGATTGTGTGCAATTCGGCCGCAACCATGAGCGAAGTCCAGCGATTCGCAGCCGAGCGGGGCTGGAACGTGCCACCTCTCGGGTATTTCAGGCTGGGGAGCGATGTTCCCGGCCGCGCGGACGCTACATCTGTGAGGCAAGAGCTCGTCGAGATCACCGCGAAGGGCACGGCCTGCTTCGCCGCGGTGGGGTCCATCGAACTGCGCAAGAACTATCGAATGCTGATGAGCGCGTTCGACCAGCTTTGGTCACAGGGGCACGATGTACGGCTCGTCATTGCCGGCCGGCCGACGCCCGAATGTAGGGATCTGGTCGACGCTATCACTTCACATCCGGAACGCGGGGGCCGTTTCCTGCCCATGTTTGACGCCACGGACGCTGAGCTGAACCACCTTTATTCGGCCTGCCGGGCTCTCGTCTTCCCGTCACTGGCGGAGGGATTCGGGCTGCCCCTGGTGGAAGCCCGCACACGCGGCGCGCTGGTCATCGCCAGCGACATCCCGGTGTTTCGCGAACTGGCCGATGATGGAGTCCTTCTGTTCGACCGGTTCTCCTTGCCGGCCCTCGTCAACCGTCTGCTCGACGTGGCGCGAACAGACCGGGGAGCCAGCGTGGCGCCAATGCGCCCGTTCACCTGGGGGGACAGCGCGCGCCAACTCGTCGCGGTCACGAACCGGTTGATCGCATCCGCAGAATGACCGGCCAAGAACTCTTCGACAAGTACCGTCGGCTCTGGACGCTGCTGCCGCCGCCCTTTAATTGGGTCGCAATCGCGCTTGTGTGTGGGTCCATCGTCGGGACCATCCTAGAAGTGCTGGGAATCGCGCTGCTCGGCCTGTTGCTCGGTGAACTCGGCTCCTTAGGCTCGGGCGTCTCCGCGCAATGGGCTCGAATTCCCCATTTCCTGGGCGGGTACGTCGGTTCGACCGATCGCATCATGGTGGTCCTGCTGCTCTGCGGCCTGACGTTTTTCTGCAAGAACCTGTTCCTCGCCTGGCTTGCCTGGCTGGAAGCGAGCTTCGCCTTTCGCCTCCAGGCCTGGATCTCGCAGCGCCTCGTCGGCGAATCCCTGAATCTCAGCTACGAGGAGGCCGTCAAACGTTCGCCTTCCGAGTACACGGCTTTACTGACCGCAGACCTCAGCTCTCTGGTTCTGCACACGCTGCTACCGACGCTTACGTTGCTGTCCGAGTTGGCCCTTGTCGTGGGGATGTTCGCTTACCTCGCGTGGACACAGACCACCGTGACACTGGTGGTTTCCGCAGTGCTGCTGGTTTGCGGTGCCGCCATGGCCGGCACTTCCCGATCCATGGTCTCGCACCTGGGGCTCCGGCGGCAGGTGCTGGAAGACTCCAGGGTCCGGCAGTTGCAGCAGACCTTCGGCAACTTGCGGGATGTGTATGTCTATGGCGCGGCGCGACGCATGAATGCCGGCTTGGCGAGCGACATGTCCGAACTGGCCAGGGTATACCGCGGCTATCACATGATGGCGACTGGCCCCCGATTTCTGTTGGAGCTCGCAATGGTCATCATTCTGCTAGCCATGATCGCGGTCGACCTGCGAACGCAGGACCGCGGCGTGCTGGTGGCGAGCGTTGGGGTCTTCGCTGCATCCGGATTCCGCTTCCTGATTGGCGCAAACAGGATCATCATGAGCGTGCAGTCCCTCCGCTTCGGAGATGCCGCGTTCGGGAGAGTGTGGGCCGCGATCGGCGGAATCACAGAATCCCGGACCCTCCCCGGGGATGCGCCTTTAGGTGGGGAGGTTACATGGCTGGAGCTGCGTGCACGGGCGGTGGAGTACCGGCACGCGGCCGCGCAACGCGGTGTGGGGCCGGTGGAAATGCGTGTCCGGCGCGGCGAAATGGTCGGCATCGCAGGTGCTTCCGGCATTGGCAAGAGCACCCTTCTTGAACTGCTGGCCGGTCTGCGAATGCCCCAGGCAGGATCGGTCGAACTGCTGGATGCGGCGGGGACTTCGGCGCGTGTGACCGAACCGGGCGCGCGAATCAGTCTCGTAGGTCAGAGTACTGCGATCTTGGCGGCAAGCCTGAAGGAGAACATTGCCTTCGGAATGGACCCCGACGCGCTCGATGATGCAGACGTGTGGGAAGCGCTAAAACTGGCGCAGATGGATGAATTCGCGCGTTCACTGCCGCGACAGCTGGACACGCCTCTCGCAGAATATGGGGCAAACTTCTCAGGCGGTCAGCTGCAACGCCTCGGCATCGCGCGGGCTCTGTGCCGCCGCAGCAGCTTCATGCTTCTCGATGAGCCGACCTCCGCTCTGGACCCTGCGACAGAAGCGGACCTCGTCCGGACGTTGCGCGGGCTGACACCGCGCTGCGGCATTGTGCTGGTCTCCCATCGGCCAGGGCCTCTGCGGCTATGCGATCGGGTGTACGAACTGAGGCCGGGAGGCCTTCTTCTCGTGCGGCACGAATCACAGGACTTTCCGACCTGAAATTCCGGACCAGCAACGGTCTGAAGGGCTGCCAGCCAGCCGGCTACGGCCATCGATCAGGCCGGGCGTCGTTGCAAAAACAAGTCCTTCCCGACATTCGAAGCGCCCTGGGCGAATGCAACGATTTCCTCGACGTCGAGATTGCGGTCAGGCCTGTCGTCGAAGAAGCGATAGGGAAACCCGGATAGGATTTCCGCAAATCGCCCGGCATCCAATGCCGGCTTGCCGGGCAATTGCCAGATCTCAAGTGCCGCCGCGGACACCCTGCCCCAGAACTCGCCCGAAAAGCGGCACGCGATGTATTCGTCATAGCCTTGGGTGTCGCTCTTGTAGACAAGGTCGCTTGAGCCTGCTTCGCGAAGAATCAGACCTTCGGCCTCGACAACACTCATGGTTGCAACGGTCCGCTTGTCTCCTTCGGGCGTCGCGTTGACCAGCAGAGAATAGTTTCCGACGTTCAGCGGGTCGCGGTGCAGTTCGGCCTTTCCGGTGCCCTCAGAAAGGGCCGCATTGACTAGACAGATGTGATCTCGAAGATGCTCGAGGTTCTTCTGCAGGATGTCGTAGTTCTCATCGTCCGGCTCAAAGCAAATGGCGCGCGCCAAGTGCGGGAATTCCTGGAACATCTGGCGCGTGAAAAAGCCGAGGTTGGCGCCAATGTCGACCAGCATAGTGCTCGGGCCGACGTGACGACCAAGGACTCGATGCTGTTCTGGCTGCCAGCTGCCCGTCGCCATCACCGAAGGAAAGATGAAGTGGTCCACCCGCAGGCGAACGGGCGCCCCGGCCAATGGGCCGCTGGCCGGGGTGTACTCGAAAACACCCTTACCCAGCGCAGAAGCAGTACTGATCCAATACCCTTCGGGAAAAGCGTCACGAAATCGCCGGGTTGCCCCATTGAGGGCGGTTTGGACAAATTTCATGAATTTCATCATGGCTCCTTGGCCTGGGAAAGTTGTGCGGCATCCGACGGCATCCCGCCAGCAGTCCCGCGCAACCCGCTGGTGCTCTTGCTCCTTGATCATTGTAGGGGGCGCTCGAGCCGCGTCCCAGGACCTGTTCCCGCGCCGAACGAGCCGGACGAATCGCGTCGAACGAGTGTCGCAAGGCGCCCAAGTGCCTTGATGTTGCCGAGCGCATGAAACGGGACGCGGATTTCGCCATCTTGGGTCCCTTCGCCACGCCGCGGATCATCCTTTGCGATACGGCATCCGTCGCTCCTGCGTGTGCGTTTGTGCTAGGGAGCCGCGTCGAGTATGTCCTGCAGCTGCATCCGCTCGAAGAATCTGCCGTTTGGGACTCGCCCGTACAATTCGTATCGGGGATCATGCATGTATTCCGCTCGCCAGACCCAGCGCGCCCCTGGCGGACACTTGCGCAGGGGATGCGTCGGTCCGAAGATTCCGAGCACCCGGTCGTTGAGCGCACCAGCCATGTGCATCAGTCCAGTGTCAGTGGTGTACACCACTTCCGCCTTGGCCAGCACGCCCCAAGACTGCGGCAGAGTAGTGACGCCGCAAAGGTTCATGGCGCCATAGCTCGCAGCGAAAGGCTCGTAGTAGGAACGTTCCTGGGCTGAGCCGAGGAAAACCACCTGAAGTTCGCGCGCCAGATGCGCCACCAGACCTTCGAACAGCGGCCGTGGCATCTGCCGCACATCTGATGTTTCGCCGGGGTTGTTGCCGCCGGCATTGATGGCCACGATGTACGGGCCGGGCAACTCGTAAGGCTGCGCCGGCGGCAGCTCCAGCTGCGTGTCGTCCCGATCCACAGGTAGTCCGGCGGCTTCGAGCAAGTCCAGGTAATAGTGCACGTCTTGCCGCAGCGGACCGAAGGGAACGGAGGCCGTGTTCGGCCAGCCCTCGATCGCGCGGCGGCGGAAGCCCACGCGCTGCGGCGCGCCCGAAAGCCGAGCCAGCCAGGTGAAGATCCAGTGCTTGTCAAGGACGTATATCGCGTCGTAGCCGTGTAACAGGCGCAGAATGTCGGGCAGGCCACCGGCACGGGCGGTGAACAGGATGCCGTCATCAAAATCCAGAACGTGGTCCAGGTGCGGATTGCCTTCCAAAACGCCGCGGAAGGAGCGGCCGACCAGATAGTCGATCTGCGCACGCGGGAGATTGCGCCGAAGCTGGCGCACGAGT
This sequence comes from Burkholderiales bacterium, assembly GCA_028868995.1. Classification (GTDB taxonomy): domain Bacteria; phylum Pseudomonadota; class Gammaproteobacteria; order Burkholderiales; family Burkholderiaceae_C; genus Ramlibacter. The sequence continues at coordinate 47,315 of JAGWTH010000001.1, read as the reverse complement.
GGTGTCGTCATGACGACGTCCCCGAGCGCGCCGATCTTCCACAGAAGGATCTTCATCCGCTGTCCTTGCGCAGCACCGCATTCACGTCTTCGAGAACACCACCCCGTCGTCAGACTGATCCGCGTCGAACATGGCACCAAGCAACGCAAGGAACTGCGCTCGTTCAACAGTCTCGTTGCGATGAGGCACGAACAGTCGGTCGAAGTGAGGTGCCACCAATTCCACGAATTCGTTCGCCGTCACGTTCGCCACATCGCGAAAATGTCGAGGCAGGAACTCCGAGACAAGGTGGCGTGCCTGAGACAGCAGCCGCGGCATGCCCAGGAGTGCAAAGTATTCGGAGCCTTCGATGTCCATCATGATCACGTCGTACGGGTCGGCAAGGACGTCGTCCAACCGGGCGCAACGCACACGGGTCACCAGGGGTCGATCATGGAAGTACATGCGGCGCCGCGCCTGAGGCATGCGCTTGGACCCGCCCGAGTTGGACCTGTTCTGCACAAACTCGATGGTTCCCTCGCGTTCACCCGCCGCCATTTGCAACAGCTCCACATTCGAACAGCCATTAAGTTGAATGTTGAGGCGCAGGAGCTCGAAGGTTTCCGGATTCGCCTCGACGGCTGTGACGTGTGCCACGTGGCGCGAGAGCGGAACCACAATCGCTCCGACGTGGGACCCGACGATGAGGACGCGACTGTCCGGGCCGGCAATCTGCCGCAGTCGAGCGATCTCATCGGTGGCGTAGCAATCCCGACGAGCCAGAGTGGCTCCGACACTCGCGTCTTCGGGGTGCACCAGGAAGCGTCCCTGGTCGCAGTCAACCATGAAGGCCTGCACGTAACTACCTGCGACGGTGCGGCGCAGCCACCCAAGAGTTCTCTCGATTGCCAGATCGATCGCCAATCTGATGGCTCTCACGAATGCTCGCGGACTGCTCATGCCGAACATGCCGCGTCGTTAAGAATCGCGCGTGCCGGATGACGTTCTCGCATTGGATCTCCTCCTTTGGTTACAGAGTACCATGCCCGTCGCGGCCCGTGCATGGGCGCCGGTACGTCGGCAGCTGTGATGAACCATAATCCGCGGCAGCTACAAGGAGTGTGAGGAAAAGGGGATGCAGGCGCCGCGCGTGAGCTACGTGCACGAATGGCTGGCCGAATGGGGCGGCTCCGAGGACGTCACCCGCGCCATGCTGGCTGCCGTCCCCGGCACGGCGCTGCACGCCACCATCGATTTCCTCAGCCCGCAGAACCGGGCCCGCTTCGGCGACGTGCCGATCCGCACCACCTTCCTGCAGCGCGCCCCCTGGGCCCGCACCCGCTTCTGGAACTACCTGCCCGTCACCCCGCTGGCCGTCGAAACCCACGACCTGCGCGGCGCCGACATCATCGTTTCCAGCTCGCATGCCTTCGCCAAGGGAGTGCTCACCACGGCCGAACAGCTGCACGTGAGCTACGTGCACTCGCCCATGCGCTACGCCTGGGACCTGCACCACGAATACCTGGCGGACTACCGGCTGGACCGCGGGGCCAAGGGGCTGCTCGCCCGCTACCTGTTCCACCGCCTGCGCCAATGGGACCGCCAGACCGCGAACAACGTGGACCTGTTCCTTGCCAACTCCCGCCACGTGCAGCGGCGCATCTGGCGCGCCTACCGCCGCTTCGCGCAGGTCCTGTACCCGCCGGTGGCGGTGGACCGCTTCCGCTTCCAGGCGGCCAAGGGCGACCATTACGTGACGGTCTCGCGCCTGGTTTCCTACAAGCGGGTGGACCTGCTGCTGGAGGCGTTCCGCGCTATGCCGCAGCGCCGGCTGGTGGTGGTGGGCGACGGGCCCGAGATGCCGCGCCTGCGAGCCACGTGCCCGCCGAACGTGGAGCTCATGGGTTTCCAGTCCGACGATGTCGTGCAGCAGCAACTGGGGAGCGCGCGCGCCTTCCTGTTCGCCGCGCACGAGGATTTCGGCATTTCCCCGGTGGAGGCGCAGGCCTGCGGCACGCCGGTGATCGCCTACGGCGTCGGTGGCTCGCGCGAGACGGTGCGCGACCTGCGCAGCGAGGTGCGGCCGACGGGCCTGCTGTTCGATGCGCAGACGCCGGCGTCGCTGCAGGCCGCGATCGAGGCCTTCGATGCCGCGTCGATCGACCCGCAGGACTGCCGTCGCTGGGCCGAAGGCTTCGGCGAGGCGGTGTTCAGGGAACGGTTCGCCCGCATCCTGGGCGAAGCCTGGGCGGCCTGGCGGCGCGACCCCTCCTCGGTCGAGGCGGCACTGGGACTGGGGGGCAACCTGCAGGCCCCGTCGCGCGACCTGCAGGCGTGATGCATCCGTGAACCGGCTCCCCCGTTCCTGGCGGGCTCGGCTGGCGCTGGCCCTCGCCGCGCTCCCCTGGCTCAACCCGCTGGCCTTCGGCCCCTCGCCCGCCGTGATGCCCTGGCTGGTGAGCGCCGCCTGCGGCATCGCCCTGTGGATCCTGGCCGCCACCGGCCCTGCCCGGCCGGCGTTGCCGCGCGGCCTGCTGGCCGCGGCCGCCGGGGTGGTGGCCTGGGCGGCGCTGCCGCACTTGCCGCTGCGGCCCGAGGTGGTGATGCTGGCCGCGGGCCTGCTGCTCGCGGTGCTGGCTGCCGGTTTCGCGCGCGACCCGGAGATCGCGCAAGGCTTGCAGGCCGGCTTCCTCTCGGCGGCCTCGGTCAGCGCGGTCCTGGGGCTGGTCCAGTACTTCGGCCTGTCGCCCTGGTTCGCGCCGTGGGCCAACATCGCGCAGGCCGGCGAGGCCTATGCCAACCTGCGCCAGCCGAACCAGTACGCGACGCTGTGCTGGGTCGGCGGCGCCGTCGTCCTGTTCGGCACCGTTCCCTTGCGGCGGCCGGTCGCGGCGGGCCTGCTGGCGCTGCTGGCGGCGGGCAGCGCGGCCTCGGTGTCGCGCACCGGCATGCTGCAGGGCCTCGTGCTCACCGTGCTGGCCGCCCTGTGGGCCGGACCCGCGCGGCGCGAGCGCCTGCAGCTGTGCGCCCTGGCGGTGCTCGCGTACTTCGGCGCCACGGTGCTGCTGCCGGTGCTGCTGGACCTCACCACCGGCGCCATGCCGGCGCGCACGCTGTGGGGGCGGATGGGCGGCGGCGAGCCTTGCAGTAGCCGGATCGTCCTCTGGTCCAATGTGCTGCACCTGGTCGCCATGAAGCCCTGGACCGGCTGGGGCTGGGGTGAACTGGATTTCGCGCACTTCGACACCCTGTATGCCGGGCCGCGCTTCTGCGACATCCTGGACAACGCCCATGACCTGCCGCTGCACCTCGCGGTCGAACTGGGGGTGCCGCTGGCGGCCCTGGCCTGTGTGGGCGCGCTGGCCTGGGCCTGGCGGCAGCGGCCTTGGCGCGAGGCCGAGCCGCGGCGGCAGCTCGCCTGGGCGGTCGCGGCGCTGATCCTGCTGCACAGCCTGCTGGAGTACCCGCTGTGGTACGGCCCGTTCCAGATCGCCTTCGGTGCCAGCCTGGGCTGGCTGCTCGCCGCGCCTGCGTCGGCCGGCGCACGGTCGCGCTTGCCCGCCCTCGCCGGCGGGGCGTTGATGGCGGCTGCCCTGGGCTACGCGGCCTGGGACTATGCCCGGGTGACGCAGATCTACATCGCCCTGGAGGAGCGCCTCGTCCCCTGGGCCGACGACACCCTGGGTCAGGTGCGGCGCTCGTGGCTCTTCTCGGGCCAGGCGCGCTTCGCCGAGATCACGCTGGAGGCGCCGGACCAGTCGAACGCGCAGCGCCTGTACGCGCTGGCGCTGGACGTGCTGCACTATTCGCCGGAGCCGCGCGTGATCGAGCGCGCCATCGAGAGCGCAACCCTGCTGGGCCGCGACCGGGAAGCGCAGGCGCTGCAGGCGCGCTACCGGGCGGCCTTTCCCCGCGACTACGAGGCCTGGCGCAGCAGGCAGCGCAACGAGCCCCGCTAGGGAGCGACGTAGCTCCCCGACTTCCCCCCGTGCTTTTCCAGCAGGTGCACGCCGGTGATCGTCATGCCGCGGTCCACTGCCTTGCACATGTCGTAGACCGTGAGCAGGGTGACGTTGACCGCGGTGAGTGCTTCCATCTCCACGCCCGTCGGCCCCACGGTCTCGGCGGTCGCCCGGCAGACCACCGCCGGGGGACGGCTCCCCTCGGCCGGCTGCAGCTCGAATTCGATCGCGACCCGCGTCAGCGCGATCGGATGGCACAGCGGGATCAGCTCGCTGGTCTTCTTGGCCCCCTGGATGCCGGCGATGCGCGCCACGCCCAGGACGTCACCCTTCTTTGCATTGCCGCTCTGGATCAGGGCGAAGGTCGCCGGTAGCATCTCGATCCGGCCCTCGGCGATCGCCACCCGGCGGGTGGACGCCTTGGCGGCGACATCCACCATGTGGGCCTGTCCTTCGGCGTCGAAATGGGTGAGTCCGTTCATGCAGCAGGAATCCTTGCCTTCGGGGCATCATACGACCTTCGACGGGCGCGCCCGCCTGCGGGCCGCGTCCATCCACCTGGTGCTCAGCGTGCTGGTGGCGGTGCTCACGGCCCTGCTGGTGTTCGAGCTCTGGTACCCCTATCCCTACCGCGAGATCTCCGGCGGCCGCGAGCTGTTCCAGCTGGTGGTGTCGGTGGACATCGTGCTCGGCCCGCTGCTGACCTTCGCGGTGTTCAATCCTGGCAAGGGCCTAGACCTGCTCAAGCGCGACCTCGTCGTCATCGTGCTCGTCCAGCTCGCCGGCCTGGCCTACGGCCTGTGGACCGTCCACCTCGCGCGTCCCGTCCACATGGTGTTCGAGTACGACCGGTTCCGGGTCGTGCACCAGGTCGACATCCCCCCCGAGCTGGCGTCCAGGGTGCCCGCCGGCATGCAGCTCGCGCCGCCGGGCGGGCCCACGGTCATCGCCTTGCGCCCCTTCCGCAATGCCCGGGAGGAGTCCGATTTCACGATGGCCGCGCTCAACGGCCTGCCGCTGGCGGCCCGCACGGAACTCTGGGAGCCCTACGGGGTCGCACGTGGCGAGGTGCTCAAGGCGGCCCGGCCCATCATCCAGCTGGAGCAGAGGTTCCCGCAGCGTGCCGCCGAGATCGAGGCCGTGCTGCGCCGCACCGGGCACGACGCCGCCCACGCGGCATACTTGCCCCTGGTGGCGCGCTCGGCCAGGGCCTGGACCGTGCTGCTGGACGCCGGCACCGCCGACCCGATCGGATACCTTCCGCTGGACTCCTTCTGATGTTCTTCGCCCTGTCCCGCCGCCGCGCCGCGGTGGCCGCGTCCCTGTCGCTGACGCTGACCCTGGTGGCGGCGCCGGTGCGGGCCCAGCTGCCGCAGCTGGGGGATCCCAACGAGCTGAGCATCGGCGACGAGCGCCGCATCGGCGAGCGCATCGCCCGCGACCTCTATCGCGACCCCGACTACATCGATGACCCGGTGCTCGTGGAGTACGTGCAGGGCATCTGGGAGGCCCTGCTGAACGCCTCGCGCGCCCTCGGCGAGCTGACCCCGGACATCGACGAGCGTTTCGCCTGGACCGTGCTGCTGGGCAAGGACCGCACGGTCAACGCCTTCGCCCTGCCGGGGGGCTGGCTCGGGCTGAACTGCGGCCTGATCGCGGTCACCGCGAACCGCGACGAACTCGCCTCTGTGCTGGCGCACGAACTGAGCCACGTGACCCAGCGGCACATCGCGCGCAAGGTCACCCAGCAGAGCCAGCAGACCCCCCTGATGCTGGCGGCGCTGCTCCTGGGCATCATGGCCGGCACCCGCAATCCGCAGGCGGCTGGTGCCATCATCACCGGCAGCCAGGGCCTGGCGATGCAGCAGCAGCTGGCCTACTCGCGCGACATGGAGCGCGAGGCCGACCGCATCGGCTACGCGGTGATGACCAAGGCCGGCTTCCGGCCGCAGGGCTTCGTCACCATGTTCGACAAGCTGGAGCAGGCCTCGCGGCTGAACGACGACGGCGCCTACCCCTACCTGCGCACGCACCCGATGACCACCGAGCGCATGGCCGACATGCAGGCGCGGCAGCAGCTGCTGCCGCACACGCCGATCCCGGCCACGCTGCGCTACGCGATGATCGCCGCCCGGGCCAGGGTGATCTCCAACCCCGGAGTCGACTCGCTGCGGGCGCTGGTGGCCGAGGCGCAGTCGAGCAACCTCGCCTCCCAGCCGCGCGCCCGGCAGGCCGGAGTTCTCTATGCCGGGGCGCTCGCGGCCGCACGCCTGCGTGACGCGGCGGCGACCCGGCAGCTCCTCGCCGCCCTGGAGCAGGTGGCCGCCGGCGATGCGCCGGCGCAGCGGCTCGCGGGGCTGCTGGCCGCCGAGATCGCCGCGGGGCAGCAGGACTGGCCGCGCGTGCTGCAGCTGGTGGATGCCACCAGCCAGCAGCGGCCCGAGCTGCTGCTGGTCTCCGAGGCGCAGGTCCACACGGGCCATGCGGCGGACGCCGCCGAGCGCCTGCGGACCTGGGTCGCCGGGCATCCGCGCGATGCCACGGCCTGGCAGCTGCTGGCCTCGGCCTGGCGGGCCGACGGGCAGCCCCTGCGCGGACTGCGCGCGGAGGGGGAGGCGCATGCGGCGCAACTGGACTACGAAGGGGCGCTGGAGCGCTTCCGGGCGGGCCAGGACCTGGCCCGGCGCGGGAGGGCGGGCAACGACTACATCGAGGCGTCCATCATCGACGCGCGCGCCCGCGCGATGCAGTCACTTGTTCGCGAAGAGACGCTCAAGCGCTGAGTCGATCACCATGCTCACGATCGAGTAGAGCACGGAGCCGATCAGCGCGGCCCCGAAGCCGCGCACCGCGAAGCCTTCCAGCAGGCCGGAGGCGGCCCAGAACATCAGGGCGTTGATCACGAACAGGAACAGGCCCAGGGTCAGCAGCGTGACCGGCAGGGTGAGGATCACCAGCACGGGACGCAGTACCGCGTTCAGCAGCCCGATCACCAGGGCCGCCGCCATGGCGGCGCCGAAGCCGTGCACCTGCACGCCGCTGTAGACATAGGCCACGAACAGCAGCGCGGAGGCGCTCAGCAGCCATTTCGCGATCAGCTTGACCATGGGCGGGGAGCATAGCACCCCCAGCCGCCACGGCGCGGGCTCAGAAGTCGAGGCTGAGGAACAGCAGGGCGCCCAGGCCCATGATCGCGCCGGGCGCCCAGCGGCCGCCCGCGCCCGGCTGGTCCTGCTTGGGCCGGCGCACGTCCAGCACGCGGGCCGTGCCGTGTTCGGCCATCAGCGAGCGCGTGAGTTCGGGCAGCGGGCCGCGCGCCAGCACCGGCGTGACGGTGTCGCCGCGGGCCTGCAGGTGGGGCACCACCTGTCCGAACAGCTTGTCGGCCCACTTCGTGCGCCAGTTCTCCCGTGCGGAGTGGCTCACCCACTTGCTGATGCGATGGGTCATGCGCGGCGCGCACGCCACCAGCACCCAGTGCGTCGGTCCTGCCTCGGCGCGGGGCATGCACTGCCGGGCGTAACCCGGGTCGTCCAGATACACGATCACCTTGTCCATGGTTCCTCCAGGTGCTTCTCAGCGGGCGTCGGGCCGGCGCCCGCGGGTGGCCATCCAGCCGGCGGCGAGCACGCCGGCGATACACACAGCATACGTGCTCCAGCGTGCAATTGCATGCGGGTCGAACACCGGATCGAGCAGCGGCTCGCCGACGATCATCTTGGCGGCGGTGAAGGCCAGCACGGCGGCCCCCAGGTGGATGATCACCGGGAAGCGCTCCACCAGGCGCAGCACCACCTTGCTGCCGAACACCACGATGGGCACGCTCACCAGCAGGCCGATCACCACCAGGTCCATCGCCCCGTGGGCGGCGCCGGCCACGCCCAGCACGTTGTCCACGCCCATCAGCGCGTCGGCGATCACGATGGTGCGCATCGCGCCCCAGAAGGTGGTGGCCGCCGGCCCGTGGTCCTCCCCGTCGCCGTCCTCGGCGAGCAGCCGGTAGGCGATCCACAGCAGGCCCAGGCCGCCGACGGCCATCAGGCCCGGAATCTTCAGCAGCCAGACCACGCCGACCGTCATGAGCGTGCGCACGGCGATCGCGCCCACGGTGCCCCAGAAGATGGCCTTCTTCTGCAGCTGCTGCGGCAGGTTGCGGGCGGCCAGGGCGATCACGATCGCGTTGTCGCCGGCGAGCACCAGGTCGATGAGGATGATGGCCAGCAGGGCGGACCACCAGGCGGCGGAGAGGAATTCCATGCGTACGCGCTCCAGGTCGGGCTCAGGGGAGTGCCCGGTGGGACGGATCGGAGCTGCGGGGGCCGCGAGGGAAGCTTCGATCCGGACCGCCCGGGTCCGGTCGAAGGTCTTGCTCGGCGAGGCCATGCCGGCCGCCGCCCGGTGCGCCGGAAGCTCGCGCTTCGTATTGACGACGCACCGCCAGAGGGAGCTACTCCCCTTCGCTCGACCGGATTAAAACACAAGTCGCAGCCGTCCGGGGAGGCCGGGGCTATCATCGCCGTCCGCCCGCTTTCCCCCGTCCCGTTCCCGCCATGGCCGGCATCCACATCACCGACATCGAAGCCGCCATCAACTACTGGCGCGAACGCCGGCCCTCGCCCGACGGGGTGACGCTGGCGCCCGAGTTGCGCGCCCTGGCCGAGGTCTACGCGCTCATGGTGTTCCACCGCGAGGACGAGGCCGAGGAGCGCGGCTTCCCGCCCCGGGCCTATGCGGCCTGGAAGGCCTGGTACGACAGCCAGCCGGACACGCCCTGCATCGCCATCTGCTCCACCAGCCAGGGCGACGCCGAGTGCAAGGGCTGCGGGCGCAGCTTCGAGGAAGTGCAGCGCTGGACGGAGATGAGCCCGGCGCAGAAACGCCAGGTCTGGCGCCGCATCACCCTGCTGGGCGACGCCTGGCGCTTCAACCGCTACGCCGAGCGTGCGGCCGGGGCCGCGGCGGGCACGGAAGGCCCCTGACCGTGCGGCGGCTGCGGCGGGCCCCCAACATCGCGATCGCCGCGCTCTGGGCGGACCTGCTGCGCCAGGGCGGCATCGCCGCCAGCGTGCAGCGTCAGTTCCTCAGCGGCGTGGCCGGCGAGATCCCGCCCGACCAGTGCCTGCCGGAGATCTGGATCACGCACGACGAACAGCTCGGCGAGGCGCGCAAGCTGCTGGACCAGCTGGCCAACCTGCCGCAGCGCCGCTGGCGCTGCGCCTGCGGGGAACTGGTGGAGGGCGGCTTCGAGTCGTGCTGGAACTGCGGGCGGGCAATGCCCTGAGCGGCTACTTCCACCGCACCGGCTCGATGTCCACGTGCCGCGCGCCGTCCCCGAGCATCAGCACGCCCTCCTGGATCGTCGCCTGCAGCTGCATCGAGCGCTGCGCGAGCGCGGCCAGCGCCTGCGAGGCCTCGGTGGGGATGCGCCACACCGAGAGGTTGGCCAGGCGGGTGAGCTTGGTCCCGATCCCGCGCCACCACACCTCGGCGGCGTGGTGGAAGGCGTAGACCGCGACCTGCTCCGCCTTGCGGCAGGCCTTGGTCAGCGCCACGTCGTCCGGCTGCCCCACCTCGATCCACAGGCGCGTGGCGCCGGTGAAGTCGCGCAGCCACACGTCGGGCTCCTCGGGGTCGGACAGGCCCTTGCCGAAGGCGAGCGTGCCGTCGCCGCCGCAGACGGTCTGCAGTTCGTGGGCGTGCAGGGCCAGCGCCGCCAGCCGCACCATCATGCGTTCGTCGGTCTCGCTGGGATGGCGCGCCAAGGTGAGCGCGTGGTCGGCGTAGTAGCCGTGGTCGATGTCGGCGACCGCCAGCTGCGCCTTGAAGACGGTGGACTTGAGGGCCAACGCGGGCTCAGCAGCGGCGGGCCAGTTCGGCCGCCTTGCCGGTGTAGCTGGCGGGCGTCATGGCGAGCAGCCGGTCCTTCTCGTGCTGGGGGATCTCCAGCGAGCGGATCAGGGCATGCAGGTCCTCGGCGGCCACGGTCTTGCCGCGCGTCACCGCCTTGAGCTTCTCGTAGGCGCCCTGCACGCCATAGCGGCGCATCACCGTCTGGATCGGTTCGGCCAGCACCTCCCAGGAGGCGTCGAGGTCGGCGGCCAGCGCCTCCTCGTTGAGTTCCAGCTTGGCCAGCCCCACGCCCAGCGAGTGGTAGGCGAGCGCGGCGTAGCCCAGGGCCACGCCCATGTTGCGCAGCACCGTGGAGTCGGTCAGGTCGCGCTGCCAGCGCGAGATCGGCAGCTTCTCCGACAGGTGCCTGAGCAGCGCGTTGGCCAGGCCCAGGTTGCCCTCGGCGTTCTCGAAGTCGATCGGGTTGACCTTGTGCGGCATGGTCGACGAGCCGATCTCGCCTTCGCGCAGCTTCTGCTTGAAGTAGCCCAGGCTGACGTAGCCCCAGACGTCGCGCGACCAGTCGACCAGGATGGTGTTGGCGCGCGCGAACGCGTCGAACAGCTCCGCCATGTAGTCGTGCGGCTCGATCTGGATGCTGTACGGCTGGAAGGTCAGTCCCAGGCCCAGGGGCTCGGCGCCCTCCACCACCTTGCGGGCGAAGGCCTCCCAGTCGAAATCGGGCCAGGCGGCCAGGTGGGCGTTGTAGTTGCCCACGGCGCCGTTCATCTTGCCCATGAGCTTCACCGCCGCGATGCGCTCGCGCGCCGCGGCCAGGCGCACCACCACGTTGGCGATCTCCTTGCCCACCGTGGTGGGGCTGGCGGTCTGGCCGTGTGTGCGACTGAGCATGGGCACGGCCGCGTATGCATGGGCCATGCCGCGCATCTTGTCGATCACCGCGTCCAGCGCGGGCAGCATCACCTGGTCGCGCGCGGCCTTGAGCTGAAGCGCGTGGCTGGTGTTGTTGATGTCCTCGCTGGTGCAGGCGAAGTGCACGAACTCGCTCGCAGCGCGCAGCTCGGGCCGGGCCTCGAACTTGGACTTGATCCAGTATTCGACCGCCTTGACGTCGTGGTTGGTGGTCTTCTCGATCTCCTTGATCGCGGCGGCGTCGGCCTCGGAGAAATTCTTGACCAGTCCCAGCAGGTAGGTGCGCGCGCCCGGCGACAGGGGCTTGAACTCGGCGAAGCCGGCGTCCGACAGCGCGATGAACCAGCACACCTCCACCTGCACGCGGCGATGCATGTAGCCCTGTTCGCTCATCAGCGGGCGCAGCGGCGCGAGCCGCGCGGCATAACGGCCGTCCAGCGGCGACAGCGCGGAAATGGGAGTGAGTGGCATCCCCGGATTGTAGGCGGCGCATCCCCGGGCTGCCGGCGGCGGGCCCTGTCGCGGGTGCACGACAGGAGGGAAATCCTCTTCCCCTAGAATGAAACCGTCCCCCTCACGCCAGAAGACGAACAAGCTAGGCAGCGACCATGAAGTTGATCGGATCCACCAGCAGCCCGTACGTGCGCAAGGTACGCGTCGTCATGGCCGAGAAGAAGCTGGATTACCAGTTCGTCGAGGAGGACGTCTGGTCGGGCGACACCACCATCATGCAGTCCAACCCCCTGGGCAAGGTGCCCTGCCTGGTCATGGAAGGCGGCGAGGCGCTGTTCGACTCGCGCGTGATCGTGGAATATCTGGACACCCTGTCGCCCGTGGGCAAGCTGATCCCCGTGGTGGGCCGCGAGCGCGCCGAGGTCAAGACCTGGGAGGCGCTGGCCGACGGCGTGCTGGACGCACTGATCCTCGCCCGCCTGGAGGCCCACTGGGGCGGCCGGCCCAAGGCCCAGCGCTGCCAGGCCTGGATCGACCGCCAACTCGCCAAGACCCATGCCAGCCTGAAGGCGATGAGCCAGGGCCTGGGCGAGAAGCCTTTCTGCGCCGGCATCTACCTGAGCCTGGCCGACATCGCCGTGGGCTGCGCGCTCGGCTACGTCGATTTCCGCTTCCCCGAGATCGACTGGCGCACGACCTACCCCAACCTCGCCAAGCTGCAGGAGAAGCTCGTGCAGCGCCCGAGCTTCGTCGACACGGTCCCCGTTTAGCGGGCCGCGCTACCCTCACGCCGCCGCGCGGCGGGCCAGCCAGCGCATCAGGCCGCCCAGCAGCGGCAGCTTGCCGTACAGCTCCTCGGCGGCGTCCCAGTAGTCGCGATGCCAGGCCACGCGGCCGTCGGCGGCCAGGCCCAGGTGCGAGCCACCGCGCACCACCTGCTCCCGGCCGCGCCGCCAGCTGCGGAAGGCGAAGCGGAATTCCCACGCCAGGAAGCACTGGTCGCCCTGCACGATGCGCGCGGTCACGATGAAGCGCGGCGCCTGAAGCGCCTCGAACATGTGCGCGAAGATGCGCTGCACCTCGCCCAGCCCACGCACCTCGTGGAACGGGTCCTTGAACCAGGCATCCGGCATGTAGAACTCGCCCAGGCGCGCGACGTCCTGCGGCGCCAGCGTCTCGAACAGCTGCACGATGCGCGTGACGGCCTGCTCGCGGTCCATGCTCACAGCCCCGTGCGGCGCTTGACCAGCGCCTCGTACAGTCGGAACGGCAGCAGGCGCAGGAGCTTCAGCGCCAGCGTGAAGCGGCGGGGGAAGTGGATCTCGAAGTCGCCGCGTTCCCAGCCCTGCACGATGGCCTGCGCCGCCTGCTCCGGCGTCTGCAGCGCGGGCATGCGGAAGCGGTTCTGCGCGGTGAGCGGCGTGTCGACGAAGCCCGGATTCACCACGCTGACGCCGATGCCCAGGTCGCGCAGTTCCAGGTGCAGGATCTCCGCGAGCTGGATCAGCGCCGCCTTGGTGGGGCCGTAGGCCAGGGCGTCGGGCAGGCCGCGGTAGCCGGCGACGCTGGAGACGAGGCTGATGTGGCCGCCGCGGCCCAGGATCGCGGGCAGGACGGCGTCGAGCAGGTTCAGCGCGCCGACGTAGTTCACGTCCTGGTGGTGCCGCGCCACCTCGAGGTCGAAGGCGGTCGCGCGCATCGGCGCATAGGTGCCGGCGCAGTACATCACCAGGTCCAGCGGACCTTCCTGCAGGACCTGGCGGGCCACGGCGCGCAGCTGGCCGGCGTCGCAGGCATCGGCCGGCAGCGCCACCAGGCCCGGGTGCGCCCGGGCCAGGTCGCCCAGCGGCGCCGCGCTGCGGGCGCTGGCGTACACGGTGGCGCCGCGCGCGTGCAGCTCCTGCGCGGTGGCGCGGCCGATGCCGCTGGAGGCGCCGACGATCCAAACGCGCAGCCGCGGCCAGTCGGCCAGGCGCGGGTTGAGCGGCTGCCACCAGTGCCGCGGGCGCCGGGCGGTGGGCAGGGAGAACAGGGCGGCGGTCACCGCGGCCTCCGGAAGGAGATCATGACCTCGCCCAGGCGCAGGCCGAACTTGCTCATGGTCGTGCGATTGAGCAGCACGTCGCGGTCCACCAGGAACATCCAGTCGTCCATCTGCACGTCCCAGACCCGGCCGTCCACCGGCAGGGCGAGGGTGTAGTTCCAGTGGAAGGCATTGCCGGCGGCCTGGCCCTGCGCCTCGCCGACCACGTCGCCGGCGCGCCCCGTGTAGCGGCCGTCGGCGCCGCGGCGCAGGTGCCACACGCGCTGCTGGCGGGTGCCGTCGGAGAACACGAAGTGCTCGTCCAGCACGCCCTCGTCGCCGCGCCAGCTGCAGTCCATGGCGACGGTGAAGCGCTTGACCACCTTGCCCTGCCGGTCCATGAACAGGCCCCAGCCGTCCACCCGGCCGTCGAAGTACGCGCGCAGGTCCAGCGGCGGCTGCTCGCCGCGGTACGAACCCACCTCGGGGGAGGCGCAACCCGCCAGCAGGACGGGTGCGGCCAGCAGCAGGCCTCTTCTTTTCATCGTGCTCTCCGCAGGAAGTTGGCGTGCAGCAGGCCGGCGGCCGCGAGCTTGAGGCCGCAGGGCAGCACGCAATAGGCGAAAGTGAGGACCTCCAGCGACGCGGCTTCGCGTGCGCCGGGGACGTAGCCGGCCGGGGCCAGCAGCGGCAGCACGCCGCCGGCGGCCAGCGCCAGGGTCAGCTTGGCCGCGAAGTTCCACCAGCCGAAGTACGCGCCTTCGCCGCGCCCGGCGTGGCCGGCCGCGCCGATCTCGCCGGCCAGCATCGCCCCGGGCAGGGCCAGGTCGGTGCCGAGCGCGGCGCCGCAGACGATGCAGATGCCCAGGAACCAGCCGCCGTCGCCTTCGCCCAGCCAGGCCGCCGCGGCGAAGCCGGCGACGGCCAGCAGCATGCCGGCGCGCCAGGTGCGGGCGAGCCCCATCCGGGGCACGAGGGCCAGCCAGCCCGGCAAGGCCAGCGCGGCGCTCAGGAAGTACGCGCCCAGGAACAGGGGCTGGACCGCGGCCGGCACGGCCAGGCGGTCCTGCAGGAAGAACAGCACCAGCGTCGCCGCGATCGCGCTGGCCAGGCCGTTGATCACGAACACCAGCAGCAGCGTGCGAAAGCGCGGGACCCGCCAGGGCAGCCGCCAGTCCGTGCTGGCGGTGCGGGCCTGCGGCTGCGGCCGCGGCGCGGCGGACCAGGCCACGCATCCCAGGGCCAGGGTGGCGGCCAGCACCAGGGCCGTCACGGTCACGCCGGCCAGCAGCGGCAGCACCGAGGCGAGCAGCACGCCGGCGAGGCCCCAGCCCTCACGCCAGGCCACCACGCGGCCGCGCCGGCCCTCGTCGCCGCCCAGCATCGCGCCCCAGGACTGGTGCGCGATGCTCAGGACGCTGTAGGCGAGCGAAGTGAGCACCAGGGCGGCCGCCAGCCAGGCCAGCAGCGCCGGGGTGCCGCGCACGGGGGGATGGAACAGCATGGCGAAGCCGAGGGCCAGTGCGGCGGCGGCCACCGCGCCGAAAGCCAGGACCCGGCCCGTGGAGCGGGCGTAGGCGCGGTCGCACAGCCGCCCGATCCAGGGGTCCGTCACCGCATCGAGCAGGCGCGCCGCCAGCAACAGGCTGCCCAGGGCGGCCAGCGGCACGCCGTAGGCGCGCGCGTAGTGGTTCGGCAGGATCACGTACAGCGGCAGCGCGGCGAAGGCCAGCGGCAGGCCCAGCAGGCCGTAGCGCCAGCCGTCGCCGGCGGTGAAGCGCAGCGTTGCCGTGCTCACTGCGGCGTCCCCGCCAGCAGCGACTCGCGCAGGCGCGGCTCGGACGTGGTGGGCGCCAGCCAGATGCCGAAGAACAGGGACGCGAAGCGCGGGTCGTCGATCTCGCCGGCCGGCCGGCCGTTGACGTAGAAGCGCGCGCCCCGGCCCGGCAGGTAGGCGCCGGCGATGCGGTCGCCCGCGCGCACGTCCGGCAGCAGTCGCTGCAGCTGTTCCTGCCACTGCCGGGCCTGCGCGGCGGGGATCGCCGCGGCCCGCTCCATTTCCTGCAGCGAGCGCCGCGCGATGTCGGCCGCGCGGAAGTCGCGCAGGTAGTGCAGTTCCAGCGCGAAGGCGTGGCGGTCGAAGGCGTCGGCCCGGAAGCCGCGGCCGACCCACAGCCTCGCCTCGTACAGGCGCAGGCCGAACCAGTCCAGCCGGCCGCTGCCGGCCGGCTGCAGGGAGGCCGCCACTTCGCGCCAGGCGCCGTCGTGCGGGGTGCCGGCGGCTGCCAGGGCGGCGCTCGCCAGCAGCACCGCGCTCAGGCCGGCTGCAGCGTGTACTGCACGACGTCCGTGCTGCCCGCCGCGAAGGCTGCCTCGCAGTAGCCCAGGTAAAACTCCCATAGCCGGATGAACCTTTCGTCGAAGCCCAGGGCGAGCACCTCGGCGCGCCGCGCCAGGAAGCGCTCGCGCCAGCGGCGCAGCGTCTCTGCGTAGTCGGCGCCGAAGGCGTGGCTCGCCACGATGCGCAGGCCGGCGGCCTCCGCCTGCCGGCGGAACTCCGCCGGGCAGGGCAGGCAGCCGCCCGGGAACACGTACTGCTGGATGAAGTCGGTGGAGCGGATGTAGCGCGGCCACAGGTCGTCCGCCATCTCGATGGTCTGGATGCAAGCCCGTCCACCCGGCTTGAGCAGGCGGCGCAGGCTGCGGAAGTAGGTGGGCCACCATTCGCGGCCCACGGCCTCCAGCATTTCGATCGAGACGATCGCGTCGTAGGGTCCGTCGGCGATGTCGCGGTAGTCCTGAAGGCGCAGGTCGGCCTGCGGCGCGAGGCCGGCGCGCTGCAGGCGCTCGCGGGCCCAGGCGAGCTGCTCGGTCGACAGGGTGACGCCGGTGACGTGCGCGCCGAATTCGCCGGCGGCGAGTTCGGCGACCGCGCCCCAGCCGCAGCCGATCTCCAGCACGCGGGTGCCGGGGCCGACCTGCGCCGATTGCAGGGCGCGGCGCATCTTCACCCGTTGCGCCTGCTCCAGGTCCTGACCGGGCTGGCCGTCGAAGCAGGCCGCCGAGTAGTTCATGGAGGGATCGAGCCACAGCGCGTAGAACGCATTGCCCAGGTCGTAGTGCGCGTGGATGTTGCGGCGGCTGCCCGCGCGCGTGTTGCGATGGAGCAGGTGTCGCAGGCGGTAGGCGAGGCGGCCCCACCAGTGCCCGTGGATGCCCGCCTCCAGTGCCTCGCGGTTGCGCAGCACCAGCCGCAGCAGGTCGGGCAGCGAGGGCGTGCTCCATTCGCCGTCGACATAGCTCTCGGCGAAACCGATGTCGCCGCTGCGCAGGGCCCGGGTGAAGGGCTGCCAGCTCGCGAGATGCAGGGCCGCATGCGGCTCGCCCTCGCCGAAGCGCTGCGCGCTGCCATCGGGCAGGTGCAGGGTGAGTGTGCCGTGGCGCAGCTGCGCCAGCAGCTTCAGCGCGGCGCGCGCGGCAGGGGGGATGCCTGGCGGCCAGGCGACGGTCCGGACGGTGGTCGTGGTGGTCATGGGCTTGTCATCTGCTCAGGAAGGCAGGTGGGGCGGGGGGCTTGCGGAACACCGGCACCCGGGCCAGCCACAGGCGCAGCGCCTGCAAGTGGATGCGGGCGGTGATGCCGAGGGTGAGCAGGGGCTGGCGCCACAGCACGGAACGCAGGGCCGCGCGGGTGGCCGGCTGCAGGCTGCCGCTCACGCTGGTCTGCAGCAGCAGGCCCCGGTCGTCCTCGTAGTCGATGCGCGCCACGGTGCGCCCGCGCTGCGGCGCCAGCAGGAAGCGGAAGCGGTAGCCGCCTTCCACGGGGCAGAAGGGCGAAACGTGGAAGACCTTGCGGGCGCTCAGGTTGGCGCCCCAGGCCGGGTCGTCCAGCAGGTAGGCATGCCGCTCGCCGAAAGTGTTGTTCACCTCCACCAGGATGGCGCGCAGGCTGCCGTCTTCGCGGTGGCAGTACCAGAAGCTGACCGGCTTGAAGGTGTAGCCGAACACGCGCGGGTAGCAGTGCAGCCAGGCCTCGCCGGTGGCGTCGTGGATGCCGGCGCGCTGGAGGGTCTCGTCCAGCCAGGCCAGCGAGTCCTCGCGGCCGTCGCCGTGGTCCCGGTCGTGGAAGGCCAGGAGGGCGCGCCGGTTGCGCGCCAGCGCGCCGCTGCCCCGCGCCCGCAGGGAGCGCATCGGCAGCAGCAGGAAGAAGGTCGGATAGGCGAAGGCGCGCTGAACCGGCCGCAGCCGCGTGTGGCGCACCTGGCCGATGCCCAGCTGCGGGCCGTTCATGCCGCCATCTCCGTGAGCTCCTGGTTCGCGATCTCGGCTTGCACCAGCGCGCCCTGGGCGGCGAGCAGTCCGGCCTTGAGGCCGTCCTCGTGGAAGCCGTAGCCCGCCCAGGCGCCGGCGAACCAGGTGCGGCGCCGACCCTGGATCGCGCCCAGTTCGGACTGGGCCTGCACGGCCCGCTCGTCGAACACCGGATGCGCGTACTCGTATTCGCCGAGCACATGCTCCGGCGCGATCGGCCGCACCGGGTTCAGCGTCTCGACCACCGGTTGCTCCCAGGGCAGCGGCTGCAGCTTGTTGAGGAGGTAGTGCAAGCACACCGGCCGGGTGCCGACGTCGCCGGCGGCGCGCTCGAAATTCCAGGCCGCCCAGGCCGCGCGCCGCGTCGGCAGCACCGAAACGTCGGTGTGCAGCACCGCGCGGTTGGCCTGGTATCGGATCGCGCCCAGCACGCGGGTTTCCTCGTCGCTGGGGTCGGCCAGCAGCGCCAGCGCCTGGTCGGTGTGGCAGGCGAGGATGGCGCAGTCGAAGCGCTCCCAGCCGGCGTCGGTGCGCACCTGCACGCCGTCCGCCTCGCGCCGCAGTTCGCGCACGGGCGTGGCCGGCCGGGCATCGCGCAGGCCGGCGACGATGCGGCGCACGTACTCGCGCGAGCCGCCGCGCACCGTGTACCACTGCGGCCGGTCGGCCACCTGCAGCAGCCCGTGGTTGTGGCAGAAGCGGATCAGCGTGCCCACCGGGAAGCGCAGCATCTGCTCGGTGGGGCAGCTCCAGATGCAGCCGATCATCGGCAGCAGGTACCACTGCTCGAACTCGGGGGAGAAGCCGTGGGTGCGCAGGAACTCCCCCAGGGGTTGGCGCAGTTCGCCGTCGGCCGCCGCCTGCGCGATGGCCGTGGCCAGCCGGTTGAACCGCAGCAGTTCACCGAGCATGCGCCAGAAGCGCGGGCGGGCGAGGTTGGCCGGCTGCGCGAACACGCTGGCCAGCGAGCTGCCGCTCCACTCCAGGCCTTCGTCGCCGAAGGCCTGCGGCACCTGCACGGAGAACGACATGTCGGCGGGCGCCGTCGCGACATCCAGCTGCCGCAGCAGGCGCACCAGGTGCGGATAGGTCCGTTCGTTGTAGACGAGGAAGCCGGTGTCGACGCCGTGCGTGACGGGCCTTCCCTGCGCGTCCGGCAGGGTGATATCGACCGTGTGGGCATGGCCGCCGAAGTGGCGGCCTGCCTCGTAGAGGGTGACCTGGGCGTGCGGCCCCAGGCGGTGCGCGGCGGCCAGGCCGGCGATGCCGGCGCCGATGACGGCGGCCTTCATGGCCGCCGTCCCCGCGCGATAGAAAAGTGCTGCGAAGCGCCCCGCGACGAAGGAGGGAGGGAGGGAGGAGGAGAAGAATCGCCTCGGGATTGCATCCTGGGCCGTGCGGCCCGGACGACTTCGCAGCAGCAAAAACCTGTCGGTTCCGGCTCCCTGCCTCTTGCGCTGATGGAGTCGGCCCGCGCCGCACGGGTTCCCCGCGCCCGCGCGGCGCGCAGGTAAATTTTTGTGAAGCACGGTCCCGTCAGGGCGGCGCGTCGGTGCGCGAGTCGCATGACTGCCTCAGCGCGCGGAGAGCTGCTGCTCGATCGCCCGCAGCAGGTCGGGGTCGTCCGGGCGGGTGAGGCTGGTGTAGTTCGCCACCACCTTGCCGTCGCGGCCGATCAGGTACTTGTGGAAGTTCCACAGAGGCGCGCGTCCGGCCTGCGCGGCCAACTCGCGGAACAGGGCGTTCGCGTCCTTGCCCCGCACGGCGCTCTTGGCGAACATGGGGAACTTGACGCCGAAGGTGTTTTCGCAGAAATCCGCGATCTCCTTGTTGCTGCCGGTCTCCTGGGCGAAGTCGTTGGACGGGAACCCCAGCACCACCAGGCCGCGGTCGCGGTATTTCGCGTACAGCGCCTCCAGGCCCTTGTACTGGGGCGTGAAGCCGCAGTAGCTGGCGGTGTTCACCACCAGCAGCACGCGGCCGCTGTACTGGCACAGGGATTGGGGCGCCTCGTCCTGCAGGCGGGGGAAGGTGTGCTGCAGCAACGCCGGGCAGGCGTCGGCAGCGTGGGCGGGTGCGGTTCCCAGGAGAAAACTGGAAATGACCAGGACAAAAGAGATTAAAAGCTTCATTTTGGCTGGATAATGAACGTGTGATTCTATTTTGTCTAGGACAAACGTGCATGACCCTGAAAATGTCCAGGTGTCGCCTGATGGATACGCAGCCGGAGGCCCCTTGGATTCGCCCCTGACCGGACCGGCGGGCGAGGCCCTGTCGATCGCTGCGGTCGAGCGGGACACGGGCCTGCCCAAGGACACACTGCGGGTGTGGGAGCGCCGCTATGGCTTCCCGCAGCCGGGGCGGGATGCGCTGGGCGAGCGGACCTACCCGCGAGAGCAGGTCGACAAGCTGCGCCTGTTGAAACGGCTGATGGATGCCGGACACCGCCCGGGCAAGCTGGTCGGCCGGGACGTCGAGGAACTCCGGGCCCTGGCCGACGCGCCGGCCGCCGAGGCGCCCCGCGCCGCGGCGCCTCCCGGCTACTGGGAGCTGCTGAAGGCGCACGACGTCCCCGGCGTGCGCCGCCAGCTGCAGCAGGCCCTGCTGAGCATGGGCCTGGAGCGCTTCGTGACCGAGCACGTGGCGCCGCTGAACCGGGCCGTGGGCGAGGGCTGGCTGCGCGGGGAGCTGAGCGTGGCGCAGGAGCACATCTACTCCGAGGCGCTGCAGCTGGTGCTGCGGCAGGCGATCGGCAACGTGCCGGCGCCTCCCGGGGATGCCCCGCGGGTGCTGATGGCGACCCTGCCGCAGGAGGGCCACGGACTGGGCCTGCTGATGGCGGAGGCCATGCTCAGCCTGCACGGCTGGCGCTGCCTGTCCCTGGGCGTCAAGGTGCCCATGGATGACCTCGTCACGGCGGCACGGCTGGTGGAGGCCGACATCGTGGCCTTGAGCTTTTCCAGCAGCTTCCGTCCCGCCCAGGCGACCGAGGCGCTGGCCGAACTGCGCCGCCGCCTGCCGGCCCGGACCGGGATCTGGGCCGGGGGCGGCAGCCTCGCCCGGCAGCGGCACCTGCCGCCGGGGGTGGAGGCGGTTCCGGACATCGCCCTGATGCCCGTCCTGATGGAAGGCTGGCGTCAAGCGGCTGTCACGCCCCCGAATTAAAATGTTTGGTTACATGAGAACCGACATGCTTTACCCGGAACTGTTCAAGCAACTCGAGTCCGTCCGCTGGGACATGGACAAGGACATCCCCTGGGACCGGTTCGACGCGTCCCTGCTGTCCGAGGAGCAGGCGCAGACCATCAAGATGAACGCGATCACCGAGTGGGCTGCCCTGCCCGCCACGGAAATGTTCCTGCGCGACAACCGCAACGACAGCGACTTCTCGGCCTTCATGTCGATCTGGTTCTTCGAGGAGCAGAAGCACTCGCTGGTGCTGATGGAGTACCTGCGCCGCTTCCGTCCCGACCTGGTCCCCACCGAGGAGGAGCTGCACCAGATCCGGTTCGAGTTCGACCCGGCGCCGGCGCTGGAGACGCTGATGCTGCATTTCTGCGGCGAGATCCGGCTGAACCACTGGTACCGGCGTGCCGCCGAGTGGCACACCGAGCCGGTGATCCGGCACATCTACCAGACGCTCAGCCAGGACGAGGCGCGCCACGGCGGCGCGTACCTGCGCTACATGAAGCGCGCCATCGGCAAGTTCGGGGTGGAGGCCCAGGCCGCCTTCGCCAAGGTCGGCGTGCTCATGGCGAGCGCGCGCCGGACGGCGCAGGCGTTGCATCCGACCAACCTGCATGTGAACAAGGCCCTGTTCCCGCGCGACACCATCCAGTCCCGCCTGCCCAACCCCGAATGGCTGGAGCACTGGCTGGACCAGCAGATCCGCTTCGACGCGGTCTGGGAGAACAAGGTCGTCGACCGCATCCTGCACAACCTGAGCCTGCTGATGGACCGCAGCTTCAAGAGCGTGCAGGAGCTCAACCGCTACCGCAAGGAGCTGCAGGCCAGCCTCGCGCCGGGCGGCGCGGCGCCGAGCGCGGCGTGAACGAGCCGGCCTTCCTGGCCAAGATCGTCGCCCGGCGCGACGCGCCGGCGCGCCTGGCGGCGCTGCCGGCCCCGGTGGTCTTCACCAACGGCGTGTTCGACGTGCTGCACCGCGGCCACGTCACCTACCTGGCGCAGGCGCGGGCCCTGGGTGGCAGCCTGGTGGTGGCGCTCAACACCGACGCCTCGGCCCGCCGCCTCGGCAAGGGTCCGGACCGTCCCCTGAACAGCGAGGCCGACCGCGCCATCGTGATGGCGGCGCTGGAATCCGTGAGCCTGGTGACCTGGTTCGAAGAGGACACGCCGGTGCAACTGCTGGCCGAACTGAGGCCGCAGGTGTACGTCAAGGGCGGCGACTACGACATGCGCCAGCTGGCCGAGACCGCCCTGGTCGAGGCCTATGGCGGCCGGGCGCTGGCCATTCCCTTCGTCGAGGGCTATTCGACCACCCGCCTGGTGCAGAGGATCCGCGCGGCGGGCTGAGCCGGCGTTCAGCCGAACACGTGGCGCCACAGCGCGAGGATCGCATCGCGCTCGGCCGAGAGTTCGTCCTGCGCGAACTGCGTCGATTCCTCGTTCAGGCGGGCGCGGTGCTGGTGCCGGCGCAGTTCGCGGTAGGCGTCCGCGGCCGCCAGGCCGACCCCCGCGGGCAGCAGTCCCGCCGCCTCGGCGCGCTGCAGCAACGCGATGTTGCCCACGTTGGGAATCAGCTCGCGGTGGCTGCGGGCCCGCGACAGCACCAGGAACTGCACCGCGAATTCGGCATCGACCATGCCGCCCGGACTGTGCTTCAGGTCGAAGCGTCCCTCCCGCACCGGATGGGCCGCGCGCACCTTCTCGCGCATGGCGACGATCTCGCGCGCCAGCGCCTCGACGTCGCGCGGCGCGGTGATGACGCTCTCGCGCACGGTGTCGAAGCGCGGCCGCAGCGCCTCCAGGCCCGTGACGAAGCGTGCGCGGGTCATCGCCTGGTGCTCCCAGGTCCACGCGGTGTTGCTGCCGCGGCCTTCCTGGTAGTTTGCGTAGGCGTGGAAGGTGGTCACCAGCAGGCCGGAATTGCCGTTGGGCCGCAGCGCCGTGTCGATCTCGAACAGGTCGCCCTCGGCGGTCTTGGTGGACAGCCAGTTGATGATCTTGCGCACGTAGGCGGCGTAGATCTCCGGGGCGCGCTCGTCCTCGTCCTCGAAGACGAACACGATGTCCAGGTCGCTGCCGTAGCCCAGCTCCTTGCCCCCCAGCTTGCCGTAGCCGAGGATCGCGAACAGGGGCGCGTCGCGGTGCCGCTGCTTCAGGCGCTCCCAGCACCAGCGCGCGGTGACCCGCAGCGTGGTGTCGGCCAGCGCGCTCAGTTCGTCGGCCACCTGTTCCACCGTCAGCACGCCCTCGACGTCGCGCGCCAGGGTGCGGAACAGCTCGGCGTGGTGCGCGCGGCGCAGCAAATTGAGCAGCGCCTCGTCGTCCGCCTCGCGGGTGCGCTGCAGGGAACGCTTGCGGTCCTCCAGGTCGCGCTCGAAGTCGGGGGCGCTGAAGCGCTCGGTGAGCAGGCCTTCGCTGGCCAGTTCGTCGATCACGCCCGGGTGCTGCATCAGGTAGCGCGCCGGCCAGCGGGCCGCGCCCAGCAGGCGCAGCAGCCGCTCGTGCACCGCGGGGCGCTCCCACAGCAGCGCCAGGTAGCTCTCGCGCCGCAGCAGCGGCTCGATCCAGTCGGCCATGCGCACGGCCGACTCCTCGCCGACGCGGCCTTCACGCAGCCACTGGGCGGTGCGGGCCACCAGGCGCGTGAGGCGCTGGCGCGCGTCGTCGCGCAGCGCCAGCACGCGCGGGTGCCCGCGCCAGCGCTGGATGCGCTGCTGCAGCTGCGCCGGCAGGGTCTCGATGATCGTGTCCAGGTCGGGCGCCGCCGCCTTGCCGTTCCTGCCGTTGCAGCCCTTGCACTCCTGGGTGCCGCCCAGCAGGCGGTCGAATTCGTCGGCGACGAACTCGCGGTGCCCGTCCAGCTCGAGCAGGAAGGGGCGGCAGTCGGCATGGCCCAGGGTGCGGGCGATCCAGGCCAGGTCCGAATCGTCCTCGTCGTTCCGGCAGCCCGTGGGGAGCACGTGAGTCTGCTGGTCGTCCAGGTACTGGATGCGGTGCTCGACCCGGCGCAGGAAGGTGTAGGCCGCGGCCAGGGCGCCCGCCGTATCCTGCGACATCAGGCCGGCGGCCGCGAGCCGCTCCAGGGCCAGCAGGGTCGGGCGCGTGCGCAGCTCGGGGAACTGGCCGCCGCGCACGACCTGCAGCAGCTGCACGATGAACTCGATCTCGCGGATGCCGCCGCGCGAGAGCTTGACGTCGTTGGCGCGCTCGGGCCGGCCGGCGGCGCGCCGCGAGGCGTGCTCGCGGATCTGGCGGTGCAGCGTGCGCAGCGACTCGAACACGTTGTAGTCCAGGTAGCGCCGGAACACGAAGGGCAGCACGACCGCCCCCAGCGCCCGCGCCGAACCATTGGCGATGCTGCTGCGCGGCGCCACCACCCGGCTCTTCATCCAGGCGAAGCGCTCCCACTCGCGGCCCTGCACCTGCAGGTAGTCCTCCAGCGCGCCCAGCGACACCGCCGGCGGGCCGGAATTGCCGTTCGGGCGCAGGGCCAGGTCGACCCGGAACACGAAACCGTGCTCGGTGACGTCGCCGATCAGCCCGAAGATCATCTTCACGACCTTGGCGAAGTACTCGTGGTGGGTGATGCGCCCGCGGCCCTCGGCGCTGCCGGCGGTCTCGCCGTCCTGGTCGTAGACGTAGATCAGGTCGATGTCGCTGGACACGTTGAGCTCGCGAGCGCCCAGCTTGCCCATGCCGATCACCCACAGCTGCGAGCGTGACCCGTCGGCGCCGAGCGGGGCACCGTGCACCGCGTCCAGCTCCGCGAAGGCGTGCTCGCAGGCGACGTCCAGGGCGAATTCCGCCAGGCTGGTGATCGCGCCGGTGATCGCCGCCAGCGGCGCCTGCTGGTCGCAATCGAGCGTGACCAGCCGCTCCATCACCAGCTGGCGCAGCACCCGCAGGCCGGAGGCGACGTCGTGGCCGCGCGCGCGCAGCGCCTCGTAGGCGGCAGGGATCGTCGCGGGCCCGGGGACGCCGGGTGCCAGCAGGGGCAGTTCGGCCGCATAGCGGCGCCGCAGCCGCTGGGCGAAGCGCGAATGGCCTGACAGCGGGCCCTCGACCGGGGCGCCTGCCAGCGGTCGCCCGCCTCCCGGGCCGCCGGGGGCGGCCGTGTCCTCGTCGCGCGAACCCGGCGCGGCGCCCAGGGTCATAATTCCCGCCTGTCCGAAGTATTCATGAATCCGACGCCGCCGATTCCCTCACGCGTGCTGAGGTTGTTCGCAGCAGCCGTCAAGTGGTCCCTGTGGCTGCTGCTGGCGGCGGCCTTGCTGCTGGCGCTGGCGTGGGGGGCGCTTCATGAATTCATTGTGCCGCGAATCGGCGAGCTGCGTCCCGCGCTGGAAATGCGGGCCAGCCGGGTGCTGGGGATTCCGGTGCGCATCGGCGCGATCAGCGCCCGCAGCGAGGGGCTGATCCCGTCCTTCACCCTGCAGGACGTCGTCCTGCAGGATGCGCAGGGCCGTCCCGCCCTCACCCTGCCGGTGGTGGAGGTGGCGCTGTCGCCGCGCTCGCTGTGGAACCTGGGCTTCGCGCAGCTGTACATCGCCCACCCGCAGCTGGACATCCGGCGCGCGCCGGACGGGCGCATCTTCGTGGCCGGCCTGGACCTCTCGCGCGCCGGCGGCGACGACAGCCGGGCGCTGGACTGGTTCTTCCGGCAGGGGGAGTTCGTCATCGAGGGCGGCCAGGTCCGCTGGACCGACGAACAGCGCGGCGCCCCGCCGCTGGCCCTGGACCAGGTGGACTTCGTCGCGCGCAACCAGGTCCGGCGCCACCTGCTGCGCCTGGATGCGACACCGCCGCCGGAATGGGGCCGACGGTTCACGCTGGCGGCCGTGTTCCGCCAGCCCCTGCTGTCCACGGGTTCCGGCCGCTGGCAGCAGTGGAGCGGGGAGGTGTACGGCGACTTCGCCAGCATCGACCTGTCGCAGCTGCGCCGCTATGCCGACCTGGGCTTCCGCATCGAGCAGGGCGCCGGGCGGCTGCGCGCCTGGGCCGACGTGGACCGGGGCCGGGTCGTGGGCGGGACCGCGGACGTGGCCCTGCGAGACGTCAGCGTGACGCTGGATCCCCAATTGCAGCCGCTCGCCCTCCAGTCCGTGTCGGGACGCCTGGGCGGGCGCAAGCTGGCCGGCGGCTTCGAGTTCCACACGCAGGACCTGCAGTTCCTGACGCAGGACGGCCAGCGCTGGCCGGGCGGCAACCTCTCCGTGTCCTGGACGGGTGCCGAGGGGCAGGTGCCGGCGAGGGGGGAACTCAACGCGGACATGCTGGACCTGGGCGCGCTCAGCCAGGTCGCCAGCCGCCTGCCGCTGGGCGCGCCCACCCACTCGGCGCTGGCGGCCTACTCGCCGCGGGGACTGGTGGAGAAGATCCAGGCCCGCTGGCAAGGCTCGCTGGAGGCGCCGCAGAGCTATGAGGCGCGTGGGCGCGCCAGCGGCCTGGAGATCGCGGCGCGGCCCGGTGCCGAGGGCAAGGCGGGCACCCCGGGCGTGCGCGGGGCCACGGTCGATTTCGACCTCAACCAGGCGGGCGGCAAGGCGAAACTGGCGGTCAAGCAGGGCGCCCTGGAGTTCCCCGGCGTGTTCGAGGACCCGGTGCTGCCGCTGGACACGCTCTCCGCCGACCTGCAGTGGCAGCTTGGCGGGGGCCAGCCGGCGCTGACCGTCAGCAACGCGCGCTTCGCCAACCCCGACGCCGCCGGCGAGGTCCAGGCCCGCTGGCAGGCAGGGGATGCGCGCAGGCAGCCGGGCGCCCCCCGCTTCCCCGGAACGCTGGACCTGCAGGGCAGCCTGAACCGCGCCAACGGCGCGCGCGTGTGGCGTTACCTGCCGCTGGCGGTGCCCAAGGATGCACGCGACTACGTGCAGGAATCGGTGCAGGCCGGACGGGTCACGACGGCGAAGTTCCGCGTGCGCGGCGACCTGGGCCAGTTCCCGTTCCCGGACAACAAGGGCGGCGAGTTCCACGTCACGGCGCAGGTGCGCGACGTGACCTACGCCTACGTGCCGCGCAGCTTCTCGCACGGCCAGGCGCCCTGGCCGGCGCTCGCCGGCGTGTCCGGCGACCTGGACTTCCAGGGCCAGGGCATGAAGGTGAGCAACGTGCGCGCCCAGGTGCAGGGCCTGCCGAGGCTGCAGGTGCGCGCCGACGCGCAGATTCCCGACTTCCACCACACGCAGGTGCAGGTGCAGGGCCGCGTGGCCGGGCCGGTGAACGATGCCCTGAACCTGGTCAACACCTCGCCGCTGGCGGCGATGACGAACCGGGCGCTGGCGCAGGCCAGCGCCAGCGGCAACGCCGACGTGGACCTCCAGCTGCAGTTGCCGCTGCAGCAGATGGCCCGGTCGCAGGTACAGGGCACGGTCACCCTGGCCGGGAACGACGTGCAGATCGCGCCCGACGCGCCGCTGCTCGCGCGCGCCCGCGGTACCGTGCAGTTCTCCGACAAGGGTTTCCAGCTGTCCGGCGTGCAGGCGCGCGCGCTGGGCGGCGAGGTACGCCTGGAAGGCGGCATGCGCCCGGCGCCCGGCGCGAACGGACCGGTCGTGCAGATCAAGGCCCAGGGCACGGTCACCGCGGACGGGCTGCGGCAGGCCCGCGAGCTGGGCTTCGTGGCGCGACTCGCCCGCGACTTCAGCGGGTCGGCGGCGTACAACCTCGCGCTCGCCTTCCGCCGCGGCACGCCCGAGGTGCAGGTCACCAGCAACCTGCAGGGCCTGGCGATCAACCTGCCGGCGCCCCTGAACAAGCCGGCCGAGGCCGTCCTGCCGCTGCGCTACGAAACCGCCCTCACGCGCGAGGCGCTCGCCCCCGGGGGCCGGCTGCAGGACCAGCTGTCGGTGGAGGTTGGCCGACTGGCCCGGGTGAGCTTCGTGCGCGACCTCGCGGGCGCCGAGCCGCAGGTGGTGCGCGGCAGCATCGCGGTCGGCCTGGCGCCCGGCGAGGACGTCGCCATGCCGACCGAGGGCGTGACGGCCAACGTGCAGCTGGACCGCTTCGACGTGGACGCCTGGCAGGCGGCCCTGGCGCGCGCCGCCGGCACCGCGGCACCCGGGACCGGCGCGGCCCCGCCCGGCAACGGCGCCGGCGCCATGGGCTACCTGCCGACCACGCTGGCCGTGCGGGCCCGCGATCTGACCGTCGACGGGCGGCCGCTGCACAACGTGGTGGTGGGTGGTTCGCGCGAGGGCAGCGTCTGGCGGGCCAACGTGGACGCCGACGAACTCAATGGCTACCTGGAATACCGGCAGCCCCGGGACACCGGGGCCGGACGCCTGTACGCGCGCCTGGCGCGGATGAACATGGCGGCCTCCGCGGCGCACGACGTCGAGAACCTGCTGGACGAGCAGGCGAGCAGCATCCCGGCGCTCGACGTGGTCGTCGAGGACTTCGAGCTGAAGGGGCGCAAGCTGGGGCGCCTGGAGATCGACGCCGTCAACCGGGGCGCCGGTGCCGTCGCCCGGGACGGCAGCGAGCGGGAGTGGCGCCTGAACAGGCTCGTGCTGACGGTGCCGGAGGCGACGTTCTCGGCTTCGGGCAATTGGACCGCGCTCGACGCCCAGGCGGCCGCTCGTCCCGGCGGGCGCGGTGCCGAGCGGCGCCGCACCGCCATGAAGTTCCGCCTGGACATCGCCGACGCCGGCCAGCTGCTGGCGCGCTTCGGGATGAAGGACGTGGTGCGGCGCGGCCGGGGGCAGATGGAGGGCACCGTCTCCTGGCTGGGCTCGCCCCTGGCCTTCGGCTACCCGACGCTCACCGGCAGCTTCCATGTCGACGTGCAGGGCGGGCAGTTCCTCAAGGCCGATCCCGGCCTGGCGAAGCTGCTGGGCGTGCTGAGCCTGCAGTCGCTGCCGCGGCGGCTGAGCCTGGACTTCCGCGATGTCTTCAGCCAGGGCTTCGCCTTCGACTTCGTGCGCGGCGACGTCGCCATCGACCAGGGCATCGCCTCCACCAACAACCTGCAGATGAAGGGCGTGAACGCGGCGGTGCTGATGGAGGGCCGGGCCGACATCGCGCACGAGACGCAGGACCTGAAGGTGGTCGTCATCCCCGAGATCAACGCCGGCACCGCCTCGCTGGTGGCCGGCGTGATCAATCCCGCGATCGGCCTGGGCTCGTTCCTCGCGCAGATGTTCCTGCGCGAGCCGCTGATGAAGGCGGCGACACAGGAGTTCCATGTCGACGGCACCTGGACGGACCCGCGCGTCACGCGCGTCGAGCGCGGCGCTCCGACCACCGGCGCCGCCGCGGCGCCGGACGCATCCGCCACCCGCTGAACGCGAGGCCCGCCATGAAGATCGCCGCCCTGCAGACCGTCTCCGGCACCGACGTGGCCGCCAACCTGGAGGCCGCGCGTTCGCTGCTGGCGCAGGCCGCGGCGGCCGGCGCCGAGCTCGCCGTGCTGCCCGAATATTTCTGCCTCATGGGCCGGCGCGACGGCGACAAGCTCGCCGTGCGCGAGCGCTTCGGCGAGGGGCCCGTGCAGTCGTTCCTCGCCGGCAGTGCCCGCGCGCTGGGCCTGTGGGTGGTGGGCGGCACGCTGCCGCTCGCGGCCGGCAGCGACCGGCATGTGCGCAACACCAGTCTGGCTTTCTCCCCGGCCGGCGAGTGCGTGGCGCGCTACGACAAGATCCACCTGTTCCGCTTCGACAACGGCCGCGAGCAGTACGACGAGTCGCGCGTGATCGAGCCAGGCGGCGTCCCCCAGGCGTTCACGCTGCCGTCGCGCGACGGCCATGCGTGGCGGGTCGGGCTGTCGGTGTGCTACGACCTGCGCTTTCCCGAGCTGTACCGGGGCCTGGGGGCCGACCTGCTGCTGGTGCCCAGCGCCTTCACCTGGCCCACCGGGCAGGCGCACTGGGAATTGCTGCTGCGGGCGCGGGCCGTGGAGAACCTCGCCTACGTCTGCGCGCCGGCGCAGGGCGGGCGGCACGAGAACGGGCGGCGCACCTGGGGTCATTCGATGGTGGTCGATCCCTGGGGTGCCGTGCTGGCGGTGCGGCCGGAGGACGGGCCGGGCGTGGTGCTGGCCGAGATCGACGCCGGGCGGCTGGCGCAGGTGCGCGCGCAGCTGCCGGCGCTGGATCACCGAGTCTTATGAGCGCCGCACGGCCGCGCGAAGGCGCTCGCCCCCTCCGCTTGCGGAGGGGGGAGGAGCAGCCCGCGCAGCGGGCAATCCTGGGGGAGGTTTCTCATTAGCAGTCTCGCCGCCCCCTTGCCTTCCGGCCTGCGGCGGCTGTCGAACTGGCGCCGCTGGGGGCTGTGGGCCCTGCTGGGCGTGCTGGTGGTGGGGATGCTGGCGACGCTGGTCTATCTGGCCGCCCGCTACGAGGCCAGCGTGGCGCAGGCCCACGTCGAGCGGGATGTCGCCGACGCATTGAGCGACATGCGCGCGGCGCTCACCCGCAATGTGCAGGAGCTGCAGGCGCTGCAGTCCGGCCAGCACAACCCGCAGCAGTGGCGCAGCGAGGCCGAGGCGTTGCTGCGCCGCCACCGTGAATGGGTCAGCATCGAGCGCCGCGGCCCCGGCCTGCAGGTCCTGGAGGCCGCGGAGACGCCCTACCGCGCCCCGGTGTTCGCCAAGATGGGGCGCGCCAACTCCCTGCCGGACGTGCAGCAGGCGTGCGTCACGGCGCGCCGGCTCAGCAGCCCCGCCTACTCGCGCAGCCACTTCGAGCCCCAGTCCGACGGCCTGGGCCTGGAGCTGATGGAGCTGTGCCTGCCCGAGGTGCAGGTCGGCCGGCTGACGGGCTTCCTGGTGGCCACCTATTCGCTCAGCGACCTGCTGGCCACCCAGATCGGGCCGCAGATGGGGCGCACCCAGGAGATCTCCTTCACCGAGGCGGACGGGACGCGGCTGGCGATGTACGGCCTGGCGCGGCGCGGCTCCAAGGTGTTCACCGCGCAGCAGCTGCTGGACCTGCCGGGCCTGACCATGGTGCTGCGCCTGGACAGCTGGCGGCGCACCGAGCCGGACCTGTTCCCCAACGTGCTCACGGCGCTGGTGACGCTGATGTCGATCGCGCTGGTGACCGTGCTGTTCATGCTGGCGCACGACACGCGGCGGCGCCTGCGCGTGGAGCAGGACCTGGCCGACGCGCTGGCCTTCCGCAAGGCCATGGAGGACTCGCTGGTCACCGGCCTGCGCGCGCGCGACCTGCAGGGGCGCACCACCTACGTGAACCCGGCGTTCTGCCAGATGGTGGGCTTCAGCCAGGAGGAGCTCCTGGGCCGCGGCGCCCCGGCGCCCTACTGGCCGCCCGAGCGCGCGCAGGAGTACGGCAAGCGCCAGGCGGTGCGCCTGACCGGGGGCCACCGGCCGCCGCGCGAGGGCTTCGAGTCGGTGTTCATGCGCAAGGACGGCACGCGCTTTCCGGTGCTGATCATCGAGGCGCCGCTGATCAACGCGCAAGGCCTGCAGACCGGCTGGATGAGCGCGGTGCTGGACATCAGCGAGCAGCGCCGGGTCGAGGAGCTGTCGCGCGCCAGCCAGGAGCGGCTGCAGGCCACGGCGCGGCTGGCGACGGTGGGGGAGATGGCCTCCCTGCTGAGCCACGAGCTGAACCAGCCCCTGGCCGCGATCGCCAGCTATGCCAGCGGCTCCATGAACCTGCTGCAGCAGGCGCCCGCCTGCGCGCCCGACCTGCAGGTGGCCATGCGGGGCATCTCCGAACAGGCCGACCGCGCCGGCCGGGTGATCAGGAGCGTGCACGACTTCGTGCGCCGGCGCGACCAGGCGCGCGAGCCGGTGTCGGCCGGGGCGCTGATCGACGCCGTGCTGCCGCTGGTGAACCTGCAGGCTCGCAAGCTGGGCGTGGAGGTGGAGGTGCGCGTTCCCCAGGGACTGCCGCCGGTGCTGTGCGACCGCACGATGGTGGAGCAGGTGCTGCTCAACCTGGCCCGCAACGCGATGCAGGCGATGGACGAGGCCCGCATCCCCGAGCCCGAACTGGTGCTGCAGGTGCGCGCCACCCCGGCGACCGAGGCGGGCAGGCGCTGGCTGGAGTTCTCCGTGATGGACTGCGGGCCGGGCATCCCGCCGGAGATCCAGCGGCAGCTGTTCACCCCTTTCTTCACCACCAAGGCCGAGGGCATGGGCCTGGGCCTGAGCCTGTGCCGCACGGTGGTGGAGCAGCATGGCAGCCAGCTGGTGTTCGAGCCCAACCAGCCGCAAGGTACGATCTTTCGATTCACTCTGCCCGTGCAAGAACTCTGACCATGCAACCGAGCGCCGATGCCACCGTGTTCATCGTCGACGACGACGCCGGCGTGCGCGATGCGCTGTCGTGGCTGCTGCGCTCGCGCCGCCTGCTGTCCTCCAGCTTCGCGAACGCCGAGGAATTCGCGGCCGTGCTGGAGGGGGGCTTGCGGCCCACGCATCCCTGCTGCCTGCTGCTGGACGTTCGCATGCCGGGCATGAGCGGCCTGGCGCTGTTCGAGCGGCTGGCCGAGCGCGGCCTGGTCGAGGCGTTGCCGGTGATCTTCCTGACCGGCCATGCCGACGTGCCCACGGCCGTCGACATGGTCAAGCGCGGCGCCTTCGACTTCTGCGAGAAGCCCTTTTCCGACAACGCCCTGGTGGACCGCGTGGAGGAGGCCCTGCGGCGCTCGGCCGCGGTGCTGGCGGCGCAGCGGGAGAAGGGGGTGCTGCTGGGCCGGCTGGCCGAACTCACCGACCGCGAGCGCGACGTGATGGGCCTGGTGGCCAAGGGCCTGCCCAACAAGCTGATCGCCGACCAGCTGAACATCAGCGTGCGCACGGTGGAAGTGCACCGCGCGCGGGTGTTCGACAAGATGGAGGTGAAGTCCGCGGTGGAGCTGGCCAACCTGCTGCGTGACCTGGAGGCCTAGCGGTCCTCGTCCTCGGGGAGCTCGCCACCCTTGCGGCCGGAGAACATCGTCCACCACACGATCAGGAGCAGCGCGCCCAGGGCGGCCAGCGCTTCCAGCACAATCACGAGCATGTTCAGGGTCCTGGTTGTCGCCGCGATTGTAGGGACGCTGGCCGGCTGCGCGGCGCCGCCGCCGGAGCCCGCCGTACCTGCGGCGCCTGCGGCCTTGCCCGTCGCTCCCCCGGCTGGCGCGTTCGCCGCCGACGACGCACCCCTGCCGCCGGCGCGCGTGCTGGGCAAGAGCCGCTGGGAGCCGGTGCGCTGGTCGCAACTGCCCGGCTTCGGCGCCGACGCCATGTACGAAGCCTGGAACGCGTGGATCCGCAACTGCGAACGGCCCTCGGCGGCGCTGGCGACGCTGTGTCCCGAGGTGCGGCAACTGTCGATCGCGTCGCCCGAGGAGCAGCGCGCCTGGATGGTGCGCAGGCTGCAGCCTTATCGCGTCGAGCCGCTGCAGGCCGGCGCCGACCCGCTTCTGACCGGCTACTACGAGCCTTCGCTGGAGGCCTCGCGCGTGCCCACCGCCTCGCAGCAGGTGCCGCTGTACCGGCCGCCGGCGGACCTCGCCACGCGCCGGCCCTGGTACACGCGCCAGGAGATCGACACGCTGCCGCAGGCCCGCGCCGCGCTGCAGGGGCGCGAGATCGCCTACCTGGCCGACCCGCTCGATGCGCTGGCCCTGCAGATCCAGGGCTCGGGGCGGCTGCGCATCATCGAACCGGACGGCCGCATCACGATGGAGCGGGTGGCCTTCGCCGGCAGCAACGAGCAGCCCTATCGCAGCGTGGGCGCCTGGCTGCTGCAGCAGCGCGCGCTGAGCGATGCCTCCTGGCCCGGCATCAAGGCCTGGGCGCGCGCCAACCCGCAGCGGGTGCAGGAAATGCTGTGGAGCAATCCGCGCTACGTGTTCTTCCGCGAGGAGCCCCTGTCGCGCCTGGACGCCGGCTTCGGCCCGCGCGGCGCGCAGGGCGTGCTGCTCACGCCGGGGCGCTCGATCGCGGTCGACAAGGACAGCATCCCCTACGGCACCCCGGTGTGGCTGTCCTCGCCCGGGCCGCTGCTCAACCTCAACCGCCTGGTGTTCGCGCAGGACACCGGCGGCGCCATCGTGGGGGCGCTGCGGGCCGACTATTTCGTCGGCTGGGGACCGGAGGCGGGCGACATCGCCGGCCGCCTGAAGCAGCCGCTGGCCCTCTGGGCCCTCTGGCCCCGCTGAACACGCCGCGGCGCGTCACGAAGCTGTCACGCCGGCGCGCCACCATGCGGTCCGTCCGGTACCTGACCGGGGCCTGACTTGCGCGGGTGCCTGCCACCCGTTCCCCAGAGCCACCGCATGCCTTTTCGATGAACAAGCAACCCACCGTCTCCCGACGCAAGCTCCTGAAGGCGCTCGGCGGCGCCCCCATGCTGCCCATGGCCACGGGCCTGTCGCTCACCGCGCCTCTGGCCGCCTGCGGCGGCGGCACCAGCGCGGCTGCCCCGGCCGCCACGGCGGCCGCGACGCCCACCTACGTGAGCGCGGCGTTCGCGGCCATGGCGGCGCCCTCGCTGGCCGATGCCGCTGCAATGGCGACCACCACCGTCGGCTCCACGCTCGACGTCAGCTTCAGCGACGGCAGCACGGACAGCTTCCGGCTGGCTTACCAGCCTTTCTTCACCACGGGCGACCGCGTGCCGGACGGCCAGGGCGGCACGATCGTCGCCGGTAGCTACTTCGACCTTTACGGCGACCCGATCGTCGACACCTCCGTGGCGGGCCAGGAGCGCCAGTTCTTCTCCGACTGCCCCGACGGCACCTCGCTGCTGACGGTGCCCGGGGCGAAGGTGGACGGCGTCAAGGGCAACACCGTGTTCGCGGTGGTCCAGTTCGAATACACGTCGCGCAACAATGCCGGCACCAGCATGTACGGCAAGCTGCCCTCGCAGATCGCCGTGCTCACGCTGGACCAGGACCCGGCGAGCGGCCGCCTCAACCTGGTCAAGTACGCCAACGTCCCCACCGCGCCCGCCAAGGGTCTGTGGATCACCTGCGGCGCCAGCCTCTCGCCCTGGGGCACGCACCTGTCCAGCGAGGAATACGAACCCGACGCGACCACCATCGCCGCCAACACCCAGTTCCAGGCCTTCAGCCAGAACCTGTTCGGCAACGCCGCCACGGCCAGGGCCTACGACTACGGCCACCTGCCGGAAGTCACCGTCCACGCGGACGGCACCGGCGCGATCCGCAAGCACTACTGCCTGGGCCGCACCTCGCACGAGGTGGTGCAGGTCATGCCCGACGAGCGCACCGTCCTCATGGGGGACGACGCCACCAACGGCGGCCTGTTCATGTTCGTGGCCGACCAGGCACGCGACCTGTCCGCCGGCACCCTGTACGTGGCGAAGTGGACCCAGAAGACCGCCGCGAACGGAGGCTCGGCGACCCTCACCTGGATCAACCTCGGCCACGCCACCAGCGACGAGATCAAGGCCCTGGTCGCCGGCGGCATCCAGTCCACCGACATCGTGGACGTGAAGACCGTCGACCCGGCCGACCCGTCTTACACGAAGATCCGCTACAGCGGCAAGAACAACTGGGTGAAGTTCGTGCCGGGCAAGGAGAAAGCCGCGGCCTTCCTGGAAACCCACCGCTACGCCGCCTTCGTGGGCGGCAGCCTGGGCTTCACCAAGATGGAAGGGACCACGGTCAACGCGAAGGACAAGGTCGCCTACTCCGCCATGTCCTACATCCAGGGCTCCATGATCGACGGCACCACCGACATCCAGGTCACCGGCCCGCGCGCCGGCGCCGTGTACGCGCTGAACATGACCGGTGGGCAGAAGGACACGGCCGGTGCCGACATCGCCAGCGAGTGGGTGCCGGTGGACATGGGCGCCATGCTCCTCGGCGAGGACCTGCCGGCGGCCGACGCGCTGGGCAACCTGGCCCACGCCGACAAGGTCGCCAACCCGGACAACATCAAGTTCTCCGAGAAGCTGCGCACGCTGTTCATCGGCGAGGACAGCGGCATGCACGTCAACAACTTCCTGTGGGTCTACCAGGTCGACACGAAGAAGCTGTCGCGGATCCTGTCCACGCCCTCCGGCGCCGAGTCCACGGGGCTGCAGTCGGTCGACGAGATCAACGGCTGGACCTACGTCATGAGCAACTTCCAGCACCCGGGCGACTGGGAGTCGCCGCTGCACGACGTGGTCAAGGCGACGCTGGACCCCCTGGTGCGCGCCAACTTCAAGGACCGCTACGGCGCCTCGGTCGGCTACCTCACGGCCACGCCGTCGGCGGTGAAGCTCTCCCGCTGAGCGGTGCGGCCGTAACACGGCTGACACATGGGCTGAATAGCCTTCCTCTCCTGACGGGGCCGGAGCACCCATGCCCGGCCCCGGACAAATCATGCACAACAGGAGAGAGAACCCATGATGAAACGAAGCTTCGGCCTCGCCGCGGCCGCACTAGCCTGCTTCGCCCTGACCGCCTGCGGCGGCAGCGGCGGCAGCACGGCCACCAGCACGCAGCCGGTCGCCGCTCTGCAGCCCACCCGCACCATCGTCATGGTGTGGGACGGCCTGCGCCCCGACTCGGTGAACGCGACCGACACCCCGAACCTGTACGCGCTGCGGCAGTCGGGCGTGAACTTCAGCGACAACCACGCGACCTACCCGACGTTCACCATGATGAACGGCTCCTCGTTCGCGACCGGTTCGTTCCCGAAGACCAGCGGCTTCTACGGCAACACCTTCTGGACGCCGCCGCAGGGCGCCGCCCACACGATTCCCGCGGGCAAGACCGCCGGCGGCGGCACGCAGGACTATGTGGCCCCGGTGTTCACCGAGGACTACCAGGTCCTGTCCACCCTGAACGACTATTACGGCGGCCAGCTGCTGATGGTGAAGACGCTGTTCGCCACGGCGCAGGCCGCGGGCCTGACCACCGCCGCCATCGGCAAGTCCGGCGCCGCCTACATCCAGGACCTCGGCCGCGGCGGCTACTTCCTCGACGAGAACACCGTGATGCCGCGCAGCCTGGTCACGGAGCTGCAGAACGCCGGCTACGCCATCCCGAAGAACACGCCGGTCGCCTATTCGGGCGCCGACGCGGTGACGCTGGCGGGCAGCAACGGCGACCCGACCGCCCGCGCCGGCTACATCCAGTTCAACACCACGGCCTACGACAACTCCGGCACCCCGACGCTGACGGTGGCCGCGCGCGACTCCTCCGACGCGACCCAGGGCGCGCCCGAGGATGCGGCCAACAAGTACATGATGTCGCTGTTCACGCAGTACATCCTGCCGAACAAGAAGCCGATGCTGTCGCTGATCTGGTTCCGCACGCCGGACAACGTCGAGCATGGCTACGGCCCCGGCACCGCGAACATGCGCGCCGGCCTGCGCTCGCAGGACGCGCGCCTGGGCGAGCTGATCACGGCCTTGCGCAGCAACGGCATGGACACGACCACGAACATCGTGGTGGTCTCGGACCATGGCCATTCCTCGGTGTCCGGCCCGCTGTCGCTGTACCCCTTGCGCGCCATCAATCCGGCCACCACGATGGCCAACGGCGGCACGGTCAACGGCGCCACCAGCGGCTTCGACAACGCCAGCATCGGCGCGGTGTCGGCGTCCGGCTATTCCTTCTCCGGTGACGTGCGCTCGGCCGACCTGCTGACCTACCGCGGCTTCCAGGCCTACGACGGTTCCGGCTGCACCACCTCCGCGATGGCGGGCCTCGACGCGACCGGCGTGCCCACCATCCCGGTCAAGTCCGACGCCACCGGCGCCCTGTGCGGCACGGCGGGCGCCAAGTACCAGGCGATCAGCGCCGCGCTGGGCACGCCGGTGGCGAGCTTCAAGGTGCCCGCGCCGGGCAGCCTGCCCGCCAACGGCATCGTCGTGGCCGCCAACGGCGGATCCGACTACTTCTACGTCCCGGGCCACGATGCCACGACGGTGCGGAACCTGGTGAAATTCCTGCAGCAGCGCGAGGAGTACGGCGCCGTCTTCGTCGACAGCCGCTACGGCGCGATTCCGGGCACCTTCGGCCTGGACCAGGTGAACCTGGAGAACGCGACGCGCAAGGACCAGGGCCAGCCCGACGTCGTCGTCAGCTTCACCTGGGACGACACCGTCAGCGTGCAGGGCATGAAGGGCATCGAGTTCGAGAGCTTCGGCGGCCAGCGCGGCATGCACGGCAGCTTCGGCACCACCGACGTGCACAACACGCTGATCGCCAACGGCCCCTCGTTCAAGGCCGCCACCACCCTGACCACGCCCACCGGCAACGTCGACGTTGCCCCGACCGTCGCCTACCTGCTGGGCCTGTCGATGGACCAGGCCGACGGCCGGGTGATCGACGAGGCGCTGGTGAAGCCCCGCACGGATGCCGCCCCCGCGGTGACGGCCTCCGTGGTGCATCCCGCCGCGGTGGCTACCGGCCTGCGCTTCGAGCTGCCCACCGACCCGACCGGGGCGACCGCCGACACGGCGCTCACGGGCGGGACCTACACGATCGACCTGGCGGTGAAGGACCTGGTGGCGGGCGGCAAGACCTACCGCTACTTCGACTACGCGAAGGCGGTGCGCCAGTGAAGGGGCGGCGCGTCCTTTTCCTCGCGTCCGTGCTGGGCGCCTGGGCGGCCGGGGCCGCCGGCGCCGCCCAGGCCCTGCGCTTCGACCAGGTGTTCGCCGACGCACCCGTGTCGCTGCACTACAACGCGCAGTACCAGGCGCGCGGGGCGAGCCACCGGCTCGAGGCCTGGGTGGACCGGGGCACGCGCCTCAAGCGCGTCACCGACCAGGCGGTGGAGACCTACGCGGAGCGCGCCGATGCGCGCGACCCGGAGTACCGGATGACCGTGCTGGACCGGCAGCGCCATATCGCCACCCGCATCGATCGCACGAACCTGATGCGCATCGGCAATTTCACCGACTGGTTCGAGCTCGCGCACGCGCTGAGGGTGCCGCGCGGCGACTACCGGCTGGAGCGCGCCGCGACGCCGGCCGGTGCGAGCCGGCCGGTCGCTGCCTGCGATTGGTACCGCGTCACGCAGGACGCTCACGCCAGCACCGTCTGCTGGAGCCGCGCGGCCGCCCTGCCCCTTTCCATCGTGGCGGAGGGCGGGCGCGAGGTGTGGCGCGTCACCGCGCTCGAACGCGGCCCCGTGGCCGGAGCGGTGTTCGCGATCCACGACGAGGGCTTCGTGCGCAACGACGCCAACGAGGACATCGAGCACGACTGATCGCCCGCCCCACGCGATCAGGGCTTCAGGTGCGTCAGGGGCCAGCTCGCGCTGGCCTTCACCTCGCCCAGCGAGAAGCTGGTGTGGATGTCCTTCACGTTGGGCAGGTTGATCAGCACCTCGCGCGCGAACTGCGAGAAGGTGTCCAGGTCGCGCGACACGACCTGCAGCTCGAAGGTGCCGGCGCCGCTGATGTAGTGGCAGGAGACGATCTCGGGGATCCGGCGGATCGCCTCCTCCATCTCCCGCAGGCGCTCGCCGGTGTTGCGGTCGGCGTCCAGCCGCACGAAGGCCAGCACGCCGAGGCCGATCCGGTGCCGGTCGATCTCGGCGTGGTAGCCCTTGATGAAACCGGCCTCCTCCAGCGCGCGCACGCGCCGCCAGCAGGGCGCGGCCGAGAGGCCCACGCGCTGCGCCAGCTCGGCGTTGGTGAGGCGCGCGTCGGCCTGCAGCTCGGCGAGGATCTGGAGGTCGTACTTGTCAAGTGTTTCCATGAATGGATATTTTTAGAAAGAATCTTTCTCATCCTAGCTGCTTGACGGCAAAAAACGCAAAAACATATCGTCTTGCCGCGCATACACTTTGCAGTCACCATAGGCGCGTCGCAGGAGACCACGCAAGATGAACGCCCCGTTGCCCGAACACATCCGCAAGGCACTGGAAACCGTCACGCTCGACGACAAGTACTCTCTCGACGTCGGGCGGGCCTTCATGAGCGGCATCCAGGCGCTGGTGAAGCTGCCCATGCTGCAGCGCCAGCGCGACGCCGTGCAGGGGAAGAACACCGCCGGCTTCATCAGCGGCTACCGCGGCTCGCCGCTGGGCGGCTACGACCAGGCGCTGTGGAAGGCGAAGAAGTACCTGCAGGCGCAGAACATCGTGTTCCAGCCGGGCGTCAACGAGGAGCTCGCCGCGACGGCGCTCTGGGGCACCCAGCAACTGGGCTTCGCGCCGGCCGGCACCAACAAGTTCGACGGCGTGTTCGGCATCTGGTACGGCAAGGGCCCCGGCGTGGACCGCTGCTCGGACGTCTTCAAGCACGCCAACATGGCGGGCACCACCCCCTTCGGCGGGGTGATCGCGGTGGCCGGCGACGACCACGTGGCCAAGAGCTCCACCGCCGCCCACCAGAGCGACCACATCTTCAAGGCCTGCGGCCTCCCGGTGTTCTTCCCGGCCACCGTGCAGGAGATCCTGGACCTGGGCCTGCATGCCTTCGCGATGAGCCGCTACGCCGGCGTCTGGGCCGGCATGAAGACGATCCAGGAGATCGTCGAGTCCAGCGCCACCGCGCTGATCGATCCCGAGCGCGTGCAGATCCGGCTGCCCGAGGACTTCGCGATGCCGCCCGGCGGCGTGCACATCCGCTGGCCGGATGCGGCGCTGGAGCAGGAGGCGCGCCTGTTCGACACCAAGTGGTACGCGGCGCTCGCCTACATCCGCGCCAACCGCCTGAACTACAACGTGATCGCCACGCCGCACGACCGCTTCGGCATCATCGCCAGCGGCAAGGCGTACAACGACACCCGCCAGGCCCTGCTGGACCTGGGCCTGGACGATGAGACCTGCCGCCGCCTGGGCATCCGTCTGCACAAGGTGGGCGTGGTGTGGCCGCTGGAGGCGCAGGGCACGCGCGAGTTCGCGCAGGGCCTGCGCGAGATCCTGGTGGTGGAGGAAAAGCGCCAGGTCATCGAGTACCAGCTGAAGGAAGAGCTGTACAACTGGCGTCCCGACGTGCGCCCGAACGTGCTGGGCAAGTTCGACGAGGTGGAGGGCGACTACTCCGGCGGCGAATGGTCCCTGCCCAATCCCACTGCTCACACGCTGCTGCGCGCGAACGCGGACCTGTCGCCCGCGCTGATCGCCCGGGCGATCGCGCGCCGGCTGAAGAAGCTGGGCCTGGACGGCGACGTCCAGGCGCGCATCGACGCCCAGCTCGCGATCCTGGAGGCCAAGGAACGCGCGATGCAGGTGGTGGAGGTCAAGGGCGACCGC
The DNA here is from genome assembly GCA_028868995.1 of Burkholderiales bacterium. GTDB lineage: Bacteria > Pseudomonadota > Gammaproteobacteria > Burkholderiales > Burkholderiaceae_C > Ramlibacter. Next base: position 6,514 of record JAGWTH010000001.1, on the reverse strand, counting down.
CTGCCCTGGTTCTGCTCCGGCTGCCCGCACAACACTTCCACGGTGGTGCCCGAAGGCTCGCGCGCCATGGCCGGCATCGGCTGTCACTTCATGGCCACCTGGATGGACCGCGCCACCATCGGCTTCACCCAGATGGGCGGCGAGGGCGTGCCCTGGGTCGGCCAGCAGCCGTTCTCCAGGGAGAAGCATGTCTTCGCCAACCTCGGCGACGGCACCTACTTCCACAGCGGCCTGCTGGCGATCCGCCAGTCCATCGCCGCCGGCGTGAACATCACCTACAAGGTCCTCTACAACGACGCCGTCGCCATGACCGGCGGCCAGCCGGTGGGCGAGCGGCCCGAGGGCCACACGCCGCTGCAGATCGCGCACAGCCTGGTCTCCGAGGGCGTGCGCAAGCTGGTGGTGGTGACCGACCAGCCCCAGAAGTACGCCGGCGCGAAGCTGCCCGAGGGCGTGACCGTGCACCACCGCGACGAGCTCGATCGCATCCAGCGCGAGTTCCGCGAGCTCGAAGGCACCACCGCGATCCTGTACGACCAGACCTGCGCCACGGAAAAGCGGCGCCGCCGCAAGCGCGGCACCATGGTCGACCCGGCGGTCCGGGTGATGATCAACGACCTGGTGTGCGAGGGCTGCGGCGACTGCAGCGCGAAGTCCAACTGCCTGTCGGTGGAGCCGCTGGAGACCGAGCTTGGCCGCAGGCGCACCATCAACCAGAGCACCTGCAACAAGGACACCAGCTGCCTCAAGGGCTTCTGCCCGAGCTTCGTGACAGTCGAAGGCGGTCAGCTGAAGAAGAAGGCGAGGTCCACCGAGGCTGGCCCCTCTCCCTACGATGGCCCCGAACTGCCCGAGCCGCAGCTGCCCGCCACCGCCGAGGCCTACGGCATCGTGGTCGCCGGCGTGGGCGGCACCGGCGTGATCACCATCGGCCAGCTGCTGGGCATGGCCGCGCACATCGAGGGGCGCGGCATCGTCACCCAGGACGCCGCCGGCCTGGCCCAGAAGGGCGGCGCCACCTGGAGCCACGTGCTGATCGCCGACCGCCAGGACGACATCCGCACGACCCGCGTCAGCATGGCGGCGGCCGACCTGATCATCGGCTGCGACCCCATCGTCACCGGCGGCAAGGAGACGGTGCTGCGCATGCGCCCGGGCCGCACCCGCGTGGCGCTCAACGGGCATGGCACCCCCACCGCGGCCTTCGTGAAGAACCCCGGCTGGGAAAACCCGTCGGATGCCTGCGCCGTCGAGATCGGCAAGGCCGTGGGCGCGGACAACCTGGCGGCGTTCGACGCCGAGGGCCTGGCGGCAAAGGTGATGGGCGACAGCATCTACACCAACCCGATGATGCTGGGCTACGCCTGGCAGCAGGGCTGGGTGCCGCTGGCGCGCGAGTCGCTGCTGCGCGCCATCGAGCTCAACGGCGTGGCCGTGGAGGCCAACAAGGCCGCTTTCGAATGGGGCCGGCGCGCCGCCCACGACCCCCAGCGGGTGGCCGCCCTGCTGGCGCCGGGCGCCCAGGTGATCGAATTCAAGAAGCGCGAGACGCTGGAGAGCCTGGTGGCGCGCCGCGTGGAATTCCTCACGGCCTACCAGGACGCCGCCTACGCCCGCGGCTACCGGGACCTGGTGGAGCGCGTGCGTGCGGCCGAAGCGCCCCTGGGCCGCACGACGCTCGCCGAGACGGTCGCCAAGGGGCTGTTCCGGCTCATGGCCTACAAGGACGAATACGAGGTGGCGCGCCTGCACGCCGAGACCGGTTTCCGCGAGCGGGTGGCGGCGCAGTTCGAGGGCGACTTCAGGATCCACTACCACCTGGCCCCGCCCCTGATCTCCAGGCCCAACGACCAGGGGGAGCTGGTCAAGCGCAAGTTCGGCCCATCCACCTACCAGCTGTTCCGGCTGCTGGCGAAGCTCAAGGGCCTGCGCGGCACCCCCTTCGACATCTTCGGCCGCACCGAGGAGCGCCGCACCGAGCGTGCGCTGATCGGCGAGTACCGCCAGACCGTCGAGGAGCTGGTCGCCGGGCTGCAGGCGGGCAACCATGCCCTGGCGGTGGAAATCGCCGCCCTGCCGGAGAAGATCCGCGGCTACGGCCACGTCAAGGCGCGCAACCTGGCGGCCGTGCGGCCCCAGTGGCAGGCCCTGCTGCAGCAGTGGCGCGGGGCAGGCGCGCAGCGCCGGGCCGCTTGAGGGCCCGGGCGGCGAGCGTCGGGCGTTGAGCGGGGGATGTCAGGCCCGCGCTGCATGCCCGGCGCCCGGCGCTGAAGCTTCCCGGGGCCCGCATACAATCCACCCTTCTGCCTCCCGCGGCAGGCGCCCGGCGCCCTGCCGGCGCTGTCGCGGGCGTCCCTTCCCCCGGTTTTCGACCTGGAGACACCGTGTTCATTTCTTCCGCCTTCGCCCAGACGGCGCCGGCCGCCGCAGGCGGCGACCTGCAGTCCTCGTTCATGAGCCTGCTGCCGCTGGTCCTGATGTTCGTGGTCCTCTATTTCGTGATGATCCGCCCGCAGATGAAGCGGCAGAAGGAGCATCGCGCGATGGTGGAGGCGCTGGCCAAGGGCGACGAGGTCGCCACCTCCGGCGGCCTGGTCGGCCGCGTGACCAAGCTGGGCGACACCTACCTGGGCGTGGAGATCGCGCAGGGCGTGGAGGTGCAGGTCCAGCGCTCGGCCGTGGTCCAGGTCCTGCCCAAGGGCTCGATGAAATAAGGTGAAAACACGGGTGCTCGCGCACCCGTGTCCTTGTACGGATGAACAGATATCCTCTCTGGAAGTACGCGATCATCGCGGTCGCGCTGCTGATCGGGGTGCTCTACACCCTGCCCAATTTCTTCGGCGAGGATCCCGCCGTGCAGGTGTCCTCCGCGCGCGGCACCGTGCGCGTGGACGCCTCGACCCAGGCGCGCATCGAGCAGGCGCTGGCGCAGGCCGGGATCAAGCCGCTGGCCATCGACCAGGATGCCACCTCGATCAAGGTGCGCCTGGAGAGCACCGACACCCAGCTGAAGGCCAAGGACGCGATCCAGAAGGCGCTGGATCCGGATCCGAACGACGCGCCCTACGTGGTGGCGCTCAACCTGCTGTCCAAGACGCCGGCCTGGATGGGCGCGATCAACGCCCGGCCCATGTACCTGGGCCTGGACCTGCGCGGCGGCGTGCACTTCACGCTGCAGGTCGACATGCAGGCGGCCCTGACCAAGAAGGCCGAGTCCTACGCCGGTGACCTGCGCACCGTGCTGCGGGACAAGGACATCCGCCATGCCGGCATCAACCGCAACGGCCAGTCCGTCGAGATCGCCTTCCGCGACCCGGCGGCGCTGCAGGCCGCCCGCAACGTGCTGGCCGACCAGTTCCCGGACCTGCAGGTGGCCGAGCGCGCGCAGGGCGACACCACCCTCCTGGTGGCGACGCTCAAGCCGCAGGCCGCGCTCAAGGTGCAGGAGCAGGCCCTGAAGCAGAACATGGTCACCCTGCACAACCGGATCAACGAGCTGGGCGTGGCCGAGCCGGTGATCCAGCAGCAGGGCCTGGACCGCATCATCGTGGAACTGCCCGGCGTGCAGGACACCTCGCGCGCCAAGGACATCCTGGGCCGCACGGCCACGCTGGAAGTCCGCATGGTGGACGAGAGCACCGAGGGTCGCGCGGCGGAGGTCGGCGCCGGGCCGGTGCCCTTCGGCGACGAGCGTTTCCTGGACCGCGCCGGCCACGTCGTCATCGTCAAGAAGCAGGTGATCCTCACCGGCGAGAACCTCACCGACGCCCAGGCCGGCTTCGACACCCAGACCCAGGAGCCGGCGGTGCACCTGACGCTGGACGCCAAGGGCGCGCGCATCTTCCGCGACGTCACCCGCGAGAACGTGGGCAAGCGCATGGCGATCCTGCTGTTCGAGAAGGGCAAGGGCGAGGTCGTCACCGCGCCCGTGATCCGCGGCGAGATCGGCGGCGGCCGGGTGCAGATCTCCGGGCGCATGACCCCGGTGGAGGCCAGCGACGTCGCGCTGCTGCTGCGGTCCGGCTCGCTGGCCGCCCCGATGGAGATCGTGGAGGAGATGACCATCGGCCCCAGCCTGGGCGCCGAGAACATCGCCAAGGGCTTCCACAGCGTGACCTGGGGCTTCGCCGCGATCGTCGCATTCATGGGTGCGTACTACATGCTGTTCGGCCTGTTCTCCGGCGTGGCGCTGGCGGTCAACCTGCTGCTGCTGGTGGCCGTCCTGTCGATGCTGCAGGCGACCCTGACCCTGCCCGGCATGGCCGCCATGGCGCTGGCGCTGGGCATGGCCATCGACTCGAACGTCCTGATCAACGAACGGGTGCGGGAGGAGCTGCGCAACGGCGCCACCCCGCAGGCAGCCATCCACGCCGGCTACGACCGCGCCTGGGCGACCATCCTGGACTCCAACGTCACGACGCTGATCGCGGGCCTGGCGCTGCTGGCCTTCGGATCGGGGCCGGTGCGCGGCTTCGCGGTGGTCCACTGCATAGGCATCCTGACCTCGATGTTCTCGGCGGTGTTCTTCTCCCGCGGCCTGGTGAATTTCTGGTACGGCCGCCAGAAGAAGCTCAAGTCGGTCTCCATCGGAACGGTCTGGCGGCCGGGCGCCGATGGCGCTATAACCAAGGCCGAGTAGAAAACGCACGGGCCCGCCGGTGTGGACCGGCGGCCCAGCAAAGGACGAGTAGTGGAGTTTTTCAAGATCCGGCGGGACATCCCGTTCATGAAGAACGCGCTGGTGTTCAACGTGATTTCGCTGATCACGTTCCTGGCCGCGGTGTTCTTCCTGTTCTCCAAGGGCCTGCACCTGTCGGTGGAATTCACCGGCGGCACGGTCATGGAGGTGAACTATTCGCAGCCGGTCGACGTCGAGGGCGTGCGGCGGACCGTCGCCGGCCTGGGCTACAACGACGTCCAGGTCCAGAATTTCGGCACCGCCCGGGATGTCCTGATCCGCATGCCAGCCCAGAAAGGCGTCACTTCCGCGCAACAGAGCGATCGCACCCTCGCCGCCCTGAAAACCATGGACCCGGGGGTCACCCTGCGCCGCGTGGAATTCGTGGGGCCCCAGGTGGGCGAGGAACTGGTGTCCAACGGCCTGAAGGCGCTGGCCATGGTGGTGGCCGGCATCATGATCTACCTGGCCCTGCGCTTCGAATGGAAGTTCGCGGTGGCGGCGATCATCGCGAACCTGCACGACGTCGTGATCATCCTCGGCTTCTTCGCCTTCTTCCAGTGGGAGTTCTCGCTGGCGGTGCTGGCGGCGGTGCTGGCGGTGCTGGGCTACTCGGTCAACGAGTCGGTGGTGATCTTCGACCGGATCCGGGAGACCTTCCGGCGGCAGCGCAAGATGAGCACCGTGGAGGTCATCGACCACGCCATCACGTCGACCATCAGCCGCACCATCATCACCCACGGCTCGACCCAGATGATGGTGCTGTCGATGCTCCTGTTCGGCGGGGCCACGCTGCACTACTTCGCCCTGGCGCTGACCATCGGCATCCTGTTCGGCATCTATTCCTCCGTGTTCGTCGCCGCGGCGATCGCCATGTGGCTGGGCATCAAGCGCGAGGACCTGGTCAAGGCCCAGGCGAAGCGCGAGGGCGACCCGAACGACCCCAACGCCGGCGCGACCGTCTAGACTCGACCCGCCGCGCATGTCCACCACGCTCACCCCCACCGACGCGCCGCTGGCCCGGCAGGCCCGGGAGCGGTTCGTGGCGCACATGGTCGGGGTGCTGCCCGAGCTGGCGGAGACGATGCGCACGGCGCTGGCCGAGCTGATGAACGCGGCGCCGAGCAGCCGCGACATGCAGCAGCGGCGCGACGCGCTGGTCGAGTTCGAGCGCACCGATGCCAAATGGATGGACGCCCTCGCGCGGGCCTGGAGGCGGGCCCTGGATCCGCCGACCGCGACCGCCCGCGGGCGCCTGGAGCTGGCCAGCCTGGAGCTGATCGGCGACGACGTGGTCGAGAACAAGATCCTCTCCTCCCGCCTGGCCATGGCGGTGCAGGAGAAGGCGGTCTGGGAACTGAACGACCTCAAGCTGCGCATCACCCACCTGGAAGGCGGCGAGGAGCTCTCCAGCGAGGACGTCTTGCGCCCCGAGGCGCTGGCCCAGATCATGGTGGACCAGTGGATCGCGGTGGGCTTGCCCCGGGACAGCTGGGTGGCGATGAAGGACCTGATCCAGCAGGCCGTGGTGCCCCGGGCCCTGGAGGGCTACCAGCGCGCCAACGAATTCCTGGTGGAAAAGGGCGTCCTGCCGCACATCGACCTGCGTGCCCGCGTGCGGCGTCCGCCTGCGGGTCCCGCGCCGGCCGGGCGGACCAGCAACCAGGGCGGCGGTGGGGCGGGCGGTGTCGGCGGTAACGGAGGCGGCTCGGGCAGCGGCGGAGGCGGCTCCGGCGGCGGCGGAGGCAGCTCCGGCGGCGGCGGGGGGGGCCCCGGCAGCGGCGGAGGTGGCTCCGGCAGCGGCGGGGGTGGCTCCGGCGGCGGCGGAGGTGGCTC
>JAGWTH010000076.1 GCA_028868995.1 Burkholderiales bacterium | reverse complement strand
CGAGCGCTTGTTCCGCCGCCTCAAAGGCTTCAGGCGCATCTTCTCTCGGTTTGAGAAACTCGACGTGATGTTCCTCGGCTTTCTCAGCTTCGTGCTGGTCGCCGACGGACTTCGCGGTTTGTGTTAACAGGCCCTAGTCCGAATCCAGGTGCGGCGGCGACTGCCCCTCCGCCGGCGAGCCGGTCTCGCTGTCCAGCCACTCGTTCAGGCCCAGTTCGCTCGCAGCCTCCTGCAGCGACTCCCCGGGCTCGGGGGCTTCGCCGCTGGCGCCGTCGCGGTCGGCCTCGGCCGCCTCGTAGCTGTCGAACGGGCCGACCTCGGCGCGTCCCTCCTCGGCGATCCAGTAGAAACCGTCCGGCCGCTCGATGATGTCGGGCGGCGGCGCGTCGGGCCCCTCTTCGGGTTCGGAGGGGTCGGAGCCGGGCAGGGGCGGCGGGATGCGCGTCATGGGGAACATCTTCCTTCAGGTGGGTCGGCGCCGCAAGCTCAATCCCCCTCGCGGACTTCGGGACGTTCGCCCTGGCGCACCCACAGGCCGGGCGCCTCGCAGCGCAGCACCTCGTGGCCGCTCAGGACGTACTCGCCCAGGCGGTAGGAGACGCCGTTGAAATAGCAGTAGGCGCTCTCGACATCGGGCTCGATGTCCTCGCGCTCGTCCTCGTCCAGGATGGGCGAGGTGGTCAGGTTGGGGTCGGGGGCGCCGACCTGGCGGCTGGAATGCATGGGAGGTCCCTCTCAGGTTTCGTGGTGGCCGGCGGCGCCCACCGCGGCCGCGAGGGCCTGCATCTGCTCGGCGACGACGGACAGCAGGTCGTCGATGGAGACCAGCCCGATCAGCTCGCCGCGCGCGCCGGTGACGGGCACGCGCCGCACCTTCTTGCGCCGCATCGCCGAGAGCACGTCCAGCAGCGAGTCCTGCTCGCGCACCGTCACGACGTCGCCGCTCATGACGTCGCCGACGCGGATGGCGCGCGGGTCGCGCTCCAGCGCGACCACGGCGGTGGCGAGGTCACGGTCGGTGATCATGCCCACCACGATGCGCTCCTTCGGCGAGCGCTCCTCCACCACGACCAGCGAGCCGACGTGCTGGCTGCGCATGAGGCGGGCGGCTTCGCCGAGCAGCATCCCGCGGTCGCTGAAGACGACCTCGCGGATGCAGATCTCGCCCGCGGTGAGCGGGGTGATCATGGGGCCTCCCCACCCGCGGGCGGCGTCGCGTGCTGCTTCACGTCGCCGCGGCGGATGCGCACGGCGTCTTCCAGCTGGCGCCTCGCCGCATCGATCGCGTCGCGCAGGGCGACGTACACGTCCTCGTTCTGCTTGCCGCTCACCGACACCTCGCCGCCGGCGAGCGTGAGGTCGACCCGCACGGCGAAGGGGCGGCCCTGCTGCTGGTGGCGCGCCTCCTGTTCCACCGTCACGCGGCAGGACATGACGTCGGGGGCGAAGCGGTCGAGGTGGGCGACGCGATCCCGGATGGCGGTTTCGAGGGCGGACGACGGCTCGAGGCCGGCGAAGCGGATGTTCAGGGGCATCTTCATGGGGAATGTTCTCCTGCGCGGCAGGCCGCCGGCATGACTGGAAGATCGCGCAGCCGCCGGCGCCGGGGCTTGACGAACGTCAACTGCGCCGCAGGCCGCCGGACCATCATGCCGGCACGGAGGTGGCTTCCATGCCCGTCGATGCCGATGTCCTGTCCGCCGCGGCCGTCCGCACCCGCATCCGCAAGGACCCGGGCCGGCTGCGCCCGGTGCCGCACCTGCTGGACTACGAGGCGACCCGCGCCGCCTTCCGCTGGGAGGACGCCCGCGCCACGCTCGACGGCCTGCCCGGCGGCGGCGGGCTCAACATCGCCCACGAGGCGGTCGACCGCCACCTGCTGCACGGCCGCGCCGGCAAGACCGCGATCCGCTGGATCGGCAAGGACGGCGCGCGCCGCGAGCTGAACTTCGCGCAGCTGGCCGCCGAGACCAGCCGCTTCGCCAACGCGCTGCAGGCGCTGGGCCTGCGCCAGGGCGAGCGCGTGTTCGTGCTGATGGGGCGTCTGCCCGAGCTGTACGTGTCGGTGCTGGGCGCGTTGAAGGCGCGCTGCGTGGTGACGCCGCTGTTCTCCGCCTTCGGCCCGGAGCCGATCGCCACCCGCGCCGAGGTGGCCGACGCCCGCCTCGTCGTGACCACCCCCGAGCTGTACCAGCGCAAGCTGCACGGCCTGCGCGAGCGGCTGCCGCGGCTGCAGCACGTGATCCTGGTGGGCGAGGGCGAGGCCGAGGGACCCGGCGTGCGCCGCTGGAAGGATCTCGTGGACCCGGCCTCGCCGGTGTTCACCATCGGCCGCACCGAGCCGCAGAGCATGGCCCTGCTGCACTTCACCAGCGGCACGACCGGCCGGCCCAAGGGCGCGGTCCACGTGCACGAGGCGGTGGTGGCGCATGCGGCCACCGGCCGCTACGCCCTGGACCTGCACGACGATGACATCTTCTGGTGCACCGCCGATCCCGGCTGGATCACCGGCACCAGCTACGGCATCGTCGCGCCGCTGGTCAACGGCGTCACCAGCGTGGTGGTGGAGGCGGAGTTCGATGCGCAGACCTGGTACTCGGTGCTGGAGGGCGAGCGCGTGACCGTCTGGTACACCGCCCCCACCGCCTTCCGCATGATGATGAAGCTGGGCGCCGAGGCGCTGCGCGGCTACGACCTGTCGGCCCTGCGCTTCGCCGCGAGCGTGGGCGAGCCGCTCAACCCCGAGGCGGTGCTGTGGGGCGGGGAGGCCTTCGGCCTGCCCTTCCACGACAACTGGTGGCAGACCGAGACCGGCGGGATCATGATCGCCAACTACGCCGCGATGGACGTCAAGCCCGGCTCCATGGGCAAGCCGCTGCCGGGCATCACCGCGGCCATCGTCCGGCGCACGCCCGCCGGCGGCGTCGAGGTGGTGGACACCCCCATGACCGAGGGCGAGCTGGCGCTGCGCACGCCCTGGCCCTCGATGATGCGCGGCTACCTGCACGAGGAGGAGCGCTACCGCAAGTGCTTCGCCGACGGCTGGTACCTCACCGGCGACCTCGCCCAGCGCGACGAGGAGGGCTACTACTGGTTCGTGGGCCGCGCCGACGACGTGATCAAGTCGGCCGGTCACCTGATCGGGCCGTTCGAGGTCGAGAGCGCCCTGATGGAACACCCCGCGGTGGCCGAGGCCGGCGTGATCGGCAAGCCCGACCCGGTGGTGGGCGAGGTGGTGAAGGCCTTCGTGGCGCTCAAGCCCGGCTACGAACCCGGCGAGGCGCTGCGCCGCGAGCTGCTGGGGCATGCGCGCAAGCGCCTCGGCGCGGCGGTGGCGCCCAAGGAGATCGACTTCCGCGCCAACCTGCCGCGCACCCGCAGCGGCAAGATCATGCGCCGCCTGCTCAAGGCGCGCGAGCTGGGCTTGCCCGAGGGCGACCTGTCGACCCTGGAGAGCGACGAGAAATGAGCTCGGGCAAGCTGCATCTCGATCGGGCCGGCCTGCAGCACCTGTACCGGGAGATGCTGCGCATCCGGCGCTTCGAGGCCAAGTGCGTCGAGCTGTACCAGGCCCAGGCGATCCGCGGCTTCCTGCACCTGTACGACGGCGAGGAGGCGGTGGCCGTGGGCGTGATGGGCGCGCTGCAGCAGCGCGACGCCGTGGTGGCCACCTACCGCGAGCACGGCCAGGCGCTCGCGCGCGGCGTGCCCATGGACCGCCTGATGGCGGAGATGCTGGGCAAGCAGGAGGGCTGCTGCCGCGGCCGCGGCGGCTCGATGCACGTGTTCGACGCCGGGCGGCGCTTCTTCGGCGGCAATGCCATCGTGGGCGGCGGGTTGCCGGTGGCCGCCGGCATCGCCCTGGCCGACCTGCGCCTGCGCCCCGGTGCGGTCACGGCCTGCTTCTTCGGCGAGGGCGCGGTGACCGAGGGCGCCTTCCACGAGACCATGAACCTCGCCTCGGTGTGGCAGCTGCCGCTGCTGTTCGTCTGCGAGAACAACCTCTACGCCATGGGCATGCCGCTGGCCGACGCCGAGGCGCAGACCGCGATCTACCGCAAGGCGGAGGCCTACCGCATGCGCTCGGAGAGCATCGACGGCATGGACGTGGTGGCGGTGGAGGCCGCCGCGGCGCGCGCGGCCGACCACGTGCGTTCCGGCCAGGGCCCGTTCTTCCTGGAATGCCGCACCTACCGCTTCCGCGCCCACTCGATGTTCGACGCGCAGGGCTACCGCACGCGCGAGGAGGTCGAGGCCTGGCGCCAGCGCGACCCGATCGAGCGCCTCGCCCGCTGGATGCTGGAGAACCACCAGGCCACCGAGGCGCAGCTCGCGCAGGCGCAGCAGGACGTGGAACGCGAGCTGGCGGCGGCGGTGGCCTTCGCCGAGGCCGGCACGCCCGAGCCGGTGGCGGAACTGGAGCGCTTCGTGCTGATGGACCGCGTGCCGCAGGAGGCGGGCGCCGGGGAGGCATCGTGACGGCGCCGCAGTCCATGACCTACCGCGAGGCCTGCCGGCAGGCGATCCGCGATGCCATCCTCGCCGATCCGCGCACCTTCCTCATGGGCGAGGACGTCGGCAAGTACGGCGGCTGCTACGCGGTGAGCAAGGGCCTGCTGGCGGAGTTCGGGCCGCAACGCATCGTCGACACGCCGCTGGCGGAGAACGGCTTCGTCGGCGCCGGCATCGGCGCGGCGCTGGCGGGGCTGCGGCCGATCGTCGAGATCATGACCTGCAACTTCAGCCTGCTGGCGCTGGACCAGATCGTGAACAACGCCGCGACCCTGCCGCACATGTCGGGCGGCCAGTTCGCGGTGCCGCTGGTGATCCGCATGGCCACCGGCGCCGGCCTGCAGCTGGCGGCGCAGCACTCGCACAGCTTCGAGGGCTGGTACGCGCACATCCCGGGGCTGAAGGTCGTGGCGCCGGGCACCGTGGAGGACGCGCGCTTCCTGCTGGCCGCCGCGCTGGCCGATCCCAACCCGGTGCTGCTGTTCGAGCACATCGGCCTGTACGCGCTGGAGGAAACGCTGGATCCGGCGGTCACCCGCGTGGACCTCGCGGGTGCGCGCGTGCGCCGGCCGGGCCGCGACCTGACGATCGCCTCCTACGGCGCGGGCCTGCAGAAGTCGGTCGCGGCCGCGGGCCGGCTCGCCGCGCAGGGCATCGAGGCGGAGGTGATCGACCTGCGCTCGCTGCGGCCGCTGGACCACGAGACCGTGGCGCGCTCGGTCGCGCGCACGCGCCGCTGCCTGGTCGTGGACGAGGGCTGGCGCAGCGGCTCGGTGTCGGCCGAGCTGGCCGCGCGGCTGGCCGAGGCCTGCTTCTACGAGCTCGACGCGCCGGTGCGGCGCGTCTGCGCCCGCGAGGTTCCGGTGCCCTATGCGGCGCACCTGGAGCAGGCGGCACTGCCGCAGGTGGACGACATCGTCGCCGCGGCGCGCGGCCTCACGGGCAAGGACTGAGGGTGGAAGCATTCCGGATGCCGGCGCTGGGCGCCGACATGGAAAAGGGCAAGCTGCTGCAGTGGCGGGTGCCGCCCGACGGCCGCGTCAAGCCGGGCGACGTCGTCGCCGTGGTGGAGACGCAGAAGGGTGCGATCGACGTCGAGATCTTCCTGGAAGGCGTGCTGGTCGACCCGGTGCCGCCGGGCACCGAGCTGCCGGTGGGCGGGGTGCTCGCCTGGGTGCGCGGCGAAGGCGAGGCCGCGGCGGCGCCCCCGGCGCCGGTGGCCGCG
>JAGWTH010000048.1 GCA_028868995.1 Burkholderiales bacterium | reverse complement strand
TTGTGCGCCCAGCATGGGCGCGATCTTCGGGGTGCAAGTCCCCGGCCGAGCTGGCCACAGCGAGGCAAGTGAAGCGCAACTGCGCGAGGGCGACCGAGCGTGGGGAGGAAGCGTGGAGCGTAAACCGTGAGCCGAGGTACACGAACCGCATCTGAGGCGGCGCCGGCCAGGGCGAGCAGGCAAGCAACTGCGAAGCTCTCGTGGCCAAGGGCCAGGCGACGTAAATGCGGCGGTTGTGCGGTGAAGGATCGCGTTCTTACCTGGGGAGATCTCGCCTCGCGCCTGAAAGGGCGACGCTGATGAAGCGGAGCGAGAAGTCAGCAGAGGCCGTAGTAGTCGGTGGAAATCGGCGAAGGGCCGAACGAGAAGGACAGCCACGAGACGAGTCGCTTGGCCAGGCAGGGCGTCAGAAGCCGGGGCAACCCGGGGGCACGGTGGCGCGGTGCGGTGAAGCCGCGCAGCAAGCCGTGACCGACGAAGCCAAACCGGCGCGGAGCGCACAAACGGGCTGGGGAGCCGACGACCTGTTGGGGCAGGCGTTGAGCCGGGAGAACGTGTTGGCGGCGTGGAAACGCGTCAAGGCCAACAAGGGCAGCGCCGGCGTCGACGGACGCACGGTGCAAGACACGGGCGAATACCTCAAGACAGCGTGGCCTGCAATCCGCCAGCGGTTGCTCGATGGCAGCTACATGCCAGGACCGGTGCGCCGGGTGGGCATACCGAAACCGGGTGGCGGGACGCGCGAGCTGGGGATACCGACGGTGGTGGACCGGTTGATCCAGCAGGCGCTGCTGCAGGTGCTGCAGCCGCTGATCGACCCGAGCTTCAGCGCGCACAGCCACGGCTTCCGGCCGGGACACAGCGCGCACGGCGCGGTGTTGGAGGCGCAGCAGTACGTGCAGGCGGGCTACAGGATCGTCGTGGACGTGGACCTGGAGAAATTCTTCGACCATGTCAACCACGACATCCTGATGGACCGGCTGGCCAAGCGGATCGCGGACAAGCGGGTGCTGCGGCTGATTCGCCGCTACCTGCAGGCGGGGATCCTGGCGCACGGAGTGCATAGCGAGCGGTTCGAGGGCACGCCGCAAGGCGGGCCGCTGAGCCCGTTGCTGGCCAATGTGCTGCTCGACGAGGTGGATCGGGAGCTGGAACGGCGCGGACACCGGTTCGTGCGCTACGCCGACGACTGCAACGTCTATGTCAGGAGCCGCAAGGCGGGTGAGCGGGTGCTGCAAGCGCTGCGCGGGCGCTACGCGAGGCTGGCGCTGAAGGTCAACGAGTCAAAGACGGCGGTGGCCGACGCCTGGGGGCGCAAGTTCCTGGGCTATTGCTTCTGGGCGTACAACAACGAAGTGAAGCGGGCGGTGGCGCCGCCAGCCCTGGACAAGCTGCGCGAGCGCATCCGGCAGCTGACGCGGCGCACCCGAGGTCGCAGCCTCGAACAGATCGCCGCAGACCTGCGGGAGTATGTGCCGGGCTGGAAGGCGTACTTCCGGCTGGCGCAGACGCCGCGGGTCATGCGTGACTTGGACAAATGGCTGCGACACCGGCTGCGTGCGGTACAGCTGAAGCAGTGGCGGCGCGGGACAACGATGTTCCGTGAGCTGCGCCGGCTCGGTGCGAGCGTGGACCTGGCTGGACGCATTGCCGGCAACGCAAGACGCTGGTGGCGAAACAGCTCCCTGGGGTTGAACATCCTGATGCCCGTCGCCTACTTCGACCGCCTGGGAGTCCCTCGCTTGTCCTGACCTCAACTTCTCGAACCGCCCGGTGCGGACCCGCATGCCGGGTGGTGTGGGAGGGGCCCGGTCCGCATTGACCGGCCCCTATCCCGATTGCTCTCGCCGCGCCTAATCCACCCGCACCGTGTCGAGGTGGCGGCGCAGGCGTTCGATCTGCGCGCGCAGCGCCTGCGCGTCGCCTTCGGCCGCCTGCGCGGAGACGACGCGCGACTGCCAGGCCGCCCACTGGAACCCGAACAGGGCCAGGCCGCCCGCCGCGCGATGCGCCACCGCGCGCAGCTGCGCCCGGTCGCCGCCGGCGAGCGCGGCCGCCATGGCATCCACCATGCGCCGGCGCGACTCGAGGAAGGCGGGCACCTCGGCGCGCAGCTCGGGATCCACGTGCACCGGCGCGTCCTCGGCCACGGAGGCCGCCACGCTCGGCGCTGGTGGCGGATCGGCCTCCAGCGGCATCGGCTGCGAGACGACTTCGCTGCTGCTGGCCAGCTCGTACAGCAACGCCAGCAGCGCCTCGCGGGTGAAGGGTTTGGCCAGGTAGCGGTTGCTGCCCGCCTCCAGGCCGCGCCGGATCGAGGCCGTGTCGTCGTTGGAGGACATCATCACGACGGCGCAGGGGCGCCGGCGCGCCTGCTGCTCCAGGTCGCGGATTCGGGCGACCGCCTCCAGGCCGTCCATCACCGGCATCTCCATGTCGATCAGCACGATGTCGGGCCATTGCCGGCCCACCGCCTGGATCGCCTCGGCGCCGTTGGCCGCGCTCTCCACGGTGAAGGGGGGCGAGGGCAGGTAGCGCCTGAGCAGCAGGCGGTTGTATTCGTCGTCGTCCACCAGCAGCACCCGCAGGGCCCGGAAGTCCGTGGCGCCGAGGCGGGCGGGAAGCGTGGAGGCCCGCTGCGTGCTCGGCGGCGGCAGCAGCTGCTCGCTGTCCAGGCCCCGCAGCCTCAGCGTCAGCACCGTGCCCATCTCGCCCGTCTGCATCTCCAGCTCGCCTTCCTGCACGCGCGCCATCAGCCGTGCCGAGTAGGTGCCCAGGCCGGTGCCGCCCGCCTTGCCTGCCGTGGCGTACTTGTCGAAGAAGCGGTGTGCCACCTCCCCGGGTACGCGTTGCGGGTTGTGCACCTGGACGTGCACGGGATCGCCCGGCACCAGCCGCACGCTGACCGCCCCGCCGGCCGGCGTCGCCTCGATGGCGTTGCGCAGCACGTTGGCGAGGATGGAGTAGCACAGCAGCTCCTCGGCGCGGGCATAGACCGGCTGCGCCGGCGCATCCATGCGCACCCGCACCTGCGCCGCCTGCGCCAGGCCCTGCAGGTCCAGGGCCACCCGCGCGGCCACGTCGGCGAGGTTCACCGCCTGCGGCCGGAAGGCATAGGTGCCCAGCTCCATGCGCGAGAGGTCCAGCGACAGGTTGATGATCTCCAGCATGCGGTAGCCGGCGCGTTCGGCGATCGCGAGCAGGTCGCGCTGCTCCGCCGGCACGCCGGCGTCCTCGCGCAGCAGCCGGGCCACGCCGATGATGCTGTTCAGCGGCGTCTTGAGGTCGTGGCGCGCCATGCGCTCGACGTCCTCGCGCAGCCGCGCGTTCTCGGCCAGGGCCGCGTTCTGGCGCTGCAGGCCCTCGGCCAGGGCGCGCTGGCCGGTGATGTCGATGAAGGAGCAGATGTAGCGCAGCGTGTGGCCGTCGGCCGCGCGCTGGCTGATCGCCTCCGCGTGGACCCAGACGGCGCTGCCGTCGGCGCGCAGCAGCCGGTACTCGTTCGGCTCGTGCCGCATCTCGCCGCCGCGCACCGAGCGGTCGCGCAGCTGGCCCAGGAAGGCGTCGCGCACGCGTTCCCGGTCGTCGGGGTGGATGAACTCGAAGAACGGCGGCCAGCCGCCCGTGTCGGTGCCCACCGGGTAGCCCATGATCTCCAGCAGCCGGTCGGAGTAGCGGGTGAGGTTGCGGGTGTAGTCCCAGTCCAGGATCCCCGCCTGGGTCGCCCGCACCAGCAGGTCCACCTTCTCGCGCTCTTCGGCGCTGCGCCGCTCCTCGACGTTGAGGTCGCGTCCCAGGCGCCGCAGCAGCACGATGCCCGGCGACAGCACGAACGCGAGCAGGCCGAAGGCGTTCAGGCCGCCCAGGTTGGCGTCGACCGGGATGCGCCCCAGGTTCGCGGCGACCACCACGCCCAGGCAGGCCATGCCGCCCAGGACCACGCCGGCGTCCGGCCGGCCCCGGCGGGCGGCGCCGGCCAGGCGCACGGCGACGTACAGCGCGATGACCACGCCCAGCAGCTGCCCGAACAGCACGTACTCGCTGTAGAAGCGCGCGGGGGTGAGCAGGACCACCACCAGGCCGAACCCGCAGGCGCTCACCAGCGCGCGCAGCACCGGGGGGTGGAGCGTGCGCGGGAACATGCGGTTGATCAGCAGCGCGAACAGGCCCATCGACAGCAGCCAGGCGGCGTACTCGGTGCGCAGGTACAGCTCCCAGGGTGTCTGCGCGCCGGTCCACAGCTGCAGCAGCATGCGCTCGCCGGTCATGTCGGCGTACACGGTCTGCGCCAGCGCGAACAGGCCCAGGTACAGGGGCGCCTTTTCCTTGCGCCGCACCAGGTAGAACAGCAGGGGCGAGACGCTCAGCACCAGGTAGCCGCCCACCAGCAGGGTGTCGAGCGCGAAACGCTGTTGCGACTGGGTGGACAGCCGCTCGATCGGCCCGGCCACCGGCGCGCGGATCAGGCCGCCCGAGCGGTGCGACCAGTTCGACAGATGGACGACCACGCGCAGCGGGCAGGGGAAGGAGTCGGTCAGCGCGGCACGCCGGCCGATCGCGGGCAGGGCCTGCTCACGCGTCGTCCCGGGCACGCCCTGCGAGGCCACCAGCCGGCCGTTGATGTACAGGCGCATGGCGGTGCGCTGCGGCGGCACCGACAGGGCCAGCTGCTCGCCCGCCGGGCAGCGCACCAGCAGGGCGTAGCTGGCGAACCCGTCCCCGCCGGGAGGCTTGCCGTCGGCGGCGAGCGTGTTCCAGACGCCGGGCACCGGCGCCAGGCCGGGCAGCGCCTCGTCGGCCTGCGGGTCGACGAAGCGGCCCCAGGCGAAGGACCACTCGCCCTTCAGCGCGTGGGTGGTGGCGGTCGCTCCCGGGGCCGTCAGGTCGAGGACGCCGGCGCGGGCCACCGGCCCCGGCTCGGCGGCGAGTGCGCCGGCGGCGCGCAGCAGGAGCAGGAGGCCGACCAGCCAGGCGGCAGGCAGGCCAAGCAGGCGGCGGCGCGGCACCGGCCGGCGCGCCGCGGACTCAGAGGGTCGCAGGGCGGGTGGGTGCGAAGCTGTCGCCCCCATGGCGTTTCATGTCCTCGTCGCGCGCGGCCAGCAGGCGCTCGAGGTCGGCCCGCACGTCCTCGGCCGGCTGCGGGATCACCACCGGGCCTTCGATGACGTCGCCGGCCTGGCCGGCCGCGGCGTCCGCCGGCTTCGCCGGCGCCGGCTGGGCAGCCTCGGGCGGGGCGGTCCAGGAGCCGGGATGCGGCAGGGGCGGGCACACGCTGGTGTCGGGCAGGGCGAACTGCCAGGAGAAGCCCATGAGCCACTCGCTCGACTGCGGGTCCAGCAGGGACAGGCGCTGGGCGAACTCCTTTTCCAGCGCCGGGCCGTGGGACAGCAGCCGGGGCTCCCACACGCGCACCAGGAAACGCACGTGCAGCCCCTGCTCGCGCTGGGCGGTCGTGGTGCGCAGCATGTCGGCCGCCAGCCAGCCCTGCGGGATGCCGTTGCGGTTGAGGGTCTCGCGCAGGACCAGCTTGAGCAGGTCCTTGCGCACGCCGCCTGAAAGCGTCGACTGCGGCGACAGCTGCGACGCCGCGAACTGCGTACTGTTCGCGCTGCCTGCGCTGCCCGAGCTGCGCGAGTTGCGTGCTTTGGCCGGGGTATCCCTCTTCCCCAGCAACAAGTCCAGCATTCCCATGGTGGCTCCCTTGGCCTTTGGGTTTCCGCGCCGATGCGCGGAACGATCCGGTCCTCGACGAGAGCCGGCAGAGCTGGCCTCCATCTTACAGATGGATGCAATTTCGCCAATGCGGCGGGCGCGACCTGTCAGGCAGGCCCAATCCTGCGGCGACGGACGGCGGCTCCGGTGCGGATCATCGGCGACCCGGCCGTGCGTTACATTCGTCCGTTTGGCTGATGGACAACAGGGGAGAAACCATGGGTTTGGACTTCTCGGGCCGGGTGGCGATCGTCACCGGCGCCGGCGGCGGCCTCGGCCGCCAGCATGCGCTGGCGCTGGCGGCGCGCGGCGCCAGGGTGCTGGTGAACGACCTGGGCGGCGCCGTCGACGGCTCCGGCGGCTCGGCGAGCGCGGCGCAGAAGGTGGTGGACGAGATCCGGGCGGCCGGCGGCGAGGCGATCGCCAACGGCGCCTCGGTGACGGATTTCGAGGCCGTGCAGGCCATGGTCGGCCAGGCGATGGACGCCTGGGGCCGGGTCGACGTGCTGGTGAGCAACGCCGGCATCCTGCGTGACAAGAGCTTCGGCAAGATGGACCTGGCCGATTTCCGGCTGGTGCTGGACGTGCACCTGATGGGCGCCGTGCATTGCTGCAAGGCGCTGTGGCCGGTGATGAACCAGCAGAAGTACGGCCGCATCGTGCTGACCACCTCGTCCTCGGGCCTGTACGGCAACTTCGGCCAGACGAACTACGGGGCTGCCAAGATGGCCCTCGTGGGCTTCATGCAGACGCTGGCGCTGGAGGGCATGAAGCACGACATCCGCGTGAACTGCCTGGCGCCCACGGCGGCCACGCGCATGACCGAGGACCTGTTCCCGCCGGACATGCTCCAGGCCTTCGGCCCGGAGGCGGTGGTGCCGGCGATGCTGGTGCTGGCCGGCGCCGAGGCGCCCACCCGCACGACGCTGTGCGCGGGCGCGGGCGGCTTCGAGGCGGCGAACATCACCCTGACTCAGGGCGCCTACGTCGGCGTGGGTCCGCAGGCGCCGGAGCGGCTGCTGGAGCGGCTGGACGCGGTGCGCGACCGGCACGGCGAATCCGTGCCGGCCAGCGGTGCCGAGCAGGGCGCCAACGAGATGCGGCTGGCGCGCACGGCGCGCGGCTGACATCCCCGGGGGCCGCACGGCTCCCGGCCGGCCGGGTGGGGACTGCCGTTTGGCAGAGGCGCGTCGCCGCGGCGGCCACCAGAATGCAGGCCGTTGCGGGAGCAGAGATGGCCACCAGTGTCCTCATCGTCGAAGACGAACCGGAATTCCTGCGCCGGTTCACCCATGCGGTCCTGGCCGACCCGGAGCTGGCGCTCGCCGGCAGCGCCGGCACGGCCCGCGGGGCCATCGCCATGCTCGACGCCGCGCCGCCCGACGTGGTGTTGCTGGACCTGGGGCTGCCCGATGCCGACGGCGTGGAGGTCATCCGCCACGCCGTGAGCGGGCCGCGGCCCTGCGAGGTGCTCGTGGTGTCGGTGTTCGACGACGACCAGCACGTGCTGGACTCGATCGAGGCGGGAGCCGCCGGCTACCTGCTGAAGGACGCCCTGCCGGGGAGCATCGCCGCCGGCATCCGCGAGCTGCGCGGCGGCGGGGCGCCCATCAGCCCCGGCATCGCGCGCCGGATCCTGGCGCGCTTCCGCCTCGCGCTGTCGCCCGCCCAGGGCGCCGCGGCGCCGCCGCGGACGGTGCCGGCGGCATCGCCGCTCACCGAGCGCGAGACCGAGCTGCTGCGCCTGACCGCCAAGGGGCTGAGCTTCGACACGATCGGCCAGCTGATGGGGATCTCGCCCCACACCGTCGTCGCCCACGTGCGCAAGATCTACCGCAAGCTGGCCGTGCATTCGCGCGGCGAGGCGGTCTACGAGGCCACGCAGCTGGGCCTGCTGTGATGACGCGGCGCACCGGTCCGCTGCTGGCGCTGCTGACCCTGCCGCTGCTCCTCCTCGCGGGGTCCTGGCTGGTGCTGCCCGCATCGGGCGCACCCGGGTACCGCCTGCAGCTGCTGGACCTGGGCGCCGACCTGGTGCTGCTGGCTGGAGGCTGCCTGCTGGGCGGCCGCTTCGCGTGGACGCTGCGCTCGCTGGAGGACGTGAACCGCACGCTGGAGCAGCGCCTGGCCGACCGCGAACGCCAGCTGGCCGGCAACGACGAGCGCCTGTTCGCGCTGGAGCGCGAACAGGCCGCCGCCCAGGAGCGCCAGCGCATCATG
Organism: Burkholderiales bacterium; assembly: GCA_028868995.1. Classification (GTDB taxonomy): domain Bacteria; phylum Pseudomonadota; class Gammaproteobacteria; order Burkholderiales; family Burkholderiaceae_C; genus Ramlibacter. The sequence continues at coordinate 18,965 of JAGWTH010000048.1, read as the reverse complement.
CGCGACCTCCACGACGGGCTGGGCTCGCGCCTGCTGGTGTCGCTGTCGCGGGTGGAGCGCGGCGAGATGTCCGCGGGCGAGGTCGCCGACGCGCTGCACGGGTGCATCGCCGAGATGCGCATGGCTCTGGACACGATGGCGCCGCAGGAGCCGGACTTCCGCTCCTCGCTGGGCAACTTCCTGTTCCGCTGGCGCAGCGAGCTGCAGGCCTGCGGCCTGCGCCTCACCTGGGACATCGCCGCGCCTGACGAGGCGCTGCGGCTCGCGCCGCACGCGTCGCTGCAGCTGCTGCGCATCGCCCAGGAGGCGCTGACCAACGTCGTGAAGCACGCGGGTGCCTCCACCGTGCACGTGCGGCTGCACGTGGTCGCGGGCGCCCTCGCGCTCGAGGTGCGCGACAACGGCATCGGTGCCGCCGGCGTCGGCGAGGACTCCTCGGGCCGCGGCCTCACCAACATGCGCACGCGCGCGGGCCAGCTTGGCGGCCGGGTCGACGTCCATGGCGGCTCGGGCGGGACCCGGGTGACGCTGCAGGTGCCCCTGGGCTCGGTCACGGCCTGAGGGGGAGGCGACCACCCGCCCCGCGCGGGGCGGGGCGGGCGCGGGCCTTACTCGGCGCCGCGGACCGGCTCACCGGCCAGCTGGCGGGAGGCGGCCGAGCCGGTGGCGCGGGCGGACAGGAAGGCGGAGCCGCTGTCCTCGCCGGTCATGGCCGCCACGGCGTCGCGGCTGGCCAGGTAGTCGGCGCGGACCTGCTCGCGGGTCTTGCGGCCCTGGAAGCTGGCCAGCGGGTTGTACGAGGTGGCCCAGGGGTTCACGCCGGAAGCGCGGAACTCCTGGTACTGCGCCACCACCTGCGCGCGGGTCGCCTGCGGGGCGATCGTGGCGGCGAACTGGCCGGACGGGTCGGCGTCCTCGGCGTGGGCGGCCACGGCGGCGACGGACAGGACGGCGGCGAGGGTGAGAGCGGTGCGATTCATGGTGCTTTCCTTTCGGTGTGCGTTGACGATGGAAGGACTGTATTCCTTATTAATCCTGCAAAAAACAGGTCGATTGACAATCAGTCATTACTGTTTATGAAATAATCAGTCCATGGACCGGCTGCAGTCGATGAGGGTGTTCCAGCAGGTGGTGGACGAAGGCGGCTTCGCTGCGGCGGCGCGCCGGCTCGATCTCACGCCGGCCGCGGTCACCCGGCTGGTGAGCGACCTGGAGAAGCACCTGGGCGTGCGGCTGCTGCAGCGGACCACGCGGCGTCTCGCGCTCACGCCGGCGGGCGAGGCCTACCTCGCGCGCCTGCGCAACATCCTGGTGGACATCGACGAGGCCGACGCGCTGGCCCAGGCGCAAAGCCGCGAGATGAGCGGCCCGGTGCGCGTGCTGGCCCAGCCGGCGCTGGCCACGCACGTCATCGCCCCGGCGATCGCCAGCTTCCAGCAACAGCACCCCGAGGTCCTGCTGGACCTGCACGTGCACGAACTGGTCGATCCCAACGTGGAGGACTACGACCTCACCATCGTCACCGGCGGCCTGCCCATCGTGTCCACCGCGATCGTGCGCACCGTGGTCGAGAGCCAGGCGGTCCTCTGCGCCGCCCCGGAGTACCTGCGCCGCCACGGCGTGCCCCGCACGCCCGAGGACCTGCAGCGGCACCGCTGCCTGCGCCTGCGCTTCACCGGCATGCGCCTGCGCCCGATGACGCTGATCGACCCGACGCGGGGCGACCTTCGCATCGAGGTCGACCCGCCCGCCGTCGTCGTCGCCAACCACATGGACACGCTCATGCGGGCGACGGTCGGCGGCGCGGGCATCAGCAGCCAGCCCGCGGACCTGATCGCGCCCCAGTTGCGCAGCGGCGAGCTGGAGCGGGTGCTCGCGCCCTGGATCAGCAACCGCCTGAGCCTGGTCGCCGCGATGCCCAGCCGCAAGTACATGCCGGTGCGCACGCGTGCCTTCCTCGAGCACCTGGTGCAGTTCACGCGCCGCACCATGGCCGGACTGGGCCTGGCGGCGGAAGAGGCGGCTTAGCGGGTCTTCAGGCCGGCGCCGGCGCCACCCTCAGGCCCACCCAGGCCGCGCCGATCACCGCGTTCACCGCTACCGTGAGTGCGCAGGGCACGTAGAACAGCACCGACAGCCCGGGCGCGTGCAGCAGCGATTCCACCACGTGACCCAGGCCGTAGAAGAACAGCGTGCACCACAGCCAGCGGCGCATGTAGGTCGGCAGCCAGCGCGCCTGGTCGCGGTTGTGGCGCAGGGCGGCGGCGCGCTCCAGCAGGTTTCCCTGGCTGGCATCCTGGAACAGCCAGCCGAAGAAGAAATACCGGTACAGCAGGGTGCCGAAAGACATGATGCGCCCTCACTTCATGGACGCGGCCCGACGCGTGCGCGCGTTGCCGTGTGCATCCCTTGTAGCGCCAAGCCCTTCGCCTGTCCACGATGGTTTCGCGCAGCAACGCATCGGCGTGACGGGAACTTCACGCGGACCGGTCCCGGCACCGCCCTGGTGCGCGCTGCGCAGCGCGGGGCTTCAGAGCCGCAGACCGAGCACGAGCAGTCCCGCCACCACCAGCGCGAGCCCGCCTTGCTCGGCCGGCACCAGCTTTTCGCGCAGCAGGCGGCGCGACACCAGGTAGCTGAACACCACCTCCACCATGCCCAGCGTGCGCACGTTGGCGGCGGTGGTGAGCGCGAAGGCGGTGAACCAGCCGATGGAGGCCAGGGCGCCCGCGGCTCCCGCCACGGCGGAGAGGCGCCAGGCCGCCACGGTCGCGCGCAGGGCGGCGCGCGCGCGCCAGGCGAGCCAGCCCCCCAGCAGCAGGGTCTGCAGGCCCTGCGCCAGCAGCACGCCCCAGGCACCGGCCAGCCAGGCCGAGGTCCCGGGCAGCTGCAGGGCCGCGCCGCGGTAGCCGACGGCGGACAGGGCGAAGCCGGCGCCGGAGGCCAGCCCGTACCATGCCGCCGCCGACCTCCAGGCCCGGCCCGCCACGGCCGCCCCCTGGTGCGGCAGCGAAAGCAGCACCACGCCCGCCGTGGCCAGCACGATGGCCAGCAGGGTCCCCAGGCCGGGCAGCTCGCCCAGGAACAGCGACCCGAACAGCGCCACCTGCAGCGCGTCGGTCTTGGAGTAGGCGACGCCGACCACGAAGTTGCGCTGCTTCATCGCGGCCAGCAGGAAGGCCGTGGCGGCCAGCTGGCCCAGCGCGCCCAGCGCCAGCCAGGCGAAGTAGGCGCGGTGGAAGGCCGGCAGGGCGGCCGCCGTCTGCGGCAGCCGGTGCAGCAGCAGCACCCAGGCGGCGGCGAACGGCAGGCCGTAGAGGAAGCGCGCCAGCGTCGCGCCGAGCGTGCCGGCCCGCGCGACCAGCGAGCGCTGGGCGGCGTTGCGCGCCGTCTGGGCCAGGGCGGCCCACAGCACGATGGGGATCCAGAGCCAGCCCGCGGCGTTCAAAGGCGGCGGCAGGGAAGGGGCATGGGCCGCAAGATATCACCCCGCCGGGCCTCACAATGCCACCCATGAGAAGAACCTGGCGGGACCTGGGAGTGGTGCTGGGGTGGGCCCTGCTCACCGGCGCCTTGCTGGCGTTCGCGCTGCTGTACCTGCGCGAGGCGGCCCTGCGCAGCGGCGAGGAGCTCACCGACTCGCTGTCGCGGGTGATCTCGGAGCAGACCACCCGCACGCTCCAGTCCGTCGACCAGACCCTGCAGCTGGCCAGGGCGCGGCTCGACGTGCTGGAGGCCGGCGACCGGCTGAATGCCAGGACGGCGGGCGAGGCCCTGCGCGACCAGCTCAAGGACTTCGGCTTCCTGCGTGCGATCTGGGTGGTCGACCGCCACGGGAACGTGCTGTTCGACTCGAACGAGGGCCACGCGCAGCTGCAGCTGGCCGACCGGCCCTACCTCCAGGCCTACCTGCGCGACCCGCTCACCGAGTTCTTCATCAGCCCCATGCTGCGCAGCCGGGTCACCGGCGGCTGGATGATGGCCGTGGCCCGGCCCATCCGCGCGGTCGACGGCAGCGTGCGCGAGGTGATCGTCGGCGCGGTGGATCCGCCCTACTTCCAGCAGCTGTGGCGCGGCATCGACCTGGGGCCCAGCGGCGCCGTGACCCTGTACCGCGGCAACGGCGAGCTGCTGGCGCGCAGCCCGGCGGACGACGACAGGGTGGGCAAGGACTTCTCCGGCGCGCCGCTGTTCCGCGAGTACCTGCCGCGCGCGCGGGAGGGCACCTTCCTGCGCGAGCGGGGCGTCGACGCCGTCAAGCGCGTGGTGGCCTACCGCCAGCTGCAGTCCTATCCCGACCTGGTGGTGGCGGTGGGCTCCAGCTACGACGAAATGCTGGCGCCCTGGCGCCGCTTCGCCCTGCTCACCGCCGCCGTCTGGGCCGCGGGCGTCGCGGCGGCGCTGCTGCTGACGCTGCAGATGCGCCGGCACGCGCGCAGCCGCGAGCACACCGAGCAGCGCTTCCGGGAGCTGGCGCAGGCGATGCCGCAGATCGTCTTCATCGCCGGTGCCGACGGGGGCGTGCAGTTCCTCAGCCAGCGCTGGACCGAGGTGACCGGCCGACCGGTGGAGGTCGCGCTGGGCGTCGGCTGGCGCCAGCAGGTCCACCCGGCGGACCTGCCGGGGATGGTCGGCAAGCTGGACGAGGCGCGCCGCACGCAGCGGGAGGTGCAGTACGAGCACCGGTTGCTCTACCGCGACGGCAGCTACCGCTGGCAGCTGCTGCGCGCCGTGCCGGTGCGCCTGCAGGGCGAATCCGCGCTCACCTGGTTCGGCACCGCCACCGACATCGACGCGCTCAAGCAGGCGCAGGAGCAGCTGCGCGAGCAGGCCGAGCGGCTGCACGTGGCGGGACGCCTCACCCGCATGGGCCACTTCCGCGCCGAACTGGCCACGCAGCGCCTGGCCCTGTCGGAGGAATCCGCCGCCGTCCTGGACCTGCCGCCGGACGCGGAGCCCACGCTGCAGGACGTGTTCGCCATGCTGTCCTCCGGCTCGGTGGGCAAGGCCATCCAGGCGATCAACGGCTGCATCGACCGCGCCCTGCCCTTCGACCTGGAGGTGGAGCTCACCACCGGCACCGGCCGCCAGGTGTGGCTGCGCGCGGTCGGCGAGCCGGTGCTGGACGCCGCCGGCAAGGTGGTCGCGATCCAGGGGGCCCAGCAGGACATCACCCTGCGCGTGCTGATGATGGAGGAGATCCGCCGGCTCAACGCCAGCCTGGAGGAGCGCATCGCCGAGCGCTCGGCGCAGCTGTCGCGCCAGGACGCGCTGTTCCGCACGCTGGCCGAACAGGCGCCGCTGCCGTTCTGGGTGGTCGATCCGCGCGGCCGCGTCACCTTCCTCAGCCGCGCCTGGTACGAGCTGGCGGGCGGGGCGCCGCCGCAGTGGCACGGCATGGAATGGTTCAAGCTGATCCACCCGGACGACCGGCCGTCGGTGGAAGAGAACTGGACGCGCAGTGCCGCCACGGGCGAACCCTATGCGGGCACGCGCCGCCTGCGCGTGCGCGACGGCACCTACCACACCACCACCTACCGCGCCGTGCCCGTGCGCGACGAGCGGGGCGCCATCCTGCTGTGGGTGGGCGTGGACACCGACATCACCGACCTGATGGCCAACCAGGAGGCCCTGCGCCTGGCCAACGAGCAACTCGAGGCCTTCTCCTATTCGGTCTCGCACGACCTGCAGTCGCCGCTGCAGCGCGTGACCTCGTTCGCGCGGCTGCTGCAGCAGGAGCTCCAGCCGCTGCCGAACGCCCGGGCCCACCACTACCTGTCCCGCATCCAGGCCAACGCCGACGACATGGCCCGGCTGATCCACGGGCTGCTGGCGCTGGCGCACGTGTCGGAGGTGAACATGGTGCGCGCCCCGGTCAACCTCAGCGACATCGCCAGCGAGATCCTGGTGCGGCTGCAGACCGACGAGCCCCAGCGCGACGTGCACTGGAACGTGGAGCCGGACCTGGTGGCCCTGGGCGACGTGCGCCTGGTGCGGGCGATGCTGGAGAACCTGATCGGCAACGCCTGGAAGTTCACCTCCAAGGCGCGCGTCGCCGCCATCGTCGTCGGCGCGGGCAGCGAGCCCGGCCAGTTCTTCGTGCGCGACAACGGCTGCGGCTTCGACATGGCCTATGCCGACCGGCTGTTCGGCACCTTCCAGCGCCTGCACGGACCGGACGAATTCCCCGGCACCGGCATCGGCCTGGCGACGGTGGCACGCGCGGCGACGCGGCAGGGCGGGCGGGTGTGGGCGCAGTCGGCGCCGGGCGAGGGCGCCACCTTCTTCTTCACCCTGCCCCCGGCGGAGCCGGGCGCCTAGGGCGGGGGGCGGCGCACCGGGTCGAGCGACTGGAAGGCCGAGTCGATCGGGTGGCGGCGCGGCTGGCCGGGGCCGTCCTTGCCCAGCATCAGGCGGACGATCCTGCGGCCGCGGCCGACCAGGAAGCGCACCAGCGAGCGCAGCAGGATGGAGCCGTTGAACGGGATGTAGGTGAGCATCCCGTGGCCTTCGACGTAGCCGGGGTTGTGGTCCAGGTAGAAGCGCGTGTCGCGGCGGCGGCTGGCCATCCAGCGCTGGCGCTCCTCCTCGGACTCCAGGGTGATCCAGTCGACCCGGCGCACCAGCGGGTCGGATGGATCCACGCGGTCCAGGTCGAAGCAGCCCGCGAGTTCCTCCATCCGCTCCATGATGTGCGGGGGGATCTCCTTGCGCGTGGCGTGCGGCCACACCACCGGCGCATAGTGCGACAGGAAGGTGTAGCTGCTCGGGTGGGTCAGCGCGGCGAAGATGCAGAAGCGCCGCCAGGGATGGTGCAGCCACACCCGCAGCAGCCGCAGCACGCCGTAGACCATCGTGACGTCGCGGCCGCGGTAGGCGGGCAGGGTGCCGGCCTCCAGCCGGATCACCGTGGACAGGCGGTCCTGCACGATCAGGCGGAAGGCATGGATGGAGGTGTAGCCCACCAGCTGGCCCGCCGAGTTGTGCTTGACGTAGATCCAGGTCCGCCAGGCGTCGCGCTCCACCACGTAGGAGCGGAACTCCTCGTAGCTCAAGCCGGTGAAGATCTGCGCGTGCACCGCGAACAGCTCGCGCGCCAGGGCTTCCCGGTGCTCCCGGGTCATCTCGTGTACAGCGTGGCAGCTGATACGTGAAAGTGAGGCCATGGCTTAAGGCTTTGCCCTAGTATGGCAGAGCCTTACAAATTGCAACAGTCCCTCCGTCCGGACCGCGGCTGTCATCTCCGGGGAGGGGTGTGCACTGTTTGGCGACCGGCTGCGCGCGATCCGTCCACCGGCCGGGGCGCTGTTGGCCCGGCGCATCGCCGAAACGTCTTGTAGTTGGTGGGGCGTGCCGCCGCTCCTAGCATCGCCCCACAAGTCGTTGGAGCAAGCCATGTCTGTATCGGCGATCCGTTGGGGAGCGGCCCTGGTGGCCATCATGGGGCTGCAGGCCGCCTGCGGCGTGCGCGCGCAGGACACACCGACCTACAAGTGCGTGGCGCGCGGCAGGGTCACCTATTCGCAGATCCCCTGCGCCCCGGGTGCGCGGGAGCTGGGCGAGCGTCATGCGCGTGTGAGCATGCGCTACGAGACCCCGCCGCAGGACCGCGCCAAGGCGGAGCGCCGGGCGGAGCTGCCGGCCGACGCGCGCGCCGAATGCAGTGCGCTGGATTCCCGCATGGCGGCGCAGCGGGCGCAGCTCAAGTCCCTGGGCGCCACGGCGACGCTGCACGACGAGATGCCGCTGGTGCAGTCGAAGAAGCGGTATCGCGAGCTGCACTGCTGAAGCCGCCACGGCAAAACCCCCGGAACACGGGGATCCTGCAGGGTGGTAAGCTGGTTGTTTCCGTTTCACCACAAATCGAGAGACAACCATGCCCGGACTGCTGCCCCACGTCGATCCCGAAGGCCTGCTGGAGTTTTCCGTCGTCTACACCGACCGCGCGCTGAACCACATGTCGCGCAGCTTCCAGGGCGTGATGAAGGACATCTCCGCGATCCTGAAGGACGTGTACAAGGCGCACTCCACGGTGCTGGTGCCCGGCAGCGGCACCTTCGGCATGGAGGCGGTGGCCCGCCAGTTCGCCGGCGGCAAGGACGTCCTGGTGCTGCGCAACGGCTGGTTCAGCTTCCGCTGGACCCAGATCCTGGAGATGGGCAACATCCCTGCCTCCGTCACGGTGCTGAAGGCGCGCCGGCAGGGTGGCGGCGCGACCGCCCCCTGGATCCCGGCGCCGATTGCCGAAGTGACCGCCGCCATCCGCGAGAAGAAGCCCGCCGTGGTGTTCGCCCCGCACGTGGAGACGGCCGCCGGCATGATCCTGCCGGACGACTACATGCGCGCCGTGGCCGACGCCGTGCACGAGGCGGGCGGACTGTTCGTGCTGGACTGCATCGCCAGCGGCGCGATGTGGGTGGACATGAAGGCCTGCGGCATCGACGTGCTGATCTCCGCCCCGCAGAAGGGCTGGAGCAGCTCGCCCTGCTGCGCCATGGTCTGCCTGAGCGAGCGCGCCCGCAAGGCGATCGAGGGCACCACCAGCAGCAGCTTCGCCATGGACCTGAAGAAGTGGCTGCAGATCATGGAAGCCTACGAGGGCGGCTCCCACATGTACCACGCCACCATGCCCACCGACGCGCTCACCCGCCTGCGCGAGACCATGAAGGAAACGCAGGCCTACGGCTTCGCCAGGGTGAAGGGCGAGCAGGAGGACCTGGGCCGCAAGGTGCGCGCGCTGTTCGAGAGCCGCGGCATGCCCAGCGTGGCCGCCGACGGCTTCAAGGCGCCGGGCGTGGTGGTGAGCTACACCACCGACCCGGACATCCAGTCGGGCAAGAAGTTCCTCGCCGAAGGCCTGCAGACCGCCGCCGGCGTGCCGCTGCAGTGCGACGAGGGCCCCGACTTCAAGACCTTCCGCGTGGGCCTGTTCGGCCTGGACAAGTGGCACCACGTCGACCGCACGGTGAAGTCGCTGGCCGACGCGCTCGACCGCCTGGGCGTGCACGCGCCCGCCAAGGCGGCCTGATCCCGCGACCGCGGGGGCGGTGCCTCAGAGCACCGCGTCCAGGCTGGCCTGCCAGGCCGTGGCCAGCCTGGCCCAGCCGCTCTTGTTCGGGTGGATCTCGTTGAGCCAGTCGCCGCTGCTGCCGGCGGCGCCGGGGTCCGCGGGCACCAGCGGCACCGAACTCGTGGGCACCGTGAATACGCCGGTGCGGCCCGCCACCTCGCTCCAGTCGGTGACGACCGCCTCCACGTCCACGAACAGCCGCTGCGTCACCGCCGGCCACAGGGCCGGCGGGATGCCGTTCTTCGCGTAGGCCGCCGACAGCCAGGTCTTGCCTCCGGGCAGGACCGGCGCGTAGCGCGCCACCGGCGTCGCGTACAGGTTCAGCAGGATGGGCATGGCGCCGCAGAAGGGGCTGGCGCGCACCGTGTCGTACAGCTTGCCGAAGTTCGGGTCCAGGTACTGGTCGACGAGCAGCGAGAGCGCGGCGGGGTCGAAGCAGTCGTCCGGCTGCAGGTCCGGCCCCGCGCCGTGCACGTCGCGCAGCAGGCCCTGGCCGGGCGGCGGGTCGAGCGCGGCGTCGATGAAGTCGTTGCCGCCCGCGCTGAGCAGCAGGGCGTCGAAGCGGAAGGGCAGGGGCGTCGTCACCCACTGGTGGAACACGTCGTTGAGGCAGTCGCCGATGTGGCGCAGCGTGTCGCCGAAGTGCGAGAGGTTCACGAACAGGGCCCGGTTGCCCCGCTGGCCCCGGAAGCTGCGTGCCAGCGACCAGGGCAGGGACATCTGCGTGAGGGAGCTGCGGTCCATCCACGAGTCGCCCTCGCACAGGAACCAGTAGTCGAACTGCTCCGGCGCCAGCAGCCCCTGGTCGACCTCGCGGTCGTAATCGATGTCGTAGACGACGTGCGATGGCATGGCGGCGCCCTCCTTGGCCGCCCACTGTAGGCGGCGCGCCCGGTGCGTCAAGCCACCGACGGGGCTGGCGCCACGGCCCTGCCGCGAACGGGCCGGGCCGTCAACCCCGGCCCGCGCAGCGGCGTGCGGCAGGCGCCGGGCGTCGTGGACTCGGCAGCACCAGCCGCGTAAGAATGTGTCACACGAACCGGCCGCAGAGCCGGGCCGAACCACGAAGCGTTGAGGAGATTCCCATGTTCCAAGAGGTCGCGCCATGACGGCGACCAGCCTGCCCGCCGCGCAGCCGGCCGCGCACCACCTGCATTCGCTGCGCGACCTGCAGCAGCGCCTGTGCGGCGTGGCGGCGCAGGAGGGCGCGCACGGCCTGCGCGAGGCCATCGTCGTGATCGACGGCATCGCCTTCCAGGCCCGCCTGCTGGCCCTGAACGCCGCGGTGGATGCGGCGCGGGCCGGGGACCAGGGCCACGGTATCGCCGCCGCGGCGGCCGGCGTGGGAACGCTGACGCAGCGCTGCACCGAGGCCGCCCGCGAGGCCCGCGAGGCGATCGCCGGCGGCACCACGCGCCGGGCGTGCGAGGCGCTGTCCGCGCTGGTCGTGGCGCTGCGCCAGGTGTCGGAGTTGGCCGGCCACATCGACCCCGCCGCCTGCCGGGCCTGAGGCGCCGGCCGCGTCAGGTGCGCAGCTTGCGCCCGACGCGGCCCTCCACCGCGTCCACCTTGCTGTGCAGCCGCGACTCGCTGCCGAAGCGGTAGTCCATCTTCAGGTTCAGCGAGATGCGCCGGCAGTCCGCCTGCAGCGCGCGGAAGCAGTCGCTCACCACGCCCATCACCTCGTCCCAGTCGCCCTCGAGGATCGTGCCCATCGCCGTCAGCTGGTAGGTGACGCCGCTGCGGTCGACGATGTCCAGGATGCGGGCGACGTAGGGGCTCAGGCTCTCGCCCTCGCCGGTGGGGCTCATCGCGAATTCGAGCAGGACCATGGGGACTCCTTGGGGCGGGCGGCCGGATCGCCGCCCGCCGTATTGTCCCCATGCGCCGGCGCGGCCGGATCGTTGGCATGCTAATTGCGGACGGCTGGAACGACCCCCTCACTTCAACTCCTACAGAGGTCCGCCTGTGCAAACCACTCTCTCCGAAGCCGCAGTGGCATCGCCCGCGGCGAAAGTCGTTCCCAACCGCTGGATCCAGCTGGCCGCCGGCATCGTCTGCATGATGGCCATCTCCAGCCCGCAGTACGTCTGGACCCTGTTCACCAAGCCCCTGGCCGGTGAACTGGGCACCACGATGGCGCAGCTGCAGGTCACGTTCTCGATCCTGATCGTGCTGCAGACCTTCTTCTCGCCCTTCCAGGGTGCATTGGTCGACCGCTTCGGGCCCAAGCTGCTGCTGTCGGCCGGGGCGGTGCTCACCGGCGCCAGTTGGATCCTGTCGGCCGGCGTCACCACCGTGACCGGCCTGTACCTCACCTACGGCGTGCTGGGCGGCATCGGCACCGGCATCATCTACGTGGGCGTCGTCGGCCTGATGGTGCAGTGGTTCCCGGACAAGCGGGGCTTCGCCACCGGCATGGTCGCCGCGGGCTACGGCTTCGGCGCGATCGCCACCACGGTGCCGATCGCGTCGCACCTGGCGAGCGTCGGCTACCGCCCCACGCTGCAGACCTTCGGCCTGGCCATCGGCGTGGTGGGCGTGGCCGCGGCGCTGCTGCTCAAGCGCCCGCCCGCGGGCTGGAAGGCCGCAGCGGCGCGCAAGGCGGAAAGCTCGCCCCTGGACGTCTCGCCCAAGCAGATGCTGCGCACGCCGCTTTTCTGGCTGATGTTCGTGATGATGACCATGATGTCCACCTCGGGCCTGATGGTCATCTCGCAGATGGGCACTTTCGCCAAGGACTTCGGCGTGGCCTCGGTCACCGTGTTCGGCATGATGGCGCTGCCGCTGGCCCTGACCATCGACCGCTTCACCAACGGCCTGACGCGCCCCTTCTTCGGCTGGGTCTCCGACCGCATCGGCCGCGAGAACACCATGGCGCTGGCCTTCGGCCTGGAAGGCCTGGCCATGACGGCCTGGCTGCTCACCCGCGACAACGCGGTGCTGTTCGTGCTGCTGTCGGGCGTGGTGTTCTTCGGCTGGGGCGAGATCTTCTCGCTGTTCCCCTCCACCCTGACCGACACCTTCGGCACCAAGCACGGCACCACCAACTACGGCTTCCTGTACATGGCGCAGGGCGTGGGCTCGATCCTGGGCGGCCCGCTCGCCTCGCTGCTGCACGACGCCACGGGCAGCTGGACGCCGGTGTTCGCGCTGGTGATCTCCATGGACCTGCTCACGGCGGCGCTCGCGTTCTTCGCGCTGAAGCCGGTGCGGGCGAAGTACCTGAAGGCGCGCGCCTGATCGGCTGGGGGAGGAACCCTCCCCCAGGGCGGCAAGCGCGCCGGTGCCGGGGCCGGCCGCATCGGGCGGCGGCGGGTAGGATGCGAAGCTCCTCCACGACGCCACCCGCACGCCATGCCGCAGCTCATCCGCACGGTCTTCTCCGTGCCGAAGATGGATTGCCCCTCGGAGGAGAACCTCGTGCGCATGGCGCTCGCCGACCTGCCCGGCACCAGCGCACTGGACTTCGACCTGCCGAACCGGCAGCTCACCGTGCTGCACGAAGCCGCCGCCTCCGAGGTGCTCAGCCGCCTGGAGAGGCTGCAGCTCGGGGCGGTGCAGCAAGCCAGCGCGGTCGCGGAGGTGGCGGCCATGAGCCTGCCCGATGCCGGAGACCGCAGCGAAGCCCGGACCTTGCGGATCCTGCTCGCGATCAACGCGTCGATGTTCGTCCTGGAACTGGTCATCGGCCTGGTGGTCGAGTCCACGGGGCTCGTGGCCGACTCCCTGGACATGTTCGCCGACGCGGGCGTGTACGGGCTGGCCCTGTACGCGGTGGGGCGTTCCGCGGCGATGAAGTTCAGGGCGGCGCATCTCGCGGGCTGGCTGCAGGTGGCGCTGGCCGCCGGCGCCCTGGTCGAAGTGGCGCGGCGCTTCGCCTTCGGCAGCGAGCCCGAGGCGGCCTGGATGATGGGCATCGGCCTGCTGGCCCTGATTGCGAACGCGACCTGCCTCGTGCTGGTCGCGCGCCAGCGGGACCGCGGCGCGCACATGAAGGCGAGCTACATCTTTTCCGCGACCGACGTCATCGCCAACCTGGGGGTCGTGCTGGCCGGCATCCTCGTCTCCTGGACCGGATCGCGCTACCCGGACCTCGTGCTGGGAACGGCCATCGCTGCCGTGGTGCTCGCGGGCGGCATGCGCATCCTCAGGCTGCGGTGAGCGGCGGCGGCGGCCGGCGTCTCAGCCCCCGACCTGCCGCAGCACCGCGAAGAAGTGGCAGGTGCTGCCGCCCAGCACGAACAGGTGCCAGACGAAGTGCGCGTAGCGCAGCCGGGAGTCGAGCAGGAACACCACCGCCCCGGCGGTGTACGACAGCCCGCCCGCCACCAGCCACGCGAGGCCGGCCGGCGACATGCGCTGCACCAGCGGCGCCGCCGCGAGCAGGGCGACCCAGCCCATGGCGACGTACAGGCCCGTCGACCACAGCGGGTGCTTCAGGCGATCGAACAGCTTCGCGCCGATGCCCAGAGCCGCCGCGGTCCACACCACGCCGAACAGCGTCCAGCCCCACGCGCCCCGCAGCGCGCCGAACAGGAAGGGCATGTAGCTGCCGGCGATGAACAGGAAGATGGAGGCGTGGTCGAAGCGGTTGAACCAGCGCTTGGCCGTCCCGGCGGGCAGCGCGTGATAGAGCGTCGACACCAGATACAGCACGATCGCGGTGCCGGCGAACAGGCTCGCGCCCACCACGTTGGCCGGGCCGCCCCGCAGGGCCGCGTCGTGCACCAGGATCGGCAGCGAGGCCACGGCCAGCAGGAAGCCCAGGCCATGGCTCAGCGCATTGGCGATTTCCTCGCCGAGGGTTTGGTCGCGGGACATCGTGCGGATCGTCTGCGCGCAATGTTATGGCGAGATGACACGCGGACCGGGCAGGGCGATGGGGCAGGAGGCGAGGCTTCCCGTCAGGGAAGAGGATCGTTGACGTGGATCATGGGGGCGGTAGGCCGCAAGTTTTCATCCGCCTGCCGTTGCGCGCCTTCCTTGATCCGGCCGACTTGCGCAGCGGACGCGAACTGGCGCACCATGCGGTTCCTTTCAACATGGAGATCGAGATGTCCGCTAACCGCCGTGTGTTCATGCTTCAGGTTGCCGTCGCAGGCACTGCCCTCGCCGCCGCCAACCAGGGCTTCGCACAGGCCGCCAAGGTCGACGAGAAGGACCCGCAGGCCGTCGCCCTGGGCTACGTGCACGACACGACCAAGGCCGACGGCAAGAAGTTCGCCAAGCACGCGAACGACCAGAAGTGCTCGAACTGCCAGCTGTACCAGGGCAAGGCCGGCGCGGCCGACGGCCCCTGCCCGATCTTCGGCGGCAAGCTGGTGGCGGCCAACGGGTGGTGCAGCGCCTGGACGAAGAAGGCGTGATGCGTGGGGCGGGCGGTGCGCCCCACGGTGCGCGCGCCCGCTGTCAGGAGGCTTGAAGCCCGAACACCAGAAGCAGGTTGTTCGCCGGCATCGCGTGCCGCTCGCGCAGCACGAGCCAGGCGCGCGCCGCCCGCGCCTCAATGTCCTGGCGAGGAAATCAGAGTCCGACCCCGATAGCTCCGTTTGACTCTGTCACATCGGCGCACTTTGCACGGCCGACTTCACCGCGGCCTCCAGCACCGGCAGGTCGTCCTGGATCGTGGTCCAGACGATTTGCTGATCCACCTTGAAGTAACCATGTGCCAAGGCGTTTCGCATCTCGTAGGCGGTGGTCCAGCGCACGTCCGGGTGCGCAGTCGCAAACGCCGGATGCAGTGTCATAACCTTGTTGCAGGCCTCCCCGATGACCTCGAAATTCCGGACGACGGCATCCTGGGTCTTGCGGTCGCCCAGATAGCTGGCCCGGTCCATGCCGGCCGTGTATTCCCGGATGTTCGCGATCGCCTGGAGGATGTGCGACAGGTAATCGCGCACCCGCAGCGGGTCGCGCCGATTCATACCGGTTGTGCTTCCTCGAGGATGCGGGACCGATGCCGATCCGGGAGCGCGTCAGGCGTCAGGACATCCACTTCCAGCCCCAGCAACTGCTTGAGCTCATGCCTGATGGCGCCGATGTCCATGAGCGTGGTCTGCTCCGTCGGCGCCACGAGCAGGTCCAGGTCGCTGCCCTCGATGTCCTCGCCACGGGCGACCGAACCGAAGACGCGCACGTCCCGAACCCGATGGCTCAGGGCAATCTGCCGGATGCGGCTGCGGTGGAGGTTGACGGCTTCGGAGGGGCGCACAGACCCATTGTGCGCAAGGAGGAGCATTGCCGCAACCGGACGAGGCAGACGCCCCGCGTGGCGATTTCGTCAATGGATCGCCCTCAAGGGGACCGGGAAGCCAGAGCGGATCAATGGCGCTTTGTCACTGACGGAGTGAGCGTTCCGACAAGAGGGGCCGGCCCGCTGTCGTGGCAGGAAATTGGAATCTGACCCCAATAATTCGACCCTTGCGCTGTTCACCCTCGGACTTGTCGCTGGTTCCAGTTGGAGTGCATTCCGGGAGTTCATGGCCGGACCTGCAGCGAGTTGGGTAGGAGGACTCGGGTCCGCTGGAGCAGTGGTGGGATCCGTTTGGGCTGTGAACCGTCAAATCAGGCACCAGAGGGACATCGAGGCCCTCTGCACCAATGACTAAGACTGTCTCCTCCAGGATGCCTTCCTCAGTCTCGTGAAGCCTGAAGGACCTACTTCCCCCAACTGTCCTTCAAGCCGGTGACCTTGTTGAATACGGGGCTCCCGCCCGCAGACCTGTGATCTTTCCGGTCCGCGACGAAGTACCCATGCCTCTCAAACTGGAACTTCTCATCCGGCCTGGCCAGCCCCAGTGACGGCTCCACCACCCCCGTCACCACCTTCAGCGACTCCGGATTCAGCTCCTCCAGGAAGTCCTTGTCCCCCGTCCCCGGCTGCGGCACGGTGAACAGGCGGTCGTAGAGGCGGATCTCCGCCTGCACGCCGTCGGCCACGCCCACCCAGGTGATGTTGCCCTTCACCTTGATGGCATCCGCGCCGGGCGTGCCGCTCTTGGTGTCCGGGACCAGCTTGGCCTGGATCTCCGTCACCCCACCGGAAGCGTCCTTGGAAGCCCCCACGCACTCGACGACGTACCCGTACTTCATCCGCACCTTGTTCCCCGGGAACAGGCGGAAGAAGCCCTTGGGCGGCGTCTCCTCGTAGTCGCTGCGTTCCACCCACAGCTCGCGGCCGAACATGAACTCGCGGCGGCCGCGGTCGGCGTCGTGCGGGTGCACCGGGGCCGAGCAGGGCTCCAGGTGGCCGGCGCCCATCAGCTCGTCCCAGTTGGTGATGACCATCTTCACCGGGTCCAGCACCGCCATCGCGCGGGCGGCCTTGGGGTCCAGGTCGTCGCGCAGCGCGCCTTCGAGGGTGCTGTAGTCGATCCAGCTGTAGTCCTTGCTCACGCCGATGCGCTCGGCAAAGAGCTGCAGGCTCTCGGGCGTGTAGCCGCGGCGGCGCAGGCCCACGATGGTGGGCATGCGCGGGTCGTCCCAGCCGCTCACGTGCTTCTGGTCCACCAGCTGCTTGAGCTTGCGCTTGCTGGTGACCACGTAGGTGAGGTTCAGGCGGCCGAACTCGTACTGGCGCGGCTGCGGCTTGTTGATCAGGCCGCCCTCGGCCAGGTGGTCCAGCAGCCAGTCGTAGAAGGGCCGCTGGTCCTCGAACTCCAGCGTGCAGATGCTGTGGGTGATGTTCTCCAGCGCGTCCTCGATCGGGTGCGCGAAGGTGTACATCGGGTAGATGCACCACTTGCTGCCCGTGTTGTGGTGCTCCGCGTGCTTGATGCGGTACAGCGTCGGGTCGCGCAGGTTGATGTTGGGGCTGGCCATGTCGATCTTGGCCCGCAGCACCGCGGCGCCGTCGGCCAGCTTGCCGTCGCGCATCTCGCGAAAGCGCGTGAGGTTCTCCTCGATCGAGCGGCTGCGGTAGGGGCTGTCCACGCCGGGCCGGCCGAAGTCGCCGCGGTTCACGCGCATTTCCTCGGGCGTCTGCTCGTCCACGTAGGCCAGGCCGGCCTCGACCAGGTACTCGGCCGCGCGGTACATGAAGTCGAAGTAGTCGCTGGCCTGGTACAGGTGGCTGGTGCCGCCCACGTTCCAGTCGAAGCCCAGCCACTGCACGGCGTCCTTGATGCTGTCGACGTACTCCTGCTCCTCCTTCTCGGGGTTGGTGTCGTCGAAGCGCAGGTGGCAGATGCCGCCGTAGTCGCGCGCCAGGCCGAAGTTCAGGCAGATGCTCTTGGCGTGGCCCACGTGCAGGTAGCCGTTGGGCTCGGGGGGGAAGCGGGTGCGGATCTTCGCCGGGTCCGCCGGGCCCTGCTGCTGGAATTTCGCGTCGCCGGGGGCGCCGTTCCAGTGGCGCTGGGCGTAGGTGCGTTGTTCGAGGTCGCGCTCGACGATGCCGCGCAGGAAGTTCGCGGGCTTGTGGGCCAGGTCTTTGTCGGTCGGGGAAGCCATATCGTGGGGATTTTCCCACGGCCGCCTGCGGGCCGCCTTTAGGGGCGGAGCGTGAAGGAATGCCGCCTGGGCCCGACGAGAAGCCTTCCGGTTTACTTCCGGCAACGACTTTGACGCGACAGCGAGGTGTGTGACCGGCTTCGGCGCGTTAAATCGGAGGGACGGCGCGCTTCTCCGCCGTGCTGTACAGAAGAAGGAGCCCTGAAATGAAGCCGAAACCCTCCCGTGTCCTGGCCCTGGCCGGCGTGCTGGCGCTGGCCGGCGTGGCCACCGCCGCCCAGGCGCGCGACAACGTCTACTGGTCCCTGGGCATCAACGCCGCCCCGGGCGTGGCCGTCGGCGTGGGCAACGTGCCGCCGGTCTACGTGGCACCGCAACCCGTCTACGTGGCGCCGCCCCCGGTGGTGGTGGTGCCCCGCCCCGTCTATTACGGCGCCGCCCCGGTCTACGTGACGCCGGCGCCGGTGTACTACGGCTGGGGCCGCGGCCACCACCACCGCCATCGCGAGCACCGCGGCCGCGACGACGATTGATTCCGGCGCCGGGTCGTCGCCTTCCACGACCTCGGATCTCCAAGCGATTGGGCCCCGCCTTGCAAGCCGGGGCCCCTTTTTTTTGGGCGGCCCAAAAAAAGGCCCCCAGGTCACAGCCTGGGGGCGGGAATGCCAGTCGCGGGACGGAGGGCCGGACCAGCTCACCCCGGAGGAGGAGGGGACTCAGAGGAGTCGGGGTGCTTCTCGATTAAACGTGCGGGCTGGTCGCGCGGCTGTAGGACGCATCCCACGGCCCCTGCCGGATAAAGCCCTGAACCGGTGCGCGGTGCGCCGGCGGGCTCACATCGCCTTGAACAGGTGGGCGTAGAGGCGGCTCACCGCCAGCCGCTCGGGCCGCCCGCGCAGCACCAGGTGCAGCTTGCCGGCTTCGTCGCGCTGCACGCTTTCGACCGCGGTGGCGCGCACCACCGTGCCGCGGTGCACCTGCCAGAACAGCTGCGCATCCAGCTGCGGCAGCAGCTCCTTCAGCGGGGTGCGGATCAGCACCTCGCCGTCGGCGCAGACCACGCGCACGTACTTGTCCGCGGCCTCGAAGTACACGACCTGCTCGATCGGCACCAGGCGGATGCTGTTGCCCACGCTGGCCTGCACCACCTTCAGCAGCGGCTGCGGCGCGGCCGGCGCGCCCTGCAGCAGGTGGCGTAGCTGGCCCAGCGTGGCTTCCAGGCTGCCCCCGCCGGGCGCGGCGCGCCGGGCCAGCACCTGGCGCAGCTTGTCCACCGTCTTGCGCAGGCGGGCGGCCTGCACCGGCTTGAGCACGTAGGGCCTGTTAACACAAACCGCGAAGTCCGTCGGCGACCAGCACGAAGCTGAGAAAGCCGAGGAACATCACGTCGAGTTTCTCAAACCGAGAGAAGATGCGCCTGAAGCCTTTGAGGCGGCGGAACAAG
>JAGWTH010000075.1 GCA_028868995.1 Burkholderiales bacterium | reverse complement strand
GCGCTTGTTCCGCCGCCTCAAAGGCTTCAGGCGCATCTTCTCTCGGTTTGAGAAACTCGACGTGATGTTCCTCGGCTTTCTCAGCTTCGTGCTGGTCGCCGACGGACTTCGCGGTTTGTGTTAACAGGCCCTAATAGACTTCGGTGCCGTCGGAATTCACGAACTTCGCGAAGATCTGGCCGTTGGCGCGGTCCACGGCCTCCATGGCCGACTTGTTGCCGAACCACGCGACCTGCACCTTGTTGAAGCGCATGCCTTCGATGATGCCGGCGTAGTCGGTGGCGAAGAAGGGGTGCACCTTCAGGCCGGTCTTCTTCTCCATGTCGCTGAGGATCGGCTGCCATTCTTCCTTCAGCGCCGAGCTGGAGTCGGTGGAGATGATGCCGAAGTTGATCTCCTTCAGCTCCTGGGCCGAAGCGGCCGTGACGAGCGTAGCGGAAATGAGGCCGGCGAGAATTCTCTTGATCATGAAAGGGCTCCTGGAAGTGGAATGTCAGGCCGCTTGCGGCAACGGCTTCGCCCAGGTGGGCGCAGCCGGCCGGCGCGGCTCTTCGAGACTGGTGATGTGGTCGCCGAGCGCGAGAATCTCATCGGCTTCGGCGCCATAGAGCGCGCGCAGCAGCGCGGGGGTGAGCTGGGCGGATGGGCCGTCGTAGACAACGCGTCCCTGGTGGAGGGCGACGGTGCGCGGGCAGTACTTCAGTGCCACGTTCACCTGGTGCAGCGAGACCAGGACCGTGCAGCCGTCCTCGCGGTTCACGCGCGCGAGCAGGTCCATTACGCGGCGGGAAGACTCGGGGTCGAGCGAGGCGATAGGTTCGTCGGCGAGCAGCACGCGGGCACCCTGCACCATGGCACGTGCGATGGCGGCGCGCTGTTGCTGGCCGCCCGACAGCGTGGACGCGCGCTGCCAGCAGCATTCCGCGATGCCGACGCGGGCCAGGGCCTCGAGCGCCCGGGCACGGTCGTCGGCGCGGAACCAGCGCAGCGCGCTGCGCCAGAACGGCATGCGATGCAGAGTGCCGGCGAGCACGTTCGTCAGCACCGGCAGGCGGTCGACGAGGTTGAACTGCTGGAACACGAAGCCGACCCCCGCGCGCACGGCACGGATGTCGCCGGCCACTCGGCCTCCCTCTTGCACCATGCGGCCGTGCAGTTCCACGCGGCCCGCCCCCGCATCGCCGGCAGTGAGCCCCGCGATGTGCCGCAGCAGCGTCGACTTGCCGGACCCGGAGGCTCCGATCAGGGCGACCATTTCTCCGGGCTGGACGTGCAGGTCGACGCCCTGCAAGGCCTGGCGCCCGCCGGGAAAGGTCTTGGCAAGCCCGCTCACGCGGATGGCTGCATCCATGCAAACTCCAGAAGAATCTGCGCGGATGCTGGGGAGTCAATATGACGCTTTGATGGCAGGGGCCGGCGGATCGCGCAGCTCCGCGAGACGCCGCAGCAATCGGGAAGGCTCCACGCGCACGGTGTGCACGGCGCCCGCATATACGGTTCCCGTGTTCCCGTCCAGCGAGACGCTCTCGCCTTCGCGCAGCGTGCGGCCCCCGAGCCTCACCTCGCGCGCCGGCAGATCGATCTCCAGCGCCTCGCAGGCGACGAGGCAGACCTTCCCCAACTGGCGCGCCACCACGGCCGCGTGCGAGGTGCGCGCGCCACGCTGGGTGAGCAGCCCCGCTGCGCAGTCCAGCGCGGCGATGTCGGCCGTCTCGGCCTGCGCACGCACGAGGATCGGCGGTCGGCCCGCCACCGCTGCCTCGCGCGCGGCCGCTTCGTCCAGCGCGATGGGACCGCTCACCACCCCGGTGCATGCGCTGGTCGCCTGCGCCAGCGGCTGGGGCAGGATCTCGCCCTCGGCCGGCGCGATCTGCAGCTGGCTGATGCGCTGCGCGTCCAGTTCGCCGGTGCGCGCCAGCGCTTGCTCGCGGGAGATGATGCCTTCGTCGAACAGGTCCAGAGCGATGCGTACCGCTGCTTGGGCCGTGCGCTTGCCGGTACGCGTCTGCAGCAGGTACAGACGCGCCTGCTCCACGGTGAACTCGAAGTCCTGCATGTCGCCCAGCCCGCGCTCCAGTGTGCGCGTCGCTTCGATCAGCGCCTCCCACACGCGCGGCAGGACCGAGGCGAGTTCCTCGTGCCCCGGGGCGCTGCGGCGGCCCGACACCACGTCCTCGCCTTGAGCGTCGAACAGGAAATCCACCCAAGGCTGCGCCTCCCCAGTGGAGGGGTGGCGCGTGAAGCCGACGCCTGCGCCGGAGCTGCCGCCGGCATTGCCGAACACCATGCGCTGCACGGTCACCGCCGTCCCCATCGCATCCGGCAGCCCGCGCAGCTGGCGCCAGGTGCGGGCACGCTCGCTGTGCCAAGAAGCGAACACGGCGCCGATGCTGCCTTCGAGCTGCTCAATCGGGTCCTGCGGAAACGCGCGCCCGCATTCGCGGCGAACTGTCTCGAGATGGCGCCGCGCCAAGTCGCGCAGTTGCGCGTAGTCGAGCTCGCGCTCGTCCTCGCCGCCGCAGACCGCGGCGAGGTCCGCCTCGAATGCGCGCGCCGGCACGCCCATCACGACATCGCCATAGCCGGCGACCAGCCGCCGGTACGCGTCCCAGGCGAGCCGCGGATTTCCAGCGAGGCGTACCAGTCCCGGCAGCGTGGCATCCGACAGGCCAACGTTCAGCACCGTCTCCAGCATGCCCGGCATCGAAGCGGGCGCGCCCGAGCGCACGGAGACCAGCAAGGGGCGACGCGCGTCGCCGAACGCGAGACCGCATGCGGACTCCAGGCGCGCCAGGGCGCCGGACCAGTGTTCGCGGCGGAGGTCCGCCGCTCGTGCGCACCACGCGGTGCCCAGCACGAACGCGGGCGGCACCGGCAGGCCCAGCGCCGCCATGCGCGCGAGGTTGTGCGCCTTGAAGCCGATGTCCTCCACCGGCGCCGCGGCGCCGGCGTCTTCGCCGCATCCGATCAGCACGGGGGCGGTGATACTCATCGAGTCGCCCCGGCGGCGCTGCGCAGCGCCTGTTCGCGCAGCCGCCACGCGAAAGACAGCACCGCGTCCGAAGCGAGCTCCAGCGCGGAGGCGATCTCGTTGCCCAGCTGCAGCGAGGCCGCGTGATCCAGCTCCCGTGCCGCCGCGACACGAAACGCGCGGTGCAACTGGTCGCAAGTGCGTTCACCCTGCTGCACGCGCCACAACGTGTCGAGATACTCCTGCTGCTCCTGCACGGCGCTGCCCGGTTCCAGGTGCGCCGCGACCTCGACGGCGCGTACGTGGTCCTGCACGGCGTCCAGCACCGCGGCCGCGAGCGCCTGCAAGGGGTCCGACACCGCGCGGGTCCAGCCGCGCGCTCCGCATTCGGCCAGTGCACCCAGACCGAAGGCCGCTTCCTCCAGCGCATCGGCGATGTCGTCAGCGGTCTGCAGCAGGAGCGCGACGGGCTGCCAGCGCGGCGCGCGTGCGGCTTCCTCCCGGCAGCGGCTCACCACGGCGTCGGCCTGGTGCTCCCAATCGCGTGCGCGCAGCGCCAGTCGGCGCGCGTGCTTCGTGTCGTGCAGCACGTCGTGCAAGATGCCTTCGTGCAGCGCCGACGCGAGCGCGTGGCACAGGGCGGCGTGTTCCTGCAGCAGCTCGAAGCCGCGTCGGCGGCCCGCCAGCGTCCGGGCGAGCAGCAGCCGAACCTCGTCGCCCACCATCAGCGCGGGCTGGCCGGCCTGCATGCTCTTCCAGGCGAGGTCCAGCACCGCGGCGAGGAAGTCGCCGGCCGCCTCGGCCGTGAGTACATCGTCCAGCCGCTCGCCGAGGCGGAAGCCCGTGTCGGATTGCGCCGCCATCGCGTCCCATACCAGGCGTGCGCCCCCGGCCTGCAGCCAGGCCACGTGGCCGCAGCCTGCCTGTGCCGCGCTTTCGAGCACCTGCGCGGCGACCTGCTTGCCAACCAGCTGCACGAGCTGCTTGCGCGCACGGTTCCAGTCGATCAGGAACACGATACGTGCGGCGACGCCTTCCAGCTGCGTGCACAGCACCGCGCGATCCGGCGCCTGGAAGCTCGCCACCCCGACCTGGAAGGCTTTGCCGGCGTTGAGCGTCGGCGCCTCACGTGCGTGCACCTCGCCCCAGGAGGCGCCGAGCGCCGCCAGCGCCTGCTGGAACCAGGCGAAGCGACGGCGGTGCAGGTCGGAATACGTCAGCGTGATGCCCAGGTCGCGCACCTGCAGCACCAGCACATGCGCATCGTTCGTGCCGATGTCGTTCTGGATCAGCAGCGTGTCGCCGTCGCGGGTCGCCGACGTGTCGAGGCCCGGGTGGTCCAGCTTCGCGGCCGCAGTGCGGTGCAGGCCGCGCATGAAGGCTTCGACCAGCGGAACGTCGCTGCCGTCCGGCGCGAGCTGCCACGCATGCGCTCCCGACAGGTCGTGGCCGCTGAGCGAGGAGGCCAGCTTGTTGAGCGCCTTGTGCAAGTCCATCACCAGCTGGTGCAGCGTGTCGCTGCCTTCGCGGTGCACGGCCGCGAGCGCGTCGAGTTCCTGCCAGGAAAGGTGCTCTCCCGCGCGGCCCAGCCGCTCCCGCCAGTCGGCGACGCGGTGGGCGGCCGCGGCTTCGCCCTCGAGCGGTGCCGCCAGGAGGGCCAGGTCCGCCTTCATGCGCGCGCGCAGGCGTTCGAGCCCGGGGAGGTGGATGCCTCCCGGCTCCGTCTCCGCCAGATTCGGGAGTTCGCGCAGCCAGCGCGCATCCTCGAGCACCCCCATGTCCGTCGCTGCGATTTCCCGCGAGAGGTCCACGGCCGCGCCGGGCGCCTGCGCGTGCTGGGCCGCAGCCTGCAGCAGGCCCAGGGCGAGCTTCAGCCGGTCGTTGGCGCGCAGGGCCTCGCGCACGGCGGCGGGGCGCAGCAGTGAGGAGGGGCCGAGTGCGGCCAGAACCTGTTCCTTGTCCACCGGAATCCTCCGTTGAACGCCATCATGGAACGCGAACGCCGCAGGCGCGTGACAGGGCCTGTCATGTTCACGGCGGTTTGATGCAGCGCAAGCACCGTCAAAAAAATGCCCCCGGTGAAGGGGGCGTGCAGCGGTCCTGTGGACCGAACGGACACAATCGACGCGTTTGCTTGTGGTTCTCCCTCTCGCAGAGTGTGGCCGCGCCGTCTTTCAACTTCGTGACGGCCCGGCGCGCGCCCGACGCGGTGGCGGATGACTCCTTGCGGACGAGTCCCGACAGGCGGCAGCGAAAGTTGCCTGTTCGCGTCGGATTTGCGTGAAGTGATAGAACCGCTTCGACACCGATCAGACGAGGAATGCAATGGATGCGATCACCCTGGCGGAGGAATTCATCGCCTCCCATCCGACCTCGGGCGATGCCGAGTTGCTGAGCCAGCTGCTGCGGTCGCTGCAGCGGGGCTGCGACTTCGACGTCAATGCCTTGTATACCCTCAACCTCGACACGTTTGAGCTGGCGATCGAGGTGCTGAACGAGTGGCGCCTGCAGCGGTATTACCGCGGCAGCGCCGTCGCCGCCGCAGCCACCCTCCAATAGTCGCCAGCGCAGCCAGCCCGCGCCTGCGGGCGCACACGGCGGCTGCGGCTCGGGCCGTCGGGCTGTCACGGTCTTTTCACGAACGATCGCCATCATCTCCGGCCACGGCGGGCCGCCGCTTTCCTAGCGCACGGCCGCCGCGGCAAGCGCCGCGGCTCATGCCTCGAACGACACCCGGAGAATCCCTTGAAGACCATGACTGCCCTGCTGGCACGCATCACGGCTGCAGCTTGCCTGTTTATTGCGGGCGCTGCTTCCGCCCAGACCGCCATCTGCTACAACTGCCCGCCCGAGTGGGCCGACTGGGGTACGCAGCTCAAGGCGATCAAGGAGCGCACCGGCGTCACCGTGCCGCCGGACAACAAGAACTCCGGCCAGGCGCTGGCGCAGCTCGCTGCGGAGAAGGCCAGCCCGGTGGCCGACGTGACGTACGTGGGCGTGACCTTCGGCATCCAGGCGCAAAAAGACGGGCTCGTCGCACCCTACAAGCCGGCGCACTGGGACGACATCCCCGCCGGACTGAAGGACCCCGCCGGCAACTGGTTCACCATCCATTCGGGCACGCTCG
>JAGWTH010000008.1 GCA_028868995.1 Burkholderiales bacterium | reverse complement strand
TTTCGATCAAGCCCGCGCCAGCCGTGGCTTGCACGCGATCTCGCATACAGCGATTTCGAATCCCACCCCGGGCAGCAGCCGCTTTCCTGTTGCGCGCCAACTACTTAGCACGCTGGCCCGGATTCATTCCGGACACCAGTGCGCCTGCGCGGGGATGACGCAGACTAGGCCGGCACAGCCGGCGACGGGTACGTCACCTTCAGGATCTCCACCTCCTTCGCCCCGGCCGGCGTCACCAGCTTCACCACGTCGCCCTCGCGCGACTTCAGCAGCGCCCGCGCGATCGGCGAGATCCAGCTCACCTGGCCCCGGGCGCTGTCGGCCTCGTCGATGCCCAGGATGGTGACGGTGCGCTCGGTGCCCGTGTCCTCCTCGGCGTAGGTGACGGTGGCGCCGAAGAACACCTGGTCGTGCCCGTGGTGCAGCGACGGGTCGGTCACCTCCGCGATCTCCAGCCGCTTCGTGAGGAAGCGGATGCGCCGGTCGATCTCGCGCAGGCGCTTCTTGCCGTAGATGTAGTCGCCGTTCTCCGAACGGTCGCCGTTGCTGGCGGCCCAGTGCACCACCTCGACCACCTTGGGCCGCTCCTCGTCTATCAGGTGCAGCAGTTCCGCGCGCAGGCGCGCGTAGCCCTGCGGGCTGATGTAGTTCTTGCCGCCCGCGGGCAGCGGCGGCAGGCCGGCGCCGTCCTCGTCGTCGTCGCCTTCGCTCTCGCGGGTGAACGCCTTGCTCATGGGGACCAAGCATAGCGGGGTGGCGGAAAACATCCGCACTGCTTCACAGCTTTCGCGGTCTTATCTCCCTCCGGCCCGCAGACTCCGGTCAGATTCGCGTTCCTAGAATGAACCGGTCCAGGCTTCCTCCGGGCTCGCCCCCGGTCCTCCCCTTGGAACCGTCCGACACCGCCCTGCAGCCCCTGCCCGAGACCCTGCCGCCGCCGACGCGTCCGCTGGTGGCCGTGCTGCCGTTCGCGCCCCAGGGCGACGACCCGGCCCTGCGCCTGCTGGGCAACGAGCTGGCCGACCGCCTGCGCGAGCGGCTGGCCGCGGACCCGCAGGTGCAGGCCATCCTGATCAGCTCGGAATTCCTGGCCAAGGCCCCCCCTCACGCGATCGACCTGGTCTGCCGCGAGCTGCGCGTGGGCCACCTCGTCTCGGGCAAGTGCCACGGCACCGGCGGCGAACCGTCCCTCTACATCGAACTGAGCGAAACCCGCGACTGGCACATCCGCTGGGCCGACTTCCAGCGCGGGGGCGCGCGCGCGCTGCTGGCCGACGACGCTGTGGCCATGGATGCGCTGGTCGCCAGCCTGCGCACCGCCCTGCTCGCCCAGCCGCGCCGCTAGGCATGGTGCGGCCCCCCGTTTGGGGGATTTGCGCGCTGGCTGCGCTCCCTAGCATGGCTGCGACAGGGACAGGACCCGTTCGCAGATGGCCAGCTATTTCGTCGCGGCCCAGCCGCAAGCCGACGGCACCCACTCGGTGCATGACCGCGGGCGCTGTCCGCCCGGCCACTTCCCCCGCCCGGACGCCCTGGAGTACCTGGGTGAGTTCGTCGAACCGGGCCAGGCGCTGGCGGTGGCACGGCTGCGCTTTCCCGCGGCACGTGGCTGCGCCTGCTGCGCGTGCGGCGAGACCTCCCCCGTCGATCAACCGGACGCCCTCACGCCCCAGCGCACCTGAGCGTGCCGCGGCGCGGACGCAGGGGCATGAACCCGGACCGCCGACCCCTATGAGTCCATGGTCTGCTCGCGTGGCACCTCCGCGCTGGGCGTGGCGCCGGCGGGGAGGTGCGCTGCGACGCGCTGGCGGACGACGCCATCCTGCACGACTGGTCGCTGGCCTTGCCCGTGGCCGCCATTACCGCGACGATCCATGGTGTCATTTTCCCGCGCTCCCCTGCATCGACCGGTTCTTGACTACATTGCGGCGCATGTCTTCCCTGGGCCGCCCCTGCCGACACCGACCGAAGGACCGCCGATGGCGCGGGCCCTGATCTGGTTCAAGCGCGACCTGCGGGTGGCCGACCACGCACCGCTGCGCGCGGCCGCCGCCTGCGACGACACCCTCGCCCTGGTGGTGCTGGAGCCCGAGTGGCTGGCCAGCCCCGAGTGCGACGCGCAGCACGTCGGTTTCCTGCTGCAATGCGTCCAGGCGCTGCAGGGCGCGCTGCACGCGCTGGGCGTGCCCTTGCTGGTGCGGGTGGGCGCGATGCCCGAAGTGCTGGCCGACCTGCACGCGCAGGTGGGATTCACCCACCTGTTCAGCCACGAGGAGACCGGCCCGCTGTGGAGCTATGCGCGCGATCGCCGAGTCGCCGCGTGGTGCCGGTCGCAAGGGGTGCGCTGGCAGGAGTTCCCCCAGACCGGGGTGGTGCGCCGGCTCGCTTCGCGCGCCGGCTGGTCGCGGCGCTGGCAGCAGCGCATGGAGTCCGCGCCGGCCGCACCGATGCCCATGCGCGGCGTGCCGGGGCTGCAGCCGCAGGCACTGCCCTCGCTGGGCGACCTGGGACTGCCCGCGCCTCGGCCGCTTCCCCCCGCAGGCGAGGCGGCCGCGCAGGCCGTGCTGCACGGCTTCCTGCAGGAACGCGGCCGCCGCTACCGGCAGGACCTGTCGAGCCCGCTCAGCGCCGAGACCGGCTGCTCGCGCCTGTCGCCCCACCTGGCCTTCGGCACGCTGTCGCTGCGCCAGGTGCACCAGGCCACGGAGGCCCGCATCGCTGCGCTGCAGGCCGAGCGCGACCCCGAGGCGCGGCGCTTCGCCTACCACCTGCGCGGCTTCACCGGCCGGCTGCGCTGGCACTGCCATTTCATGCAGAAGCTGGAGGACGAGCCCGCGATCGAGCTGCGCAACTTCGCGCGCAGCGCCGACGGCCTGCGCGAGGACGCCTTCGACCGCGAGCGCTTCGAAGCCTGGTGCGACGGGCGCACCGGCTACCCGATGGTCGATGCCTGCATGCGCCAGCTGCGCGCCACCGGCTGGCTCAACTTCCGCATGCGCGCGATGCTGGTGAGCTTCGCCGCCTACCACCTGTGGCTGCACTGGCGTGAGCCCGGGCTGTTCCTGGCGCGCCAGTTCCTCGATTTCGAACCCGGCATCCACTGGAGCCAGATGCAGATGCAGTCGGGCACCACCGGCATCAACACGCTGCGCATCTACTCCCCGGCGCGGCAGGCGGCCGACCACGACCCGGACGGCCGCTACGTTCGCCGCTGGGTGCCCGAGATCGGCACCGCGGCCTATCCGCGGCCGATCGTCGACGAGCGCGTCGCCCTGGCCCAGGCGAAGCAGCGGCTGTACGCCGTGCGGGCCACCCCGTCCGCCCGCGAGGAGGCCGATGCGATCCAGGAACGCCACGGTTCGCGCCGCAGCGGCCTGCCGCCCACCGGTTCGGGCAAGTCCCGGGGTGCACGCGGCCCGCGCCCCTCGGCGCTCCAGCAGGACCTGTTCGAATGAAGCCGGCTCGCCCACCCTCGGGATTCAAGGGCAACAAGGCCTCGCTGCCCAGCAAGCCCTGCGCGGTGTGCGGCCGGCCCATGAGCTGGCGTCGCGCCTGGGCGAAGAACTGGGAAGCGGTGCTTTACTGCAGCGACGCCTGCCGGCGGCGCAAGGCGGGACCGGCATGACGCGCCACCTGGTGCTGGTCCTGGGCGACCAACTGGATCTCGACGCCTCCGCCTTCGACGGCTTCGACCCCTCGCAGGACGTGGTGTGGATGGCCGAGGCCACCGAGGAGTCCACCCACGTCTGGTCCAGCCAGCCGCGCATCGCGCTGTTCCTGGCGGCGATGCGCCACTTCGCCCGGGCGCTCACCGAAGCCGGCCGCCCGGTGCACTACACGCGGCTCGACGACCCGTCCGCCCCGGCGAGCCTGTCCGCGGCGCTGGCGTCCGCGATCGAGCGCCTGCGGCCCGCGGCGCTGGTGATGACCGCCCCCGGCGACCACCGCGTGCTGCGCGCCTTGCAGGCGGCGGCGGCCGCGCATGGCCTGCCGCTTCAGCTGCGCGACGATCGCCACTTCTTCTGCACGGTGCGCGAGTTCGCCGCCCATGCGCGCGGACGCAAGCAGCTGCGGCTCGAATATTTCTACCGCGAGCTGCGCAGGCGCCATGGCGTGCTGATGGACGGCGACGAGCCTTGCGGCGGTCGCTGGAACTTCGATGCCGACAACCGCGAGGCCTTCGACCCCGGCGGTCCGGGCGCGGTGCCGCCGCCGCCGCGCTTCGCGCCCGACGCGATCACGAGCGAAGTGCTGGCGCTAGTGGCCAGGCGCTTCAGTGATCATCCGGGCCGGCTGGACGCCTTCGCCTGGCCGGTGACGCGGGCGCAGGCGCTCCAGGCGCTGGAGCGCTTCGTCGCCGAGCGCCTGCCCGCCTTCGGCCGCTGGCAGGACGCGCTCTGGCCGGGCGAGCCCAGTCTGTGGCATTCGCAGCTGTCGGCGGCGCTCAACGTCAAGCTGCTGAACCCGCGCGAGGTGGTGGCCGCCGCTGAAGGCGCCTTCCGCGCGGGGAGCGTGCCCCTGGAAAGCGCCGAGGGTTTCATCCGCCAGGTGCTGGGCTGGCGCGAGTACGTGCGCGGCGTGTACTGGACGCGCATGCCCGGCTACCTGGAGCTCAACGCGTTCGACGCCCGCGCGCCGCTGCCGGACTTCTACTGGAGCGGCGACACGCCCATGGCCTGCCTGGCCGACGCGATCGGCCAGACCCTGGAGCATGGCTACGCGCACCACATCCAGCGGCTGATGGTCACCGGCCTGTACGCGCTGCTGCTCGGCGTCGACCCGAAGGCGGTGCATGCCTGGTACCTCGCCGTGTACGTCGACGCGGTGGAATGGGTGGAGCTGCCCAACACCCTGGGCATGAGCCAGGCGGCCGACGGCGGCCTGATGGCCAGCAAGCCCTACATCGCCAGCGGCCGCTACATCGAGCGCATGAGCGCAGGCAGCCTGTGCGCGCGCTGCCGCTTCCGCCCCGGCGAACGGGTAGGCGAACGCGCCTGCCCCTTCACCACGCTGTACTGGGACTTCCTGGCGCGCCACGAAACCCGGCTGGCGGCCAACCCGCGCATGATCATGCAGGTGAAGAACCTCGGGCGCATCGGCGCGCCGGAGCGCGAGCGCATCGCCGCACGGGCGGCCGCGATCCGCTCGGGTGCGCTGGACACACCGAAAGAGACCGAACCATGTCCCTGAACGTCCTGGTGACCGGCGCCACCGGCTTCATCGGCCGCGCCCTGGTGGCCGACCTGCTGCGCGGCGGCGCCAGCGTGATCGCCCTCTCGCGCGACGCCCGCGCCGCGCGCGCCCTGCTCGGTCCACGGGTGCGGGTGGTCGGGTCACTGCAGGAGGTGGCCGACGACGAAGCCATCGACGCCTGCGTGCACCTGGCCGGCGCGCGAGTGCTGGGCCCGCCCTGGACGGCCGGGCGGCGGCGGCTGCTGCTGGAAAGCCGCGCGCGCATCGCCGGGGACCTGATGGCCCTGCTGCGCCGGCTGCGGCAGCGCCCCCGCGTGCTGGTCGGCGCCTCGGCCATCGGCTGGTACGGCCGCTCGCCGGATGCGGCGAACCCGCCCTGCGACGAGTCGCACTCGCCCCAGCCCGGGCAGTTCCAGTCCGACCTGTGCGTGGCTATCGAGCAGGCCCTCCGGCCTGCGCAGGCGCTCGGCGTGCGGGTGGTGGCCCTGCGCTTCGGCATCGTCCTGGGAGCGGACGGCGGCGCCTATCCGCCGCAGGCCCGCGCGGCCCGCTTCGGACTCGCGTCCGTGCTCGGCTCGGGCCGGCAGCCCGTGCCCTGGGTGCACATTCAGGACGCCGTCGGCCTGGCGCGCTTCGCCATCGACCATGAAGCGCTCGCCGGCCCGGTGAACGCCGTGGCGCCGCAGGCGCCCACCCAGGCCGAGTTCGCGCGCGCCCTGGCGGCGTCGTTCGGCCGTGGGGTCTGGCTGCGCATGCCCGCGGCGCCACTGAGGCTGGCCCTGGGGGAGATGGCCGACCTGCTGCTCGAAGGCCGTCCCGTGGTGCCGGCCGCGGCTCGGGAGCAGGGCTATGCGTTCCGCTTTCCCGGCCTCGAAGCCGCGCTGGCGGACCTGGCGCGACGCCACTGAAGTACAGGGCCACCCCGCGGCCGCCAGTGGCCGCCCGGGAAACACCCGCCCAAGCAGGTCCGCCGGGGAGGCTTGCGAGGAGCCGAGTGCACGGGGACCTTCCGCAATCGCAACGGCCATATCACCCTCCGAGGGCACGTTTTTTGATTCTTCGCCCCATAAAAACATGCCCTCATCTCGGCGCCTGTCTGCCCTTGTGCACACTCGCGGCCGTTCGCCGGGTTCCAACGCACGGCTTCCTTGGTCCTCCACGCACTAACGGGGTGCAATAGGAATGCGGATTGCTCAAGCATTCCTCAATGCGTCCCGTACCACGGGATGCGGTTCCCCCCCTCAACTTGGAGAACATGATGAAAATGAAAATGAAGCTCGTTGCGCTGGCTGCCATGGTCGCCGCTGGTGCCGCCTCTGCCCAGTCGTCCGTCACCCTGTTTGGTATCGTCGACGTCGGTGTTTCGCACTACAGCGTGTCTGGCGGCCAATCCGTCACCAAAATGACGGCCAACGGCTACAACAGCGACCGTATCGGCGTTCGTGGTCAGGAAGACCTGGGCGGCGGCATGTCCGCTTCGTTCTGGCTGGAAGGTGCGATGTCGCCGCAAGACGGCACCGCTTCCGGTCTGTCCTTCACCCGTCGCTCGACCGTCAGCCTGGCGGGCAACTGGGGTGAACTGCGCCTGGGCCGTGACTACACGCCCTCGTTCTGGAACCTGACGATCTTCGATCCGTTCGGCACCAACGGCGTCGGCACCGACATCGCCATGGCCGCGAAGGCTGCCGTCAAGGATCCGACCTTCGTGCGTTCGAACAACGCCATCGGTTATTTCCTGCCGTCGCATCTGGGTGGCTTCTACGGTCAAGTCCAGTACGCCTTCTCTAACAAGACGGCTGACAAGACTGGCCAGTATCAAGGCCTGCGTGTTGGCTACGCTGCGGGTCCCGTCAACGTTGCGCTGGCGCTGGGTAACACCGCCACCCAAACGAAGTCGGACGCCAACCCCGAAATTAACACCATGAACATTGGCGGTTCGTGGGACTTCGGCGTCGCCCAGGCCCTGGCCATGTACGACGACTCCAAGTACGACAACGGCACGATGCCGTATCACCTGAAGACCTACCTGATCGGCGGTCTGGTGCCGGTCGGTGCAGGCCAAATCCGCGCTTCCTATGGCAATCTCAAGGTGACCGGCACGGGCGGCGCCGCTCCTGAGGCCAGCCAGTGGGCTCTGGGTTACGTGCACAACCTGTCCAAGCGTACTGCGCTGTACGCCACCTACGCTCACCTGAGCAACAAGAACGGTGCGAACCTGAGCTACGGTGGTCTGACCGCTACTGGTGGCGCCAGCGGCAACGGTTACGACCTCGGCATCCGCCACAGCTTCTAATTCTCAAACCAGCACTAGAGCTGGTTCAGAGAAAGAGAAACTTGAAAAGCCGCCTTCGGGCGGCTTTTTTCATGTGCACTTCCAGCTTGCAGTGCGTGCTGGATCACTCGACTGCATACAGCGGCGACGGGCGCAGCAGGGCAACTCCTACGCGCTGTTCTCAGGGAGGCTGGTTGAAGTCGCGCCCTAGCGGTGGATGAGTTCGGCCACGACGCGCGCAGACCCGCACCGCCATCGTGATCTCGCGGACACAAACCGTGGACGATGACACCGATGGACAAAGTGAATAAGTTTCGGAAGAATAAAGCGTTTTCTTGCGGAGTCGATGCAGTGCATCCATCCCTGAACGACCCCGTATGGCGGCCACCCCATCGATGTCCGCACACGGACCACAAAGCCATTGCCATGCGCCCTCTGAAGGTTCGTGACGCACGGGTGATTGAAGTCGAAGATGCCCACTATCGACACGCAACGATCAGCGGCGTCTTTGTTCTGCATGAATCCGAACCGGGCGTGATGGATCGACGATGGCTCAAGGTTCGAGTTTGGTGCAGCTGGTTCGGGCACCGTCCGCAAACAGGACCGATCACCATTCAAGTCGATAGCCGTTTGGCGAAATTTCACCAGCACTACACAGGGCTGGTGTTTACCAATATCACCCGATGATGTTCACTGCTTCTTTTGCCCAGTCGCACGCAACGCAGGCGACCCAGTACGACACGCAGCAGATCATCAGAATTGCCGTGACTGGAATGCTGAGGGTGGAAGAACGCAACTATCCGGTTCCAGTGGCAAAGCCATCGGTGTTTGATTCGCCACTTGAAGTCAGGCCGATCCTGGGCCGGCCGAGCAACGAGCTGGCCGAGTACTTTCTGGCGGCGGCGCAAACCAGGAGGATGCGTCAGGAACTCAGCATGCAACAACTGGACAGGCTCCAGAAGATCAATGCTCTTCTGAGGCGACTGATTGTCAGGTCCGGCGTCAACAGTGCCCAAATCAGGTCGGCGCTGACGCCCGCTGAATTCAGCGAACTTCAGGAGCGACTCAACCATGTACAGCCCGCCAAAACAACCGGGGAACGACTGGGGCCACCCGCTGAAATCGTTGTTTATCGTCGCAAGCTGCGGGTGGCGGATCGCGCTCACTACAGGCTCCGGCGGCTGCTGCAAGACAACGCCAGTTCACTCGTCACGCATAGGCCCACGACGCTTGAGCGAGCGGAGCGAAAAACAGCATCCCTCTACGAAGCCGCTCTGGGTTATCTGCGGGAGAGCATCAATGCAGCAGCGAGCATCGGCGGCGCCATTGACCTGCTGTGCTGGCTCGATCGGGAATTTGATGCTCAAGACAGCGCGTCATTGACGCCCAGACACGACGCTGTGCCGCGATTCAAGGAAAGCCGAAGCTCCGCCGACAGTCAGGATATGCCGAAACGGGAGACGCCTGAAAAGCAGACGCAGAAAATACTCGAACATTTGCTGCTGGCTGCCATTTGCCTGGCCTACGAAGCCGGCGATGAGAACTCAAGCTGACGTCCCGGTCGGCTGGTGTTCCTGAAGCGAGAACGAATCCGACCTAACCCGCCCCCCCCCCCGCTGCACCACCCGTCGACTCGACCGGCCAAGTGCTTGTTGTGAACATTACACACGCGAGATCGGAACGACCTCCCGATAAGGCGGGTCGGGTGGAGCAGTTGCGCGCTAAACATTTAAAGTGCGTAAACTATGTAGCATGCGTCAACCCTCATCGACAAATTGTCCACCAAATGCCGTGGCTCTTTTGCGACTGCGGGGCAGATAGATGCGCAAGGAATGGCTGGACCTCCGCGAGCGAGCCAAGAAGGGCGATCCGCAAGCCTCGCTGGCATTCGCCGCGCTCCTGTTCACGGGCCAACCAGGATTGGCGCGCAACTACCGCCTGGGCATCGCCTACCTGCAGCATCTGGTCGAGGCGAAGTCCCGGGCTGCCATTGAGCTGGTATGCACGCGGGTGCCGCTGGACGTGCTGTGCCTGACGGGACTTTCCGCGCTGCTGCTGGAGAACGCGAGCCGTCTCGCCGTTCCCTCCGTCCAGGCCAAGGCAGGCCTGCTGCTCGTCTTCCGCAGCAGCCAGCGCGCGGAGGCGCAGGATCGGCTGCGTGCATCGGGGCTGCCGCAGGCGGCTGCGGCGGCAACGGACGTGGCGCGCTTCGCACAGCAGCTCTCGTCGGAAGAAGGCCGGCTGCTGGAGTCGGCCTTCGACCTGGCCTGGATCAATGCCACCGAGGCCCTTCGCGAGGCTCGCGTGGAAGATGCCCAGTGGGCGACAAGGGCCGCCGATGCCCTCGCTCCGCGCGGACCTCGCCTGTGCGCGCTCGTGCTCGACATCTTGCGGAAATGCCTCGAGCTGCGCGTCACGCTCCAATTGTCAACGGAGCTCGTGGAGTGGGCGCTCGATCGCTCCGCCACCTCGGGCCAGGTCGACGCCATGGTGATGCTGGGCTCCGCGCTCGCCGGCCTGCCCCACCGGGAGCTGCCGTGGCAGTCACTCGTACAGCGTACGAACACCCGTCGCGCCATGGCGGTCCTGCTGCGCGCTGCCGACGGTGGCAGCAGCGAGGCGTGGTTGAAGCTCGCGCAACTCGGCCCCTACGGGCGCGTGGCCGTGATCGGCTGGGAGACGCGCCGCTTCTTCCTCGAGAAGGCCGCCGGGTTGGGCGATGTCGAGGCGCAGACGCTGCTGGGCGGCGAGCTGCTGCGACGGGCGAACAGTGTCGATGAAGCCGCGGAAGGCGTGGGCTGGCTGGACCGGTCGGCCGAGGCGGGGAATACCGTGGCGAAGCACCTGCTGCAAAGCCTGGTCCTTCCCCTGCCCGAGATGGCCCCGGAGCGCGAGCGCAAGATGCTCGCAGACCTGTCGGCCAACAGCCCCGAGCTCGCGGAGCGCGTTGCGCTGGCCCGCGTTCTTCACCTGACACGGCGTGAGGCCCTTTCCTTTCATGTCCGCGACCAGGTGAAGCCCTGGGGGTTGCTGCTTCGAGGCACGTCGAAAGAGAACCCGGTCGGACGATGCGCGCCTGCGGTTTCCCCGGCGATGAGGACAGCCCTGGAGCGAGCCTCCTCCTTCTTCCGCGACACCGATCCCATCAGCGCTGCGCTGCTCAAGCGCCGCTCCGCGCTCCAGCGGCAGGTGTTCCTCACGCTGGACTTGAGGGAGGAGCAGGTCTTCGCTCCCGAGATCGGAAGGTCGCGCACCGAAGGCGCCTACGGCCGGCATTGGGCGCGAAAGGTGGGCTGGAGCGCGCCCGAGCCCGATCGATTCGCCGAGTCGGGCTTCGACAGCGGCTTCGGCGACCTTGCGCCGCCAGCTGCGGAAGTGGGTGACGAGCAGGTTGCGTGGTCCGCCGCGTACTGAGGAGAGCCCTGACGAACCCCTTCCCGGAACAGGTGCGGTCCGGATGAAACCGGCGAGAAGGACTGCTGGGCCAGGACGCGGGAACACCGGATCCGGCGCGGTCACTTGACCGATGCCGCGCGAGGCGCCGTCCCGGCAAGGATGGCGCCGGGGCCGGCAGGACCTGCCTGCACGGACAAGCCCAACTTCGCGGGCCTTGCCGCGGCGCGATGGTGCAGTGCCAGCGCGAAGCCCACCAGGCTCGCGAACACCAGGATCGGCACGCATGCGAGCCCCAGGGCGAGCAGGCGCCCCCTGGCGCGCCGGGCGGTCTCGCCCCCCGTGGCGGACTCCGGCAGCAGCCCGCGCAGGCGCCGCTCCTCGAGGCGCCTTTCGGCCCGGCCCCAGCGCCGCAGCACGACGAGCATGGCGACCAGGCCCATCATGCTGGCGGCGATCCACATCACCACGCCACCGAGCAGCTCGTCGGTGATCGGCTTCACGTGCCACGCCCGGCCCAGTTGGTCGTACGCCGGGTACCAGAGGTCGCTCTTCAGCGTGGTGAGCGCGCCGATCGGGATGTTGGCGAAGATCGCGGCCCCGAGCATGGGAATGCGCCGGCTGAACGGCGTGCCCCAGGGCGCGGGCTGCGGGTCGAACACCGACCAGAAGAAAAACATGCCGGAGGCGAACATCGTCACGTGCATGACGTCGTGCAGGCGCTCGTCGAGCAGGGCCGCGTCGTGCCAGGCGGGGACCTCCCAGGCATACAAGGCCGCAACGTAGAGCAGCGTGGCCACCAGCGGCCGGCCGAGGAAGCCGAACACACCGCCGACGCCGGCGTTGCGCAGCAGGGGCGCCAGCAGGTGACGGCGTACCGCATCGGGCAGCCCCGCGATCAGGGCCGGCGCGGGCACGGCCAGCATCAGCAGCATGGGGGCGAGGCCGCGCATGAGCAGGTGCTGCACCTGGTGCATCGCGAACAGGTGTTCGGAGACGGCGTCGAGCGGCGACTGCAGCGAGGCGAAGACGGTCGCCAGTCCCCCGTAATACGCCAGGCGCGCCCCACGGGTCGGCGCCGAGTCCTTCCCGGACAGGCGGTGGGCCCCGACGGCATAGCACAGTGCGGCCAGCAGCAGCGGCAGGGTCACCCAGGCATTGATCGGCCAGTCGCCCCAGAACGACGTGGGCACCTGCGCCTCGACGTGGGCCTGCGCGGCGAGCGGCGCGATCGACAAGGCGAAGGCGGCAGGCAGGCCCCGGCGCCGGAGGAAATCGGAGGGTCGCCCCGGCGTCGTGGTGGCCTGGGCTGGTTCGGCGAGGTTCATGCTGTCGCTCGAGCTGCGGACCGGGGTGGACTCCGAAACGGCGTCGGAGTTTCCGGGGCCTGGGGGAGAAAGGCGAATCCCGACGGAATCCCCGAGCCCATGAAAAAGGGCTTACGCCGGAATCGACGTAAGCCCTTCAGGTTCGGCGCGGCTGGCAGGATTCGAACCACGACCCCTTGGTTCGCAGCTAGCCGTGTATCCGTAAGCTCTTGATTCATCGAAAATCGTAGGCCCTGTCAAGGCCTGAAAACCACCCGTTCTCCGATGTTTCGGGGAACTGAGTCCCCCGAAAGTCTCCCACTGCCGCCTCCCGAATCCACTTGCGCAGCACGTTCTCGTGCACATCCAGGTCGCGGGCCGCCTGCGGCACCGACACCCCTCGCTCCTTGACCAGCCTCACGGCCTCAAGCTTGAACTCCCGGCTGAACTGCCGTCTCGTCGCCATAAACCACGTCCGCTTTCACTTTCCACCTTATCAGCGTGTGTACGAAACCGGCAGCAGCCCAATGCAGGCCCTGGACGTCTCGGGTAGGAATGGGTGGCCACGCGGATCGCATTGACAGCCCGCGCTACGTCAGCTCGCATCGCTCGCTCCGACCGTCTTCTGCCGCCCACACTCCCGCAAGACCTCGAGAAATCTCCGTGCCAACGGCGACAGTGCATGCCCCTTGCGCATCATCACCCCGATCGCCCGCGTGAACCGCGCCTCCGCGAACGGTAACGGCGCGAGCCCCTGCCCGGTGGGGCCGTCGAGCATCGCCTCGCTCATGATGGACACGAGATCGCTGTGCACCAGCAAGCGACTGAGCTGGCCCGCCGTGTTGTTCACCTCGATCGCCACGCGCGGTGGTGGCATGCCCGCCTCGGCGAGGCGGGCTTCGACACTGCGCCGGGCGGCCACCTCGGGGCCGGGAAGCATCCACTCGGCATCCAGCAAGTCCTGAAGTCGCACGCGCCGGCGCGCCAGCAGCGGATGCCCGTCGCGCACCACGAGGCGCAGGTCGTCCTTCATCAGCGGCACGGCCTCGAGGTCGTCGGGCAGCACGCCCGGAAGCGCATTGATCGTCAGGTCCAGGTCGCCCAGCCGCAGCGCGGCGATCAAGCCATCGTTCAGGTTGATCATCACCTTCATGCGCGCGGCCGGCCGCTGTGCGTGCAGTTGCAGGCACGCAGGAACGAACAGGCGCTGCGCGTACAGAGGCGAAACCCCGACGCGCAGCAGGCCCATCGCGCCCAGATGCTGGTCGGCGGCTTCCTTGATGGCTTCGCCCAGGCTTGCGCGCAGGACCTGCATCCGCTGGCGAAACTGTTCGGCCACCCCGGTGAGGGTCATGCCTCGCGAGCTGCGCTCGAACAGCGTGAACCCCAGCTCCTTCTCCAGCCGCTGCAGCGCCTTGGTCAGGGCGGGCTGCGACAAGCCAAGCGCGACGGCCGCGCGCCGCAGCTGGCCGTGCTGGGCCACAGCCAGGAAGTAGTCGATATCGTCCAGCCGGACCGCCATGCTCACACCTCCGTGAAGATTCCCGCCGGCGGCCGGATCGCCAAGAAAGATAACCGCCAGTTATCAATTCGTGCTATTGGATTATCCGCGCGCGGGGGCCGCTTTCCTAGACTGCGTCCATTCCAAAGGAGACAGGAATGACGCACCGAATCCACCGCCCGGAGGGCCTCTCGTGAACCTCGGCATGTACGTCGCGCGCAGCGCTCGCCACTGGCCGAACCGCCCGGCCATCCTGTTCCGCGATCGTTCGACCACCTATCGGGAGCTGGAGCGGCGCGCCAGCCGTCTCGCGCACGCGCTGCGCGCACTCGGCCTGCAGCGCGGCGACCGCGTTGCTGTCGTCTCCCCGAACCGGCCCGAGATCGTGGAGCTGGAATGCGCGCTCTACAAGGCAGGCCTGGTGAAGGTCGCGCTCAATTCGAGGCTTGCGCCACAGGAACTCGCGGATGCCCTGGCCAACGCGGAGCCAGCCGCGTGCCTTTCCGGTCCCGAGCACCGCGGGATGGTCGTCGAGGCGGCTGCCGGCGTGGCGGCCCTGCGGCACCGGATCGCCTTCGATCCCGCGCCCGCCGGCGGCGAGGGCGGATGGCTGTCGTACGAGCAACTGCTTGCGCAGGCGCCCGCCACGGCGTTCCCCTGCGAGGAGATGCGCTCCGAAGACCTGGCCGTGCTGCATTACACGTCCGGCTCCACCGGAAAGCTCAAGGCCGCCATGCAGACGGTCGGCAACCGCTTCGCATCGCTGCGCAAGAACGTGATGGGCCGCATGCACGCGATGCCCGGTGACGTGCTGATGCTGTCCGGCCCGATCACGCACGCCAGCGGAATGTTCATCCAGCCGGTGCTGTACCAGGGCGCCACCATCCTGCTGATGGAAGGCTTTCGCCCTGCCGAATACCTGGAGGCGATCGAGAAGCACCGCGTCACGATGGCCTTTCTCGTCCCCGCGATGATCCACGCACTGCTGGCGGAGCCCAGCATCCGCACGCGCGATCTGTCGAGCCTGCGGCTCGTGAGCTATGGCGCGGCGCCGATGTCGCCGGGGCGCATCCGCGAAGCCTGGGCGGCGTTCGGCCCCGTGCTGGCGCAAGGCTATGGCGCGGGCGAAACCACCGGCGGCGTCGTCGGCCTCGGCGTTGCCGACCATGCGCTGGCCATCGAGGGAGGCCGGCCCGAATTGCTGTCCGCCTGCGGCCGCCCGATGGCCGAATCCGACGTGCAGGTGTTGGACGAGGAGGGCAACGCGGTGAGCGGCGACGCCATCGGCGAGATCTGCGTGCGCGGCCCCGACGTATTCGCCGGCTACTGGCGCGCGCCGGAGCAGAGTCAGCAGGCCTTCGACGCGAATGGGTGGCTGCGCACCGGCGACCTCGCCCGCGTGGACGAGGAGGGCTACATCTACATCGTCGACCGCAAGAAGGAGATGCTGGTCTCCGGGGGCTTCAACATCTACCCGAGCGAGGTGGAGTCCGTGCTGGCGCAGCATCCCGCGATCTACGAGGTCTGCGTGGTCGGCGTGCCCGACGAGCACTGGGGCGAATCGGTGAAGGCCGTGGTGGTGCTGCGCGAGGGCGCGCAGGCCAGCGACGCCGACCTGATGGACTTCTGCCGCGGGCGGCTCGCCGACTTCAAGCGGCCCCGCTCGGTCGATTTCGTTCCCGACCTGCCGAAGAACGGCAACGGCAAGCTCTCGCGCAAGGACGTGCGCGAGCATTACTGGCGCGGCCGCGAGCGGCGCGTGAACTGAGGAGCCGCGATGGATGCATCCACCACCAGGTCCCAGCCCGCGCAGCCGCCCTTCGAGGGCTCCGACGCCGCGCGCGAATTCATCGGCCGGCTCGACACCTTCCTGCGCGAGGAACTGAAGCCGCTCGCCGCGGAGCACGGCATCGACCACGAGCACGCACCGCCGCGCTCGCTGCTGGAGCAGGTCTGGAAGCGCTCGCGTGACCTGGGCTTCTATGGGATGACCTTGCCGAAGCCGCTCGGCGGCGCCGGCTTCAGTGTCCTGGACCACGCGCTGATCAAGGAGTTCATCTATGCGAGCGGTTCTCCCTTCGCGCCGCACGTGCTGGGCGAGCTGACGGGGCCGCCGCGGGTGGGCGCCCTGGCGAAGGTCGCCACGGCGGACCAGATGGAGCGCTTCATCCTGCCGGTCGCCCGGGCGGAGAAGGCGATCTGCTTCGCCATCACCGAGCCGGAGGCCGGCTCCGATGCCGGCAACGTGCAGACGCGCGCCGTTCGCGACGGCGACAGCTTCGTCCTCGATGGCATGAAGCGATTCATCTCCGGCGCGCCGCTGTGCGACGTGGCCGTGATCATCTGCTCGACGTCCGAGGATCCGTCGGTGCGCGAGACCACCGCCTTCTTCGTCGAGCGCGATCGGCCGGGCTTCCGCGTGGAGGCGGGCTACAAGACGATGGCGGGCCAGTCGCACACCGGCAACATCGTGCTGGAAGGCTGTCGCATTCCCGCGAGCAACCAGATCGGCGAACGCGGCCGCGGCCTGCCCCTGGCGCTAGGGCGCATCACCGTCAACCGCCTCCTGCATTGCCCCACGATGCTGGGGCTCGCGCGCCTCGCCCTTGAGGATTCGATCGCGCACGCGACGCGCCGTCGCCAGTTCGGCCAGCCGATCGGCGCCTTCCAGGCCGTGCAGCACCTGCTGGCCGACATGGCGACGGAACTCGCCGCGGCGCGCGCCCTGATGCTCAGCGTCGCACGCACGCTCGACGCCGGCGTCGACGCCCGCGCGGAAGCATCCATGGCCAAGCTGTTCTGCTCCGAGACAGCGTTCCGCATCGCGGACCGCGCCGTGCAGGTGCATGGCGGCGAAGGCATCGTGCAGGGGAGCCGGGTCGAATTCCTGTTCCGCCTCCTGCGCATGTACCGGGTGCTCACCGGCACCAGCGAAATCCAGCGCAACACGATTGCCCGCGAACTTCTCGGCCACGCAGTGCGCTGAGCAGAGCAGGAGAGGAGACAGACAAATGAATGGCCAGAGCTTGACCCGCCGCGCTGCCTTGGCATGCGGCCTCGTCGCCGCAGCGGCGATCCACTTCCCCGCCGCGGCGGACGACTTCCCCAGCAAGCCGATCCGGTGGATCGTGCCGTACGCGCCAGGTACCGCGCCGGACCAGACCGTACGCATCCTCGGCGACGTGATGACCGACATCCTGAAACAGCCGATCGTCATCGAGAACCGCCCCGGCGCCGCCGGCAATGTCGGTGCGCAGATCGCCGCCCGCGCCGCACCGGACGGCTACACGTGGATCTATTCCGGCTCGCCCATGGCCACCAACATGCGCATGTACCGCGAGCCGGGCTTTGACGTGATGAAGGACTTCATCCACGTGGGCCGCATCGGCATCTCCGACCTGGTCATCGTCACCCGGCCGGACACGGCGATCAGGACGCTATCGGAGCTCATCGCGAAGGCCAAGGCCCAGCCGGGCAAGCTGTCGTACGCCACGGGCGGCGTCGGATCCCCGGCGCACCTCGCCGGCGCGATGCTGCTCTCCGCAGCGGGCGCCCAGGCGCTGCATGTGCCTTTCAAGGGCGCGAACGAATCGACCAGGGCCGTCATGGGGGGCCAGGTCGATTTCGCGCTCGCCCTGAGCACCGTGGCATTGCCCTTCATCAAGTCCGGTCAGCTGGTTCCGCTCGCGGTTTCTGGCGATCACCGGGTGGCCGCCCTTCCGAAGGTCCCCACGATGAGGGAGGAAGGCATCCCCGTCAGCGTGAGCTCGTTCGGTGGTCTCTCGGTGCCAAGAGGGACACCCGCTCCGATCGTGAAGCGGATCGGAGACGCCCTAACGCAGGCGATGGCCAGGCCCAACGCGCAGGCGCGCATCGAGGCGATCGGCGGCCAGTTCAATCCGGAAACGGGGACCGAATACGCCCAGGACTTGCGCCAGGAGATTCCTCTCACCGAAAGCATGATGCGGGCAGCGAACCTGCAGGCGCAATGACGGCCAGCGCGACAACAAGGAGCGCGCAGGCACCGGCCTCGGCGCAACCCAGGGAAGCCACCGCGATCACGCGCGAGCGCCAGCGCCGCGCGCGTGCTTCCCTGCCGCTCGCCGACCGCCAGGCATTCGAGGATGCGCACCGGGGCCTGATCGAGACCGCCGCCAACCTGGAAGTCACGGGCGTGCACGGCCGGCCGGTGTGGACCTTGCGCGGCTTCTCCTTCCTGCAGCAGGAAGAGGCGCCGGACACGGTGCATCCGGGCCTCTGGCGGCATGCGCGCCTGAATACCTTTAGCGGCCTCTTCAAGGTCACGGAAGGGATGTACCAGGTCCGCGGCCTGGATCTCGCCAACATGACGCTGCTGGAGGGAGACACGGGCCTCATCGTCGTCGACCCTCTGACCTCCGTCGAGACCGCGCGGGCGGCGCTGGACCTGTATTTCCGCCATCGCCCGCAACGGCCCATCGTGGCGGTGATCTACACGCACAGCCACGTCGACCACTTCGGCGGCGTGCGCGGCGTTGTGGACGAGACCGAAGTCAAGGCGGGCCGCGTGCAGGTGATCGCGCCGGCCGGTTTCATGGAGGAAGCCGTCGCGGAGAACGTTCTCGCCGGTCCGGTCATGAGCCGACGCGCGCTGTTCCAATTCGGCACGATGCTGCCGCGCGGCGAGCGAGGCACCGTCGACGCCGGGCTCGGCAAGGCCGGCCTGCCCGGCACGGTCTCGCTCATCGCGCCGACGCGCCTGATCGAGCAGCCCGAGGAAACCGTGTGCATCGACGGTCGCGAGATCGTGTTCGAACTCACCCCCGGTGCCGAAGCGCCCGCCGAAATGATCCTGTTCCATCCGCGCGAGCGGGTGCTGAACATGGCGGAGATCGTCACCTCGTGCATGCACAACCTGCTGCCGATGCGGGGCGCGCAGGTGCGTGATCCGCTGGCGTGGTCCCGCTACATCGGCCGTGCGCTGCACCGGTACGGTGAACGCTCGGACGTCCTCATCGCGCAGCACCACTGGCCGGTGTGGGGCAGCGAGCGGCTGCGGCAGATGCTGCGCAACCACCGCGACGTCTACAAGTACCTGCACGACCAGACCGTGCGCCTCATGAATCTCGGCTACGTGGGTTCGGAGATCGCCGAGATGGTGAGCCTGCCGGCCTCGCTGGCGCAGGACTGGTCGGTGCATCCGTTCTACGGGCATTTGGGCCACAACGTGCGCGCGATCTACCAGCGCTACCTGGGCTACTACGAGGCAAACCCGGCGCAGCTCGAAGCCCTGCCACCGGCGGCCGCCGCGCGAAAGGCGATCGCGTACATGGGCGGAGCGCATGCCGTGCTGCAGCGCGCACGCGAGGATTTCGAGGGCGGCGAGTACCGCTGGGTCGCGCAGGTGATGTCGCAGCTGGTGTACGCAGACCCTTCGGACCGGCAGGCGCGGGCGCTTGGTGCGGATGCACTGGAGCAATTGGGTTACCAGAGCGAGTCGGCGACGGCGCGCAACGCGTTCCTCCAAGGTGCCGCCGAACTGCGCCACGGCCTGCCCAAGGTGCCCGGCGGCGTGCGTCTGTCGCCGGATCTCGTGCGCGCGCTGCCGCTGGACTTGTTCTTCGACTACCTCGGTGTCCGGCTCGACGCCCCCCGTGCCGACGGGCTGCGGATCGTGCTGAACTGGCAGTTCAACGATACTGGCCAGCGCTGCGTCCTCAACCTGGAGAACTGCGCCTTGACGCAC
Organism: Burkholderiales bacterium; assembly: GCA_028868995.1. Taxonomy (GTDB): domain Bacteria; phylum Pseudomonadota; class Gammaproteobacteria; order Burkholderiales; family Burkholderiaceae_C; genus Ramlibacter. Next base: position 75,010 of record JAGWTH010000008.1, on the reverse strand, counting down.
CTGTCCGATGCGCAGGCGCACGACGCTGATGCCACTCTCGTCCTGACGCGCACCGTGCTGGACGAGATCACCATGCGGCGCACCGCTTGGGAGGACGCCATCGCAGCGAATCAAGTCCGTGTTCTCGGTGATGCTCAGAAGGTCCGGACGCTGTTCGGGTTGATCGAAACACCCGAGGCCGTGTTCCCGGTGGTGGAGCCCCGCGCGCAGACGTGACATCGTCCGCCCCGCGCGCGAGCGTCAGCTCGCGGGTGCGATTGCCCCCAGGCCGCGGCAAGGCGCAGGTCGCATCGTTCCGGCATGAGCTTGCTGACCGACACCCCATGTGGCAGGCCGGGCTGCAGGCGGACGATCACGCCTGCTTGGATTCCTTTCCGTTCGCTGATTCCCCCAGCCCAAAGAAAAGGGCTTACGCCGAAATCGACGTAAGCCCTTGATTTTGTTGGCGCGGCTGGCAGGATTCGAACCCACGACCCCTTGGTTCGTAGCCAAGTACTCTATCCAACTGAGCTACAGCCGCGAAGCTCGTGATTATAGCAGCACTTTTGCGGGCCTTCCCGCCCGGCCCGTGGACCGCCGGCGCGGGACCTCAGATCGCCCGGGACGCCCGCAGCCGCGCGATGTCCTGTTCGCCCCGTCCCAGCTCGCGCAGGAGGGCCTCGGTGTGCTGGCCGACCGCGGGGATGGGGTCCATGCGGTAGTCGAAGGCGCTCTGCGCGCCGGGCGGCAGCAGCGCGGCCAGCGCGCCGGCGGGCGAGTCCACCTGCGTGAAGCGTCCGCGGGAGCGCAGCTGCGGGTGCTGCCACACGTCGCCCACCGTGTTCACGTGCGCGTTGGCGATCTGCGCCTCGTCCAGCCGGGCGATCACCTGCTCCGCGTCCAGCTGCGAGAACACCGCCAGGATGATCGCCCGCAGCGCCTCGCGGTGGTCGTTGCGGGCGCTGTTGCTGGCGAAGCGGGGGTCGGTCGCGAGCTGCGGCTGGCGCAGCACCTGGTCGCAGAAGGCCTTCCATTCGCGCTCGTTCTGCAGGCCCAGCATCACCGTCTTGCCGTCGCCGGCGGCGAAGGGGCCGTAGGGATAGATGGTCGCGTGCGCGGCGCCGCTGCGCGGCGGCGGCTCGGCGCCGTCGTAGGCGTAGTACATGGGAAATCCCATCCACTCGCCCAGCGCCTCCAGCATCGACACGTCCACGTGCGAGCCCGCGCCGGTCTTCTGCCGCTGCAGCAGCGCCGCCAGCACGCCCGTGTAGGCGTACATGCCGGCCGCGATGTCGGCGATGGAGATGCCGGCCTTCACCGGCTCCCCGGGGGTGCCCGTGACCGAGAGGAAACCCGCCTCGCTCTGGATCAGGAGGTCGTAGGCCTTCTTGTCGCGGTAGGGCCCGTCGTTGCCGTAGCCGGAGATGTCGCACACGACCAGCCGCGGATGCTTCTCGCGCAGCGCCTCGTATCCCAGGCCCATGCGTTCGGCCGCGCCCGGCGCCAGGTTCTGCACCAGCACGTCGGCGCGCGCGAGCAGGTCCATCAGGACCCACAGCGCCTCGGGCTGCTTGAGGTCCAGCGTGAGGCTTTCCTTGGAGCGGTTGACCCACACGAAGTGCGAGGCCAGGCCCTGCGCCCGCGTATCGTAGGCCCGGGCGAAGTCGCCGGCGCCGGGACGCTCCACCTTGATCACGCGCGCGCCGAGGTCGGCGAGTTGCCGAGTGCAGAAGGGCGCGGCGATCGCGTGCTCCAGCGACACCACCGTGATGCCATCGAGCGGCCGCGTCATCAAAAGCTCCGGGGCAGGCCCAGCAGGTGCTCGGCCACGTAGGAGTAGATCAGGTTGGTCGAGATCGGCGCCACCTGGTACAGCCGCGTCTCGCGGAACTTGCGCTCCACGTCGTATTCGTGGGCGAAGCCGAAGCCGCCGTGTGTCTGCAGGCAGGTGTTGGCCGCCTCCCAGGAGGCCTTGGCCGCCAGGTACTTGGCCATGTTGGCCTCGGCGCCGCAGGGCCGGCCGGCGTCGAACAGCGTACAGGCCTTGAAGCGCATCAGGTTGGCGGCCTCGGTCTCGATGTAGGCGTCGGCGATCGGGAAGGCCACGCCCTGGTTCTGGCCGATCGGGCGGTTGAACACCACGCGGTCGCTGGCATAGCGGCGCGCCTTGTCCACGAACCAGTACGCGTCGCCGATGCATTCGGCGGCGATCAGCGTGCGCTCCGCGTTGAGGCCGTCGAGGATGTAGCGGAAGCCCTGCCCTTCCTCGCCGATCAAGTTCTCCGCCGGGATCTCCAGCTGGTCGAAGAACACCTCGTTGGTCTCGTGGTTCACCATGTTGGGGATCGGCCGCACGGTCATGCCGTGGCCCATGGCCTGGTGCAGGTCCACGACGAAGATGCTCATGCCCTCGCTCTTCTTCCTGACCTCGGCCAGCGGCGTGGTGCGCGCCAGCAGGATCATCAGGTCCGAGTGCTGGATGCGCGAGATCCAGACCTTCTGGCCGTTCACCACGTAGCGATCGCCCTTCTTCACGGCGGTGGTCTTCAGCTGCGTGGTGTCGGTGCCGGTGGTGGGTTCGGTCACCGCCATCGACTGCAGGCGCAGCTGGCCGCTGGCGATGCCGGGCAGGTACTGCTTCTTCTGCGCGGGCGAGCCGTGGCGCAGCAGCGTGCCCATGTTGTACATCTGGCCGTGGCAGGAACCGGCGTTGCCGCCGGAGAGGTTGATTTCCTCCATCACCACCGAGGCTTCGGCCAGGCCCAGGCCCGAGCCGCCGTATTCGGCCGGGATCATGGCGGCCAGCCAGCCGGCCTCGGTGAGCGCCTTCACGAAGGCCTCGGGATAGCCGCGCTCGGTGTCCACCTTCTGCCAGTAGGCGGAATCGAAACGGCCGCACAGGTCGCGCAGCGCCTCGCGCATCTCCTGGTGAGCGTCGGGGGCGGGAATCTGCGTCTTCATGCGAACTGCACCTCGGCCTGCATGGTGAGCCAGCCCTCGTGGTCCTGCGCCCAGAGCTGCGCGCCTTGGCCGTCCGCCGTGGGCCGGCCGTTGACGCGGAAGGGGTGCAGGTCGAAGGTGGGCCGCACGGCCTTGAAGGAGAGGCTGCGCATCCGCGCTCCGGGCCGCTGCCGCCGCGCCAGGTCCACCAGCAGGGTGGCGATCAGCGGGCCGTGCACGACCAGCCCCGGATAGCCCTCGACCCCGGTGACGTAGCGCCGGTCGTAGTGGATGCGGTGGCCGTTGAAGGTGAGCGCGGAATAGCGGAACAGCAGCACGTCGTCCGGCACGATCTCGCGCGACCATTCGGCATCCGCGGGCGCGGCCTGCGGCGGCGGCGCCGGGTCGCCCGGCTTCGGCGCCGGCCGGTAGACGATGTCGTGTTCCTCGGTGAGCGCCAGGCCCTGCGCGTTGCGCAGCTCGTGGCGCACCAGCACGAACACGAGGTCGCCGCTGCGCCCCGCCTTGTGCGTGACCGACACGATGCGCGAGTTGCGCTCCACGGCCTCGCCCACGCGCAGGGGCGCGTGCCACTGCAGCCGGCCGCCGGCCCACATGCGGCGCGGCAGCGGCACCGGCGGCAGGAAGCCGCCGCGCTTCGGGTGGCCGTCGGGGCCCAGCTCGCTTTGCCGGGCGCTGGGCAGGAAGTACAGCCAGTGCCACAGCGGCGGCAGCTCGGTGCCGACCGCGGGCGCAGGGTCGTCGCGGTCCAGCGTCGCCGAGAGCTGGCGCACGGGCGCGGCGGTGATCTCGTCGTGCAGCGTCTCGCTGCGGCCTTCCCAGGCGCGCAGCTGCGCCAGGAGTTCGGGGGTGAGGACGGGCTCCATGGGGCGATTAGACCAGCTCGGCCGGGAATCGGCCCACGCTTCCCCACCCGAGGACCGGTGCCCCGTGGGTCGCTTCAGGGCGAGAGCCCTTCGGCCAGCCACTGCTCCACCTTGTCGCGGCCCGGAACGCCGCCCGCGTGCACCACCTTGCCGTCGATCACGACGCCCGGCGTCCTCATGACGCCGTAGGCCATGATGTCGCGCGGCTCCTCGACCTTCTCCAGCCGGATGGGGATGCCCCTGGCCTTGGCGACCTGGTCGATGAGGGTGACGGTGGCCTTGCAGTTGGCGCAGCCGGTGCCGAGGACTTTCACTTCCACGATGCTTCCTTTCGGTGTCTGACGATCATTCGCGCTCGATTTCGAGATAGGTGCGGCTGGCGTTGCCCGGTCCGAGCTCGCCGGCGTGGAGCAGGCGCTGGAACGGCCCGGCGTCGAAGGACTTGACCGCCGCGCCGAGGTCGACGCCGTCGTCCACCGCCTGCCTCATGTGCGCGCGCAGCGCCAGCAGATAGGCCTGGGTGTCGGCCCGCGCCTGCCGCAGGTCGGTGACGCCACCGTGCCCGGGCACCAACCGCTGCGGCGCGATCTCCTCGATGACGGCGAAGGTATCGAGCCAGTGACGCGTGTTGCTCACCGGCAGGACGCCCAGCATCCGGTCGACGTAGACGACATCCCCCGTGAACAGCACGCGCTCGCGCGGCAGCCAGACCATGGTGTCACCGGGAGTGTGGGCGCCGCCGCGATGCTTGAACTCGAGGACCACGCCACCCAGTTCCAGCCGCTCGTCCTTCCCGGTGAGCCAGCGGGTGGGCAAGGTGGGCACGGTGCCGTCCGCCTTCCCGCCCAGGTCCCTGCGCAGCGCCTCCAGGTGGTCGTTGCCGCGGTTGCGCATGTCGGCGCGGGCGTCCGCATGGGCGATGATCTCGGCCCCTCGCGCGCTGAAGTAGCCGTTGCCCAGCCAGCGGTGGTCCTGGCCGCCGGTGTTGATCACCCATTTCACCGGCACGGCGCTGACGCGCCCGACGGCTTCGTCGATCTGGCGCGCACCCTGCCAGGTGGCGCCGCTGTCGATCAGCACCGCGCCGGCCGGCGTGACGACGAGCCCGATGTTCGCGTTCAAGCCCTCGTTCGCGGCGGTCCGGGGTCCGGTCTCGCCGATGAACGCATAGACGCCGGGCGCCACCGGCTGGAACTCGACCTGCACGGCAAGCGCGTCGCCCGAAGCGGCGAACAGCAGGGAAACGCTCGCGAGGATCCAGGCGAGCAGGCGATTCGGGCGCATGTCAGAGCACTCCGTTGAAGACGTATCCGACCATCAGGATGCCCGCCCCGACCACGCCCGCGAAGGTCACGATCAGGCGGACCTTGAGAACCTTGCGCAGGATGATCATTTCCGGCAGCGACAGTGCGATCACGCTCATCATGAACGCCAGCACGGTACCCAGCGCGGCTCCCTTCGCCAGCAGCGCCTGGACGATGGGGATCACCCCGGCGGCATTGGTGTACATGGGGATGCCCACCAGCACCGCCAGCGGCACCGACCACCAGGCGTCCTTGCCCATGAAGCTGGCCATGAAGTCCTCCGGCACGTAGCCGTGGATCAGGGCGCCGATCGCGATGCCGCCCAGGATGTAGGGCCAGACCTTGCCGACGATCTCCCGCACGCTCGCAAAGCCCGCCTGCACCCGGTCGGCGAGCGACATGGCATCGATGCCGGCATGGGCCTGCACGCGGGGCATCTCGCGCACCCAATCCTCCAGGTGGTTCTCCAGCTTCAGCCGGCCGATGACCCAGCCCGCCACGATGGCCACCGCCAGGCCGAGGCCCAGGTACAGCAGGGCGATCTTCCAGCCGAACAGGCCGAACAGCAGCGTCAGCGCCACCTCGTTGACCATGGGCGCGGAGATCAGGAAGGAGAAGGTGACCCCCAGGGGAACGCCGGCCTGAACGAACCCGATGAACAGCGGCACCGCGGAGCACGAGCAGAACGGCGTCACGATGCCCAGGCCGGCGGCCAGGACATTGGCCACGCCTTCGGAGCGCCCCGCCAGCAGCGCCCGCGTGCGCTCGGGGGTGAAATACGAGTTCACCATGCCCATCACGAACACGATGCCCGTGAGCAGGAGCAGCACCTTGGGCGTGTCGTACAGGAAGAACTCGATCGCGCCGCCCAGGTGGCTGGCCGGGTCGACCGGCAGCAGGGCGACCACCGCCCTGGCCGCGGGCAGCAGCAACTGGTACAGCAGCAGCCACGCGGCCGCGGCGAGCAGCAGGAACAGCCGCGGGCTGCGGCGGGGGAGTTTCAGGGTCAACTGGTTCATTTCGGATCGCCTCCGTAGTGAGGACGAAGCAGATCCGGAAAGGATGCAGGCCGGGCCCGATTTCCGGCTTGCGGCAGGTCAAGCCTGCGGCGATCCGGGCGTGTGGCCGCTCACCCTGCCGCCGTCGTCGAACTCCACGCCGCAGGCGGCGGTGAGCTCCTGGCGCAGCCGCTGGCGCGCGCGGCGCAAGCGGGCCTTCGCCGCCGGCAGGCTCAGGCCCTGGGCGGCGGCAAAGGCCTTCTGCGCCTGCTCCTCGAGGTCGCACGCGCGCAGGATCCGCGCATCTTCGGGCGCCAGGCGGCCCAGGGCGCGATCGAGGCACGGGGCCAGCGCGTCGACGGGCTCCGCCGCGTCGGCCGGCGTCGCGGGCGTCCGCTCGAAGGATTCCGGCAAGGGCTCGGTGGGGTGGGCGGTGCGGTGGTGGTCGATCAGGGTCGTGCGGGCCACTTGGAAGAGCCAGGCGCGGGGATTCTCCAGGACACAGAAGCCGCGGCCGGCGCGCATCGCCTTCAGGAAGACGTCCTGCAGCAGGTCCTCCGCGGCGTGCGGGTCGCCCAGCCGCCTGCGCAGGAACTGCAGCACTTCGCGCTCGTGCCGCTGCCAGACAGCCGCGACGCAGGCGAAGGGCGCCTCAGGCATGGGGCAGGCCGGACTCGTACCAGGTCCGGCTGCGATTGACGACCGCCACCACCGCCAGCATCACCGGCACCTCGATCAGCACGCCCACGACGGTGGCCAGGGCGGCGCCCGACTGGAAGCCGAACAGGCTGATCGCGGTGGCCACCGCCAGCTCGAAGAAGTTGCTGGCGCCGATCAGGGCCGAAGGCCCCGCGACGCAATGCTGCACACCCATGCGGCGATTCAGCCAATACGCCAGTCCGGAGTTGAGGATCACCTGGATCAGGATGGGCACGGCCAGCAGGCCGATGACCAGCGGCTGCCCCAGGATCGCCTCGCCCTGGAAGGCGAAGAGCAGCACCAGCGTGAGCAGCAGCGCCGAGATCGACCACGGGCCGAACCGGCCCACCACGGCCTGGAAGTGCTTCGTGCCCTTCTTCAGCAGAGACTTTCGCCACAGCTGCGAGAGGACCACCGGCACCACGATGTACAGCCCCACGGAGGTCAGCAAGGTGTCCCACGGGACCGTGATCGAGGACAGCCCCAGCAGCAGCGCCACGATGGGGGCGAAGGCGACCACCATGATGCTGTCGTTCAGCGCCACCTGCGACAGGGTGAAGTAAGGGTCGCCCTTGCACAGCTGGCTCCACACGAACACCATCGCCGTGCACGGGGCCGCCGCCAGCAGGATCAGGCCGGCGATGTAGCTGTCGATCTGCCCGGTGGGCAGCAGCGGCGCGAACAGGTGGCGGATGAAGACCCATCCGAGCAGCGCCATGGAAAACGGCTTGATCGCCCAGTTCACCAGCAGCGTCACCCCGATGCCGCGCGCATGCGCCTTCACCTGGCCCAGCGCCGCGAAGTCGATCTTCAGCAGCATCGGGATGATCATCACCCAGATCAGCACGCCCACGGGGAGGTTGACCTGGGCGATCTCCATTCCCGCGACCGCACGGGAGACGCCGGGCAGCAGCTGTCCCAGCACCACGCCGGTGACGATGCACAAGGCCACCCAGACGGAGAGGTAGCGTTCGAAGAAGCCGATGGCCGGCCTGGCCGATGCGCCGGACGCGGAGAGGGTCTGCGTGCCCATGTCAGCTCCTGGCGATGCCGTCCAGCGCCCGCTGCAGGCCCGCGCGGTCCATGGTGCCCAGCGGCAGCGCCAGCAGCTGCAGCATGCGATAGCCGATCGCCTGGCGCGTCAGATCGAAGGCGGCCTGCTTCTCGTGCTCCGGCGCGTTCGACGGGTCGGGGTAGCCCCAGTGCACCTTGACCGGCTGGCCGCTGCCGCCGAAGAACACCGGGCAGGCCTCGGCGGCCGCGCTGTCGCACACCGTGATCACGATGGACAGGGGCGGCGCCGACGGCGACGTGAACTCGTCCCAGCTCTTGCTGCGAAAGCCCGACGTTTCAACGCCCGCGTTGCGCAGTGCCTCGAGCGCGAACGGATTGATCCGGCCGCTGGGCGAGCTGCCCGCGCTGAAGCCGCGGACATCCTGGCCGAGCTTCGCCGCCCAGTGATTCAGCATGCCCTCGGCCAGCACGCTGCGGGCCGAGTTGTGGGTGCACAGGATCAGGACGTTGGTGGTCATGCGTGCGTCAGCAGCAGGAGGAGCCGGACGTCACCGGGATGCCCACCGGCTTGCCGCGCGGCGTGCAGCAGGCAGGCGCCTGCGGCTCCCCGGCCTTCTTCTCGCTGAACACGGGGATGTCGCCCAGCGTGTGGAAATGCTCCCAGGCGATGCCCTGCGGGTCGGTGACCCAGTGCTTCTCGCTGCGGGCGTAGCAGCAGGTGGTGTCGCCCTCGTCCAGCAGCGCCATGTCCGCGGCCTGGGCGCGCGCCTTGAGCTCGGCGAGTTCCTCCTCGCTGTCGGTCTGGATGCCCAGGTGGTCGATGCCGGGTTTCTCGCCGCGCGTGGAAATGGCGAAGTTGATGCGAGGGTCCTCGATCATCCACTTCGCGTAGTCGGCCTCGACGCGGGTCGGCCCGGCGCCGAACAGCTTCGTATAGAAGGCGATGCTCGCCTGCAGGTCGGCGACGTGGGTGTGGACGTGGAAGCGCTTCATGACGGTCTCCGGAGGTGAAGGGGTTCAGCAGGCGCAGCCGGCCTGGACGGAATCGACGGCGCAGGCCTCGCCCTGGCAGCAGTTCTCGGTGAGGTAGGCGAGCACGCCGTTCATGTGCTCGAAGGCGGCGCGGTAGACCAGGTTGCGGCCCACCCGCTCCTGGGTGACGAGGCCCGCGTGGGCGAGCTCCTTGAGGTGGAAGGACAGCGCGCTGGAGGAGATGCCCAGCCCCTCGGCCATGGTGGACGGGGTCATGCCCCGAGGCCCAGCGATCACCAGGGCACGGAACACTTGCAGGCGCACGGGCTGCGCGAGGGCGGCGAGGGATTTGACGACGGCGGCTTCTTCCATCTTTCAATAATACTTGAATTCTTGACTCGGTGAAATGACGAGATGGATGACCACCAGGAATGTTCCAGGCGGCACGACCGGCAGCGCCGACATGCGTCAACTGGCGCCGTAGGCGCGCCAGTCACCGGCCAGGTTCAAACCTGGACCCTGGAGCGACCCGGCCGGAGGGCGATTGAGCGCAGCTCACCTCAAACCCACCTGCCTGTCCGCCAGATTGACCAGCTGCACCAGGCTCGGCCCGATCGTCTTGAGCAGGTCGCCCGGGCGCGAGCGGTAGCCAGGCACCGCGCAGTTGAACAGCAGGCTGCGCGGCCCGTAGCGGATGCTCGATGCCACGCCCACGGCCAGCACGCCCAGGCCGGCGTCGCCCATGTTGATGGAAAAGCCGCGCCTGGCGTAGTTGGCGATGCTGTCCTTCAGTCCCTCGGTGCTGCGCTCGTACTCGTCGGGCCGTTCCAGGCGCGCGCGGGCCAGGAAGCGGTTGCGTTCCGTCGCGGTGAGTTGCGCCAGCCAGGCGCGGCCCATGGCGGTCTCGACGATGCCGCGCACCGCGCCGACGCCCGAGCGCTTGAGCGTGCCGTGCTCGTGCGCGCAGGTCTCCACGTAGACCACGTCGAGGTCCATGGTCACGCCCACCGACACCGCGCCTTCGAAGCGGTCGGCCACGGCCTGCATCGCCGGGCGCAGCTGCGGCAGCAGCGGCGTGTTGATCACGTAGGGATAGCCCAGGGCCACGGCGGCCGGCCCGATGAAGTAGCGGTCCAGCCGGTCGTCGTGGTCCAGGAAGCCCAGCGCCTGCAGGCTGCGGCACAGGCGCGACACGGTGGGGCGCGGCAGGCCCAGCCGCTCGGCGAACTCGCTGTTGGCGTGCGCGCGCGGGTCGCGCACGAAGCACTGCAGGATCATCAGGCCCTTGGCCAGCGTGCCGGCGAAATCGGGGTCGTCGCCGCGCACGCGCTTCAGGTCCTTCTGGTCCTTGATCTGGTGCACGGGGCGGGGCTGGCGCATGGCGGGGATTCTGGCGGGCGCCCCGATTGTTGCGCATCGGCGTTCCGATATACGGAACGGGGGTTCGGTATCGCCCGCCCCCCGCCTACAGTCCGCCCCCATGATCCGCGACCCCCAGAGACTCGATGCCCTGCTCGCCGACATCCGCGCCTTCGTGCGCGAACGCTGGCACCCGCTGGAGGATCGCGTGGAGCGCGAGGACGCGATCCCCGAGGAGGTGGTCGGCGAGCTGCGACGCAAGGGCTGGTTCGGCTGGAGCATCCCCGAGGCCTACGGCGGCCTGGGCCTGACCACCGAGGAACTGGTGCTGTGCGCGATGGAGCTGTCGCAGGCCTCGGTGGCGCTGCGCGCCCGCGTGGGCACCAACACCGGCATCGGCTCCGAGGCGCTGGTGGCCGACGGCACCGAGGAGCAGAAGCGCCGCTACCTCCCGCGCATGGCCACCGGCGAGCTCACCGGCTGCCTGGCGCTGACCGAGCCCGAGGCCGGCTCGGAAGCGAGCAACGTGCAGGCCACGGCGCGGCGCGAGGGCGACCACTACGTCCTGGACGGCCGCAAGTGCTTCATCACCAACGCGGCGCTGGCGGACCTGTTCACGGTGATCGCGCGCACCGAGCCGGGCACCACCGGCAGCAGGGGCCTGTCGGCCTTCCTGGTGGAGCGCGGCTTCGGCGGCGTGCGTACCGGCGCGCCCTACCGCAAGATGGGGCAGGCGGGTTCGCCGGTGTCCGACGTGTTCTTTGAGGGCTGCCGCGTCCCCGCGGCCAACCTGATCGGCGGGCGCGAGGGCGTGGGCTTCCAGACCGTGATGAAGGTGTTGAACAAGCAGCGCCTGCACCTCGCGGCCCTGTGCACCGGCCCGGCCATCCGCATGCTGGACCTGGCGATCGCGCACACGCAGCAGCGCACCCAGTTCGGCCAGCCGGTGGGCAACTTCCAGCTGCTGCAGGCCATGGTGGCCGACAGCCGCACCGAGATTTTCGCGGCCCGCTCGATGATCCTGGACGCCGCCCGCGCCCGCGACCGCGGCGAGGACGTGGCGCTGTCCGCCTCGATGTGCAAGTACTTCGCCTCCGAGATGTGCGGCCGGGTGGCGGACCGCTGCGTGCAGATGTTCGGCGGCTCGGGCTACGTGGCGGACTTCAGCCCCATCGAGCGCTACTACCGCGATGTGCGCCTGTTCCGGCTGTACGAGGGGACCAGCCAGATCCACCAGCTGAACATCGCCAAGCTGGTGCTGCGCGAGCGGGAGGCGCGATGAGCCAGGCGGACCTGCCGGCGCGCGTGCGCGCGTTCGTCGAGGCGCACTGCATCCCGCGCGAGGACGCCGCCCACGTCCATGACCCCGTGGCGCTGGACCACGCGCTGGCGCAGCTGCGTCCCGTCGCGCGCGAGGCGGGCTTGTACCTGCCGCAGCTGCCGGTGGCGCAGGGCGGCCTCGGCCTGGGCTGGGTGGAGCGCGCCGCGGTGCTGGAGGAGGCCGGCCGCAGCTACCTGGGCCCCGGCGCCCTGAATTGCGCCGCGCCCGACCAGCCGAACATGATCAGCCTGCTGCGGCAGGGCACGCCGCAGCAGCGCGAAACCTACCTGGAGCCGCTCGCGGCCGGCCGCGTGCGTTCCTGCTTCGCGATGACCGAGCCGGCGCCCGGTGCCGGCTCCGACCCGTCCATGCTGCGCACCACCGCCACCCGCGACGGCGACGGCTGGGTGATCGAGGGCCGCAAGTGGTTCATCACCGGCGCCGTGGGTGCGGCCTTCGCCATCGTGCTGGCCCAGACCGCCGAGGGGCCGACCCAGTTCATCGTGCACACGGACCATCCGGGCTTCCGCCTGGTGCGCTCTATTCGCGCGATCGATCCCTTCGCCATCGGCGGCCACGGCGAGATCGTGTTCGAGGGTTGCCGTGTGGCCGGCGACGCGGTGCTGGGCGAGGTCGGCCGGGGATTCGACTACGCGCAGCAGCGCCTGGAACCCGCCCGCCTGTCGCACTGCATGCGCCTGATGGGCCGGGCGCGGCGCGCCCTGGAACTGGCCGAGGCCTACGTCAACGAGCGCCGCTCCTTCGGCGACCGCCTGGCCGACCTGCAGCAGGTGCAGGCGATGGTGGCCGACTGCCACATCGACCTGCACGCCAGCCGGCTCATGACGCTCGACTGCGCCGCCCGAATGGATGCCGGCGCATCGGTCAAGACCGAGTCGGCCATGGCCAAGGTGTTCGTGTCGGAAGCGCTGCACCGCGTGGCCGACCGGGCCGCGCAGATGATGGGCGCCCTCGGCATGTCGGAAGACGCGCCGGTCGCCCTGATCCTGCGCGAGCTGCGTCCCTTCCGCATCTACGACGGTGCTTCCGAGCTGCACCGCGCCACGCTCGGCCGCCGCTTCCTCAAGGCTTCCCTAGGAGACCAACGATGAAACTGCCTCTCGCCCTGCGCCGCATCCTGGCGGCCCTTGCCGTGGGCTTCGGCTCCACGTTCGCTTTCGCCGCCGGGTTCCCGGAACACCCGGTGCGCATCGTCGTGCCCTTCCCGGCGGGCGGCAGCACCGACCTGGTCACCCGCGTGGTGGCCTCGGAGCTCGGCGCCGCGCTGGGCCAGACGGTGGTGGTGGAGAACAAGGCCGGCGCCGGCAGCCTGATCGGCTCCGAATACGTGGCCAAGGCCCCGGCCGACGGCTACACGGTGCTCATGGCAGGCCTGACCAACGTATTCCTGCCCTACGCGCACGACAACCTGCAGTTCCAGCCGCTGGACGACTTCGCCGCCGTCGGCCTGGTGGCCGACCTGCCCAACGTGATCGCCGTGAATGCGAACACGCCCTACAAGACGCTGGCCGACCTGATCGCGGCCGACAAGGCCAAGCCCGGATCGCTTTCCTTCGGCTCGGCCGGCGTGGCCACCCCCTCGCACCTGGTGTGCGAGATGGTGAACCACCAGGCGAAGATCCACCTGCAGCACGTGCCGTACAAGGGCAATGCGCCCGCGGTGAACGACCTGATGGCGGGCACCATCCCGGTGATGTGCAACAACCTGGGCGGCACGCTGCCCTACATGGGCAGCGGAAAGATCCGCATCCTGGCGCAGACCGGCAAGACCCGCTCGCCTTCGGTGCCCGACGTCCCCACCTTCACCGAGCTGGGCCTCAGCGGCCTGGACACCGGCCTGTGGATGGGCCTGATGGTGCCCAAGGCCACGCCCAAGCCGGTGATCGCGGTGCTGAATGCCGCGCTGGTCAAGGCGATGAACAACCCCACCGTGAAGGAGAAGCTCGCCAAGCTGGGGGCCGCCCCGCTGGATCCGAGCCCCGCCGCCTTCGACGAGCGCATCAAGGCCGATCGCCGCGCCTGGGACCCCGTGCTCAAGGCGGTGGACCTGAAGAAGTCCAAGTGATGCAGCCCCGGGGCTACCCGCTGCAGGGCATCCGCATCCTGGACATGGCCACGGTGCTGGCCGCGCCCTTCGCCGCCACCCTGTGCGGCGACATGGGGGCGGAGGTCGTCAAGCTGGAACTTCCGGCCGGCAACGACACCCTGCGCGGGCTGGCCCCGGTGCACGAGGGCCAGGCCCTGTTCTGGAAGACGGCCAACCGCGGCAAGAAGGGCATCTCGCTGGACGTGCGCAAGCCCGAGGGGCGCGAGCTGTTTCTGCGCCTGGTCGAGGGCTTCGACGTGCTGGTGGAGAACTTCCGCACCGGCACGCTGGACGGCTGGGGACTGGACCTGGCGACGCTGCACGCGCGCAACCCGCGCCTGATCGTGCTGCGCGTCACCGGCTTCGGCCAGACCGGGCCCTATGCGCGCCGTCCCGGCTTCGCGCGCATCTTCGAGGCCATGAGCGGCTTCGCCCACCTGACCGGCGAGCCGGACGGCCCCCCGCAGCACATGAACTACCCGCTGGGCGATGCCATCACCGGCCTGTTCGGCGCCTTCGCCATCGCCACCGCCCTGGCCGAGCGCAACGCGCAGCCGCGCGAGCGGCAGAAAGGCGTGGAGATCGACCTGGCGGCCACCGAGGCCATGCTGCGCCTGCTGGACCCGCTGGCGGCGGAGTACCGCTTCACCGGCGTGGCGCGCGGCCGCACGGGCTCGCGCGCCGGCTACACCGCGCCGTCGAACGTCTACCGCACCGCGGACGGCGAGTGGATCACCCTGGTGGGATCCGGCGAGGCCATCTTCCGCCGCCTGTGCAAGGCGATGGGCCGCGAGGAGCTGGCGGAAGACCCGCGCTTCGACAGCAACGTGCACCGCACGGAGAACATGGAGCTGCTGGACACGCTGGTGGCGCAGTGGTGCGCCAGCCTGGACCTGGCAGCGCTCTCGGCGCGACTGGACGGCGAGGAGGTTCCCTTCACGAAGGTGTACTCGATCGTCGACGTGCAGGCCGACCGCCATTTCCGCGAGCGGGGCGCGTTCATCGAGATGAACGATCCGCAGCTGGGCGCCATTCCCGCACCCGCCGTCGTGCCGCGCTTCGTCGGGCGCACACCGCCCGATCCGGCCGTGGGCCCTCCTACCGGTCAGGACAACGAGGCGGTCTTTGCGGAAATCGACTTGCCGGCGAGCGACCTCCCCGGACTGCGCGCGCGCCGGGTGATTTGAGTTGCCGTCAACCAGGGGGGCACCCATGAACAGCGCAGGGGCAGGATTCCCGGAATCGGCCGCCCACAGGCTGCAAACCTTCGTCGGTGCTGGTAGGCCGTGCTGGACTTGAACCAGCGACCAAGGGATTATGAGTCCCCTGCTCTGACCAACTGAGCTAACGGCCCGCCTGCCGGGATTGTAGGCGGCGGCCGTTCAGACAACGGTGCCGAACAGCGCGCCTATGCCGTAGGTCACCACCATGGCCACCACGCCCCAGAAGGTGACGCGCGCCGCGCCAGTGGCAGGCGGGGCGCCGCCGGCGTTGGCGGCCACCGCGCCCAGCACGGCCAGCAGCACCAGCGAGCTGGCCATCACCGCGCCGCTCACCATCACGCGCGGGGCGATGGCGGCCACGCCCAGGGGCACCAGCGCCCCGGCGGCGAACGAGGCGGCCGAGTACAGCGCGGCCTGCACGGGCCTCGCGCGCGTGAGGTCGTGGATGCCCAGTTCGTCGCGCGCATGGGCGCCCAGCGCGTCGTGGGCCATCAGCTGCGTGGCGACCTGGGTGGCCAGCTCGCGCTCGAGCCCGCGGGCCTGGTAGATCCGCGCCAGCTCGTCGTGTTCGGCCTCGTGCTGGGTGGCCAGCTCGTGCCGCTCCTTGGCGAGGTCGGCCTCCTCGGTGTCGGACTGCGAGCTCACCGAGACGTACTCGCCCGCGGCCATCGACATGGCACCGGCCACCAGGCCGGCCACGCCGGCCATGAGGATGGCGGCGCGGTCGCCGCCGCCGCCGGCCACGCCCAGCAGCAGGCTGGCGGTGGACAGGATGCCGTCGTTGGCGCCCAGCACCGCCGCGCGCAGCCAGCCGATGCGCTCCGTCCTGTGGGTCTCGCGGTGATGGCGCCAGCTGCGGACCATGCCTTACTTGTGGCTCAGCGCGTTGCTGACCAGGCGGGAGGTGATGTCGACGATCTGGATCATGCGGTCGTAGGCCATGCGCGTGGGGCCGATCACGCCCAGCGTGCCCACCACCTGGCCGTCCACCTCGTAGGGCGCGCTCACGACCGACAGCTCCTCGAAGGGCACGACCTGGCTCTCGCCGCCGATGAAGATGCGCACGCCGTCGGCCTGGCTGGACAGGTCCAGCAGGCGCATCAGCTGCGTCTTCTGCTCGAACAGTTCGAAGGCGCGGCGCAGGTGCGTCATGTCGCTGGAGAAGTCGCTCACGGCCAGCAGGTTGCGCTCGCCCGAGATCACCACCTCCTCCTGGTCCTCGCGCAGCGCCTGCGAGCTGGCCTCCACCGCCGTCTGCATCAGCGTGACGATCTCGCCGCGCAGCTGCTCCACCTCGCCCTTCAGGCGCTCGCGCACCGCCTCGATGGTGAGGCCGGCGTAGTTGGCGTTGAGGTAGTTGGCGGCCTCGGCCAGCTGCGACTGGCTGTAGTCGCTCGCCGTGTGCACCACGCGGTTCTGCACGTCGCCCTCGGGCGAGACGATGATGATCAGGAAGCGGCGCTCGGCCAGGCGCAGGAACTCGATGTGGCGGAACACCGAGCTGCGCCGCGGCGCCACCACCACGCCCACGAACTGCGACAGGCTGGACAGCATCTGCGCGGCGTGGGCGATCACCCGCTGCGGCTGGTCGGGCGGCAGTTGCGGCGCGGCGACGAACTCCTCGCGCCGGGCCGTGAGCATGGTGTCGACGAACAGGCGGTAGCCGCGGGCGGTGGGCACGCGGCCGGCGGAGGTGTGCGGGCTGGCCACCAGCCCCAGCTCCTCCAGGTCGGACATCACGTTGCGGATGGTCGCCGGCGACAGCTCCAGGCCGGAGGCGCGCGACAGGGTGCGCGAGCCCACCGGCTGCCCTTCGGCGATGTAGCGCTCGATCAGGGCTTTGAGCAACAGCTTGGCGCGGTCGTCGAGCTTCATGGGATGTGGGGGGACTGCGCGACGATTTTAATGATTTAATTTGCCGATGAAATCGATCTTCCGGCAGGTCGCGCTGATCGGCAAGTACCACGCCGCGGTGGCACCGGCGGTGGCCGCGTCCATGCGCGCCGCGCTGGAGGACATCGCCAATTTCCTGGCGTCCCAGGGCTGCGAGGTGCTGGTGGAACGCGACACGGCCCTGGCCGCCGGCTTCGTGGGCGTGCCCACGGAGGACCTCGCCGGCATCGGCCGGCACTGCGACCTGGGCCTGGTGGTGGGCGGCGACGGCACCATGCTGGGCATCGGCCGGCAGCTCGCCCGCCACGGCCTGCCCCTGATCGGCATCAACCAGGGCCGCCTGGGTTTCATCACCGACATCCCGCTGGGCCAGTACCAGCACGTGCTGGCGCCGATGCTGGCCGGCGAGTACGAGGAGGACCGCCGCCCGCTGATGCACGCGCGCGTGCTGCGCGACGGGCACGCGGTGTTCGACGCGCTGGCCATGAACGACGTGGTGGTCAACCGCGGCGCGACCTCGGGCATGGTGGAACTGCGGGTGGAGGTGGACGGGCATTTCGTGGCCAACCAGCGCGCCGACGGCCTGATCGTCGCCTCGCCCACGGGCTCCACCGCCTACGCGCTGTCGGCCGGCGGCCCCATGCTGCACCCCTCCATCCCCGGCTGGGTGCTGGTGCCGATCGCGCCGCACACCCTGTCCAACCGGCCCATCGTGCTGCCGGACAGCGCGGAGATCGCCATCGAGCTGGTCGCCGGGCGGGACGCCAGCGCCAATTTCGACATGCAGTCGCTGGCGTCGCTGCTGCACGGGGACCGCATCACCGTGCGACGCTCGGAGCACAAGGTACGATTCCTGCACCCCCGCGGCTGGAGCTACTTCGACACCCTGCGCAAGAAGCTCCACTGGAACGAGGGCATGCCCAACCCATGAGCCTCAAACGCATCGCGCTGCGCGACTTCGTGATCGTCCGCGAACTGGAACTCGAGCTGGCCGACGGCTTCTCCGTGCTCACCGGCGAGACCGGCGCCGGCAAGTCCATCCTCGTCGACGCGCTGCAGCTGGCGCTGGGCTCCCGGGCCGAGGCCACCGTGGTGCGCGAGGGCGCCGCCCGCGCCGAGATCAGCGCGGAGTTCGACCTGCCGTCCGCGCTGGTGCCCTGGCTGCAGGAGGCCGGCTTCGACGCCGGCGACACCCTGCTGCTGCGCCGCACCATCGACAGCCAGGGCAAGAGCCGCGCCTGGATCAACGGCAGCGCCGCCACCGCGGCCCAGCTGCGCGAGGCCGGCGAGCTGCTGGTGGACATCCATGGCCAGCACGCGTGGCAGAGCCTCACGCGGCCGGCCTCGGTGCGCGCGCTGCTCGATGGCTACGCCGGCATCGGCACCGACCGCCTGCTGCAGCTGTGGCACGGCTGGCGCGCGGCGCAGAAGACATGGGCCGAGGCCCGCGCGGCGCAGGACTCCCTGCAGCGCGAGCGCGAGCGCCTGGCCTGGCAGATCGGCGAGGTCGACAAGCTCGCCCCGGGCGCCGACGAGTGGGAACAGCTGAACGCCGACCACACGCGCCTGTCGCATGCGCAGGCCCTGCTCGACGCCGCCAACGGCGCGCAGCAGCTGCTCGATGGCGAGGACGGCGGCGCCTGCCCGGCGCTGGCCCAGGCGCTGGACACCCTGCGTGCCCAGGAACACCTGGAGCCCCGGTTCCGCGAGCTCGCCGAAGTGCTGGCCTCCGCGCTGGCGCAGGCGCAGGACGCCGCGCACTCGCTGCAGACCTACCTGCGCAAGACCGACCTCGACCCCGATCGCCTGGCCGAACTCGACGAGCGCATGGCCGGCTGGCTGTCGCTGGCGCGCCGCTACAAGCGCCAGCCGGCGGAGCTGCCGGCCCTGCTCGCATCCTGGAAGGACGAACTCGCCAGGCTCGATGCGGCCGCCGACCTGGCCGCCCTCGAAGCCGCCGAGAAGAAGGAGCAGGACGCCTTCCTGAAGGAGGCCCGCGCCGTTTCCTCCGCGCGCGCCAAGGCGGCGCCGCAGCTGGCCAAGGCGGTGACCCAGGCCATGCAGGGCCTGGGCATGCAGGGCGGCCGCTTCGAGGTGGCGCTGGACAAGCTGGACGCGCCCGCCGCCCACGGCATGGAGGAGGTCGCCTTCCTGGTCGCCGGCCACGCGGGCAGCACGCCGCGGCCGGTGGGCAAGGTGGCCTCGGGCGGCGAGCTCTCGCGCATCGCGCTGGCGATCGCCGTGACCACCAGCCGCCTGGGCGAGGCCCAGACGCTGATCTTCGACGAGGTCGACTCCGGTGTCGGCGGCGCGGTGGCCGAGACCGTGGGGCGCCTGATGAAGCAGCTGGGACGCGACCGCCAGGTGCTGGCCGTCACCCACCTGCCGCAGGTGGCGGCCTGCGCCGACCACCACCTGGTCGTGGCCAAGAAAGCCGAGCGCGGCGGCGTCGCGAGCAGCGTCGCGCCGGTGGAAGGCGAGCAGCGCGTGGCCGAGATCGCCCGCATGCTGGGCGGCGAGCGCCTCTCCGGCACCACGCTCGCCCACGCCAAGGAAATGCTGGGCGACGCCTCCGCGTCCCCCTGAGGCCCGGCCATGGCGCTCGAGCTGATCCTCATCACCGGCATGTCCGGCTCGGGCAAGTCGGTGGCGCTGCGCGCGCTGGAGGACGCCGGCTACTTCTGCGTCGACAACCTGCCGCCGGAGCTGCTGCTGTCCTTCGTGGACCTGGAGCAGAAGACCCAGCGCCAGCGCGTGGCCATCGCCATGGACGTGCGCGCGGCCAACGCGTTGCCGCAGGTGCCCGCGCAGCTGGAGGAGCTCAAGGCGCGCGGCCTCGCCGTGCGGCCGCTGTTCCTGGACGCCACCACCGACACGCTGGTGCGACGCTTCTCCGAGACGCGCCGGCGCCACCCGCTGTCGCGCCCCGCGGCCGAGGCCGAGGGCGACCAGCACCGCGCGCTGGTGGAGGCCATCGAACTGGAACGCGAGCTGCTGGCGGAGCTGCGCCAGCGCGCCCACGTCATCGACACCAGCGTGCTGCGCTCGGCGCAGCTGCAGGAATACGTGAAGTCGCTGCTGTCGGCGCCGCTCGCGCAGCTGACGCTGGTGTTCCAGTCCTTCTCGTACAAGCGCGGCATCCCGGTGGACGCCGACTACGTGTTCGACGTGCGCATGCTGCCCAATCCGCACTACGAGCCGGAGCTGCGCGACTTCACCGGCCTGGACGCGCCGGTGGTCGATTACCTGCGCCGCCACCAGGAGGTGGAGGAGATGTACCGCGACATCTGCGCCTTCCTCGACCACTGGCTGGAGCCGCTGGCGCGCAACCACCGCAGCTACGTCACCGTGGCCATCGGCTGCACGGGCGGCCAGCACCGCTCCGTGTACCTGGTGGAGCGCCTCGCCGAGGAATTCGGCCAGCGCTGGGCGACGCTCAAGCGCCACCGCGAGGTGGGATCGGCGGCTTAGGCCACCCCTTCCAGGAACCTCCGCACCGGCGCCGGCAGCCCCAGCTGCGGCCACTCCCGCGGCCCGAACCAGGCGCCCTCGCCCGCGGCCCAGCCTGGCGGCACCACCGCCTGCACGGGATGCAGGTGCAGGTCCTTGTGCGTGAGCACGTGCACGAAGGGCTCGACCTCGCGCAGCCTGCGGCGCACCGGCGCCGGCAGTGCTTCTTCCAGCGCGTCACGGCTGCCGTACACCGGCAGGCAGTACAACCCCGCCCACACCCCCGGCGTGGGCCGCTTCTGCAGCCACACGGCGCCGTCACCCGCCTGCGCGTGCAGCAGCCACAGCGACTCGGCGCTGCGTCTGAGCTTGCGGGTCTTCACCGGGAAGTCCTCGGGCCGGCCCCGCTTCGCCGCGGCGCATTCGGCCTGCACCGGGCACAGCAGGCAGGACGGATTGCGAGGCAGGCACACGGTGGCGCCCAGGTCCATCAGGCCCTGCGTGTAGCGCGGCATGGCCTCCTGCAGGTCGCGCCGGGGCAGCAGCTCGCGCGCGTGGTCCCACAGCCGCCGCTCGTGCGCCGCGACGGCCAGGTCGTCCCCGAAGGCGAGCACGCGCGTGAGCACGCGCTTGACGTTGCCGTCCAGGATGGCCGCGCGCTCGCCGAAGCAGAAGGAGGAGATCGCCGCGGCGGTGGAAGGGCCGATGCCGGGCAGCGTCGCAAGGGCCTCCGCGGTGCGCGGGAAAGCGCCGCCATGCCGGGCCACCACCTCCTGCGCGCAGCGGTGCAGGTTGCGCGCGCGGCTGTAGTAGCCCAGGCCGCTCCATGCGGCCAACACGTCGTCCAGCGGCGCGGCGGCCAGCGCCTGCACGTCGGGGAAGCGCCGCAGGAAGCGCCCGTAGTAGTCGATGACCGCCGCCACCTGCGTCTGCTGCAGCATGATCTCCGACAGCCACACGCGGTACGGGTCGCGCGTGTCCTGCCAGGGAAGGTTGTTGCGGCCATGCGTGCGCTGCCACCGCACCACGCGGCCGGCGAAGCCGGCCGGCAAGCCTTCAGGAAGACCTCCAGGCTGCGCCTTGCGGTCCGCGGCCTGGGGGCGGCCCGGCGGCCGCTCCCTCATGCCGTCTTGAGCGCCGGCCGCGCCGCCGTGGCGGCGAACCGGCCCGTCATCAGCTGCGCGCTGGTGAGGGCCGCGGTGAGCTCGGTCAGCTTGGCGTCCAGCTCGTCGAGCGCGGACTCCTGCGACTCGATCTCGGTGATGCGGTCGTCCAGTCCGCTGGCGGCCTGCTGGATGCGCTCGATGGCCTCCAGCCGGCGGCCGAAGTTGCGGCGGCGTTCCCGCAGCTGCGCGTCGAGCTGGGCCGCGGCGGACTTGTTCCACAGCTCCACCTCGCCCAGCGCCGACTCGTAGATCACGCGCAGGCGGGTGGCCAGCGCGCGCACCAGGCGGTCGGCGAATTCGGGCTGCGCCAGCTTGAGCGCGTTGCTCACGCCCAGGTACTGGTTGTGGCTGCGCTCGACCAGGTCGAGGTCGCGCTCGTAGCGCGCCAGGTCCGGCTCGCGCGGCGCCTGCAGCGAGAAGCCGTATTCGGCATTGAGCTGCCGGAAGGTGCCGGTCAGCATGGTCTGGATCTCGCCGCTGATCTTCTCGGCCCGGCGCAGGCCCTCGCGCAGGCGCTCGAAGGTCTGGGCGTAGGCCTTGCGCACGCCCAGCTTGAGGCCCGGGGTGCGCAGCGCGCCGGTCAGGGCCCCCATCTCCTTCTTGAGCGTGGCCGTGCCGAGCAGGTCGAACACGTCGCGCAGCAGCTTCAGGTGCACCGAGCGCACGGCGTGGATCTTGGCGCCGCTGGCGTCGAACTCCGCCTGCTCCTGCTCGATGCGCGCGCGCATGTGCCGGATCACCGAGGTGTTCTTGCCGCGCAGGCCCTTGAGCTCCACCATTTGGTCGGCCAGGTCGCGCCGGCGGATGCCCAGCACGCGCGTGACCTCGGTGCTCAGCTCCGAGATGTTGCTCGCCACCGAGGCGCGCAGGATCTTCTGCCGCTGGTCCAGCACGCCATGGGCCAGCGCCTGCTCCAGAACGGGCAGGTTGCTCGCCTTGAGCAGCTCGACGTCGCTGTTCACCTTGGCCAGCAGGCCCTTCTGGCCCGACACCGGGATCACCTGGTGCACCTTCAGGCCGAGGATCTCCGCCGTGCCCTTGCGCTGGCGGTCAATCTGCGCCTGCACCTGCGCCGGCGTGGACAGGGCGTCCCACATGGTGTCGATCTTGTTCAGCACCACCAGGCGGGAGTCGGCCTCGCTGCTCTCGGAGATCAGGTGCTCGCGCCAGATCGCGAGGTCGGACTTGGTCACGCCGGTGTCGGCGGCCAGGATGAACACCACCGCATGCGCCTGCGGGATCAGGTTGACGGTCAGCTCGGGCTCGGCGCCGATGGCGTTGAGGCCCGGGGTGTCGAGGATCACCAGCCCCTGCTTCAGCAGCGGGTGGGCGATGTTGATCAGGGCGTGGCGCCACCTGGGCACTTCGACCAGGCCGTCGGCGCCGGCGATGGGGTTGTCCTCGGGGGCGTCGTCATGCCAGAAACCCAGGGCCCGGGCTTCCTCCACCGGCACGCGGCGCACCTCGGAGACCTTCTCGAAGGCCTGCGCCAGCTGCGCCGGGTCGTTGACGTCCAGGTCCACGCGGTGCCACTTCTCGGGCACCATGCGCCACTCCATGAGCGGCTGGGTCTGCAGGCGGGTCTCGATCGGCAGCAGGCGCAGGCAGGGCGGGACCTCGGCGTCGTAGCCCAGCTCGGTGGGGCACATGGTGGTGCGCCCCGCGCTGGCCGGCATGATGCGGCGCTTGTAGCCGGCGAAGAAGATCGCGTTGATCAGCTCGGACTTGCCGCGCGAGAACTCGGCGACGAAGGCGACCATCACCTTGTCCGAGCGCATCTGGCCTTCCAGGCGGCGCAGGCGCTCCTCGACGCCGCTGTCGATCAGGTCGTGGTCCTTCAGCCATTCGCCCAGCATCCTCAGGCGCTGGGCGAAGTCGCGCCGCCATGCGCCGTGCTGGTCGAACTGCTCGTTGAAGGATGTTGCCACTGTGTCCCCGATGCTCGAAATGACTATAGCATCGGACCCCTTTTCCCCCTCACGACTTCTGGCACACGGGGCAGAAATACGTTGCGCGCGCGCCCTGCCGGATCGCCCGGATGGGGGAACCGCAGACCCGGCACGGCTCGCCGGCGCGATCGTAGACCATGGCTTCCAGCTGGAAGTAGCCCGACTCGCCGTGCGCGTTGGAGAAGTCCCGCAGGGTGCTGCCGCCCTTGGCAACGGCCCGGGCCAGCACGTCGCGGATGGCGTCGCGCAGGCGCGCGGCGCGCGGGCGGCTGATGCGGTGGGCTGCCAGGGTGGGGCGGATCCCGGCCAGGAACAGGGCTTCCGAGGCATAGATGTTGCCTACGCCCACCACCAGGTCCCCGGACAGCAGGACCTGCTTCACCGGCGCCTTGCGCCGCCTCAGGCCCGCATGGAAGGCGTCGAGGTCGAAGTCGCCCGTGAGCGGCTCCACCCCCAGCCCCCCCAGCAGCTTGACCGCCTGCGGCGAATCCTCCGCCTCGCAATACACCACCGCGCCGAAGCGGCGCGGGTCGTTCAGGCGCAGCACGCCGCGGCTGGTCACCAGGTCGAAGTGGTCGTGCACGGCCGCCTCGGGCATCCAGCCGTCGAAGCGCAGGCTGCCGGACATGCCCAGGTGCAGCAGCAGCAGGCCCCGGTCCAGGTCCAGCAGCAGGTACTTGCCGCGGCGGCGCACGCCGCGCACCGTGCGCCCCGCGAGCGTGCCCGGATCGCAGCCCAGGGGCCAGCGCAGGGGCTTGCCCAGGCGCACCGCTTCGATGCGAGCGCCGGCGATGCGGTCGGCGAAACTCAGGCGGGTGACTTCGACTTCGGGCAGTTCGGGCATGGGAACCGATGCTAGCCGGACGGCACTAAACGGGGATCCTGGGCTTCCAGACCGCGCGGCACCCCTCGGGACTGCGCCCCACACCATGCAGCGCAGTTCCTTCCGCGAAGGCAGCCTCCAGCGGCCGGGCCTTCTTCCCCCGACCCGCTATCATGATTCGATGATGCGATTCCGTCTGGTGGCGCTCGCCGCCGCCCTGGCCGCGGCCTGCGCCGCGGCCCCGCCCGCCCTGGCACAGGCCCCGGCCCCAGTCCCGGCCCCGCAGGAAGCCGCGAGCGCAGCCCCGGCCCCCGTCGTCAACAGCGGCATGGACGCCGAGCTGTTCTACGAGGTGCTGCTCGGCGAGCTCGACGCGCGGGGCGAAGACCCCGGTTCCGGCTTCAACCTGATCCTCGACGCCGCCCGCAAGACCAACGACGCGCAGCTTTACCAGCGCGCCGTGGAGATCGCCCTGGACGCGCGCAGCGGCGACGCCGCCCTGCAGGCTGCGAGCGCCTGGAAGAAGGCCCAGCCGCAGTCGCGCGAGGCCAATCGCTACGTGCTGCAGATCCTGGTGGCCCTCAACCGCCTGCCGGACAGCGTGGAGCCGCTGCGCACCGAGCTCGCCCTGGCCGACCCCAAGGACCGGCCGGCGATCATCGCCGCGATCACCCGTTCCTACGGCCGCGCCACCGACAAGAAGCAGGCCGCCTCGGCGCTGGAGCAGGGCCTGCGCGACTACCTCCAGCAGCCCGACACCGGCGCGGCCGCCTGGACCGCCGTGGGCCGCCTGCGCCTGGCCGCGGGCGACAACGACGGCGCCCTGGACGCCGCCCGCCGCGGCCAGGCGATCGATGCGAAGGCGCCGGGCCCCGTGCTGCTGGCGCTGGAGATGATGGATGTCCGGCTGCCGCAGGCCGAGGTCATCGTGCGCAAGTACATGGACGGGCAGCCGCTGCCGGAGCTGCGGCTGGCCTACGCCCGCGCCCTGCTCGATGCCCAGCGCACGGGCGAGGCGGTGCTGCAGCTGCAGCGGGTGACCACCGAGCGGCCGCAGCTGGCCGAGGCCTGGCTCGCCCTGGGCACGGTGCTGGCCCAGGACAACCAGCTCGATGCGGCCGAGGCGGCTCTGAAGAAGTACCTGGACGTCGTGCAGGCCCAGCCCGCCAGCGAGCAGCGGCAGCGCGGTTCCGCCCAGGCCTACCTGTCGCTCTCCCAAGTCGCCGAGAAGCGCGGCGACTACGCCCAGGCCACGGCCTGGCTGGACCGCATAGCGGGCGCGCAGGACCTGCTGCAGGTGCAGAACCGGCGCGCCTCCATCCTGGCGCGCCAGGGCCGGCTGGACGAGGCGCGCAAGCTGATCCAGTCGGTGCCGGAGCGCTCGCCGGAAGATGCCCGCCTCAAGCTGATGGCGGAAGTCCAGCTGCTGCGTGACAGCAAGCAGTACCAGGCGGCCTACGACCTGCTCGGGCAGGCGCTGGCCAGGAAGCCGGGCGATCCCGACCTCGCCTACGACCAGGCGATGCTGGCCGACAAGCTGGGCCGTTTCGACGACATGGAGCGGCTGCTGCGTTCGGTGATCGCCAGCAATCCGAACTACCACAACGCCTACAACGCCCTGGGCTACTCCCTGGCCGATCGCAACGAGCGCCTGCCCGAGGCCAAGCAGCTGATCCAGAAGGCCCTGAGCTTCGCCCCCGGCGACCCCTTCATCAGCGACAGCCTGGGCTGGGTGGAATTCCGCCTGGGCAACAACGCCGAGGCGCTGCGCATCCTGCAGGCCGCATACAAGGAGCGGCCCGACCCCGAGATCGCCGCGCACCTGGGCGAGGTGCTGTGGACCCTGGGCCGGACCGAACAGGCGCAAGGCGTCTGGCGCGAGGGGCTGGCGCGCAGCCCCGACAACGAAACCCTGAGGGACACGCTCAAGCGCCTCAAGGTGAATCTGTGACGCCGCGCCTGCCTCGCGGCTGGTGGGCGCCGCTGGGCGCGCTGCTGCTCGCGGGTTGCGCCGTGCCGCCGCGCGCGGCCGCGCCCCAGGCCTGGAGCGGCCGCCTCGCCCTGACGGTCGAGGGCCAGGCGAGCCAGTCGTTCTCCGCCGGATTCGAACTGCGCGGCGCGCCGGAAGCCGGCGAGCTGAGCCTGTTCAACCCCCTGGGCGGCACCCTCGCGGTGCTGGCCTGGGCTCCCGGCAGCGCCACGCTGCGCGCCGACGGCCGCACGCGCAGCTTCCCCTCGCTGGACGCGCTGGCCCGGGAGGCCACCGGCGCCGCGCTGCCCGTGGCCTCGCTGTTCGACTGGCTGGCCGGCAAGCCGAGCCCCGTGCCCGGCTGGGACGCCGACCTGAGCCAGGTGGCGCAGGGGCGGCTGCGTGCGCACCGCACGCAGCCGCCTCCCCCGGCCGACCTGCGCGTGGTCTTCGAGCACTGAAACCATGCATTCGCTGCACGACGTCGCCGCGCCGGCCAAGCTCAACCTGTTCCTGCACGTCACGGGCCGAAGGGCGGACGGCTACCACCTGCTGCAGTCCGCCTTCGTGCTGCTGGACTGGCACGACAGCCTGCATTTCGAGCGCCGGCCGGGCGGCCGCCTGTCCCGCGAGGACGTCGGCGCGGCGCTTCCTGAAGAAGACCTGACGCTGCGCGCCGCCCGCGCGCTGCAGCAGGCCACCGGCTGCGGCGAGGGCGCGCACATCGTGCTGGAAAAGCGCCTGCCGGCCGAGGCGGGCCTGGGCGGCGGCTCGTCCGATGCGGCGAGCAGCCTGCTCGCGCTCAACCGCCTGTGGCAGCTGGGACTGTCCCTGGCGCAGCTGGAACAGGTGGGGCTGGCGCTGGGGGCGGACGTGCCTTTCTTCCTGCGCGGGCGCAGCGCCTGGGTGGAGGGCGTGGGCGAACGCATCACGCCCGTGGCGCTGCCGCCGGCCCGCTTCGCGGTGGTGAAGCCGCCCCGCGGACTGGCCACGAAAGACATCTTCTCGCACCCAGCGCTGAAGCGCGACTCGGACAGTGCTACAATCTCGGGCTTTGCTGCAGACCCCTGGGGTTTCGGTCACAACGACCTGGAACCGGTGGCCCGGCAGCTTTGCCCCGAAGTGGGCGAGGCGGTCGAATGGCTGGGTTCGCAGGGCTTGCCGGCCCGCATGACGGGCTCGGGCAGCGCGGTGTTCGCGCTGCTGCCGCCGGGAGCGGTCCTGGGGCAGGCCCCGGCACACTGGGCCAGGAATGGCTGGGTGGTGCGGGAATGCGGCAAGATGGAAGTCCATCCCCTGGTGGGTTGGGCCTCCAGCGACGATTCGGTTTGAGGCTGCTCGCAGCGTCGGACCTGTGTAGGGGAGTCGCCAAGTTGGTTAAGGCACCGGATTTTGATTCCGGCATGCGAGGGTTCGAGTCCTTCCTCCCCTGCCAAACATCTTGACGTTGGGCGCAGAGCACGTGAAAGCGAGTTCTGCGCCCAACCGATTTTGGGTCTGAACACGTCACTTCCCATGCAGCAGGCTGCCCCGTCCCCCGATTTCATGGTGTTCACCGGCAACGCCAACCCGGCGCTGGCCGAGGAGATCGCCGGCCACCTGGGCATCTCCCTGGGCGCCGCCACCGTGAGCCGCTTCTCCGACGGCGAGGTCACGGTGGAGATCAACACCAACGTGCGGGCCCGCGACGTGTTCGTGGTGCAGTCTACCTGCGCCCCGACCAACGAGAACCTGATGGAGCTGCTGATCATGGTCGACGCGCTCAAGCGCGCCTCGGCCGAGCGGATCAGCGCCGTGATCCCCTACTTCGGCTACGCCCGCCAGGACCGCCGCCCGCGCTCCAGCCGCGTGCCGATCTCGGCCAAGGTCGTGGCCAACCTGCTGGAGACGGTGGGCGTGGCGCGCGTGCTCACGATGGACCTGCACGCCGACCAGATCCAGGGCTTCTTCGACATCCCGGTGGACAACATCTACGCGTCGCCGGTGCTGCTGGGCGACCTGCGGCAGAAGAACTATCAGGACCTGATCGTGGTCTCGCCCGACGTCGGCGGCGTGGTGCGCGCCCGGGCGCTCGCCAAGCAGCTGGGCACCGACCTGGCCATCATCGACAAGCGCCGGCCCAAGGCCAACGTGTCGGAAGTGATGCACGTCATCGGCGACATCGAGGGCCGCAACTGCGTGATCATGGACGACATGATCGACACCGCCGGCACCCTGGTGAAGGCCGCCGAGGTGCTCAAGGAGCGCGGCGCGAAGAAGGTCTACGCCTACTGCACGCACCCGATCTTCTCGGGCCCGGCCATCGACCGCATCTCCAAGGGCACGGCCCTGGACGAGGTGGTCGTGACCAACACCATCCCGCTGTCGGAGGCCGCGCGCGGCTGCGCCAAGATCCGCCAGCTGTCCGTCGCCCCGCTGATCGCCGAGACGATCCAGCGCATCGCCAAGGGCGAATCGGTCATGAGTCTGTTCTCGGACCAGGTCAACCTGTTCTGAGGCTGTAGCCGCCCCGCGAGGGGCATTTGTGAAATCGGGGGCGCACTGGTCGCGGTGGCCCCTGCATCGGAGAACGCAATGAAATTCGTCGCTTTCGAGCGCGCCAAGCAGGGTACGGGTGCGAGCCGCCGTCTGCGCAACGTGGGCAAGACGCCCGGCATCGTGTACGGTGGCGAGGGCCAGCCGCAGCTGATCGAGCTCGATCACAACGCGCTGTGGCACGCCCTGAAGAAGGAGGCCTTCCACTCCTCCATCCTGGACATGGAACTGGCCGGCAAGACCAGCAAGGTGCTGCTGCGCGACGTGCAGTACCACCCCTTCCGCCAGCAGGTCCAGCACATCGACTTCCAGCGCGTGGACGCCAACACCCGCCTGCACATGAAGGTGCCGGTGCACTACAAGGGCGCCGAGGAGTCCGAGGCCGTCAAGCTGGAGCACTGCCTGGTCAACCCGGTGGTCACCGAGCTGGACATCTCCTGCCTGCCGGCCGACCTGCCCGAGTTCATCGAGGTCGACCTGTCCGGCCTGAAGAAGGGCATGTCGCTGCACCTGAACGACATCACCCTGCCCAAGGGCGTGAAGGCCGTCACCCACGGCAAGCCGAACCCGGTGCTGGTCTCCGTGGTGGTCCCGGCCGCCGAGGAATCGGCCGAAGCCGCCGCCGGTGCCGAGGGTGCCGCCCCGGCCGCCGCTGCTGCCCCGGCCAAGGGCGGCAAGGAAGCCGCCAAGCCGGCCGCGAAGAAGTGACGCGGTGCCGCGGCGGTGCCGCGGCCGGCCGTGTCCTCCCCGGAAGCCCGCGCAAGCGGGCTTTTTTTCATTCCGGCCCACGACAATAGTTCCCTCGCCGCGCCGGCCGCGCGGCCTAACCTGCGAGTCGTGAACCATGATCAAGCTGTTCGTCGGCCTGGGCAACCCGGGTCCCGAGTACGAAGCCACCCGCCACAACGCCGGATTCTGGTGGGTGGACGAGCTTGCGCGCGAGCTGAAGGTGAACCTCGTGGCCGACCGCGGCTACCACGGGCTGGTGGCCCGGGCCAACGTGCACGGGCAGACGGTCTGGCTGCTGGAGCCCCAGACCTTCATGAACCTCTCGGGCAAGTCCGTGGCGGCGCTGGCGCGCTTCTACAAGATCGCGCCCGAGGAGATCCTGGTCGTGCACGACGAGCTGGACGTCGTGCCGGGCCAGGCCAAGCTGCGGCTGGGCGGCAGCCACGCCGGCCACAACGGCCTGCGCGACATCCACGCGCAGCTGGGCACCGCCGACTACTGGCGCCTGCGCATCGGCATCGGCCACCCGGGCGTGAAGTCGGAGGTGGTGAACTGGGTGCTCAGGAAGCCGGCGCCCGAACAGCGCACCGCCATCGAGGAATGCATCGCGCGCACGCTCAAGGCCGTCCCCGCCCTGCTGGCCGGCGAGATGGACAAGGCCACCCTGATCGTCCACACGCACAAGGCGCCGCGGCCCAAGCCGCCGCGGCCGCCGCAGACCGACCCGACCTGACGCGCCCCCGGAGGAACCCATGCCCGTGAAGAACGCCATCCTCATCGCCGCCCTCGCGCTCGCCGCGGCCGGCGCCACCGGGCAGACGGTGTACCGCTGCGGCAGCAGCTATTCCGCCCAGCCCTGCGCGGGCGGCGCGGCCCTGGACGTCTCCGACCCGACCACGCCCCAGGCCGCCCGGCAGGCGGCCGACGCCGCGAAAGCGGACCGCAAGCGGGCCGACGCGCTGGAGAAGGCGCGCCTGGCGCAGGAGAAGAACGCGCCGAAGGCGGTGGTGCTGGGTCCGGCACCGAAGCCGGACGCGCCCGCCTCCGCCAGGCCGCACGAGAAGAAGAAGGCGAAGGGGAAGGGGAAGAAGGCGCAGGACCCGGAAGTGTTCACCGCCGTGGCGCCCGGCAAGCCCGGGAAGAAGTAGCCCGGGGAGCGGGCGTCACGCCTTCGCCTGCGCCGTCAGCCGCAGGTACTTCTGCATCAGCGTCTCGCGGCTTTCCACCAGCTGCGGGTTGACCGGGATGCAGGCGACGGGACACACCTGGACGCACTGCGGCTCGTCGAAATGGCCGACACATTCGGTGCAGCGGTCGGGGTCGATCTGGTAGATCTCGGGGCCCAGGAAGATCGCCTGGTTGGGGCACTCCGGCTCGCACACGTCGCAGTTGATGCACTCGTCGGTAATCATCAATGCCATGGCTGCGGGAACTCCTGGTACGGTTCTGGCATTATCCCGCGCGGCATGTCCCTGTTCCTGTTCAAGCGGCTGATCACCCTGATTGCGACCCTGGTAGGCACGTCCGTCGTCGTCTTCCTGGTCCTGGAGATCCTTCCCGGCAACGCCGCCCAGATCATCATGGGCCCGGACGCCTCGCCCGAGGCGGTGCTGGCGCTGGCCCACAAGCTGGGCCTGGACCGCCCTGCCCTGGCCCGCTACGGCGAATGGGTCTGGGGCCTGCTGCACGGCGACCTGGGACTGAGCTACGCCTACAGCACCCCGGTGGCGGAACTGGTGCGCGAGCGCCTCGCCCTCACGGTGCCGCTGGCCCTGATGGCCATGGCCTTCACCGCCGCGCTGGCGCTGGCCGCCGGCATCTACGCCGCCGCCCGCCACAACAAGCTGGGCGACGTCGGCATCATGGGCCTCACCCAGGTCGGCATCGCCATCCCCAACTTCTGGTTCGCGATCCTGCTGATCCTGCTGTTCTCGGTGAAGCTGAAGTGGTTCTCCGCCGGCGGCTTCCCGGGCTGGGACGAGGGCCTGCTGCCCGGGCTGCGCGCCCTGCTGCTGCCGGCGCTGTCGCTGGCGGTGGTGCAGTCGGCGATCCTGGCGCGCATCACCCGCTCCTCGGTGCTGGAGGTGCTGCGCGAGGACTTCGTGCGCACCGCGCGCGCCAAGGGCGTGTCGCAGCGCGGCACGCTGTGGGGCCACGTGCTGCGCAACGCGCTGATCCCGGTCATCACGGTCATGGGCCTGCAGTTCGCCGAGCTGCTGGCCGGCACCATCGTGGTGGAGAGCGTGTTCTACCTGCCCGGGCTGGGCCGGCTGATCTTCCAGTCGATCGCCAACCGCGACCTGATCGTGGTGCGCAACTGCGTGATGCTGCTGGCCGCCATGGTGGTGATCGTCAATTTCGTGGTCGACGTGCTGTATGCGGTGATCGACCCCCGGGTCAAGGCGAGCGACATATGAGCGCCGCCGGGCCGCCCCAAGACGCGAAGGCCCCCTCGGGGGGCAGCGCAGCGCACGAAGTGCCAAGCGTGGGGGCAGTGAGATGAGCGCCGTCCTCGACTCCGCACCGCTCGCGCCGCTGCGCGGCCAGGGCTTCTGGCAGCGCG
Organism: Burkholderiales bacterium; assembly: GCA_028868995.1. GTDB lineage: Bacteria > Pseudomonadota > Gammaproteobacteria > Burkholderiales > Burkholderiaceae_C > Ramlibacter. The sequence goes on along the minus strand of JAGWTH010000008.1, from coordinate 43,130 downwards.
CGCGCCGGCACCCGAGCTTCCTGATCGGCCTGGTGCTGAGCGCGCTGCTGCTGCTCGCGGCGGGGCTGTCCTTCTTCTGGACGCCGTTCAATCCCTACGACGTCGACATGGGGCTGAAGCTGCTGCCGCCGGACGCCCACCACTGGCTGGGCACCGACCCCTACGGGCGCGACGTCGCCTCGCAGCTGCTGGTGGGCGCGCGCGCGTCCATCGCGGTGGGCGTGATCGCGGTGGGCATCGGGCTGGTGATCGGCACCGCGCTGGGCCTGTTCGCCTCGGCCAGGCGCGGCTGGGTCGAGGAGGCGATCATGCGCGGCTCGGACTTCGTGTTCGCCTTCCCGGCCATCCTGTCGGCGATCATGATGACGGCGGTGTTCGGCCCCGGCATGGTCAACGCGATCATCGCCATCGGCATCTACAACATCCCCACCTTCGCGCGCATCACCCGCGCCTCGGCCAACGCGGTGTGGGGGCGCGAGTACGTGCTGGCCGCGCGCGCCTGCGGCAAGGGCGGCCTGGCGATCACGCTGGAGCACGTGCTGCCCAACATCCTGTCGGTGCTGATCGTGCAGGCGACCATCCGCTTCGCCATCGCGATCCTGGCCGAGGCCGCCCTGTCCTACCTGGGCCTGGGCACGCAGCCGCCGCAGCCCTCCTGGGGCCGCATGCTCAGCGAAGCGCAGACCCTCATGTTCCAGGCGCCGCTGCTGGCGGTGTTCCCCGGCCTGGCCATCGCGCTGGCAGTGCTGGGCCTCAACCTGCTGGGCGACGGCCTGCGCGACCTGTTCGACCCGCGCCTGGCCAGAAAGCGTTAATGGCATTGCTCGAAGTCCGCGACCTCTCGGTCGAACTGCAGACCCACCGCGGCCCGGCGCGGGCCGTGCGCGACGTGGGCTTCTCGCTGGAGCGCGGCGAGACGCTGGGCCTGGTGGGCGAGTCCGGCTGCGGCAAGTCGATCACCGTGATGGCGCTGATGGGCCTGCTGCCCGAGAGCGCGCGCGTGACCGGCAGCATCCTGTTCGAGGGCCAGGAACTGGTGGGCAAGCGCGAGCGCGAGATGTGCGCGCTGCGCGGCGACCGCATGGCCATGGTGTTCCAGGAGCCGATGACGGCGCTCAACCCGGTGCACACGGTGGGCCACCAGGTGGCCGAGCCGCTGCGCCTGCACCGCGGCCTGTCGGCGGCGCAGGCGCGCCGGGAAGCCGTCGCTCTGCTGGACCGCGTCGGCATCCCCGACGCCGCGCGCCGCGTCGACGCCTATCCGCACCAGTTCTCCGGCGGCCAGCGCCAGCGCATCACCATCGCCATGGCCCTGGCCTGCGGGCCCGACCTGCTGGTCGCGGACGAGCCGACCACCGCGCTGGACGTGACGATCCAGCGCCAGATCCTGGACCTGATGCGCGAGCTGGTGGCCGAGCGCGGCATGGCGCTGATCCTGATCTCGCACGACCTGGGCGTGATCGCGCAGAACGTGCGGCGCATGCTGGTGATGTACGGCGGCAGCGTGGTCGAAGGCGGCCCCACCGCCTCGGTGTTCGCCCGCCGCTCGCATCCCTACACCCAGGGCCTGTTCGCCGCCCGCCCGGGCCTGCACACGCCCAAGGGGCAGCGGCTGGCGACCATCCCGGGCACCGTGCCCGAGCTGGCGGACCTGCCGCGCGGCTGCCCCTTCGCGGGCCGCTGCGGCTTCACCGTGCCCGAGTGCCACGTCACCGTGCCGCCGGCGGTGAAGGTGGAGCCGGGGCACGTGGTGCGCTGCCTGCGGCTGGACGCGGTGGCGGCGGGCCGGGAAGGCGGGAGGGAAGGACAGCCATGAACGACCCTCTGCTGCAGGTCGAGGACCTGGTCAAGGACTACACGCTGCCGCGCGAGACGCTGTTCGCGCCGCCCGGACAGGTGCATGCGCTGCGCGGGGTGAGCTTCACCATCGAGGCGGGACGCAGCCTGGGCATCGTGGGCGAGTCGGGCTCGGGCAAGTCCACGCTGGCGCGCCTGGTGATGGCCCTCGACCAGCCCACCTCGGGCCGCGTGCGCCTGCTGGGGCGCGACCTGCACGCGCTGCCGCGCGAGGCGCTGCGGCAGGCCCGGCGCGACTTCCAGATGGTGTTCCAGGACCCCTACGGCTCGCTGGACCCGCGCCAGACGGTGCAGCGCATCGTCAGCGAGCCGCTGGACGCGCAGGGCGTGGCGCGCGGGGAACAGCGCCGGCGCGCGGCCGAGGCGCTGGACGCCGTGGGCCTGCGCGCCAACGACCTGGGCAAGTACCCGCACGAGTTCTCCGGCGGCCAGCGCCAGCGCATCGCGATCGCCCGCGCCCTGATCACGCGGCCGCGGCTGATCGTGGCCGACGAGCCGGTGAGCGCACTGGACGTCTCGGTGCAGGCCCAGGTGCTGAACCTCATGCTGGACCTGCAGGCGGAGTTCGGCATCACCTACATGCTGATCAGCCACGACCTGGCGGTCGTGCACCAGCTGTGCGACGAGGTGGCCGTGCTCTGGCAGGGCCGCATCGTCGAACAGGGCCCGCCGGGGCGGCTGTTCGCCGCGCCGGAACATCCCTACACGCGCACGCTGCTGGAGGCCGTGCCCGAGGCCGAGCCACCTGCGATCCCCGATCCCGCCTGACGGTCCCTGTCATTCCCTCTTGCCTCGATCGCGCAATGTCGGGGATGATGAACATTCCGCCGCACCGGCAAGCAACAACAACCCTGCCCTCCCTGGAGCCCGCACCATGATCCAACGCCGCAGTGTCCTGACCCATTCCGCCTCCCTGGCCGCCCTCGCCACCCTGCCCGTGGGCGCGCTCGCCCAGGGCCGCAAGGACGCCATCGTCCTGGCCATGGCCCTGGAGCCGAGCCCGGGCCTGGACCCCACGGGCGGCGCCGCCTCCTCGATCGGCGAGGTGACGCTCTACAACATCTTCGAGACGCTCACCAAGATCAACCCGGACGGCTCGGTCACGCCCCTGCTGGCCGAGAGCTGGGAGGTCTCCCCCGACCTCACCACCTACACCTTCAAGCTGCGCCGCGGCGTCAAGTTCCACAACGGCGAGCCCTTCAACGCCCAGACGGTCAAGTTCGCCTTCGACCGCGCCGGCGGCGAGAAGAGCACCAACAAGGACAAGCGCACCTTCGCCAACCTGACCACGCGCGTGGTCGACGACCACACGGTGGTGCTGCTGACCAAGGAGATCGACCCCGACTTCCCCTTCCTGCTGGGACAGGCCACCGCGGTCATCGTCGAGCCCAAGAGCGCCGACACCAACATGACCAGGCCCGTCGGCACCGGCCCCTACGTGCTGGAGAACTGGATCAAGGGCTCCTCCATCACGCTGAAGAAGTGGGACGGCTACCGCAACGCGGCGGCGATCAAGCTGTCGCGCGCCACCTTCCGCTTCATCTCCGACCCGGCGGCGCAGGTCGCCGCCCTGCTGGCCGGCGACGTCGACGCCTTCCCGCGCGTCACGCCGCGCAGCGTGGCGCAGTTCAAGGGCAACCCGAGGTTCCAGGTGATCGTCTCCGGCTCGCGCGCCAAGACCATCCTGGCCATCAACAACGGCAGGAAGCCCTTCAACGACGTGCGCGTGCGCCGCGCCATCGCGATGGCGATCGACCGCAAGGCGGTGATCCAGGGCGCGGGCGACGGCTACGGCGCGCCCATCGGCAGCCACTACGCGCCCAGCGCCCCGGGCTACGTCGACACGACCGGCATCAACCCCTACAACCCCGACAAGGCCCGGGCGCTGCTGAAGGAAGCCGGCATCACCACCCCGCTGGAGGTGACCATCACGCTGCCGCCCCCGCCCTACGCGCGCCAGGGCGGCGAGGTGATCGCCTCGGAGCTGGCCAAGGTGGGCATCGTCGCCAAGCTGCAGAACGTCGAATGGGCCCAGTGGCTGTCCAACGTGTACGGCGCCAAGAACTACGACATGACGATCATCTCCCACGTCGAGCCGTTCGACCTGGGCAACTTCGCCAAGCCGGACTACTACTGGAACTACCACTCGGAGAAGTTCAACACGCTGTACGCGAAGTACAAGACCACGGCCAATGCCAAGGAGCGCACGAAGCTGCTGGGCGACCTGCAGCGGCTGATCGCCGAGGACTGCGTGCATGCCTTCCTGTACCAGCCGCAGTGGGTCACGGTGGCCAACAGGAACGTGCGCGGCCTGTGGAAGGACATGCCCATCTTCGTGAACGACCTGTCGGCGATGTCCTGGGCCTGAGCCGATGCCGGAGGCCCTGCACGAACTCTCCGCCCCCGCGCTGCTCGCGCTGTACCGCCGGCGGGAAGTCTCCCCGGTGGAAGTGGCTCGCAGCGTGCTGGGCCACGTCGAGCGCTGGGAACAGCACCTGCGGGCGCTGTTCCTGCTGCGCCCCGAACAGGTGCTGGAACAGGCGCGCGCCAGCGAGGCGCGCTGGCTCCAGGGCCGGCCGCTGGGGCTGATCGACGGCGTCCCGGTCACGATCAAGGACAACATCGCCACCCGCGGCGATCCCACGCCCCTGGGCACCGCCGCGACCCAGCTGCTGCCCGCCGCGGCCGACGCGCCGCCGGCCGCGCGCGTGCGCGAACACGGCGGCGTGCTGCTGGCCAAGACCACCATGCCGGACTACGGCATGCTGTCCTCGGGCCTGTCCAGCTTCCACGCGCTCGCGCGCAACCCCTGGGACCGCACGAAGACGCCGGGCGGCTCCAGCGCCGGCGCCGGCGCCGCCGCGGCGGCGGGCTACGGCCCACTGCACATCGGCACCGACATCGGCGGCTCGCTGCGCCTGCCGGCGGGCTGGTGCGGCATCTTCACGCTCAAGCCCAGCCTGGGCCGCATCCCGATCGACCCGCCCTACATGGGCCGCGCCGCCGGGCCGATGACGCGCACCGTGGCCGACGCCGCGCTGTTCATGGACGTGCTGGCACGCCCCGACGACCGCGACAGCATGAGCCTGCCGGCGCAGGAGATCGCCTGGTCCGCCTTCGACCGCGGCGCCGAGCGCCTGCGCGGCCTGCGCATCGGCCTGCTGCTGGAGGCGGGCTGCGGGCTGGCCGTGGAGCCGGAAGTGCGCGCCGCCGTGGAGCGCGCCGCCGAACTGTTCGAGCGCGCCGGCGCGGTGGTCGCGCCCATGAAGCCCTTCATGACCCAGGGCATGCTGGACGGCATGGACCACTTCTGGCGCATGCGCTCGCACGTGGACATGCGCGCGTTGCCGCCCGAGGTGAAGGCGCGCGTGCTGCCCTACATCCGGCAGTGGGCCGACAGCGCCGCCGGCATGACCGGCGAGGCGGTGTTCCGCGCCTTCCACCAGTTCCACCTCACGCGCCTGCAGACGGTCGAGGCCTGCCGGCCCTTCGACTACGTGCTCTCGCCGGTGTCGCCGGTGCCCGCCTTCGCGGCGGAGCTGCCCTCGCCCACCAACGACCCGCTGCGGCCGCTGGAGCACATCGGCTTCACCGTGCCTTTCAACATGTCGGAGCAGCCCGCGGCCTCGATCAACTGCGGTTACACGTCCACGGGCCTGCCGATCGGCCTGCAGATCGCCGGCCAGCGCTTCGACGACCTCGGGGTGCTGCAGGTAGCCCATGCCTTCGAGCTGCTGCGCGAGCCGCAGCGGCCCTGGCCGCAGCCGCCGTCGGAAGCGCTCGCGCATGTCGACTGATGCGCTCGGCAACCCGGTCACGCTGCACGATGCGGCGAGCCTGGGTCCGCTGAACGCCTTCGTCGAGGGTTTCATCGCCAGCGAGGCGCGCTGCGTGGACGTGCTGCAGGCACAGCAGGACCCCAGCCCCCTGGTGCAGGCGTATTGCGCGGCGCTGCACATGTTCGCCGAGACCGGCGACGCGCCGCGGCAGGCGCGCCCCTTCATCGAACGGGCCCGGGACAGCGCCGCCGGCGCGACCGCGCGCGAACGGCGCTTCGTCGCCGCCGTCGCGGCCTGGGTGGCCGGCGACCTGCCGCGCGCGATCGCGCTGCACGAGGAGCAGGCCCGCGAGCACCCGCGCGACCTGGCCTCGCTCAAGCTCGCGCACTACCACCTGTTCAACCGCGGAGACTCGCCCGGCATGCTGCGCGTGGCGCTGCACGCGGCGGACGCGGCCGCCGACGTGCCCTACCTGCACGGCATGCTGGCCTTCGCCTGGGAGCAGTGCCACTTCCTGGAGGAGGCCGAGGCCAGCGCCCGCCGGGCCATCGCGCTGCGGCGCAAGGAGCCCTGGGCCCACCACGCGCTGGCCCACGTGCTGCTCACCCAGGGGCGCCTGGCCGAGGGCCATGCCTTCCTGCAGGAGGTGAGCCCCACCTGGACCGGCCTGAACTCCTTCATGGTCACCCACAACTGGTGGCACCAAGCGCTGTTCGCCCTCGACCTGGACCGACCGGAGGAGGTGCTCGCGCTCTACGACGGCCACGTCTGGGGCGAGGTGAAGGAGTACAGCCAGGACCAGATCAACGCCGTCTCACTGCTGGCGCGCGCGGAGCTCGCCGGCATCGACGTCGGCGATCGCTGGCAGGACGTGGGGGCGTACCTCGCGCGGCGCGGCCACGACCACGTGCTGCCCTTCCTGGACCTGCAATACCTGTACGGCCTGGCGAAGTCCGGCCGCGAGGTGGCCGCGCGCGGATGGCTGGCCAGTATCGAGTCGCATGCCCTCTCGCGCAGCGGCACCGAGGGGGTGGTCTGGCAGCGGGTGTGCGTGCCGGCGGCGCGCGGCCTGCTGGCCCATGCCCTGGGCGACTGGAAGACGGCGGTGGAGGCCCTGGGCCACGCGCTGCCGCGCCTGGTGGAGATCGGCGGCAGCCACGCCCAGCGCGACCTGTTCGCGCAGGTCCACCTCGATGCGCTGGTGAGGAGCGGCCATCTCGGCGGGGCGCAGAACCTCCTGCAGCCGCAGTTGCGCGCCCAGCCGGAGTCGAGGCGGCTCAAACGCCAGGCCGCGCGCCTCTACGCCGCGCTGGGCCTGCCGTCCGTGGCGGCGCGACTGCAATGACCCGCCTGGTCCTCCTGCCCGGACTCGCCTGCGACGCCTCGGTGTGGCGCGCGCAGCAGTCCGCCCTCGCGCGCTGGCAGCCGCTGGTGAGCGACGCGCACACCCGCGCCGACACCATCGACGCGATGGCCGCGCGCTTGCTGCAGGACCACGACGGCCCGCTGGTGCTGTGCGGCGCCTCCATGGGCGGCATGGTCGCGATGGCCGCGGCGCGCCTGGCGCCCGAGCGCATCGCCGGCCTGGCGCTGCTGGGCACCGATGCGCGGCCCGATTCGCCGGAGATGATCGCGCTGAGGACCTCGGCGATCGCGCTGTTCGAGCAGGGCCGGGCGCGCGAGGTGATCGAACCCAACATCGCCCTGGCCTTCCACCCGGACCACGCGCCGGCGCTGGCCGCCGGCTACCTGGAGATCGTCCTCGGGGCCGGCGCCGAGCAGCTGGTGCGGCAGAACCGCGCCGTCATCGCGCGCCCCGACGCGCGCCCCGGCCTCGCGCAGCTGCGCTGCCCGGCGCTGGTGCTGTGCGGCGAGGCCGACCTGCTCACTCCGCCGGAACGCTCGCGGGAAATCGCCTCGCTCGTGCCGCAGGCGCGGCTGGTCCTGGTGCCGCGCTGCGGCCACATGCTCACGATGGAACGGCCGGATGCGGTGAACGCCGCGCTGGCGCAATGGCTGCCGGAAGTGATGGATTCGTAGGGTGGCGGTGAGCGGCGCAGCCCGAACCCCACCGCGCGCCGGCCGCCCTATTCCCGCCCCAGCGACCGCACCTTGTCGAACAGCCGCCGCTGCACCGACGGCGAGACGAACTGGTGCACCTCGCCGCCCAGCACGGCGATCTCGCGCACGAAGGTGCTGCTGATGAACTGGTACTTGTCGCTGGGCGTGAGGAACACGGTCTCGACCTCCGGCATCAGGTGCCGGTTCATGCCGGCGAGCTGGAACTCGTAGTCGAAGTCGGTCACCGCGCGCACGCCGCGCACCATGGCCTTGCCGCCGCGCGCCACGACGAAGTCGCGCACCAGGCCGCTGAAGCCCTCCACCGTCACCTGCGGGTAGTCGGCCAGCGCCTCGCGCGCCATGTCGATGCGCTCCTGCATGGTGAACAGCGCCTTCTTGTGGTGGCCGGCGGCCACCGCCACGATCAGGCGGCCGAACAGCTGGCAGGCACGGCGGACCACGTCCTCGTGCCCCAGGGTCATGGGATCGAAGGTGCCGGGATAGACGGCGATGACATCGCTGGCCATGGAGGTCTCCTGATCGCCCGCAGGCAGGCCGGTTTGTTGCGCCGCATTATGCAACCGGCCGCAACAGGTGCCCGTGGACGGCGCCCGCCTTCGTATGCCGGTGCAGTTCCAGCCCGTGGCGCGCCAGCGCCACGCCGCCCCAGGCCGCAGGCGCTTCCAGGTAGATGAAGCCCCCGGGGCCGATCGCCGGCCGGGCCGCCGCCAGGGCGCGGTCGAACAGGTCGGCGTCGAAGGGCGGGTCCAGGAACACCAGGTCGGTGCCGCCCGGGGGCAGCGCCGCCAGCACGGTCAGGGCGTTGCCTCGCTGGACGCGGACGTTGCGGGCGTCCAGCTTCTTCGCCAGCGCACGCAGCTGGTCGACCAGGGTGCCCTCGGCCTCCACCAGCAGGACGTCGGCGGCGCCGCGCGAGGCGGCCTCCAGGCCCAGGGCGCCGGTGCCGGCGAAGGCGTCGACGCAGCGCCAGCCGGTGAGGTCCTGCCCGAGCCAGTTGAACAGGGTCTCGCGCACGCGGTCCGGGGTGGGCCGCAGGCCCGGCCGGTCGGCCACCGGCAGCGGCGTGCGCTTCCAGGCGCCGCCGATGATGCGGACCTGGTGGGGAAGGCTGCGGCGCGCGGCCGGGGCGGGACGGGACATGCCCCGAGCTTACCCGCCGCAAAAAAAAGGGGCGCGACCTCGGGTCGCACCCCCACACTCTCTCCCTGTGAAACGCTTGGTTCGTCTCGCGCTTTCGCGTGACAGCGCCTGCGTATTGTTGGGGCAAGCGCCACCAGCCTGCCGGTCAACCCCTGTCAACCTTGACAGGTTCCCGCCCGAAAGGAGGAGGCCTACTGTCGGGGGGACGCGACGGATGCGCCCACAACCACGGTCACCATGCGATCGGGCTGCAGCACCCGGGCAAAGGCGGCCTTGACCTGGGCGGCCGTCACCTTCCCGACCCGCGCCGTCCAGGTGTCGAGGTAGTCCAGCGGCAGGTCGTACCAGGCGATGTTGGCCAGGTTGCCCAGCAGCTTGGCATTGCTGTCGATGCGCAGGGCGAAGCCGCCGATCAGGTTGTCCTTCGCGGCCGCCATCTCGGCTTCGGTCGGGCCGTCGGCGACGAAGCGCCGCACCACCTCGCGCGCCACCTTCACCGCCTCGGCCGCCTGGTCCGGCCGCGTCTGCAGCCCCACCGTGAAGGCACCGGCATGCAGGCCGGGGGAAAAGTAGCTGTAGACGCTGTAGCTCAGGGCGCGCTTCTGCCGCACCTCCTCGGTCAGGCGCGAGACGAATCCGCCGCCGCCCAGGATGTAGTTGCCCACCAGCAGCGGCAGGAAGTCCGGGTCGGACCGCTTGTAGCCCGGCTGGCCGATCAGCACGTGGGCCTGCGCCGAGTCGAAGGGGATGTCGCGCTCCACCGCCGCCTGCAGCGGCGCCACCTCGGGCACGGGTGGCAGGGGCTGGCAGCTGCCGTCCGGCAGGCGGGACAGCAGGGTGGTGACGATGCGGTCGGCCTGGGCGCGGTCCACCGCGCCCACCACGCTCACCTTGGCCCGGCAGGCCTGGATGGTCCGGTAGAAGGCCTGCATGTCCCGCACGGAGATGTGCGACAGCGTCTCCTCGGTGGCTTCGTAGCCGTAGGGATGGGTTCCGTACACGGCCTGGGCGAAGGCGCGGTTGGCGATCGTGCCGGGGCGCGTGTTCGCCTCCCGGATGGCCGCCACCAGGCGCTGGCGCTCGCGCTGCCACACGGCGTCGGGGAAGGACGGCTCGCCGAGCTGTCGCGAGGCCAGGTCCACCGCCTTGGCCAGCAGGTCCGGGTAGGTCAGCGAGCGCAGCGTGAAGCTCATGCGGTCCCGGCCCGCACCGGCGCCGAAGTCGGCGCCGAGGTCGGCCCAGGCGTCGGACAGCTGGTTCTCGTCCAGCGCCGGCTGGCCGTCGCGCGCGGCGATGCCCTTGGCCGTCATGGCGGCCGTCACGCTGGCCAGCCCCGCCTGGGCGGCGGGGTCGCGCCGGTCGCCGGCGTCGAAATCGACCTCCACGTCCAGGATGGGCAGGCCCGGGCTCTCGATCAGGTAGACCTGCGCGCCGCTGGGTTGCTGCCACTTCTGGATCGGCAGGGCGGCCCAGGCGGGCAGCGCGGTGCACAGGGCCAGGACGGCGCCGGCGAGGATCTTCTTCGTCTGCATGGCGCGGTCCTTTCAGCGCAGCACCGGCGAGGCCGGCGGCGGGGGCTTGCGGTGCGGGTCGACCGGCAGCGGCCGCAGGATGCCCACGGTGAGCTGGTCGTCGCCGAAGTAGCGGGCCGCGACCGCCTTCACCTGCTCCGCGGTCACCGCGCGCAGGCGGGCGATGAGCCGGTCGTTGGCGTCCAGGGGCAGGCCCTTCACCCAGGCGCTGCCCAGCTCCTGCGTCTGCGCCATCAGCGAGTCGAGCCGGTAGATCTGGGCGGCCGTCCAGCGCGTCTTCACCCGCTGCAGCTCCGCCTCGGTCACGCCGTCGCGGGCGACCTTCGCCACCTGCTCGCGCAGGGCCGCCTCCACCTGTTCGGCCGTCTTGCCGGCGGCGGGCACGCCGGCCAGCGTGAACAGCTGGGGCCCGCGGCCCCACAGGCCGTTGTCGGCATCGACGGCGTCGGCCACGCGGTCGGGCCCCTGGGTCAGGGCGCGGTCGAGCCGCGCGCCGTCGTAGCCGTCGAGCACCGCCGCCAGCACCGTGAGGGCCAGCGCGTCGTCGTTGGCCGGCGTTTCCTCGAAGGAGGTGAGCTGCGGCACCTTGAAGGCCAGGGCGACGTAGGCCTGGTCGGCCGGCGCCTTGAACTCGATGCGGCGGATGCCCCGCTGCGCCGGCTCCAGCCTGGGCTTGCGCACCGGCACCGGCCTGGCGGGAATGCTGCCGTAATACTGGTCCACCCACTTGCGCACCTGCTGCGGGTCGATGTCGCCCCCGATCACCAGGGCGGCATTGGCCGGCACGTACCAGCGGTGGTAGAAGTCGCGCACGTCCTGCGGCGTCATCGCATCGAGGTCGCTCATCCAGCCCACCACCGGCCGGTGGTAGGGCGAGGCCTCGAACGCCGCGGCATTGAGCTGTTCGTCCAGCCGGGCGCGCGGGTTCTCGTCGGTGCGCATGCGGCGCTCCTCCTTGACCACCTCGATCTCCTTGCGGAACTCCTCGTCGGGCCACTGGTTGTGGGCGAAGCGGTCGGCCTCCAGCCGCATCACTTCCTCCAGCCTCGCCGCCGGGACCTGCTGGTAGTAGCCGGTGTTGTCGCGCCCGGTGAACGCGTTTTCGCGCCCGCCCAGGGCGGCCACGCGGCGCGAGAACTCGCCGGGGCCGGTGGTGGGCGTGCCCTTGAACATCATGTGCTCCAGGGCGTGGGCGACACCCGAGGTGCCGTCGACCTCGTCCATCGAGCCCACCCGCACCCACAGCATCTGCACCGCGGTGGGCGCGCGGTGGTCCGGCTTGAGGATCACGGTCAGCCCGTTGGCGAGCTGGTACTGCTGCACCGGCGCCTGGGCCGGGGCGGCGCCGGCGACCTGGGCGCCGGCGGCGGGGGGAAGGAAGAAGGAGAGGGAGGCGAGAAGGGGGACAAGGAGGGGCCCGAAAGCCCGGCGCAGGAGCGGTTTCATAGAATCCTGTGATTCTAGAAACGGTCCCGATGTTCAGCTTCTTCCGGAAAAAGTCGCCGGCCCCGCCGGCTCCGGCCCCCGCCAGCCCCGCGCCCGCCCCCGCCGCCGCTGCCGGCGGGCTGATCGGCAGCGCCCTGGTGGCGCCGCTGGAGGTGCCCGCGCCCGCCGCGGTGCCGGCGGAGCGCCAGGGCTGGATGCAGCGGCTCAGCGCCGGCCTGCGCAAGACCGGCTCCAGCCTCTCGCAGGTGTTCACGGGCGCGCAGATCGACGATGCGCTGTACGAGGAGCTGGAAGCCGCGCTGCTGATGGCCGACACCGGCGTCGCCGCCACGCAGACGCTGCTGCAGGAGGTGAAGCGCAAGGTCGCGGCCACCGGCGCGACGCGGCCGGTCCAGGCCCGCAACATCCTGGTGGACGCCCTCACCCAGCTGCTCAAGCCGCTGGAGAAGCCGCTGGCGATCGGCGAACACGTGCCGACCGTGATCATGGTGGCGGGCGTCAACGGCGCGGGCAAGACCACCTCCATCGGCAAGCTCACCAAGCACCTGGCCGACGAGGGCGAGACCGTGCTGCTGGCCGCGGCCGACACCTTCCGGGCGGCGGCCAAGGAGCAGCTGGCCGTCTGGGCCGACCGCAACAAGGTGGAGATCGTCAGCCAGGAAGGCGGCGACCCCGCGGCGGTGTGCTTCGACGCGGTCACCGCCGGCAAGGCGCGCCGCAAGGACGTGGTGATCGTCGACACCGCGGGTCGCCTGCCGACGCAGCTGCACCTGATGGAGGAGCTGCGCAAGATCCGGCGCGTGGTGACCAAAGCCGAGGCCAGCGCCCCGCACGAGGTGCTGCTGGTGATCGACGGCAACACCGGCCAGAATGCGCTGGCGCAGGTGAAGGCCTTCGACGCGGCGCTGCAGCTCACCGGGCTGATCGTCACCAAGCTCGACGGCACGGCCAAGGGCGGCGTGCTGGCGGCGATCGCCAAGGAAAAGCCGGTGCCGGTCTACTTCATCGGCGTGGGCGAGCAGCTCGAGGACCTGGAAACGTTCGACGCGCGGGAATTCGCGCTGGCGCTGCTGTCGTAGTTCACACGGCATCGGGCTCCGCGAGCGGCGACGGCGGCAGCGGCACCTCGCCGCGCACCCAGGCCAGGTAGTCCGGGCTCGCGCGCATCGGGGTCGCCAGGAACTGCGGCAGCTCGTAGGGGTGCTGCTCACGCAGCAGCTCCTGCAGCGCCGCGGCGCATTCGGGCAGCGTCTTGATCGTCAGGCGCACCTCGGCCTCCTCGCACTCGCGGCCCTGCCAGCGGTAGAACGAGGTCAGGCCCTCTTCCAGCTGCACGCAGGCGGCCAGGCGCCGCCCGAGGATGGCGCGGGCCAGGCTTTCCGCCTCCGGGCGCGAGCCGACCGTGGTGGTGACGGCCAGAATGTCCAGATCTTTACAGTCTTCCATGGCGGCGGGCTCCCAGAATCCGGCCATTGTCCGCCCGCAGGAGAGGAGCGTCCCATGTCCACGCTGAGCGATGCCAGCCCCCCTGCCGAACGCAGGGTCGACCTGCTGCTGGCGCACTACGGCGAAAGCCACCGCGACCCGCGCAACGAGCGCATCCACTTCGTCGCCATCCCGCTGATCATGCTCAGCCTGGTCGGGCTGCTGTTCGCCGCCCATCCCTGGGTGGCCTACGCGTTCATCCTGGCCAGCATGGTCTACTACGCCCGCCTGTCGACCGTCTTCCTGGCCGCGATGGCGGTCCTGTCCATTCTCGGCCTGGCCTTGGTTCACCTCATGGGTGAGCGCGTACTCACGATCTGTGCCCTCATTTTCGTGGGGGCCTGGATCGCCCAGTTCGTCGGCCACAAGCTGGAGGGCCGCAAGCCCAGCTTCTTCGAGGACTTGCAATACCTCTGGGTGGGGCCCATGTTCGTCCTGAGCAAGCTGTTCCTGAAGCTCGGCATCCGCTGGTAGCGGCAGGCACGGGCTGCCCGCGGAACCCTTTTCTTAGCACTCCCTCTAAGAGAGTGCTAATCTATGAAAAGCAGAAAAGGAGATTCCGGTATGTCCCAAACCCCTGGAACCACGGGCACCACGGCGCTGGCGATGGCCAATCCCTGGGCCGTCGTTCCCTCGCTGGGCAACCTGGACGCGTACATCTCGGCGGTCAACCGGCTGCCGATGCTGACCGCGGAAGAAGAACACGAATACGCCAAGAAGCTCAAGGAAGACAACGACCTCGAAGCCGCCGGCAAGCTGGTGCTGTCGCACCTGCGCCTGGTGGTGTCGGTGTCGCGCAAGTACCTGGGCTACGGCCTGCCCCATGGCGACCTGATCCAGGAAGGCAACATCGGCCTGATGAAGGCGGTCAAGCGCTTCGACCCCGACCAGGGCGTGCGCCTGGTGAGCTACGCGCTGCACTGGATCAAGGCCGAGATCCACGAGTACATCCTGAAGAACTGGCGCATGGTCAAGGTCGCGACGACCAAGGCGCAGCGCAAGCTGTTCTTCAACCTGCGCTCGATGAAGCAGGGCTTCAAGGACGAGGCCGACGCGCAGACCCACCGCGAGACGCTGACCGACGCCCAGATCGCCGTGATGGCGCGCGAGTTGAACGTCAAGCGCGAGGAAGTGATCGAGATGGAGACCCGCATGTCGGGCGGCGACGTGGTCCTGGACCCCGGACCCGCCGACGACGGCGAGGAAGCCTTCGGCCCGATCGCCTACCTGGCCGACGCCAGCCACGAACCGACGGCGCAGCTGGAAAGCCGCGAGCGCGACGCGATGGCCACCGAGGGCATCTCGGAGGCCCTGGAACAGCTCGATCCGCGCAGCCGCCGCATCGTGGAGGAGCGCTGGCTGAGGGTCAACGACGACGGCTCCGGCGGCATGACGCTGCACGAGCTGGCGGCCGAGTACGGCGTGTCGGCCGAGCGCATCCGCCAGATCGAGGTGGCGGCCATGAAGAAGATGCGGAAGTCGCTCGCCGCCTACGCCTGAGGCCCGCGCCTTCTCCCGTCCCTCCCCCGAAAGCCCGGCTTGCCGGGCTTTTCTGTTGTATCCGCGCCGTCGAAGCTGTCTTTTAGCGCCTCCGACCGTTTCAGCCCATCGGTGCGTCGGCAACAATCCGGTGCATGAGGAGGAGTGCACTCGGCGTCCTGGTCGCCTTCCTGGGGTGGTGCGCTTCCTTCGGGGGCGCCGCGCATGCCGCCCAGCCGGCGGCCCCGGCCACCGCGCCGCTGCTGGCGCTGGGTGCGTCCGCCCCCTGGGCCAGCCTGAACGGCAACAGCCTCTACTGGTTCGACCCCAGCGGCACGGCGACCATCGACCGGGTCGAGGCGGCCGGCCCCACGCTGCCCTGGCAGGTCCGGCACCGGGACCGGCATGACCGGCAGACCGGCGGCGCGCTGTGGCTGCAGTTCGACGCTGCGGTGCCGACGGGAGAGCACTGGTACCTGGAAGTGGGCGTCGCCAGCTACGACGAGGTCCAGATGTTCTACCGCGACCGCCGCGGCAACTGGGTGGTGCAGCAGTCGGGCACCAACCGCGCGGTCTCGGACTGGGCCGTGCCAGGGCGCCTGCCCACCTTCCTGCTGGCCATCGACGACCCGCGACCGATCCGCTACTGGGTGCGGGTGCAGGACGACCGGACCGAATTCTCGGCGCCCACCACCCTGCTGCGGGAGGACGCGCTGCTGCCCAGCCGCGAACGCGAGCAGTTCCTCTTCGGCGCCTATTTCGGGCTGGCGGCGCTGGTGTGCGTCGCCGCCCTGGCCAACGGCCTGCTGTACCGCGATCGCGGCTACCTCGCCTTTTCCCTGTACACCCTGCTGCTGGGTGCCGGCCAGCTCGGTCGCGCCGGTATCGCCGCCCAGCATCTCTGGTCCGACTGGCCGGGCTGGAACGGCGTTGCGCTGGCCCTGTGGCCGGGCGCCGCCACGGCCGCGGCCCTGTGGTACGTGAAGGTGCTCACCGAGCCGGTGCGCCTGTCGCGCGCGCTGGACCTGGGCGTCTGGGCCCTGATCGCCGCCCTGCTGGCGGCCGTGGCGGTGGACATCGTGGTGGCGACCCACCTGAGCGTGATGCTGGTGCTGTCGCTCACCGGGCTGTCGCTGCTGGCGATCGCCGGCATGGTGGTCTGGGGCTGGCTGGACGGCCAGGATCCCGTCCTGCGCGTGGTGGCCCTGGCGTTCCTGCCCGTGCTGGTGACGGCCCTGTTTCCGCTGTCGCGCGGCCTGGGGCTGGTGCCATCGAGCACCCTCACCCGGTATGGCCTGTTCTATGCGACGGTGCTGGAGCTGCCGGTGCTGTACTACGCCATGCACCGGCGCCTGATGGCGCGGCGCGAGAGCGAGGTGCGCGCCCGCGCCCTGGCGCGCACCGACGCGCTGACCGGCCTGCCGCACCGCCGGGGCATGGTGGAGCGGCTGCAGTCGAGCCTGGCGCACGCCCGCAGCCAGAAGCAGAACTGCGCGCTGCTGGGCGTGCGGATCTCCAACCTCGAGGCGCTCGCGCTGGAATTCGGCAAGGACGCCGCCGAGAAGGCGCTGGTGATCGCCGCCTCGCACCTGCGCCGCACCAGCGTCGACTTCGACCTGGCCGCGCGCGTCGGCGAGCGCGAGTTCGCGGTGCTGATGGAGGCGCCCGTGACGCCCCAGGCCGTGACCTCGCGCGCGCAGCACGTGGTCGCCAGCGGCCTGCGGCCCATGGAAGCCCTCCCCGCGGCGCTCACCCTCAAGTTCCATGTCACCGCGGCCCTCCTGCCCGCGTCGGCGCTGGACGGCGAGGGCTCCCTGAACTGGGTGATCGAGTCGCTGGACCAGATCACGCCGGATGCGAAGAAGCTGATCCGGAACCTGAATTTCTGAGAGCCGGGCGTGCGGCGGTGGGGTTCGGGCTTCGCCGCTCACCACCCCCTACGGGAGCCGGCATCCGTGTAGGGTGGCGGTGAGCGCGCGCAGCGCCGAACCCCACCGATCCCTGAGTCGCTACGCAGCGATGCTGCGCTGCGCCCGCTTCACGATGTAACGCGTCGCCTCCGCCACGCGCCCGCGGCTCCAGCGCGCACACACCTGCCGCACCCACCGCGGCTGGGTCTTGGCGGCGTCGTTGAGCCAGTTGGCCACCGAGTTCTGCACGTAGCGGCTCGGGTCCGCGCGCAGCGGCTCGAGCAGCGGCAGGCCGCGCCAGGGCTCGCGCTGGAGCGCCTCGACCTGGGCGCACCACACGCCGCGCGGCCGAGTCGCCTCGCTGGCGAAGCGCCGGACGTTCGGGTCCGCGTGCGCAGTCCAGGGCTGCAGCAGGCGCACGGCCGCGTCGACGTCGCCGGCGATCTCGTCGCGCACGGCCATCCAGGCCGTCTCGCGCACCCCGAAATGCGGATCGGCGGCGAAGCGCCGGGCCGAGGCCAGCTTGGCGGGCAGGTCCAGGTTGCCGAAGGCGATCCACTGCGCCGCCCAGCCGCGCGCGACGTCGCTCGCATGGGTGGCCAGGGCGTGCGCCACGGCGTCGCGGTCGGCGCGCGGCTCGGCCAGGTCGTAGAGCGCGCGCGCGAGGTGCAGGTGCCGCTTCATCGGTGCGAAGGCGGGCAGCATCGCCAGCGTGTCCTGCAGCCGCTCCGAACGCGGGTCCAGCCCCACGTCGCTCGCGACCTGGCCCGCCAGCCGCGGCAGGTCCAGCGCCAGGAATTCGTTGAGGTTGACGGTGGGGATGCGCCCCGCGTTGAGCGCCTCCAGGACCTCCTGCGGGATCAGGGCGATGCGTGCCGCACCCTTGCGTCCCAGGAGGTGCTGCACCACCTCAGGCCTTCTCGTTCAGGAGGATCTTCAGGTCGTCGGCCAGGGCCTGCGCGCCGGTGCCGTAGCGCGAATACAGGCGGATGCGCCCCTGCGGGTCGAAGATGAACGAGGCGGCCGTGTGCTCCATGAAGTAGCTGCCGGGCGTCTTGCCGTCCACGCGCTTGTAGTAGACCTTGAATTCCTTGGCGGCGGCCGCGGTCTGCGCGGCGTCGCCGCGCAGCGCGACGAAGTCCGGCCCGAAGCTGGCGACATAGGCCTTGAGCAGTTCGGGCGTGTCGCGTTCCGGATCCACCGTGATGAAAACGCCCTGCACCCGGGCGCCGTCTGCGCCCAGCAGCTTCTTCGCGTCGGCGATCTCGGCCAGCGTGGTGGGGCAGACGTCGGGGCATTGCGTGTAGCCGAAGAACACGATCGCCACCTTGCCGCGGAAGTCCTGGAGCGTGCGCAGCCTGCCGTCGGCGTCGGGCAGCGAGAAGCCCTTGGCGTAGTCCGCGCCGGTGATGTCGACCGCCTTGAACTGCGGCTTGCCGTCGGGTGCGCACGCGGCCAGCAGCAGCGGGGCGGCCAGGGTCAGGAGAGCGGAGCGTCGCAGCATGAAGTCACCCCAGGTAGTGGTCGACGAGCAGCGCCGCGAACAGCGCACTCAGGTGGATCAGGGAGAAGCGGAAGGTCTTGCGCGCCAGGGCGTCGGAGTACTCGCGCCACAGGCGCCAGCCGTGCCAGGTGAAACCGGCACTGAGCACGACGGCCGACACCAGGTAGAACCAGGAGCTCATGCCGTAGGCGAAGGGCATGAGGCAGGCCGCGAACAGCACGAGGGTGTACAGCAGGATCTGCAGGCGCGTGAACTCGTTGCCGTGGGTCACCGGCAGCATGGGCAGCCCCGACTTGCGGTAGTCCTCCACGCGGTACAGCGCCAGCGCCCAGAAGTGCGGCGGTGTCCACAGGAAGATGATCAGGAACAGGATCAGCGCCTCGGGGCCCACGTCCCCGCGCAGCGCCGCCCAGCCCAGCACCGGCGGCATGGCGCCCGAGGCGCCGCCGATGACGATGTTCTGCGGCGTCAGCGGCTTGAGGATCACGGTGTAGATCACCGCGTAGCCGATGAAGGTGCCGAGCGTGAGCCACATGGTCAGCGGGTTCACCCAGGCATAGAGCAGCCACGAGCCGACCGCGCACAGGACGGCGGAGAACAGCAGTGTCTGCAAGTCGCTCAGCTCGCCCTTGGCGGTCGGCCGCCAGGCCGTGCGGCGCATCTGGGCGTCGATGCCCTTCTCCACCAGGCAGTTGAAGGCCGCCGCCGCGCCGGCGACCAGCCAGATGCCCAGGCAGGCGATGGCCGCGATGCGCAGGTCCAGCAGCGTGGGCACGCCCGGCACGGCGAGCACCATGCCGATGAGCGCGCAGAACACGATCAGCTGGATCACGCGCGGCTTCATCAGCGCGTAGAACTGGCGCGCGACGCTCATGCCGACACCTCGCGACCGCGCACGGCGACGACGGCGTCGGGCGCCGCGCGGCTCTCGCGCAGCGCCCAGGTCAGCGCCACCACCAGGCCCGCCGCGCCGCCGGTGTGCGCCACCGCACCCAGCAGCGGCCAGCCCAGCACGACGTTCGACAGGCCCGAGGCGAGCTGCCACAGCGCCAGGGCCGAAACGATGCGGCTGGTCGCGTGCAGCGCCGTGCCGCGCAGGCGCCACGCGAGCACGCCCAGCACGGCGAACAGCCCGTAGGCGACGAGGCGGTGCGTGTAGTGGATGGCCGTCAGCGCGGCGAACTGGATGGGCTCGCCGGCGCCGGTCAGGCCCAGGGGGCGCCACAGCTCGAAGCCCTGCGCGAAATCCATCAGCGGCCACCAGCTGCCCTGGCAGGTCGGGAAGGTGTCGCAGGCGAGCACCGAGTAGTTGGTGCTGACCCAGCCGCCGAGCGCCGCCTGCAGCCATGTCAGCAGGTAGGCCGCCAGCAGCCAGCGGCGCGTCGCCTGCGGGATGGCACGCGGGCCGCTGCCCCGGTCGGCCTGCCGGTAGGCCACGACCTGGCTGGCCAGCAGGGCGAGCAGCACCAGTCCGCCCAGCAGGTGCAGTGTCACGATGGCGGGGAACAGCTTCATCGTCACCGTGAGCGCGCCGAAGGCGCCCTGCACGCAGATCCAGAGCAGCGTGAATGCGGGCCAGCGCGGCTGCACCGGCACGCCGCGCTTGCGCTGCAGCCAGGTGGCGAGCACCAGCGTCGTGATCAGCACCCCGACGCCGGTGGCGAGGTAGCGGTGCACCATCTCCACCCAGGCCTTGCCGTGGGTCACGGGCCCCGTGGGCATGCTCGCCTGCGCGGCGCTGATCTCGTGCACCGCGCCGACCGGGCTGGCGTTGCCGTAGCAGCCCGGCCAGTCGGGACAACCCAGTCCGGAGTCGGTCAGGCGGGTGAAGGCGCCGAACAGCACGAGGTCGAAGGAGAGGAACAGCGTCAGCAGCGTGAGCGCCGCGAGCCGGTGCGCGGGCGCGGACTGCTTGTTGCGCAGCCAGATCCAGGCCAGGGGCCCCGAGGCCACCGCAATGCCCAGCAGCGCGACGCGCAGCACCGGCGCCAGGTCGTACAGCGAAGCGTCGGTCATGCTCAGGATCCCGACGGCCCGGTGCGTCCCGGCTGGTCCCAGCCGGCCGATGCCCGCATCAGCCGCTCCAGGTCCTTGCGCATGCCCTTGGCCGCGGCCAGGTCGGTGCCGGGCGGGAAGCGCATCATCCAGTGGCCCAGCGGATCCACCAGGTACAGGTGGTCGGCCAGCGGGTGCCCGGGCTCGGGCGCCAGCCATCGGGCGAGCGCGGCGGGGTCCACGCGCAGCACGGTGGCCTCGCGCAGCGCGGGCTTCAGCTCCGGGCGCACGGGGGCGGTGTCGGACACCAGCCAGACCCAGTCCACGCGCTCCTTGTCCTTGCCCAGGCCCTCGCGCAGCTGCCGCTGCAGGTAGAGGTGCCGCTCGCACAGGGCGTCGCAGGCGCCGCCGGCCACGCTCACCAGCAGCCACTGGCCCTTCAGCCCGCGCAGGTTCACCGCCCGGCCGTCCAGGGTCGTGGCGGCGAGATCCGGGATGGGCCGCTGCGGCTCGATCAGGGTGCCGTAGGCGGTGCTGCCCGTCGGCCGCACGACGAAATAGGTGAAGTAGGAGGCGACCACGGGGGCGGCGCACACCAGCGCCACCAGCAGCATCTTCCAGCGGCCGCTGCGGGTGCGCTGCTCGTCGGCCAGCGCCGCTTCCTGCGGCAGCGGCAGCGAGTGCACGGTGAGCCCCAGCGGCTGGTCAAGGACGCCGGGCTCGGCGGTAGGGGAGGATGATTTGGAACCAGACATACAGGATGGCGATGAGCGTGGCCATCGCCCACCACTGGAAGGCATAGCCGAAATTGGTGTCGGCCCCGCTGCCGGCCTCGGGCCACTGCCGCAGCAGGCCTTCCGACGGCGCGCCGGTCTGCTGCACCGACAGCTCCAGCAGGGGCAGGCCGGTCTCCGCGCGGAAGGCGGCCAGGTCGAGATTCTGCCGGATCGCGCCCGTCTCCTGCCGGGCGAAGGCGAATAGCTTGGCGGGCGGCGGGGCCAGGAAGCCGCGGACCTCCACCGGCCCGGCGGGCGTCTGCACGGGGGGCAGGCGATCGCGCTGTTCGAAGTTGCGCTGCACCCAGCCGCGCTGCACCAGCACCACGGCCTGGCTGCCCTCCAGGCGCAGGGGCGTGACCACGTAGAAGCCCGGCACGGCGTTCATCTGCCGGTTGTCCAGGTAAACGGTGCGCTGGGGGATCCATTGCCCGCGCAGCACCACCGGGCGGTGCACGAGCGCATCGGCGTGCGCGCCGGCCGCCAGCAGCTGCGCCTGGTCCACCGGCGCGGCCTCGGCGCGCCGCAGGGTCGCCTCGTGCAGGGCGGTGCGCTGTTCGCCCCGGCTCCACTGCCAGAAGCCCAGCCGCGCCGTCAGCGCGAAACCCAGCATCGCCGCGATGGCGATCAGCACGCGCTTGTTCACAG
This sequence comes from Burkholderiales bacterium, assembly GCA_028868995.1. Lineage (GTDB taxonomy): Bacteria > Pseudomonadota > Gammaproteobacteria > Burkholderiales > Burkholderiaceae_C > Ramlibacter. Next base: position 21,497 of record JAGWTH010000008.1, on the reverse strand, counting down.
GACTGCCCTCCGCGCTGCGCGCTGCGGGATTCGCCTTGGGGCGGCCCGGCGGCTCATGCCGTCGCGCCGGCGCGGATAATGGCCGGCATGAAATATTTCGTGATCATCGGCTTTCTCGCGATCCTCGCCAGCCTCGGCTCGGCGCTGTATTTCATGATGCGCGACGGCCAGGATGGCCGGCCCAAGACCAGCAACATGGCCCGCGCCCTGGCCTTCCGCGTGGGTTTCTCGATCCTGCTGTTCGTCTGCATCCTGGGCGCCTGGAAGCTGGGATACATCCAGCCCACGGGAATTCCCCTGCACTGAAACCGCAACGAACAAAAGGGCCGCTCGCGCGGCCCTTTTTCGTGGCTGGACGCCCCGGAGTCCCCGCCTGCGCGGGGGCGGCGGGTCAGAGCCAGTAGACGAGGGTGTACAGGAACAGCCACACCACGTCCACGAAGTGCCAGTACCAGGCGGCGCCCTCGAAGCCGAAGTGGCGCTCGGCGCTGAAGTGGCCCTTCATCAGGCGGATCGTGATGAACAGGAGCATCAGCATGCCGACGATCACGTGGAAGCCGTGGAAGCCGGTCAGCATGAAGAAGGTGGAACCGTAGGCGCCCGAGGCCAGCGTCAGGTTCATCTCGGTGTAGGCGTGGTGGTATTCGTAGCCCTGCACGCAGACGAAGGTGAAGCCCAGCAGCACCGTGATCCACATCCAGAAGATCGTCGGGCCGCGCTTGTTGTCGCGCAGCAGGTGGTGCGCGATGGTCAGCGTGACGCCGGAGGTCAGCAGCAGCGCCGTGTTGATCGTCGGCAGCCAGAACGGCGTCATCGTCTGGAACGGCTCGATCGTGCCGGCCGGCGAGGCGGTCGCGCCGGGGGCGGCGCTCGGCCAGACGCCCTTGAAGCCGGGCCACAGCAGGCTGTTGTCGATGCTGCCCAGGGCAGGCACCGAGTGCGCGCGCATCCACCACAGGGCGGTGAAGAAGGCGCCGAAGAACATCACCTCGGAGAAGATGAACCAGCTCATGCTCCAGCGGTACGAGATGTCGATCTTGCGGCCGTAGGCGCCGCGTTCGCTCTCGCCGATGGAGTCGCGGAACCACTGGAACAGCACGCCGAACAGCCACAGCAGGCCGAAGAAGAAGGAGTACTTGCCCCATCCGGCCCCGTTGATCCAGTTGGCCGCCCCGAGGATCACGAAGAACAGGCCGAAGGCCGCGAACGCCGGGTGGCGCGACGGCTGGGGCACGAAGTAGTGGGGCGTGGTCCCCGTTGCGCTAGCGCTCATCTTGACTCCTGATACCTTTTGCTATTTCTTGACGACCCAGTTGACCAGGGCGATCAGCCCGCCCACGAACACCGCGACACCGACCAGCGCCACGACGATGATGTGGAAGGGATTGGCCTTGCCCAGGTCCTCCTCGTATTCGCTTCTCTTCCTGATGCCGATGAACGACCACAGCACGGTCCTGACCGTGCGCAGCAGGTTCATCCCGGCCCTCCCGCGGTCGCCGGCGCCGCGGCCTGCGGAGCCGGCGGCTTGCTGTTGCCCACCTCGAAGAACGTGTACGACAGGGTGATCGTCTTCACGTCCTTCGGCAGCTTGGGGTCGATGACGAAGGCCACCGGCCACTGCTTCTTCTCGCCCGGCGCCAGCGTGTACTGGTTGAAGCAGAAGCACTCCAGCTTGTTGAAGTACGGCGCCGCCTGGCGCGGGGCGTAGCTGGGGATCGCCTGGGCCGACATCGTGCGGTTCTGGGTGTTCTGGAACTCGTACATCACGGTCGACAGCTCGCCCGGATGCACCTTCAGCGTCGTGACGGCGGGATGGAAGCTCCAGATGCCGTAGGCATTGGCGTCGAACTGCACCTCGATCGTGCGGCTGGTGTCCACCTGGGTGTTCGGGCGTGCCGTCGACCCCCCGGGGACCTGCTGCTCGCCCACCGCCAGGACGTTGATGCCCGTGACCTCGCAGATGTGCTTGTACAGCGGGATCATGGCGTAGCCGAAGCCGAACATGCCGGCCGCGACCACGGCCAGCTTGCCCATCATCCTCAGGTTGTAGCCGCCACGCTTCATGCCGCTACTTCCCCAGCAGGGCGATCTTGGCGATGAAGCCGAGGAAGAAGGCGAGCGCCACCGACGCCAGGATCAGCGCCAGGCGCAGGTTGCCCTTCTTGCGGTCGTCGTCGGACATCCGTTCGGCTTCCCTGGCGCTCAATGCGCGCCCGCCGGGCTGTCCGGCAGCACGCGGGTCGCCGTTGCGTCCAGGCGCGGCGGGGTCTCGAAGGTGTGGAAGGGCGCCGGCGAGGGCACTTCCCACTCCAGGCCTTCGGCGCCCTTGCCGTCCGGGTCGTTCCAGGGACGCTGCGGCGCGACCTGGCCCTTGCCGCGCATGACGGGCAGCACGATGTAGAAGAAGAAGTACACCTGGGCGAAGCCGAAGAAGAAGGCGCCGACCGAGGCCACGGCGTTGAAGTCGGCGAACTGCATCGGGTAGTCGGCATAGCGGCGGGGCATGCCGGCCAGGCCCAGGAAGTGCATCGGGAAGAAGGTGACGTTGAAGGAGATCAGCGACCACCAGAAGTGGATCTTGCCGCGGGTCTCGTCGTACATGCGGCCGGTCCACTTGGGCGACCAGTAGTAGAAGCCCGAGAACATCGCGAACAGCGAGCCCGCCACCAGCACGTAGTGGAAGTGCGCCACCACGTAGTAGGTGTCCTGCAGCAGGATGTCGATCGGCGCCATGGCCAGGATCAGGCCGGTGAAGCCGCCCATCGTGAACACGAAGATGAAGCCGCAGGCGAACAGCATCGGGGTCTCGAAGGTCATCGAGCCCTGCCACATGGTCGCGATCCAGTTGAAGATCTTCACGGCCGTGGGCACCGCGATCAGCATGGTCGCGTACATGAAGAACAGCTGGCCGGTCACCGGCATGCCGGTGGTGAACATGTGGTGCGCCCACACGATGAAGGACAGGATGGCGATCGAGCTGGTGGCGTACACCATGGAGGCGTAGCCGAACAGCTTCTTGCGCGCGAAGGCGGGCACGACCTGGCTGATGATGCCGAAGGCCGGCAGGATCATGATGTAGACCTCGGGGTGGCCGAAGAACCAGAAGATGTGCTGGTACATCACCGGGTCGCCGCCGCCGGCGGGGTTGAAGAAGGTCGTGCCGAAGTGGCGGTCGGTCAGCGTCATGGTGATCGCGCCGGCCAGCACGGGCATCACGGCGATCAGCAGGTAGGCGGTGATCAGCCAGGTCCAGGCGAACATCGGCATCTTCATCAGCGTCATGCCCGGGGCGCGCATGTTGAGGATGGTCACGATGATGTTGATCGAGCCCATGATCGAGGAGGCGCCCAGGATGTGCATCGCGAAGATGCCGGCGTCCATCGACGGGCCCATCTGCAGGGTCAGCGGCGCGTACAGCGTCCAGCCGGCGGCGGGGGCGCCGCCGGGCATGAAGAACGAACCCACCAGCATCAGGCCGGCCGGCACCATCAGCCAGAAGCTGAAGTTGTTCATCCGGGCGAAGGCCATGTCGGGCGCGCCGATCTGCAGCGGGATCATCCAGTTCGCGAAACCCACGAAGGCCGGCATGATGGCGCCGAACACCATGATCAGGCCGTGCATGGTGGTGAACTGGTTGAACAGTTCCGGGTTGAAGAACTGCAGCCCGGGCTCGAACAGCTCGGCGCGGATGCACAGCGCCAGCACGCCGCCGACCATCAGCATGGTGAAGGCGAACAGCAGGTACAGCGTGCCGATGTCCTTGTGGTTCGTCGCGTAGACCCAGCGCCGCCATCCGGTGGGGGCGTGGTCGTGGTGATCGTCATGGCCGGCGACGTGGCCGTGGGGGTCGAGAACTGCGCTCATGGATGGTTACCTCTATTCCTCTTGCCCGGTGATCACTTGCCGCGCTGCGCCAGCACTTCGGAAGGCTGGACGACCTGGCCGGTGTGGTTGCTCCAGTGGTTCTTGGTGAAGCTGATGACCGCAGCGATGTCCGTGTCGCTCAGCGTGGCCTTCCACGAAGGCATGGCGTTGCGGCCGTTGAGCACCACCTGGATCTGCTTGGTCTTGTCGGCGTCGTTGACGATGGGCGAGCCGTCCAGCGGCAGGATCGGGCCGGCGCCCTTGCCGTTGGGCTGGTGGCAGGCGGCGCAGTTGGCGGCGTAGACCTTCTCGCCGCGCGCCACGATGTCGGCCAGCGCCCAGACCTTGTTCGGGTCGTCGGCCTTGGCGGCCATGATCTTCTTCTGCTGGTCGGACCACTTGGCGAAGTCCTCGTCGCTCACCACCTTCACGTGGATGGGCATGTAGGCGTGCTCCTTGCCGCACAGCTCGTAGCAGTCGCCGTAGAAGTCACCGACCTTCTCGCTGCGGAACCAGGTGTCGCGCACGAAGCCGGGGATGGCGTCCTGCTTGACGCCGAAGGCGGGCACGCCCCAGGAGTGGATCACGTCGTTGGCGGTGGTGATCACGCGGATCTTCTTGTTGACCGGCACCACCAGCGGGTTGTCGACCTCCAGCAGGTAGTTGTCCGGGACGTTGGGGCCCTTGGCGCCCGCGTTGGACAGCTCGCGCTGCGCCGGCAGCAGGGCGGACAGGAAGCTCACCCCCTGGGCCGGGCCGGTCAGGTAGTCGTAGCCCCACTTCCACTGGTAGCCGGTCACCTTGACGGTCATGTCGGCGTTGGAGGTGTCCTTGGCCGCGACCAGCACCTTGGTGGCGGGCAGCGCCATGCCGATCACGATCAGGAAGGGGATCACGGTCCAGACGACTTCCACGGTCACCGACTCGTGGAAGTTGGCCGGCTTGTGGCCGACGGACTTGCGGTGCTTCAGGATGGAATAGAACATCACCGAGAAGACACCCACGAAGATCACGAGGCAGGTGATCAGCATGAACCAGTGCAGCCACGACTGCTCCGCGGCGATCCGCGTCGCGGCCGGGTGCAGGTTGAGCTGCATCACCGCCGGGCCGCCGGGCAGGTCCTGCACGGCATGGGCCGTACCGGCCAGTGCGCCCGCCAGCGAAAGCGCCGCAGCGATCTTGGAAGTCCTTTTCATCGTTTTCAGCCTCGAGCCTTCATAAAACCGTCCCGCGCGTCTCCATCGCGCTCACGCCTCGCGCAGCGCCCGGCGGATCTCCCGCGCCAGCGCCGGCCGCAGTTCCGGCCGGACGTAGCGTCCCACGATCACCCGCCGGCCCTGCCCGGACACCTCGATCAGCGAGCGGTCGTCCGCCTCCGGCTCCACCCGGACCCAGTCCCGGTGGAATTCCGCCCGCTCGAGGTGGCCGGCATTCTCCAGTTCCACCACGAGCTGCCGGTCCGTCAGCAGGATGTGCTCCCGGTCCGCCGCATGTCGTGCGTACACCACGAAGGCGATACCCACGGCCGCGAGCTCCAGCCACGCGAATGGCAGGACCAGCAACGCACCCTGGGCCCAGAAGAGCCCCCCGATCCCCAGCGTCACCACGCACAGCGAGGCGTACAGCCAGCCCAGCTGAGCCGGCGTCACCGAGCAGTTGCGCCGCAGGAACCAGTGGATGGCCTGGCCCTGGACGGTGGCGAAGCGGAAGACAGGATTCGACACGAACTACTACGCGCGCAAGTCAACGGCGCATTGTAGCGGTCCCCGTCGTGCCAGCTTTCAGGGCTTGGCGCCTTGACAACGCGCAAGCAACAGGGCTTGCAACTTTGCGCGCGCGCAAGAAGCGGCTATTCCCGACCGCCGCGTCCACCGCGCAGCATCGCGCGCAGGTCGGCGACCGGCACCGAGGTTTCCTCCCCGGCCTTCACCCGCGGCAGCGGCTTCAGCGCGTGGCCGTAGATGATCTCGAAGGTCAGCGTCAGCTGGCCGTCGGCGCCCTTCAGGCCCTCGTCCAGCGCCTGCAGCAGGCGGGCCTGCCAGCGCCGCCCGCGCAGGCCCGGGAAGCGGCCCGGATGCAGGTTGGCGCCCAGTTCGCGCAGTTCCGCCAGCAGCCTCCCGGGCGTCGCGAAGGCCAGGGTGATCCGCTCCATGTCCATCACCGGCTCGGCGAAGCCGCCGTGCACGAGCATGTCGCCCCAGTCGTGCATGTCGGTGAATTCGTGGGCGGGCGGCGGCCAGCCCAGCCGGGCGTACAGCGCACGCAACTCGCGCAGGGTGTCGGGGCCCAGGCAGGAGAACATCAGGAAGCCGTCGACCGCCAGCGCCTGGTGCCACTGGCGCAGCAGCGCCTGCGGGTCGGCGCTCATGTGCAGCAGCATGTTGGACCACAGCATCTGCACCGTTCCGGGCGCGACCGACCCGAAGGCGGTGGGCCGGCCCGCCAGCCGCTGCCACCAGCCGGCCGCCAGCTGCGCGCGCGCCACGGCCGCCCGGGCCGGCTGCGGCTCGACCACATGCACCCGGGCCTGCGGGTAGCGCCGGGCGACCAGGGCATGCGCCTGCAGGCCGCCGCGCACCGGCTCCCAGTCGGCCCAGTCCGCCGGCGCGCGCCGGATCCACTGCAGCCGCTCCTCCATGCGCCGCCCGACCTCCTCATGCAGCCAGGGGCTGGCCGCCGGGGCGGCGCATTCCCAGCGCGCGGCGGCGGCGGGAGCGATGGTGGGGGGACGTTCGGATGCCATGGGCCGGGCTGGGAAGTATATTGAGCCGGTGGGCAGGGCCTGGCTTCAGCGCTGGACGCGGGACGCCCCGAGCCGTTGCGCCGTCTGCGGCGCCTGGCCGGCCCGGGAGCTGTGCGACGCCTGCCTCGCAGCCTTCGCCCGGCCGCAGCACCGCTGCGCGCGCTGCGCCCTGCCCTTGCCGGCCGGCCAGCCGGCCTGCGGGGCCTGCCTGCGCGAGCCGCCGCCGCTGGACGCCTGCCATGCCGCCGTCACCTACGCCTATCCCTGGTCGGGCCTGCTGGCACGCTTCAAGTTCGCGGGAGATCCGGGCTGGGCGCGGACCCTGGCCGAACGCATGGCCGCCGTCCCCGGCGTGCCGGAGGAATTGGGGCGGGCCGATCTCGTGCTGCCCCTGCCGCTGGCGCCGCGGCGCCTGGCCGAACGCGGCTTCAACCAGTCGCTGCTGCTGGCACGCCAGCTCGCCCCGGACAAGGCCGACGCCCGGCTGCTGCTGCGCCTGCGCGAGACCGGCTCCCAGGCCACGCTGGACCGGCGGGCCCGGCTGGCGAACGTGCGGGACGCCTTCGGGATCGAGCCGCTGCGCGCCGGCGAGGTGCGCGGCCGCGCGGTGCTGCTGGTGGACGACGTGATGACCAGCGGGGCGTCGCTGCATGCGGCGGCGCTGGCGCTGCGCCAGGCAGGAGCGCGGCGGGTCGCGGCCGTGGTGCTGGCGCGCACCGACCCCGACGGCTGAGAAGCTCGCCGACAATCCGGGACGAACATGTTCCGCATCGTCCTGGTCCACCCCGAGATCCCGCCCAACACCGGCAACGTCATCCGCCTGGCCGCCAACACCGGCTGCGCCCTGCACCTGGTCGAGCCGCTGGGCTTCTCCATGGACGACCGGCTGCTGCGGCGCGCCGGCCTGGACTACCACGAGTACGCCGAGGTGAAGCAGCACGCCGGCTGGGACGCCTTCCTGCGCACCGAGGCGCCGGAGCCGGCGCGGATGTTCGCCCTCACCACCCGCGGCAGCCGCCGGGTGCACGACGTGGCCTTCGCGCCGGGCGACTGGCTGGTGTTCGGCAGCGAGGCCGCCGGCCTGCCCGCTGCGCTGCTGGAGGGCTTCGCCCCGGGCCAGCGGCTGCGCCTGCCCATGCGCGCGGGCCAGCGCAGCCTCAACCTGTCGAACGCGGTGGCGGTGACGGTGTTCGAGGCCTGGCGCCAGCAGGGCTTCGCCGGGTCGGCCTAGGCGTAGCGCCGGGTCAGCGATTCGGCCACGCACACCGGCTTGTCGCTGCCTTCGCGCTCCACGCTCACGCCCCAGGTCATCTGCCAGCCGTTGTCGGCGACCGGCTGGCAGTCCAGCAGGCGCAGGTGCGCGCGCAGCCGGCTGCCCACCGGCACGGGTGCCGTGAAGCGCACGCGGTTGAGGCCGTAGTTGACCCCCATGCGGGTGTCGCGCACCTCCAGCGCCGACTCGAAGAACTTCGGCAGCAGCGACAGGGTGAGGAAGCCGTGGGCGATCGGCGCGCCGAACGGCCCGGCGCTGGCGCGCTCCACGTCCACGTGGATCCACTGGTGGTCCCCGGTCGCCTCGGCGAACAGGTTCACCTGCTGCTGCGTGACCGGGATCCAGTCGCTCACCGCGACCTCCTGCCCGACCAGCGCGGCCAGGTCGGCGAGCTTCTCGAAGGTTCTCATGCCGCGCATTGTGGCGCGCGCGGATGCGCGACGGCGTCGCCTACGTGTCCAGCCAGCGGCAGATGCCCTGCCACTGTTCGAGGTCGCGTTCCACCTTGGAGGGCGCGAGGTCGAACAGGGTCAACCCCCGCGCGGCGAGGTAGACGTAGTTCTGCGTGGGCCGCAGGAAGCCCAGCACCGGCAGGCCCAGGCCGGCGACGAACTCCTGCAGCTTCTCGGCGGCGATGGTGCGCTGGTCCACCCGCATGCCCACGATGCCCACCTGCAGGCGCTCGGTCTTGCGGTGCTGCGCCAGCTCGTCGAGGAAGGCGCGGGTGGCATAGATGTCGAAGATGCTGGGGGCCAGCGGCACGACCACCGTGTCGGCCACGCCCACGGTCTCCTTCATCCAGCGGCCGTGCAGGCCGGCCGGCGTGTCCAGCACCACGTGCGTCGTGCCCCTCGGGGGCTTGGCGACCTTCTCGTGGCCCACCTCCCAGCTCGCGATCGGCCGGGCCTCCGGCGGCCGCAGGCGCAGCCACAGCAGCGAGGACTGCTGCCGGTCGGCGTCCCCCAACATCACCTGGTGCCCCTGGCTGGCGAAATAGCCAGCGATGTTGGTGGCGACAGTGGTCTTGCCCACCCCGCCCTTCGGATTCGCAACCACGACGACCGGCATAGTCGGTGCTCCTGTGCTGGACGGCCAGGGGGCCGCCCGGCCTATGTTACAGGGCACGGTCGAGTTCGTGAATCCGCCGGGGGGCCGGCCCGTGCCCGGGACCGGCCGGCGCGGCCTCAGCCGACGCGCTTCTTCAGGTTCTGCAGCGACACCAGCAGGTCGCCGATGAACTTCGCGGTGGTCTCGTCGGTCAGGTTGCCCTCGGCGTCGAACTTGCCGGCGCACAGGTTGATGAACACCTCGGGCTTGTTGACCGTGAAGCTGTTCATGAACACCAGCACCTTGCGCAGGTCGTACTGCACGCGCGCCGTGCCCACCGGCCCGGGGCTCGCGCCCATGATCGCCACCACCTTGCCGTCGAAGGGCGGCTCCGGCGGGCGGGACATCCAGTCCAGCGTGTTCTTCAGCACGCCGGGGATGGAGAAGTTGAACTCGGGAGTGACCAGCAGCACCGCGTCGGCGGCGCGGATCTGCGCCTTGAGCGCCGCCACCTCCGCCGGCTCGCCGGCGGCGCGCACGTCGTCGTTGTACATCGGGATGCGGCTGATGTCCGCGATCTCGATGGTCATGCCCTGGGGCGCGAGCTTCTGCGCGGCGCGCAGGGCCATGGTGTTGTAGGAGCCCTTGCGCAGGCTGCCCGAGATGCCGAGAACTTTCATGGTGTGTCTTCGTGGTGTGGAATGGGGAGTTCGGCCGGCACGCGGCGGGCCTCAGCGTTCGAGGGCGCCGCCGGCGAGCCAGCGCTCGCCGCGGCGGACCAGCTCCTCGACCACCGGTCCCTTGAGCATGGGCATGTCCATCTTCACCCGGTAGCCGATGCGCGTCTGGATGTAGGCGAGGTGGCGATAGCCTTCGGGCATGCTCGCCAGCAGCTGCGCGTCGAGCTTCAGCTGCGCGGTGGGGTCGACCGGGTCGATGCGGTCCTTCTCGTAGATCGGCTGGCGGTGCAGCACCTTCCACTCGCCCTGGTGCCTGGCGATGAAGTCGTGGAAGCGGCCGGTGCAGACCACGTCGCACAGCACGGGCCCGTCCACGCCCTCGACCATGCCCCGCTGGGAAATGGTCATCTTGGTCTGCGCAATGGCGCGGTCGCCGCGCACCTCGATCGCCGAGCCGCCCAGGAAGTGCAGGATGCTCACGCCCTTGTCCCAGCCCTCGCGCGTGACGCGGATGAAGTCGCGCCACGGTCCCTGGAACCAGGTGGCCATCATCACGCCCTCGGGATGCCAGCAGGTGGCGAAGCGGTCCCAGTCGCCCGCGTCGCGCCAGACGGCCCAGCGCTCGACCAGCTCCCGGATCAGGAGCTTGTCCCTCAGTTCTTGTTCCATGGGTGTCCTCTCATGCCTGGGGCGGGACTGTAGTGGGGCAGGCCGGGCGAAGGAAGGTCGCCGCGGCAAATGAGTTTTCCGCGCGCCGCAAGATTCGGCCGACGGGGCCTACTCCAGGGGGCCCGGAAGGGTGGGAGCCCCGGCCGGCGCGGGCGCGGCGGATCGCAGCTTGCGCTGGACCTGCGCGTGAGCCTCCAGGAAGCCGACCAGGCGTTCGGCCTTCAGCGGCTTGCGATAGACCAGGACGTCGGGCGGCAGGCCGCCGCGGCGCTCGACCTCCTCTTCGGACAACGCCGTCAACGCGAGCACGCAGATGCCCGCGTACTCCGGCTTGCCGGAGATGTGGCGCGCCAGGCGGAAACCGTCGAACGGCTGCATGTTCAGGTCGGTGATGACCACGTTGGGGCGCTGCCGCTCGATCTGCACGACCGCCTCCATGCCGTCGCGGGCCACGCTGCAAACGAACTGGGGAAAGTGGCGCTCCAGCAGCGTGGTGAGGACCTCGATGGTCAGGTCGTCATCGTCCACCAGCAACACCTCGAAGGGCTGCGCGCGGGCGTTGCGGGACAGCAACGGCAGGCGGCTGGGCTCCGTGCGCGGCCCCTGCGCCACCATCTGCTGGCGATAGGACATCAGCGAGCTGCGCAGGATGCGGCGATGGCCGCCACCGGTGCGCACCGCATCCACGTGGCCGAGGTCCACCAGCTTCTGGACCGAAGTGCGCGACAGCCCCAGCACCTGGGCGGCCTCGCCCAGTCCGACGAATTCGTCGGATTGCTCTGCCTGGGATTCGCCCGTGTTCATCTGGCTGCCGCAACGATTCTGGTGATTCTAGCGCGCGCCTCCCTTTCCCGACAGCGCCCGTTCGACGGCGGCCAGCTCCAGGAGCACCTCGCCTGCCGCCGCCCGCCGCTGCGCGGCCGAGGCGCCCGGGAGCTGCTCGATGCGGGCGATCCGCCGCGCCAGCGGCCGCGCGGCCACGGCCAGGGAGGCCCCCTTCAGCCGGTGCAGGAGGAAGGCGAACTCCTGCGGGTCCGCCGCGGCCCGGGGCAGCTCCTTGCGGTACTCCGGCAGCCGCGCCAGGAACGAGCGGACCACCTGCCTGCACACTTCCTCGTCCCCCAGGGTCAGCAGGTGCAGCTGGTCGAAGTCGACGGGCGGGACGGGTTTCATCGAAGCGGGCGAGCTTCCGTTTCAGAAGTGATGCGAGGCGAACGCCACCAGCTCCGCCCCGGAACGCAGGCCCAGCTTCTTCTTCATGTGGGCGCGATGCAGGTCCACCGTGCGGGTGCTGATGCCCAGGTACTGCGCGATCTGCTTGCTGGACTTGCCCGTCTTCAGCTGCTCCAGCACGTCGAGCTCGCGCGCCGTGAACGAGGGGTGCGAGGAATCCGGGGCCCGGCCTCGCCTGAGCAGCCGGTCCAGCATGCGCGAGTTCAGTGCGGGGCTGATCCAGCGCTGTCCGGAGGCGACCGCCTGCACCGCAGGCAGCAGGTCGGCCTGGGCCCGGTCCTTGTGGACGTAGCCTTCCGCGCCCGCCGCGAGGGCCTGCTCTCCATAAAGTGATTCGTCCATCATCGAGACCACGAGCGTGTGCCGTGGCCGCTGCGCAGCCACCACGGACCGGACAGTATCGAGGCCGCGCGAATCCGGCAAGGCCAGTTCCAGCAGCACCAGGTCGGGCCGGCGCTGGCGGATCAGCATGAGGCCGGCGGCCAGCGTGCCGGCGGAGCCGAGCAGGCGCAGCCCGGGCGCCCCCAGGATCATGGTCTCCAGGGCGAAACGGGCGATGTCGTGGCTGTCGACAATGAGGACGGAAAGTGGTGCCATGGTCTTCTCGTTTTGTCGGTGCAAGTGGGCGGGCGGCCCGGGCGGAGCCCCTTCATCGCTGGCCCCCGATCATCGGCAGCAGCGTGCGCAGGATCTGGATCACGGCCGGCCCCAGGATCACCATGATCACGGAGGGGAAGATGAACAGGACCAGTGGCAGGAGCATCTTGGTCGGGATCTTGGCGGCCCGCTCCTCCGCGCGCGTCTGCCGCTTGTGCCGCAGGTCGTCGGAGAAGACGCGCAGGGATTCGCCGACGCTCGTGCCGAAGCGTTCCGCCTGGACCAGCATGGTCGCGAAGGTGTGCGTCTCCTCCAGCCCGGTGCGCAGCGCCAGGTTGTGCAGCGCGGCCGACCGGGCCGCGCCGGCGCGCATTTCCAGCACCACCAGCTGCAGCTCCTCGGCCAGCGCCGTGCTCTTGCGGCGCATCTCGTCGGCGACGCGCCCGAGCGCCGCGTCGAGCCCCAGGCCCGCCTCCACGCAGACCATCATGAGGTCCGCGGCGTCCGGGAAGTTCTCGAAGATCTCGCGCTGGCGCGAACGCACGCGCAGGCCCAGCAGCACGTTCGGCAGGTAGCTCCCGACCAGGGCGGCGACGAGCACGTCGAGCAGCAGGTTCAGGCCGCCGGCCTGGCCCACGCTGCGCAGGAGCACGAAGCAGATGCCCGCGAGGGCGAGCGGCAGCAGCAGCTTCGCGCCGAAATAGATGGCCGGCATGTCGCGGCCACGCAGGCCGGCCTGCAGGAACCGCACGCGCAGCGGCGAGCTTTCCCAGTCGCCTTCGGGCGTCGCGAGCCCGGCGAACGGCCCGACCACCTTGACCACCGCCTCGGTCCAGTTGCCATGCTCCGCCGCCGGGGCGGCCACGGCACGCAGGCGCTCCTCGGCCCGTGTGGGCACCAGCCAGACGAACAGGGCCCCGAGGCCGAGGGACACGGCCAGGAACACCAGGATGGACAGCAGCATGGGACCTCCTTCAGACACGGATGCGCACGATGCGGCGCAGCACGACGACGCCCACCAGCATCATGGCCAGCAGCGTCTTGATCATGGTGATGCCGAGCGGGTCGGTGAACAGGGGGCGCATGAAGTCCGGGTTCAGCGCCAGCATGATCCCGCCCAGGGCGAAGGGCATCACCACCAGGATCCAGGCGGACAGGCGGCCCTCCGCCGAGAGCACGCGCACGCGCGCCATCAGCTTGAGGCGCTCGCGGATCAGCCGGCTCAGGTTGCCCAGGATTTCCGCCAGGTTGCCGCCCGCCTCCCGGTTGATCAGCACCGACACGACGAAATAGCGCATGTCCATGCTCGGCACCCGCTGCGCCAGGTGGGTCAGGGCCTGCCCCGGTGCGATGCCGAAGTTGATCTCCTCGTGGGTGGCGCGCAGCTCCGATGCGATCGGGTCCTGCAGCTCGTCCCCGGCCATCTTCAGCGCCGAGGCGAAGGCATGGCCGGCGCGCAGCCCGCGGCACAGCAGGTCCAGGGCGTCGGGCAGCTGCTGCTCGATGCGGCGCATGCGCCGCTCGCGCCGGAACGCCGCATAGGCGGCCGGGCCGGCCGCGGCCGCGAGCGGCGCCAGCAGCGAATACGGCTGCGGCACGCGCAGCACCAGGACCGCTATCACGGCCCCCGCCGCCGCGACGACGCTCAGCACCAGCAACCGCCCCGGCGTCCAGCCCAGGCCCGACTGCGCGAGCAGCTGCGCCAGCGCCTCGGAGCGCGGCAGCCGCTGCGCCATCCTCTCGAGCCACTGGTCCTCCTGCGCCGCGCCCTCCTTCAGCAGCGCCGGCGCGCCGGCCCGCGCCCGGCTCGCGGTCAGCGCCTCCAGCCGGCTGCGGAGCTTGCGCGCCCGCGGTCCCTGCCAGCCGAGCCACAGGAAGTACAGGCCTTCGATCAGCAGCAGCACCGCCACGAAGGTCAGCACCGCCATCACCAGGAAACGGTTGCCCCAGAGTTCCATGATGCTCCTCCTGTCCCTACTGCATGCGGCGGTCGGGGCTGAACAGGCTGTCGGGCACATCGATGCCGAAGCTGCGGAGCCGCTCCATGAACCGGGGCCGCACGCCCGTGGCCTGGAAGTAGCCCTGCACCGCGCCGTCCGCGCCGATGCCTGTCTGCCGGAAGGTGAAGATCTCCTGCATGGTGATGATGTCGCCCTCCATCCCGGTCACCTCCTGCAGGCTCACCACCTTGCGGCGGCCGTCCACCAGCCGCAGCACCTGCACCACCACCCCGATCGCCGAGGCGATCTGCTGGCGGATGGCCTTCAGCGGCAGGTTGCCGTTGGCCATGGTGATCATGTTCTCCAGGCGGGCCAGCGCGTCGCGCGGCGTGTTCGCGTGGATGGTCGTGAGCGAGCCCTCGTGGCCCGTGTTCATCGCCTGCAGCATGTCGAAGGCCTCGGCGCCGCGCACCTCGCCGACGACGATGCGGTCCGGCCGCATGCGCAGGGCGTTGCGCACCAGGGCGCGCTGGGCGATCTCGCCGCTGCCCTCGATGTTGGGCGGCCGGGTCTCCATCCGCACCACGTGGGGCTGCTGCAGCTGCAGTTCGGCCGCGTCCTCGATGGTGACGATCCGCTCGTCCTGCGGGATGGCGCCCGACAGGATGTTCAGCAGCGTGGTCTTGCCGGCGCCGGTGCCGCCGGAGATGAGCATGTTCACCTTGGCCTGGACCAGGCCGTGCAGCAGCTGCGCCATCTCCGGGGTCAGCGTCTTCAGCCGGTCGACCAGGTCCTCCATGCGCAGCGGCACGTGGGCGAAGCGGCGGATGGACATCATCGGGCCGTCGATCGCCACGGGCGGCACCACGGCGTTGACCCGGGATCCATCGGGCAGCCGGGCGTCCACCATGGGGCTCGATTCGTCGATGCGCCGGCCCACGCGCGAGACGATCTTGTCGATGATGCGCAGCAGGTGCGCCTCGTCGGTGAACCGCACGGTGCTCAGCTCCAGCTTGCCGCGCCGCTCGACGAACACCTGGTCCCAGGAGTTGACGAGGATGTCGGACACCAGCGGGTCGGCCATCAGCAGCTCCAGCGGCCCGAAGCCCAGCATCTCGTGCTGGATGTCGCGCACGAGCCGCGCGCGCTCGGCGTCGTTGATCGGAACCGGTTCCTCGACGAGGAAGCGCTCCACCATGGCGCCGATCTCCTGCCGCAGCCGCTCGGGGCTGAGGGATTCCAGGGCGGCCAGGTCGAGCTTGTCCAGCAGCTTCAGGTGGATGCGCGACTTGAGCGCGCCGTAGCCGTCGGGCGCGGCCGCGGGCTGGTTCGCGGCCACGCGGGCCGACGCCTCGGCGGCCAGGCTGTTGAAGCGTTCGCGCAGGGACAGCCCGGTGGCTTCGGGAGCGCCGGACACGGGAGACAGGATGCTGCTCATTTCAGGCTCTCCGGAAGATGCTGCCCAGGGACAGGCGCTTGTGCGGCGCCGGCTGCGGCGCCAGCTCCTGCGCGAGCTCGATGATCTGGCGCGACAGCGGGTGGGAACGATGGGACTGGACCAGCGGCTCGCCCCGGTTGATGGAGCCCGTCACCTCGCGGGCGTCCTCGCCCAGCGTGAGGACATGGGCGCCGCCCAGCGAGCGCTGCACCTGCTCGCGGCCGATCTCCGCGCTGCGGTCCCAGGCGTTCAGCACGAACCGGGTCTTGTCGGCCGGATAGCCGAGCGAGGAGAACACCTGGCGCAGCTTGTCCGCGTGGCGCACGGCCGGCAGCGTCGGCGTGAGGACCGCGAACACGCGGGACGCCAGGTCGAAGGCGCGGATGCCGGCCGGGTCCAGGGTGCGGCTCAGGTCCAGCAGGACGAAGTCGTAGTGGCGGGCCGCCAGGGCGATGACCGCCTCCACGTGGTCCGGCTGGATCTCCAGCGCCCGAGTGGGGTCCTCGGGCGCCGCCAGCACGCCGAAGCCGGGCGCCACCTTGACGGTGCTGGCGGCCAGCAGCGACGCATCCAGGCGGCCGATGCTGCCCGCGACGTCGGCGAGCGTGGCGGCCGGCCGGCCGTCGTGCACGAACGAGAGCGCGTCCCCGAACTGGAGGTTGAGGTCGATGAGCAGCACCTTGCGCTCGCGCGCCAGTTCCACGCCGATGTTGGTCGCCAGGAAGGTGGCGCCGCAGCCGCCCTTGCACGAGACGAACGCGACGACCTGGCCCGAGCGCCCGCCCTCCTGCATCCGCCTCTTGAGGGCGATGCGCGCCACCGCCTCCAGCAGCAGCTGCGGGCTGACCGGGGACGGCAGCACCTCGCGCACGCCGGCGCGCATGGCCTGCACCAGGTACTCCGGCGTCTGCTCGGAGCACATCAGCGCGATGGCCATGTCGGGATGGCGGGCGGTGACGTACTCCGCCTGCGCGAGCTCGCCGGTGTCACGGCACAGGCCGTCCGCGATCAGCAGGTCGGGCTCATGCGTCTCGGCAACGTCGCGCAGCCGGCTCTTGCCGCCTTCGCAACGGACCACCTCGTGGCCTTCGGCGGCGAGCGTGGCGGCCACGTCCTGCAGGTGCTTCTGGCTGGGTGAAAGGATGGCGATCTTCATGACGTCTTTCTTCAGGAACAGATCGAATTGCTGTTGGGGTCCTGCCGCATGACCTCCCGCGGCAGGTAGGTCGAGAACGAAGGCATGGCCAGCGACGGGCCCGCCAGGCCGGCGATCGGGGAGATCCACTGGTACTGCAGGCCCGAGATGCCGACGGTGACACCCTCGCAGGTGCTGGCCGTGCAGCCCGCCGGGCTCCACTGCACCGAGACGGCGGAGATCTGCGGCAGGAGCTGCTGCATCTTCGCCAGCACCGCGGCCTGCTGGTAGGTGTCGTCGCACACCACCGCATAGCGCGCGCCGAGACGCGTGGCTTCGGTGGCCGCGTTCCAGGTGAAAAGCATGCGGCTGAAGTCGATGATGCCGAGCAGGAAGGTCAGGAAGACCAGCAGCACCAGGGCAAACTCGATCAGCGTCGCGCCGCGTTGGCTCGCTCTCATGACGGGCTCCTCATCGTCGCGGAGATCGCGCCGAAGGTGTACGGCCCCAGGGACAGCCCGAAGACGCTCTGGATCATCGGCTGGAAGGTGAAGCCCGTGACCTGCACGGTGACGGTCGTGATCGCGGGAACGGATCCGGCGGGCTGCCAGGTGGGGGCGGGCACGTTGGCCAGCGACAGCCCGGGCACCAGCGGCGTGCCGGTGCCCGCGGTGTTGCCGTAGACCACCAGGTTCTGCGCCTGCGCCTGGTGCGTGTGGGGGGTCTGCACCGACAGGTAGCGGGCCGCGTCCCGCACCGACTTCGTGAGGGTGTCGTACTGCATCAGCGCGCGCCCCAGCTCGGTGACCATCAGGGTCAGGACCAGCAGCAGCGGCAGGATGAGGGCGAATTCGACGGCGGCGGTACCGCGCTGGAGGGACTTGCGCTTCATGTCGGCGTCCTCCTCAGCGCACCAGCACCGGCACCAGCGGCCCGGCGGTCCCGCCCGCCAGCCCGTTGGTCGTGCACGGACTGCCGACCGCACCGGCGTTGCCGCGGAACTCGAGTTGCGTGTTCGCCATCGGCAGGCTCAGGGGCTGCAGCATGAACATGCAGGCGTAATCGACGATCTTGTTCTGGTTGTTCACCACCGGCGCCAGCACCAGGCGCCGGCTGACGCCGTACTGGCGGAAGCCGCCGCTCGTGTTGCCGGGCGTGGCCAGCTTCTGGAACGAGTTCAGGGACAGGCCGGTGATCCCTTCGCAGCTGCCGGCACCACCGCGCACCCGGGTTCCCGTGTCCGCGCAGGACGCCCAGGTGGTCCGCTTGGTGGCGTAGTTCGCCGCCGTGGCGTCGGCGCCGGCCGGCGTGGGGCCGTCGAAGGCATTGAAGGCGGAGGGCCAGTTCTTGCCCGTGTACGCGTACCCCGTGAAGTCGGGGCGCTCGATGGTCACCGACGGGTCGCCGCTGTTCTTGTAGATGCCGAAGCGGTAGTTCCAGTTGTCCACGACCGTCGACTGCGTGCCCGGGGTGCCCACGGTGTCCCCCACGCGCGTGCCGCAGTGGCCGTTCATCTCGGCGACGGTCTCGGAGGCGCTGTTGCTGCCGTCCAGGTTGGCCCAGCCGATGTAGCCGGGCTGGAGGGAGCCGGACTGGGTGGTGAGCATCGTCACCCACTCGCCCACGGCGTAGCCATAGTTCGGCGGTCCGCTCGAGGACGTCTTGGGCTTCAGTGCCACCGGGATCGGGCAGGTGGTCTGCGCGCTGGACCGCGTGGCCACGGCCCGTGCGTAGACGGACTGCGGCCCGTTCAGGGACGGATCGCTGCTGAAGGCGGCCAGGGCCTGCAGCAGCCAGGGCTGGCCGTTCGCCTGGGAATGCCGGCACTCCGCGTAGCGGGCCTGCGCCGGCAGGGTGGTCTGGACGAAGCTGGCATCGCGGAAGACCAGGTCGGATGGCGTGAGCTCGCCCGCACCGCCCCAGGTGGATGACTGGAAGTAGACCCGATTGGCGTTCCCGGAAGTCAACCCGGCGCTGACGGCGCGCGTGATCGCATCCGTGGCGCCGTCGAGTTCCTGCGCGGCGCCGAGGGCGCAGCTGTCCACGGCGGACTGCAGTTCGGAGCGCACGATGAAAGCCCGCCCGAAATCCAGGGCGATGCCCATGAAGCCGAGGAGGAACAGCAGCACCAGGCAGGCCGTGACGATCACGGCACCGCGCTGGCGGGATGCGGTCGATCGATGCATGGCGGTTCTCCGGTTGCGGCCCTCGGCAGCGATGGCTTCAGGAACAGGCCCGCCCCGCGAGGCAGGTGAGAACGCGGTCGATCCAGGGCGCGTAGCTGCCGTTCGCCGTGAGAGGCACGAGCAGCACGACCAGGGCGATGGAAATCGTCGCGATGATCAGCGCGTACTCGATGACCTGCGAGCCGCTCTCGTCCCGGACGAGCCTGCGCAGATGGCGGGGGATCGCTTGCATGGGAGCCTCTCTCGGTGACCAGGAATGGGGGGTGGCGTGCCAGGGCCTTGCGGCCCCGGCATCGACCTCAGACGCAGGTGGTCGTCGTCAGGCAGTCCGAGACGCGCGTGATGAAGTTGGAGAAGTAGCCGCCGGTGGTCAGGCCCTGCAGCGCGATGACCAGCGCGATCGACACGACTGCGATGATCAGCGCGTACTCGATGACCTGGGCGCCTTCTTCGTCACGGGCCAGGGAACGGAAATAGGAAGCGAGCTTGTTCATGGAAAACCTTTCAGGTTGTGAAGGAAAAAAGGAAAGAAAGTGAAGTCAGGACTGGATGGGTCTTCGGTTGCTGTGCGGACGATGGCCTCCTTTCGACGTCACTGGGCAGGACTGCCGCCGGACGAGCTGCCGCCGAGGTTGATCACGTTCACGACCGGCGGCGGCGTCTTGAACGAGTCGTGGTAGTTCTTCATGCCTTCCTCGGCGGCGCGGCCGTCGAGGCCCGGCACGGGCATCGCGCGGCGGCCAGCCTCCGGGTCCAGCGTCTGCTGGACGCGCGCCTGGCGCACCGCGTCGCCGAAGAGCAGGTCGTAGTGCGGCGTGGCGCTCGTGGAGCAGGCGGCCAGCGCCACCGGGGCGAGCAGGATCAGGAAGCGCTTCATCGTGGTCTCCGGTTCGTGGTCGGTTTACGGACGCTGCGGCGGCTGCGCGGCGGCAGGCTGCTGCGCCGGCGCGGGTTGCTGCGGCTGCGCGGGCGCCTGGGCCGGCGGCTGCGGCGCGGCCAGCAGCGGCGGCACCCCTTCGGCCTGGCCTCGGTACACCACGTCGTCCCGCGTGGGCGCGATGTGGTTGTCGGTCGGCAGCGTGGGCACGTCCTTCAGCGGCTTCACCAGGTGCGGCGTGACGATGAACATCAGCTCGGTCCGGTCGTTCTGGAACTCGGTGGAGCGGAACAGCGAGCCCATCACCGGCACGTCGCCCAGGCCCGGGAACTTCTCGAGCGCGCCGGAGACGTTGTTCTTGATCAGGCCGGCGACCATGAAGCTCTCGCCGTCGTGCAGTTGCACCGTGGTGTCCACGCGGCGGGTGGACAGCGACGGCAGGATGGCGGTGGTGCCGTTGACCGTGGTGAAGGGCGAGCCGGTCTGCTGCAGCTCCGACGCCTCGGACACCAGCTTGAGGTTGATGCGCGAGCCACCCAGCACCGTCGGCGTGAACTTCAGGCCGACGCCGAATTCCTTCTCCTCCAGCGTGATCGCGCTGCCCGTCCCGCCGGAAGTGTTCTGCGCCACCGGGATGAAGATCTTGCCGCCGGACAGGAAGCTCGCCTGCTGGCCGCTGACGGCCATGATGTTGGGCTCGGCCAGCACGCGCACCAGGCCGTCCTTGTTCTGGGCGTCGATGCCCAGCAGGGTCGAGCCCCGGGACACAGACGACAGGGCCGACGAGCCGGCCGCGGTCGCGCCGCCGGTCAGGCCGGCCACGCTGTTGTTGATGCCGCCGCCGGCGACATTCGGCTCGAAGCGGCCCAAGACCGCCGCGCCGCCGCCGAGGATGCCGGAGATCACCGACGAGGCGGCGCCGTTGGCGCTGGTCACCATGCGGCTGAAATCGAAATTGAGGTGGCCCAGCACCGCCTTGCTGACCTCGGCGATCTTCACTTCCAGCATCACCTGCTGCGGCGACGCCACCTTCAGCAGGTTGATCACCTTGCGCTGCTTGCCCGAATAGGGCCCGGCGATGGCCATGACCTCGTCGAGCGTCGCGTTGTCGGGGACGGTTCCCGACAGCACCAGCGCGCCCTGGGTGGCGCGCACGCGCACGCCCTTCTCCTCCGGCAGCAGGTCGGCGAGCGTCGCCTGCAGCGCGCCGGGGTCCATCGTGACGTTGATGTCCTTCACCAGGCAGCGGCCGTCGACGGCCTGCACCACCACGTTCATGGAACCGGGGCGGCGGCCCAGGAAATAGAGCTCGGTGGGGCTGATCAGCGTGATGTCGGTTTCCGCGACCCCGTCGCTGCCGCGGTCGGCGGCGGCCGCTGCCGCGGACGCGCCCTTGGCGACACCGACAGCGGGAACGGGCGCCGTCACGCGGCTGCCGGCCTGGCCGCCGACGACCATGCGCACCGCCGGGAACGGCAATGCCACGACGCGGGACTTGCCCAGCATCAAGGTCGTCGGCTCGTCCGTCGTCAGGGACTGGCAGGGCTTGAGCGGCGTGGCCTGGCGCTCGGTGGCGGCCGGCGTTGCGGCCGCGAGGGCGAATTGGCAGCAGGCCAGCAGGGCCGCGGCGGCGATGGGTTTCGATCGGATCACGATGGGTCCTCCCTTGAGGTTCAGAAGCAGTTCCGGGTCACGGTCCCTGCCTGGATCACCTCCACGCAGTCGCCCGGGGCCTTGACGGGACGAGGGGCCGGTGCGGCGCGGCGCGGCGCGGCCTGGCGTGCCGGCGCCGGCGCCGGCGCCGGCGCCGGCGCG
>JAGWTH010000047.1 GCA_028868995.1 Burkholderiales bacterium | reverse complement strand
CGGATCACCATGAACTCGCCGTTGTCACTCACCAGCTTCGGGGGCATGCCCTTGAGCTTGCCGCCAAAGAACATGTTCAGAAAGAAGGTCTGCAGCATGTCGTCGCGGTGGTGTCCCAGCGCGAGTTTGTTGCAACGGAGTTCACGCGCCACGCGGTACAGGATGCCACGGCGCAGGCGGCTGCACAGGCTGCACATGGTCTTGCCCTCGGGGATCTTGTCCTTGACGATGGAGTAGGTGTCCTGCTCCTCGATGTGGAAGGGCACGCCCAGGGACTTCAGGTATTCGGGCAGCACGTGCTCCGGGAAGCCGGGCTGCTTCTGGTCCAGGTTGACCGCGACGATCTCGAAGCTGACCGGCGCGCGCTTCTGCAGCTTCAGCAGGATGTCCAGCAGCGCGTAGCTGTCCTTGCCGCCGGACAGGCACACCATCACCTTGTCGCCCGGCCCGATCATGTCGTAGTCGCCGATCGCCTGGCCGACCAGGCGGCACAGGCGCTTCTCGAGCTTGTGGTTCTCCCGCTCGATCCGGCGCTCGGGACTGGCGGGGGTGGGGTCTTGCTCGATCCAGACGGCGCTCATGGCGCGTATTTTCGCACCGGGCCGGTGAAACGCGCCGGGCGGCTCAAGGCGACTTGGCTGGACCGGACGCCGGCGCCGGGGAACTGGCGGCACCGCTGGGGTAGGGCGTATAGACGGCCGGCTTGGCGTCCCCGGGCGTGAACGGGACGGTGCACCCGGTGAGCGCCGCCAGGCTGGCGCAGGCCGCCAGGCACAGGATCCCGGCGGCGCGGCCGCGTGCGACAGGGAGGGTTCTTTGGGCCATGGGGCCAGTGTACGCCCGGGTCCGCGGCGGGAGGAGGTCCCCGGGGCGGGGACGCCTTCCGCTCATGCCGGTCGGGCCGCCGCGGGGAAGCGCGCCTGCACGGCCAGCCCGCCCAGGGCGGCCGAGGCGGCCGCATGGACGCTGCCCCGGTGCGCCGCCGCGATGCGCTGCAGGATGGACCAGCCCAGGCCGCTGCCGCTTTCGGCCTGGCCGGCGGCGCGGAAGAAGCGCTCGCCCAGGCGCCGCAGCTGGTCCTGCGGCAGGCCGGGACCGCTGTCCTCCACCGACAGCACCACGTCCTGCCCCTCGCGCCGGACGGCGACCTCGATGCGCGCGCCGTGCGGGCTGTAGCGGATGGCGTTGTCCAGCGCGTTGCGCGCGAGCACGGCGAGCAGCGTCTCGTCGCCCTCCACCGCGCAGCCGGCATCGGCGTCGAACGCGATCGACTGCCGCCGGTCCAGACCCGCCGGGGCCAGCTGCGCCACCACGCCGCGCACCACCTGGGCCAGGTCCACCCGGGCCAGGGGCATCGCCGTGCCGGACTCCAGGCGCGATAGCGTGAGCAGCTGTTCCACCACGCGGGTCGCCCGGTCGCAGCCGGCCAGCGTGGCCTGCAGGGCGTGCCGCCGCTGCGCCTCGTCCTGCGCGCCCAGGGCCACCTGGGCCTGGGCCCGCACCGCCGCCAGCGGCGTGCGCAGCTCGTGGGCCGCGTCGCCGGTGAAGCGGCGCTCGCGCTCCAGCAGCGCGGCGATGCGCGCGAACAGGGAATTGAGCGCGCCCAGCAGGGTGCGCAGCTCCGTCGGCGCGCCGCCGTCCTCGATTGCCCGCAGGTCCGCCGGGTCGCGCCGGGCCAGCGAGCCCGCCGCCTCGCGCAGCGGGCGCAGCCCCAGGCGCACGGCCCACCAGCCCGCCAGGGCCAGCAGCGGCAGGGCGACCGCGACCGGCCACAGCGTGCTGCGCAGCACGGCGCCGAGGATGGAGGCCCGCGAGCTCTCCTTCTCCGCGACGAAGACCTGCACGTCCTGCTCGGCGCCGCGGGCGGCGAACACGCGCCAGCGCTCGCCTTGCAGCGTGACGGTGTGGAAGCCCTGGAGGGCGCCGGCGCCGCCGACGATCGGCTCGGTCGGCGCCTGGGCCGAGCGCAGCGCCAGCCGGCCCTCGTGGAACACCTGGAACAGCACGCGTGGGGCATAGCGGTGCAGCGAGGGAGCGTCCAGGCGCTCGTCGTCCGTGTCGCCGTGCGCCTGGCGCGCCACCAGCAGCGCCGCGGCCTGCGCCAGGTGGCTGTCCAGCAATTCGTCCAGTTCGTGCTGTGCGTCGCGCCAGCTCAGCGCGGCCGCGCCCAGCCAGACGGCCAGCGAGGCCGCCAACACCAGCGCGAGCAGGCGCCCCTGCAGGGAGGCCGGCATCTTCATCATGCGGGCGGCGCCTCGCGCAGCAGGGTGTAGCCGACACCGCGCACGGTCTGGATGCGCCCGGGGCCCAGCTTGCGCCTCAGGTGGTGGATGTGGACCTCGATCGCGTTGCTTTCGACCTCGCGGCCCCAGGAGTACAGGTGCTGCTCCAGCTGCTCCCGCGTCAGGACGCGCCCGGCATTGAGCATCAGTGCGTACAGCAGGTCGAACTCGCGCGTGGCCAGCTGCACCGGCTGGCCGTCCAGGCGCACGGAGCGCGCCGCGGGGTCGAGCTCGATGTCCTGCGCCCGCAGCAGCTCGCCGGGCTGGCCGTGGGCGCGCCGCACCAGCGCGCGCAGCCGCGCCGCCAGCTCCTGCAGGTCCACCGGCTTGAGCACGTAGTCGTCGGCGCCGAGATCCAGGCCGCGCACGCGCTCGGGGATGGCGTCGCGCGCCGTCAGCACCAGGATCGGCAGGCGCAGCCCCGACCGGCGCACCGACGCCAGCACGTCGAAGCCGTCGCGCTGGGGCAGGCCCAGGTCGAGCACCGCGGCCGCATAGGCCTCGCTGCGCAGCTCGCGCTCGGCGGCCTCGCCGTCGCGCACCCAGTCGACCTGGAAGCCGGCCTGGCGCAGGCCGGACTGCAGCCCGTCGCCGAGCAGGGGGTCGTCTTCCGCGAGCAGGATGCGCATGCCGGGTTCAGTCGTCGTCGTTGTCGCGATGGGTTGCCGCCGGCCCGGTGGCCGATGCGGCCGGCGCCGACTGCCACTGTACCCACCAGAAGCCCAGGACGGCCACCAGCAGCAGCACGCCGATGCTGCGCCAGGGCGTGCGGATGCCTTCGGAGGGCGCCACCGGCTTGCGGCCGTGGATCATGGCCGCCACCAGGTTCTCCCGGTGCAGCAGGCTGCTCAGCACCACCGCCGCGACGTGCACGATGACCAGCGCCAGCATGGCATTGGCCAGGAACTCGTGCACCTCCTCCAGCGCATCGCCGCCGATCTCGTAGTAGTTCGCCCAACCGGTGGCCGTGGTGAGCGCCGCCAGGGCCAGCAGGCCGAGGATGGCCAGCGCGCCTGCGGGGTTGTGGCCGGCATGGTGCTGCGGCCGCTCGCGCACCAGCGACTTCAGGTAGGCCAGCACGGCGCCCGGCCCGCGGACGAAATCGCCGAAGCGGGCGTGGCGGGTGCCCACCAGGCCCCACAGGAGGCGGAAGACGACCAGGCCGGCCACCGTGTAGCCGGCCGTCACGTGGACCAGCTGCCAGCGCTCGCTCTCGGCGCTCAGCCAGGCGACGGCGAAGCTGCCCGCCAGCAGCCAGTGGAAGACGCGCGTGGGCAGGTCCCAGACCAGGGTGCCGCGGCAGGCTTCAGCGGGGGATGCGGACATGGTGTTCATCGAAGATTCCTTGTTCGGCGGTGGTGTGGCAGGCCGCGCAATTGGCGGGGCTCTTCACGGTGGGCAGCTTCCAGGTGGCCGCCGGCACCTCGCGGTGCTCGCGCTGGAACCAGGCGGAACGCGTGATGCGGTCCTGCGGCGGCTCCTCGCGCCCCCGCTTGCCGGTGCCCGCGTTCGCGACGAGCCATTGCGAGATCTCCTTCACGCTGGCCGGATCCAGCGAGGCGTCGGTGCCGAAGTGCTGCGGCAGGTTGCGCATCAGCCGCTCCCAGGAGGCGGCGGGCAGCAGCCCGGGCGGGTAGGCGACGTGGCAGGCGGAGCACTCGGAGCGGTACTTGGGCAGCAGCGGGACGCCGCTCGCGCGGCCCTCGCTCTCGGCGAAGGCCGGCAGGGCGACACCAGCCACCACCGCGGCGGCGGTCATCGTCTTCAGGAAAAGTCTGGCAGGCATGGCGTCCTCACTTCTTGAGCGTCGTCAACCAGGCCAGCACGTCGGCCTTCTCGCCGGCCGTGCACTCGCGCCCGACCACGTCGTTGCAGTTGCGGCGGAACCATTTCTCCACCTTGGCGGCGTCGGTGAACCGCTGCGGGTTGAAGGCCGGCGCGAGCGGCGCGATCGCGCGTCCGGTGGCCGCGTGCTTGCCTTCCTGGGTCGGCGGGTTGCCGTGGCAGGTGGCGCAGCTCCATTCGCGGCCGTGCCGGTTGGTGAAGAACTGCTCGCCGCGCGCCGCCGAGGGCGCGGCGCCGGACTGCGCCGCGTAACCGGCGGCAAGTTCGGCGGGGGTCGCGGCCCGGAGGGCGGGCGCGGCGGCGAGCAGCAGGAAGGCGAGGGCGCCGGTGAGCTGGATCGGGACCATGGACATCTCCTTTGGTGCCCATGGTCGGGCCGGGGTCTTAGCGTTTTCTTAACGCCCTGCCCTGAGGGGCTTCCCTGAGCCGGTCGCAGCGGGGCGTCGATATCATCGACTGCTTATTTATCACTGCACCGCCGACAGCCGGAACCCCAACGCATGCATAAGTCGCTCCCCATCTTCCTCGTCGCGCTTGCCGCGGCCACCGCCCAGGCCGCCGAAGGCCCGACCGCCATGTCGGCCCAGTGGGCCGAGCAGATGTGCGCCGCCTGGAACGCCGAGCCGATGCTGACCGACAAGCTGGCCGAGAGCGGCTGGATCAAGAACGACGCCGGCCGCGGCTTCAAGACCATGCAGGTCTGGCGCTCGGACTGCGACAAGAGCGCGCATGTCGAGTTGCGCATCGCGCTGAAGGACGGCAAGGCGCAATGCGTCTACGGCGGCGCGCTGGGCACGCAGGCCTTCGACCGGGGCGCGGACTACCAGATGTGGGCGCAGACGGCGCGCTGGAAGGAGATGGGCGCGGGCGAGTACGGCCCGATGAAGGCGATGATGTTCAAGCGCCTGGAGTTCGACGGCCCCAAGTTCGAGGCCATGGGCAACATGGGTCCCTTCGAGAGCTTCCTGCGACTGGTGGGCAAGGTGCCGGGGGACTGGGCGAGCTGCCCGATGTGACGCGGCCCGGGGGCGTCGCAGGTCCTTGCGCGCTCCCTGGCGAACCACGCGCGAAGGGGCGGGGGTCCTGGCGCCCGTCCCGAGCGGTGCCTACGGGCTGCTCGTGCCCAGGAACAGCACCGCCGCCTGCAAGGCATAGGCGGCCACCAGGCCGAGGCTCACCCAGCTGCCCACGCGCAGGATGCGGCCCTGGGGGCGCATCACGAGCCCCACGATCACCAGCCCGGTCATCAGCAGGGCCGCGGAGGCCGAGGCGGCCTGTTGCGGCGCTGCCGCGGCCAGCAGCGGCCCGCGCGTGTAGAACAGGTCGTCGACGGCCAGGATGGTCACGTTGAACAGGTTGCTGCCCAGGAGGTTGGCGATCGCCAGGTCCAGCGCTCCCAGCCGCAGGGCCGCGAGCGTGACCGCCATCTCGGGCAGGCTGGTCGCCAGCGCCATGAACACCGCGCCGGCGAAGCTGCGCGACAGGCCCGTCGCCTGCGCCAGGCCGTCGACCAGGGCGGGCAGCCAGGTGCCTGCGGCGACCACCAGGGCCGCTGCCAGTCCGAAGCGCCACCACTCGCGTCGCACGGCCGTCGGCCCCCCGCCTGGCGCAGGGAGTGCCTCCCGCAGCGCGCGCTCGTGGCCGAAGACGCTGCGCAGCGCGAGCAGGTAGAGCACCAGCAGCATGGGGCTGTACACGCCCACGTGCAGCAGCGACGGCACCTGCCGCCCGATCACCAGGCTCAGGGACACGAATCCGAGCATCACCACCCCGAATCCGGCGGACAGCAGGTGCGCGGTGCTGGCTTCGCGGTACATCGGCTGGTGGCGTTGCAAGAGATCGACGACGGCGAGGAAGACCAGGTTGAAGGCGCAGGAGCCCAGCGCATCGCCGATGGCGAGGTTGGGTGCGTCGACCAGCGTCACGGAGCTGATTCCGGAGGCCAGCTCTGGCAGCGAGGTGACCGTCGACAGGAGGGCCAGCCCCGCCCAGCCCCGCCCCCAGCCATGGGCGTCGGCCAGCCGGTCGACACTGGCGCTGAGGAAGGCGCCGGCGGCGCCGATGACCCCGGCGCAGGCGACCAGCTGCAGCGCGATCCACGTCATGCTCACCGGCGCCTCCTCGCGTGCTGCCCGGCGAGCAGCTTGCGGCCTTCCTCCACCCACAGGACCGTGCTGGCGAGCGCGACCAGCGCGAGCAGGGTGGGCGCCGGCAGCGGCACCGTATGGAACAGGCTGTTCAGCCAGGGCAGGTACAGCACCAGGCATTGCAGCAGCACGCTGGCGGCCAGCCCGGCCAGCAGCCAGGGGTTGCGCAGCAGTCCGCCGCGCAGCGCCGAGCGGCGGGGCGACCGGCAATTGAGGGCATTGAACCACTGGGTGACCGCCACCAGGGTGAACACCTCCGTGCGCAGCGCATCCAGCGCGGCGCCCTGGCCCGTGCGCCAGGCCAGCCAGCCGAAGGCGATGGCGGCGGCGGTGCCGGCCATCAGGACCACGCGGGCCAGCATGGCCGCGTCGAGCAGCGGATCGGCACGCGGCACCGGGCGGCGCCGCATCTCGTCGCCGTCGCCCGGCTCCATCACCAGGTTGACCGTGAGCGTGCCTTCGGTCACCAGGTTGATCCAGAGGATCTGCACCGCCACCAGCGGCAGCGGATAGCCCGCCAGCAGGGCCAGCATCAGCACCAGGATCTCGTCGACCGAGGTGGCGAACAGGAACAGGATCAGCTTCTTGATGTTGCCGTAGACCAGCCGGCCCTGCTCCACCGCGCCCACGATGGTGGCGAAGTTGTCGTCGGTGACCACGATGTCCGCCGCCTCCTTGGCGACCTCCGTGCCGGTGATGCCCATGGCAACCCCGACGTCGGAGCGCGCCAGCGCCGGCGCGTCGTTGACGCCGTCGCCGGTCATCGCCACCACGTCGCCGCGCGCCTGCAGCGCCTCGACGATGCGCATCTTCTGCGCGGGCTGCACGCGGGCGAACACGGCGATGGCGGGCAGCCGCTCGCGCAGTTCGGCCTCGGGCATGCGTTCGAGCTCCGGGCCGTCGACCGCCCGGTCGCCGGGCCGGGCGATGCCCAGCTCGCGCGCGATCGCCAGCCCGGTGAGCTTGTGGTCGCCGGTGACCATCAGCGGCCGGATGCCGGCGGCGCGGCACTGGGCCACCGCCGAGCGCACCTCCTCGCGCGGCGGGTCGATCTGGCCCACCAGCCCCAGCAGGCGCACCCGTCCGGCCAGCGACTCGAAGCCCGCCGCATCGGCCAGCGCCTCGTGGCGCACCACGCCGAAGGCCAGCACGCGCAGGGCGCGCGTGGCCATGGCCTCGGCCGCGGCGCGCGCGCCCCGCGCGGCGGCCTCGTCCGCCGGCGCGCACAGGTGCAGCAGCGACTCGGGCGCGCCCTTGACGAAGGCGCACTGCGGCGCCTGGGGCAGGCGATGGCGGGTGGCCATCAGCTTGGCCTCCGAGTCGAAGGGCCATTCCGCCTCGCGTGGCGCCGCCTGCCGCAGCACCGCCGGTTCGGCGCCGGCCTTGGCCGCCAGCACCAGCAGCGCGCCCTCGGTCGGGTCCCCTAGCACCGACCAGGCGCGATCCCCTTGCGGCGGCAGCAGTTCCGCGTCGTTGCACAGAACGGCCGCCTGCAGCAGCGCCGCCAGCGCGGGATCGTCCGCGGCGACCGGCCGGCCCGTCTCGGTGATCGCTCCGGCCGGCGCGTAGCCGCTGCCGCCGACGGCCAGTTCCCGGCCGTCCCCCCCGGGCAGCCAGACGGCGACGGCGGTCATCTCGTTGCGCGTGAGCGTGCCGGTCTTGTCGCTGCAGATCACGGTGGTCGAGCCGAGCGTCTCGACGGCGGCCAGGCGGCGCACGATCGCGCCGCGCCGGGCCATGCGCTGCATGCCCACAGCCAGGGCGATGGTCATGGCCACCGGCAGGCCCTCGGGCACCATCGACACCATCTGGCTGATGGCCACCATCAGCACGTCGGCCAGCGGCAGTCGCCGCCACAGGCCCAGCAGCACGACGAGGACGAACAGCACCGCGGCCGCGACCAGCAGCAGGCGCCCGAAGCGCTCCAGCCGCTGCTCGAGCGGCGTGCCCGGTTCCTGCGCGGCCTCGGTCAGGCCGGCGATCCGGCCCACCTCCGTGCGCGGCCCGGTGGCGACCACCACCGCCCGCGCCCGGCCCGCCGTCACCTGCGTCCCGGCGTGGACCATGTCGTGGCGATCGGCCAGGGCGGTGCTCTCCGGCAGGGTCGCCACGGCCTTGGCCACCGGGACCGACTCCCCGGTGAGGGCCGCCTCCGCAACCTGCAGCAGGGACAGCTCCAGCAGGCGGGCGTCGGCGCCGACCGCGTCGCCGGCGGCCAGCAGGAGGATGTCGCCGGGGACCAGCTCGCGCGCCTCGATCTCGCGCTCGGCACCATCGCGCAGCACCCGCGCGCGCAGCGACGACAGACCGCGCAGGGCGGCCATCGAGCGCTCGGCCCGCCCCTCCTGCAGCGCGCCGATGACCGCATTGGCGAACACGACGCACAGGATCACGAACGCGTCGCCGTGGTGCTCCAGGGCGATGGCCAGGCCGGCGGCCACGAACAGCAGGTAGATCAGCGGGCTCATGAACTGGCGCAGGAAGGTGCGCCACCAGGGACGGGCCGGCGGCTGCGGCAGCGCGTTGGGGCCGTGCCTGGCCTGGCGGGCGTGCGCCTCGCGCGTGTCGAGCCCGTGGCGGGCATCGCCCCCGACCCGCGCGAGCGCTGCCTCCGGTGACAGGGCGTGCCAGTCGGTTTCGCCGGCGTGGCGATCCTGCGGGCGGCTGGCGGCGGGGACCATGGCGCGGCGCGGATCGCCTGGCACTCAGGCGGATCGGCCCGCCAGGGCGCCGCCGGGCAGCACGTCCAGGTTCGCGTCGGGGCGCCGGTGCAGCACGAAGCGTGGCTCGAAGGCCGAGTACAGGTCCAGGTACTGCTCCGCCAGCCGCGGCATCAGGAAGCGCGCACGCACGCTGGCGCGCGCCGCCGTGCCCAGCCGGCGGCGCAGGTCCGCGTCGCGCAGCAGCGTGACGATGCGGTCGGCGGCCTCCTGCACCGAGGACACCAGGAAGCCGCTGACGCCGTCGTCGATCTGGTGGGCGATGCCGCCGCAGCGCCCGCCGATCACGGCGGCGCCCTTCCACATCGCCTCGGTCACCGTCAGGCCGAATCCCTCGCGCAGCGACTTCTGCAGGACCACCGCGGCGCGTGTCTGCAGCGCGTTGACCAGCGCGCTGTCCTCGGCCGTGAGGATCAGGATGCGGTCTTCCTTGGCCGCCAGCAGCGATTCGAACACCTGCTGCCCCTCGGGATCGTCGATGGCCACGTTGCCGAGCAGCACCAGCGTGGCCTCCACCTCGCGGCGGGCGAGCCGGAAGGCCTCGATGACGCCCATCGGGTCCTTCCAGCGGTCGAACCGCGACACCTGCGCCACGATCGGCAGGTCGGTGGGGATGCCGTAGTGGCCCAGCCGCTCGTCCATTTCGGCGTCGCTGAGCGGCCGGTTCTTGAGGGTGAAGGGATCGATGGCCGGCATGAAGAACAGCTGCGGCACGGCGGTTTCCCGCGCGTACTCCGGCAGCGACAGCACCGTCGCGTCGTAGTCCTCGACGAAGGATCTCAGGTAGTTCCAGGTGTCGCTGTCCGGGCGCGACAGGTCCACGTGGCAGCGCCAGATCCAGGGGCAGGTGCGCCGGAAGTGCTTGATGAGCGGCAGGGGCTGGGGATCGTGCACCACCACGACGTCGGCCGCCATGTCCATGCGCATCGCGTTCTGCGCGATCACCCCCTCGTAGACGTCCTTCTTCAGCTGGTTGAGCTCGATCTCGCCGCCCTGCAGCGCGTTGTGCATCTTCTTGGTGGTACTGAAGAAATCGGGGCTGCCCTGGATCAGGCGCCAGTCGGCGCGCACGCCCATCGTCTGCTGCAGCAGCGTGAGCGAGGACAGGATCTCGGCCACCCCGCCGCCGTAGAAGGTGGAACTGACGTTGACCACGCGCAGCCCCGCGAGCCGGCGGGCCTTGTCTTCCAGGCGATCGACCGCCTCGGCGCCGATCAGCGGCTCGTAGTCCTCGATGCGAACCGGTCGAAACGGATGATCCATGCGCGAACCCCGTCGATTCAGCGGCAGGCGCGGCTGCCATCCACGGTGAGCTCGCTCAGCAACCTCTTCATGGCAGCCTCCTCATCGAACCTTGCGTCACAGCCTAACGGTGGGCCGCGGCCGGCAGTTGCGCGAGGTCAAGCGGGCGGCGCGCGCGGCCCGTCCAGGCCCGGCTCAGAGCCGCGCGATCCCGGCGCCGAGCACCACCAGCAGCAGAGTCGGCAGGAGGAAGCGGACCACGCCGAGCCACAGCCATGCGAGCCAACGGGGCCGGATGCCCGTCGCGGCCGCGGCTCGGCGCCCGTTCCAGGCCCAGCCGATCAGCAGGCTCAGGAGCAGGCCGTTCAGGGGGAGCAGCAGGTCCACCGCCGCCGCGTCCATCAGTTCCAGGATGCCGCGGCCCGCGGCGTCCCGGACCCGCGACCAGGCGCCGTAGCCCAGCGACGCGGGAACGCCCAGCAGGAACAGCGCCAGCATCCAGGCCCAGCTCGCCGTCGCGCGCGAGACCCGAAAGCGCTGGATCGTGTAGGCCACGGGGACCTCCAGCAGCGAAGCCATGGAGGTCAGGGCCGCGACCGTCAGCAGCAGGAAGAAGGCGACGCCGACCAGGCGGCCGCCGGGAATCCGCGCGAACACCTCCGGCAGGACGACGAAGGCCAGGCCGGGCCCCTGTGCCGGATCGAGGCCCAGGGTGAACACCGCCGGGAAGATGACCAGTCCGGCCGCCAGGGCGGCCAGGGTGTCGCCGAAGGCGATCGCGAGGGCCGGCCGGTGCAGGGCGGTGCCGCGCGGCAGGTAGCTGCCGAAGGTCACCATCACGCCCATCGCGAGGCCGAGCGAGAAGAAGACCTGTCCCAGGGCGGCGACGTACACGCGCGGCTGCGCCAGCGCGGCCCAGTCCGGCCGGAACAGGAACGCCAGACCCCGGGAGAACCCGTCCAGCGTGGCGGCTTGCAGCAGCATCGCGAGCAGGAGCAGGGCCAGCAGCGGCATCAGCACGCGGTTGAGCCGTTCGATCCCGCGGGTGACCTCGTTGGCGATGGCCGCCGCTGTTGCGCCCAGCATCACCGCCTGCCAGGCCAGCGGCTCCAGCGTGCCGGCGACGTGCGCGCTGAAGGCAGCGGCATGGTCGCCCGCTGCCGTGGGTGGACCGAACGAGAAGTCCATCAGGTACCTCAGCACCCAGCCCGCCACCACGGAATAGTAGGCGAGCACCAGGCTCGGCGCGACGAGCGACAGCCAGGCTATGTGACGCCAGGGCGAGCCGGCGGCCAGGCGGCGGATGGCTGCCACGCTTTCGCGGCGCATGGCGCGGCCGAGGGCAAACTCCGCCACGAGCAGGGGCACGCCCACCAGCAGGAGCGCGAGCAGGTAGACGAGAAGGAAGGCGCCGCCGCCGTTCTCGCCGACCACGTAGGAGAAGCGCCAGACGTTGCCCAGGCCGACGGCGGAGCCGAGCGCGGCCAGCATGAAGCCGCCGCCGGACCGCCAGCGGGTGTCGGACTCAGGCGCGGCCGGCCGCTCGGCCACCGGGGCCTTTCCCGCGCCGGGCTACCACAGCCCGGTCTCCACCCGGATCGCGACCTCGCAGTCCTCGAAGATCTCGAGCTTGGCGATGCGCACCCGCACGCCCAGCACGCCGGGCAGCTGCATCAGGCGGTGCGCCAGCTTGCCGATCAGCGTCTCCAGCAGGTTGACGTGCTGCGCCGTGCATTCCTCGATGATGATGCGGCGCACCTTGCGGTAGTCCAGCACGTGGGTGATGTCGTCGTCGCTGGGCAGCAGGGGCTGGGTGCCCAGGTTCAGCTCGGCGTCGACGCGGATCGGCTGCGGCGCCGTCTTCTCGTGGTCCAGGATGCCCAGGTTGGCGTCGAAGCGCAGGCCTTCGAGGGTGAGGGTCTGGGTGCCGGCCTTGGTCATCTTGGTCAGTTGGGGTCAGAGCACATCGGCTTCGCAAATCGTGATCCGACCCACGAGGCTACATCAACGAGAAATCGCGGTCGAACTTCATCAGGTGCTGGCCGCCGTCCACCAGCAGCGTGGTGCCGGTGATGGAGCCGTTCTCCAGCGCGAAGCGCACCGCATGCGCCACGTCCTGCGGCGTCGAGGAGCGCCCGAGCGGCGACAGCTTGTGCAGCTGCTCGAACTTCTCCTGCGGCAGCAGGTGGCTGGTGAGCGTGAGGCCGGGCGCGACGCCGACCACCCGCAGGCGCGGGGCCAGCGCCTGCGCCAGCACCGTGGTGGCGGTCTCCAGCGCCGCCTTGGACAGCGTGTAGCTCAGGAAGTCCGGATTGGGGTTCCACAGCTTCTGGTCCAGCAGGTTCACCACCGCGCCGGACGCGTCGCGTTCGTCCAGGTGCGCCGCCAGGGCCTGCGCCAGCAGCACCGGGGCGACGGTGTTCGGCAGCATGTGGGCGAGGAAGCTGTCCGTGGCGAAGCTGCGGGCGTCGTCCTGCTGGAAGCGCGAGGCGTTGTTGACCACCGCGTCCAGGCGGCCGAAGCGCCGCACCACCGCCGGTACCAGCGCGCGCACCTGCGCCTCGTCGGCGAGCTCGGCCCGGAACACCTCGGAAGGCGCGTGGCGCTCGCAGTCGGCGGCCGTCTGGCGCGCCTCCTGCTCCGAATCGCGATGGTGCACGGCCACCTGCCAGCCGGCGGCCGCGAGATCCAGCGCGATCGTGCGGCCCAGCCGGCGCGAGCCGCCGGTGACCAGCACGGTGCGACCAGCGGCGCCGCTCATTGGCGGACAATCGGGCGGTGGAATTGCATGCAACGAGTGTAACGGGCGCGCTGCAGCGGCTGATCGCCGGCCAGGTCGAGCGCGCCGGCGGCTGGCTGCCGTTCGACCGCTACATGGCCCTGGCGCTGTACGCGCCGGGCCTGGGCTACTACGCCAACACCTCCCGCAAGTTCGGCACCATGCCGGGCTCGGGCAGCGACTTCGTCACGGCGCCCGAGATGAGCCCGCTGTTCGGCCAGGCGCTGGCGGCCCAGCTCGACGAGGCCTTGCAGCGCACCGGCACCGCCGAGCTCTGGGAGTTCGGCGCCGGCTCCGGGGCGCTCGCGCGCGAGCTGCTGCAGGCCCTGGGGTCGCGCGTGCAGCGCTACACCATCGTGGAGCTGTCGGCGGCGCTGCGCGCACGCCAGCAGGAGGCGCTCGCGCCTTTCGCCGGCCGGGTCCAGTGGGCGACCGAACTCCCCGAGCGCATGCGCGGCGTGGTGGTGGGCAACGAGGTGCTCGATGCCATGCCGGTCAAGCTGCTCGCGCGCAAGGGCCTGCAGTGGCACGAGCGCGGCGTGACGCTGCGGGAGGGCCGGTTCGCCTGGTCCGACCGGCCGACCGGGCTGCGCCCGCCGGTGGAGCCGGCCGGCACGCACGACTACCTGACGGAGCTGCACCAGCAGGCGCAGGCCTTCGCGCGCATGCTGGCCGAGCGGCTGGAGGCCGGCGCGGCCTTCTTCTTCGACTACGGCTTCCCGGAGGCGGAGTACTACCACCCGCAGCGCTCCATGGGCACCCTGATGTGCCACCGCGGCCACCTGGCCGACCCCGACCCGCTGGACGCGCCGGGCGAGAAGGACATCACCGCCCACGTCGACTTCACCGGCGTGGCGGCGGCGGCCCAGGAGGCGGGGCTGCCCACCCTGGGCTACACCAGCCAGGGCCGTTTCCTGGTCAACTGCGGCATCGTCGAGCGCATGGCCGCCCTGGGGGTGCGGGAGCAGGCCGCGGCGCAGCGGCTGATGGCGGAGCACGAGATGGGCGAGCTGTTCAAGGTCATCGCCTTCCAGCGCGGCCCGTTCTGGAACGCCCTGGGCTTCCGCCACGGCGACCGCACCCACACGCTCTGACTTTTTGCAGGCACACTGGCAACCATGATCCGGTGGGTGATCGTCGTCTTCCTCGCGCTCGTGATCTTCAGCTGGTTCGCGCCCTGGCTGCACAAGCTGGGACTGGGCCGGCTGCCGGGCGACCTGCGACTGCGCATCTTCGGCCGCGAGCTGTTCGTGCCGCTGGCTTCCAGCATCGTGCTGAGCCTGCTGGCCGGGGTGATTGCGAAGTTCCTGTGACGCCATGAAGGCTTGCATCGACGTCGGCGGCACCAAGGTCGCCGTCAGCCTCAACACCGGCGCCGGGCTGGAGCTGGTGGGCCGGCACAGCGAGCCGACCGCCAAGACCGGGAGCAACGACGCCGTGGCGCGCCAGATCGTCCGCCTGGTCGACGAAGCCTGTGCCGGGATGGGGATCGCGCCGCACACGGTGCAGCGCGCCGGGGTGGCCTCCACCGGCCCGTTCGTGCTGCGCGGCGGCCTGGTGGAGCTGGCCACGCCCAACATCTGCGGCGGCCTGGCGGGGCCGGCGCGCGGCCTGCCCAACGACTGGCCGACCGCCACGCTGGAGGCGCCGCTGCGCCAGCGCTTCCCCGGGGGCGTGCGGGTGGAGAACGACGCGGTCGCCGCCCTGGAGGCCGAGCGCCGCTGGGGCGCGCTGCAGGGAGTGGACCACTGCGCCTACGTCACCTGGAGCACCGGGGTGGGCATGGGGCTGTGCGTGGACGGCCGCGTGCTGCGCGGCAAGAACGGCAACGCCGGCCACGGCGGCCACATGTTCGCGAGCGACGACGACCAGGCCCTGTGCGGCTGCGGCAACATCGGCGACCTGGAGGCCCTGGTGGGCGGCAATTCCCTGCCGCGGCGCTTCGGCGCCGATGCGGCCACGCTGCTGCAGCGCGCGCGCGCCGGCGATGCCGCCGCGGCCGCCATCGTGGACGAACTGTGCCGCGTCATGGGCCGCGCGCTCTACAACATCACCGTGATCCTGGACCTGCAGCGCATCGCCCTGGGCGGCAGCGTGTTCAGCCACCACCAGGACTGGCTGCTGCCGCGCCTGCAGGCCCAGCTGCGCGGCCGGCTGCCGGCGCTCACCGAAGGCTGCGAACTGGTGCCCGCCGGGCTGGGCGAGCGGGTGGGCGACTACGCGGCGCTCGCGCTGCTGGTCTGAAGGTCCTGCACGACCCGGATGCGGGCGCGCTGGATGCACTCGCCGATCGCCTCGCCCGCCAGGCCCTGCTCGCGGGCCTGGGCCGCGATGGTCGCGGTGTCCACCGACAGCGCCGCGGCCAGAGCGGACGCGAGGCGCGCCCGCTGCGGGTAGGGCTGCTCCTGCAGGCCGCCCCGGCCCCGGGCGTCGCATTCGCAGGCGAGCAGGATCTGGTCGAAGCGCTGCGGCTTGCGCAGGGCGTCGCAGCGCTCCAGCAGGCGCACCACGGCGGCCGCCCCGATGTCCTGGCTGCGGTGGATGTGCCCGTGCTCGCGCGCCACCACCTCGGCCAGTTCGCGGCATTCGTTGGGCACGCGCAGCCGGGCGGACAGCCCCTGCAGCAGCTCCACGCCGCGCTGCTCGTGGCCGTGGTGCCGCGGCAGCACGTGGCCCGGCGTGTTGCCCTTGCCCAGGTCGTGGGTGAGGCAGGCGAAGCGCACCGGCAGCGGCGCGGCCAGGCGCGCGCTCATGTCGATCACCATCATGTTGTGCACGCCGGTGTCCACCTCCGGGTGGTAGTCGGCGCGCTGCGGTACGCCCCAGAGGCAGTCCACCTCGGGCAGGACGCGCGCGAGCGCGCCGCATTCGCGCAGCAATTCGAACATGCGCGAGGGCCGCTCCTCCATCAGCCCGCGCGCGAGCTCCTGCCAGACGCGCTCGGGCACCAGGTGGTCCACCTCGCCCTCCCTCACCATCTCGCGCATCAGGTCCAGCGTCTGCGGCGCGACCTCGAAGGCGTGGAAGCGGGCGGCGAAGCGCGCCACCCTCAGGATGCGCACCGGGTCCTCGCGGAAGGCGCCGGTGACGTGGCGCAGCACCTTGCGCCGCAGGTCCTGCTGGCCGCCGAACGGGTCGATCAGCGAGCCGTCCTCCGCCTGGGCGATGGCGTTGATCGTGAGGTCGCGGCGTGCAAGGTCCTCCTCCAGCGTGACGTCGGGGGCGGCATGGAAGGCGAAGCCGCGGTAGCCGCGGCCGGTCTTGCGCTCGGTGCGCGCCAGCGCGTATTCCTCGCGGGTGGCGGGATGCAGGAAGACGGGGAAATCCTTGCCCACCGGCAGGTAGCCGGCGTCGATCATCGCCTCGGGCGTGGCGCCAACGACGACCCAGTCGGTGTCGTGCACGGGCAGCCCCAGCAGGGCATCCCGCACCGCGCCGCCGACCCGGAAAGCTCTCATGGAGGGCAGTGTAGCCCCCCGCGCCTCAGCGGCCGGTGCGGTAGGGCTCGTTCGTCGCGATGAAGTCGCGCTCGGCGAGCGCCTCTTCCATCCAGGCCCGCACACCCGCAAGCGCGCAGACGCGCCGCACGTAGTCCATCACCGCGCCGGGCACCGGCAGCTGGTAGGTGATGAGGCGCGTGCACACCGGCGCGTAGAAAGCGTCGGCGGCGCTGAATTCGCCGAACAGCATCGGCCCGCCGTGCTCCCGCAGCAGGCCGGTCCACAGGGAGGCGATGCGTTCCACGTCGGCGCGCACGCTGGCCTGGTCGCGCCAGACCAGGGCGCCGACGTACGGCAGGGAGGCCTCGATGTTCATGGGGCAGTGGGTCCGCAGCGCCGCGAAGCCCGAATGCATCTCGGCGCAGGCGCTGCGCGCGCGGGCGCGGGCCTGCGCATCGCGCGGCCACAGTCCCCGGTCGGGAAACTTCTCGGCCGCGTATTCCGTGATCGCCAGCGAGTCCCACACCGCGAAGCCGTCGTCCACCAGCACCGGCACCTGGCCGGCGGGGTTGACGGCCAGCACTTCCTGCTTGAAGCGCGAATCGCGCTCGAAGGAGTCGAAGCGCACCATGCGCTCCTCGAAGGGGATGCCCGCCTGCTTCAGCAGCACCCAGGGGCGCATGGACCAGGACGAGTAGTTCTTGTTGCCGATGTACAGCGTGAGCATGCGGACCTCCGTGGCGGATGCCCGCATGCTAGCGGGCCGCGCCGCGCCATTGATGCAAAAACGCGGCCCGATTGATGCCCGGCTCAGGGCAGGTCGCCGTTGGCCTCCGGCTGCGAGGCGTCGCGCGGGCCGATGGTGCCCAGGCGCGCGCGCAGCGACTGGGGCTGGCCGGTGAGCATCGCCGCGTAGAAGGTGGTGTTGGCCAGCACCTTCTTCACGTAGTCGCGCGTCTCCGAGAAGGGCACGCATTCGGCCCAGGCGGCGCCCTCCACCGGCACGCCGTTGCGCCAGGCGCGCGGCCGGCTGGGCCCCGCGTTGTAGGCGGCCGCGGCCAGCGGCATGGAGCCGCCGAAATCGTCCAGCACCAGCTTGAGGTAGCCCGTGCCGATGGCGATGTTGGTGTCGCGGTCGTGCAGCTGGTCGGCGCTGAAGCCGGCCATCCCCATCTTGCGGGCGGTCCAGCGGGCCGTGGCCGGCATCACCTGCATGAGGCCGGCGGCGCCGACATTGGAGCGGGCATCCATCACGAAGCGGCTTTCCTGCCGGATCAACCCGTAGACGTAGGCCGGGTCCAGGCTGATCTCCTGCGCGCGGCGCACCACCTGCTCGCGGAAGGGCATGGGATAGCGCTGGGCGAAGTCGAACGCGCCCTTGGCGCGCTCGCTGGTGTTGATGCAGCGGTCCCAGACCTCGCGGTCGCAGGCGAGCTGGGCCGCGGCGAGCAGCTCGCGGTCGTCGAGGCCGCCGGGGCGATGCAGGTTGGTGGTGTAGTTCCACTCGCGCACGCCCTCGGAGCGCAGGCCCAGGGAGATCGCATACAGCGCCCGGTTCAGGCCGGGGTTCTCGCGGGCGGCCCGCATCTCCTCCTCGGTCGGCGGGGCGGGCCGGGGCGGGACGGTGACCTTCTGCCCCAGCTCCTCCAGGGCCAGCTGCTCGTAGAACCCGCGCGGCGAGGCGATCGACTCCAGCAACTGCTCGGCCTTGGCGCGGTGGGCCTCGGTCGGCCGTTCGGCGGCCAGGATGGCGCGGGCCTGCCAGTATTTCCAGGCCGGTTCGGCCTGCGCCGCCTCGCTCATCGCCGCGATGGCGCGGGCGATGTTCTTCCAGTCGGGACCGCCGGGTGAGCGCAGGGCCGCGCGCACCTGCCAGCCGAGCAGGTCGTCGCTGAGATCCTTGTCGCGCTGCACCTTGTCGAAATAGCTGTCGGCCTCGGGCAGCATGCGCAGGGCCGCCTGCCGGCCGACGACGGCCCAGACCCAGTTGCGCTCCTCGGGATGCAGCTGCGGTCCCCATTTGTTCTCGAGCAGGCCGGCGGCGCTGTCGACATCGCTGGTGGCCAGCTTGATCAGCGCCAGTCCCACCATCTCGCGGCGGGTGCGGGAGAAGGCGAACACCTTGCCGGCGAGGAATTTCGAGGGGCGGGCGCTCAGCTCGGCCAGCAGCGGCAGCGATTCGGGCTTGACGATCTCGAGCGCGTCGGAGGCCGCCTGCCTGCGGTTGGCCTCCACCGACTGGCGGACCTTGCGCCAGACGTCGCCCGCGGTGAGCCGGGAGCCGCGCTGGCCGTAGAAGGTGGAGGCGGCCAGGGTGCAGCCGTCGTCGCCGTTGCGCTGCGCCAGCCAGTTGCGGCGGACCTCCTCGGACGCGGCGGGCAGGCGCGCCGGGTCGGCGGTCGCCTCCACCAGCAGGGCGTAGCAGCGCACCTCGCGGTCGTCGTTCATGCGATAGCGCGGGTACTCCTGGGCGAAGGTCGTCCAGTCGCGGCGCTGGCCCAGCAGGAGCAGCCAGTCGTTGCGCAGGCGGTCCTCCTGGTAGGTTCCCGCGTAGCGGTCCAGGAACTGCCGGACTTCATCCGTGGAGGCGGTGTCGAGGCGGGCGCGCAGCTCCCAGTAGGCGGCCCAGGCTTCCAGGGGATGCCCCTGGACCAGGGGCAGCAGCTGCGTCAGGCGGGCCTTGTTGCCGGCCTGGAAGGCCTTCTGCATGTCCAGGATCACGTCGTCGCGCACCTGGGAGGCCGGCGGCGCCTGCTGGGCCGTGACGCTGCCCGCAACGAGGAGGGCCAACGATGCCAGAATCGTTCTCAACTTCATGCGGGAAATTATGGACAGGTCCGAGGAAAAAAGGGCATTGCGCCAAAGGCTGATCGAACAGCGCCTGAAGATGCCGGACCGCCTGCGCCGTGCCGACCTGCTGCAGCAGGTCATGCGCATCTGGCTGGTGGGCCGCACCGACACCGTGATCGGGGCCTACTGGCCGATCAAGGGCGAGTTCGACCCGCTGCCGGCGCTGCACCGCTGGAAGGAGGACGGCGAGCTGCTCGACCGGCCCCAGCCGCGCCGCATCGGCCTGCCTGTGGTCGACAAGGTCGACCGGACGCTGACCTTCCATGCCTGGTATCCGGGCTGCCCGATGGAGGAGGACGCCTACGGCATCCCCAAGCCCAAGGACACCGAGGTCGTCGTGCCCACGCTGCTGTTCGTGCCCTGCGTGGGCTACGGCGTCGGCGGCTACCGGCTGGGCTACGGCGGCGGCTTCTACGACCGCACCCTGGCCCAGCTGCAGCCCAGGCCCTACACCGTCGGCCTGGGCCTGGCCGCCGGCTTCGTGCCGTCCTTCGAGCCCGAGCCGCACGACGTGCCGCTGGACGCGATCCTCAACGAGCTGGGCGTGGTCTGGCCGATCTCGCTGGGCGACGAGGACGACTGAGCGCGGCCTTCAATCCAGCGTGTCCACGGTGTCCGGGTCGGGCACCTCGCCGATCGTCTGCCGGGTGATCCGGCTCTGCGTCATGAGCCAGTCGCAGAAGGCGCGGATCTCGGGCCGCTGCGCGCTGCGCGGCCCCACGATCAGCCAGTAGGCCATGGGCGAGTCCATGCGCAGCCGGGGCAGCGGCTCGATCAGGTCGCCGTTGGCCAGGCTCTCGGCCACCAGCGGCAGGCGCGCCAGCACGACGCCCTGGCCGGTGAGCGCCGCCTGCACCATCTGGTAGGCGTAGTTGAAATAGAGCCAGCGCTTGGGCTGCAGCTTCGCCAGGCCGCGCTCGTCGAACCAGCGGCGCCAGGTGAGCCACTCCAGGTGCGTCTGGTGCGCGTCGCCGGCCTCGATCAGGGTGAATTGCGCCAGGTCCGCAGGCTTGGTGAGGCCGGGCCCGCTCTTGAGCAGCCAGGGACTGGCCACCGGCGTGAGTTGCTCGCCGAACAGGCGGGTCGCGTGGGGTGGCATGGCGGCCATGGGGCCGTAGCGCAGCGCCAGGTCCACGTCGGAGACGTCGAGGTCCAGCGCCGCGTCGGTGGCGTCGATGCGGATGTCGATGTCCGGGTGGTCGCGCTGGAACTGCTCCAGCCGCGGGATCAGCCACATCGAGGCGAAGGAGGCGAAGGTGGTCAGCGCCACCGAACGGCGGCCCGCGCTCTGGCGGATCTGGCGGACCGCGTTGTCGATGCGTGGCAGCGACTGCGACACCGCCAGCAGCAGCTGCGCGCCGGCGCTGGTGAGCTCCACCGCCCGCGTGTGGCGCAGGAACAGGCTCACGCCCACTTCCTCCTCCAGCGCCTGGATCTGGCGGCTGACCGCGGACTGGGTCAGCGCCATCTCCTCGGCGGCGGCCCGGAAGTTCAGGTGGCGCGCCACCGCCTCGAAG
The DNA here is from genome assembly GCA_028868995.1 of Burkholderiales bacterium. GTDB lineage: Bacteria > Pseudomonadota > Gammaproteobacteria > Burkholderiales > Burkholderiaceae_C > Ramlibacter. Next base: position 7,256 of record JAGWTH010000047.1, on the reverse strand, counting down.
GCGCGCAGGTGGCCCGCGGAGATCGGGCGGGTGCGCAGGTGGGTCTGGGAGTGCTGCATGGCGGGCCCGGTGATTGATGCGATTCGAGAATCAATAGGGTAGCCGGATTTCATTGGACCGCCAAGCGGTCAGGCACCATCATTCCATTCCGAAAAGCCATCGCTGGAGCCCGCCATGACCCCCTCGTCCGCCCAACGCATCCTGGAATCCGCGCCCGCCAGGGCCCTGCCCGGCACCTGGAAGCTGGCAGGCGGCCGAGCCATCACGCTGCGGCCCGTGACCGATGGCATCGTCCGCGTCGCGCAGGGGCGCGTCTGGGCGACCGTGGACGGCCCGCACGGCCGCCGGCCCGACGACAGCGGCGACCACGTGCTGGAGACGGGCCGCTCGCTGTTCGTGCGCGCCGGCCAGGCCGTGGTGCTGGAGGCGTGGACTGCCGGTGGCGCCTCCTGCTTCGGCTGGGAGCCGGTATTCGCGCCGGCCACCGGAAAGCGTCCGCTGAACCTGTCGGTGGTGCTGCAGCCCCTGGCCGACCTGCGCGCTGCCGCCGGCCTGGCGCTGCGGGCGACCGGGCAACTCGGCGCCGGGCTGGCCCGCCTGGCCTGGGACGCGCTGCACGGCGGCGGCCGGGCCCAGCCCGCGCGCCGGCCGCACGGCGCGGCCGGCTGAATCCCTGCCGGTACGGTGGCTGGCCGGGCATTCAACAATGCGTAATGCGTTACGCTAAGTAGAATCCCTCCCATCCACCGCGCCCCTAGCAGGAGACCCATGAGCAAAGCCTTCGCGAGCCAGGCCGACCTGGCCGACAAGAAAATCACCTTCGAGCAGCTGTCTGCCCACTGCTGGGCCTACACCGCCGAGGGCGACCCCAATTCCGGCGTCATCATCGGCGACAAGTACGTGATGGTCAGCGACTGCACGGCCACGCCCTCGATGGCGCGCGACCTGATCCAGCGCATCCGCACCGTCACCGACAAGCCGATCAAGTACGTGCTGCTCACCCACTACCACGCGGTGCGCGTGCTGGGCGCCAGCGCCTATTTCGCCGAGGGCGCCAGCGAGATCATCGCCAGCCAGGGCACTTACGAGCTGATCGCCGAGCGGGGCAAGGAGGACATGCAGTCCGAGATGGACCGCTTCCCGCGCCTGTTCCGCAACGCCGAGGAGATCCCGGGCCTGACCTGGCCCACCATGGTCATCGGCGGCGGCGTGCCCGGCCAGGGCGAGGTCCCCGGCCGCCTGACGGTGGACCTGGGCGGCGTGAAGGTGCAGATCTGGTCGCCCGGCAACGGCCACACGCGCGGCGACACCATTGCCTGGGTCGAGGAGGAGAAGGTCCTGTTCTCCGGCGACCTGGTCGAATACAACGCCGGCGTCTACACCGGTGACGCCCACCTGGCCGAATGGCCCGCCACCCTGGAGGCGCTGCGCGCACTGAACGCCGTGGCGCTGGTGCCGGGGCGCGGCCAGGCGATGAAGGGCAACGCCGAGGTGAACCGGGCGCTGGACTACACCAAGCGCTGGGTCGAGACCCTGTTCCGCTGCGCCAAGGAGGCAGCGGCCGCCAAGATGGACCTGAAGGCCGCCATGGCGCACACGCGCAAGTCCATGGACCCGATCTTCGGCCAGGTCTTCATCTACGAGCACTGCCTGCCGTTCGACGTCAGCCGCGCCTACGACGAGGCCAGCGGCCTGAAGATCCCGCGCGTCTGGACCGCCGAGCGCGACAAGGAGATGTGGGCGGCCCTGCAGGCCTGAGTCCGCGGCACGCCCCCGGTCCCATCACAGCGGCGGCGACGCCGCCAGTTCCCTCAGGGCGCGCTGGTAGCCGCGCAGCTGGCGCACCGCCTCCTCGCGTTGCGCCTGCGTGGTGCTCGCGTGGATGGCCGCGAACAGGCGGCAGTCCTCTTCCAGCCGGCCCTGCTGCCAGGCGCGGTAGGCGGGATCGGGCGGGTACAGCGCCCGTTCCAGCCAGGCACGCAATTGCGCGCGGGCCTGCTCCGGGGGCACGTGCGGCAGCCGGCGCAGGGTCTGCAGCAGGTCCTGCTGGCGCCGCTGCCGTTCGGTGAAGACGCGCTGCGGGTCCCCTTCCGAGCGGGCCAGGCCCTGGCGCAGCAGCGCCCGCTGCGCCTCGTCGAGGCGGCCGTACAACGATTCCAGCCGTTCCAGCCACTGCGCGTAGCGCCGGTCCAGGCGCTGCGCGGGCGGCGGTTCCACGAACTCCTGGCGGAACTTCGCGTCACGTTCGGCGAACTTGCGTTCCAGGAAGCGCAGCTGGCGGCCCGCGAGGGTGCGTGCGAACGCCGCGGCCGCCGGCTCGGCCGCGTCGGCGACAGCCTCCAGGCGCACCCGGGCCTCGGCCACCATCGCGCAAGCCTGGCCGGGGCGGACGTCGCCCGGGGCCAGCTGCTCGGCGCGCGCGAGCAGGTCGGCCCAGCGAGGCAGCTCCTGCCGCCGGTGCCAGGCGTGCAGGCGCGCGAGCTCGGCGCGCACGACCGGTTGCTGCTCGCCGCCCAGGTCCACGTAGCCGTCCAGCCACCAGTACGCCAGCTGCTGGAGGCTGTCGTAACCCAGCTTCACCGCGCTGCAGCCGGCCAGGGCCAGCGCCAGGGCCAGCGCAACGATAATGCCGCCCAGGCGGGGCGCTCGCGTGCGCTTCATGAGGACGAAGGGTAAGGCAATGACAGCAGTCGATGTGGTGGTGATGGCGGCCGGCAAGGGCACCCGCATGAAGAGCCGGACGGCCAAGGTGCTGCACCGGCTGGGCGGCCGGCCCCTGATCCAGCACGTCATGGACACGGCCCAGGCGCTGCAGGCGCGCCGCACCATCGTCATCACGGGCCACGGCGCCGAGGAGGTCGAGGCCTGGCTGCGCGCCTCGGCCGCCGCGGCCGGCCGCCCGTCCCCCGACTTCGTGCGGCAGGAGCCGCAGCTGGGCACCGGGCACGCCGTGCAGCAGGTGGTGCCGGTGCTGCCGGACGACGGCATCGCCCTGATCCTCAACGGCGACGTGCCGCTGATCCGGCCGGAAACGCTGCGGGCGCTGCTCGAGCGCTGCGGCGGCCAGCGGCTGGCGTTGCTGACCGTGGAGATGGCGGATCCCGCCGGCTACGGCCGCATCGTGCGCCAGGGCGAGGCGGTGCGGGCGATCGTGGAGCACAAGGACGCCAGCGAGGCGCAGCGGGCGATCCGCGAGGTGTACACCGGCTTCATGGCCGTGCCCGCGAAGAAGCTCAAGGCCTGGCTCGCGCGCCTCACCAACGACAACGCCCAGGGCGAGTACTACCTCACCGACATCGTGAAGTTCGCCGTCGCCGACGGCTGCGAAGTCGTGACCTCCCCGGCCTCGGAGCAGGTGGAGGTGGACGGCGTCAACAGCCCGCTGCAGCTGGCGGACCTGGAGCGCGCCTTCCAGCGCCGCCAGGCCCGGGCGCTGATGGAGCAGGGCGTGCGCCTGGCCGACCCGGCGCGCTTCGACCTGCGCGGGCGCCTGGCCTGCGGGCAGGACGTGGAGATCGACGTCAACTGCGTGTTCGAGGGCGAGGTCACGCTGGGCGACAACGTGCGCATCGGCCCGAACTGCGTGATCGCCAACGCCAGCATCGGGCCGGGCGTGGTGATCCAGGCCTGCACCCACATCGACGGCGAGAAGCAGGGCGTGCAGGTCGGCGAGGGCGCCCGTATCGGCCCCTTCGCGCGGCTGCGCCCGGGCGCGCAGCTGGGTGCGGAGGTGCACATCGGCAACTTCGTGGAGGTGAAGAACTCCACCCTGGCGCGCGGCGCCAAGGCCAACCACCTGGCCTACCTGGGCGACGCCACGGTGGGCGAGCGGGTCAACTACGGCGCGGGCAGCATCACCGCCAACTACGACGGCGTCAACAAGCACCACACGGTGATCGAGGCGGACGTGCGCGTGGGCAGCAACTGCGTGCTGGTGGCGCCGGTGACGGTGGCCAAGGGCGGCACCATCGGCGCCGGTTCGGTGATCAGCAAGGACACGCCGCCGGACGCGCTGACGGTCGCGCGCGCGAAGCAGGTGAGCCTCACCGGCTGGCAGCGGCCGAAGAAGCAGCCGAAGTAGCCGCGCTCAGCCGCGCGCCGGCAGCGGCAGCCGCGGCCGGAACTTCGCCCGCTTGACCGAGAAGAAGGCCTTCACGTTGCGCACGTTGGCATCGCTGGTGAACAGGCGCTGCGCCAACGCGAGGTAGTCCGGCATGTCGCGGGCGACCACGACCAGGATGAAATCGGGCCCGGGCGAGACGCGGTAGCACTGCTGCACGGCATCGTCGGCGATCACGCGCTGCTCGAAAGCGTCCTGCTCCTCGCTGCCCTGGCGGTCGAGAGAGACCTCCACCACCGCTTCCAGCCCGTGCCCCAGGGCTTCGGCCAGCCGCTGCGGGTTCAGCACCGCCGTCTCGCGCTCGATCACGCCGGCTTCGCGCAGGCGCTTCACCCGGCGCAGGCAGGTGGCCGGGGAGACGTGGATGCGGGCGGCGAGGTCCTGGTTGCTGAGGGAAGCATCGTCCTGGATCTGCGTCAGCAGGGCCAGATCCGTGGTATCCAGTTCCAAATGAGATTTCATTGTGGAATTTTATTGCTCTATGGTGTAAATATGAAATAAAATATCAAAATAAAAACGAAATAGAAGACAAATGCCGTGGGGTCGCCTCTACAGTCTCCGCGTCCCAGACAGATCCAGAGGCATCCATGTGCGGCATCGTCGGCGCGGTCTCCACGCGCAACATCGTTCCCATCCTGGTCCAGGGCCTGCAGCGCCTGGAATACCGCGGCTATGACTCCTGCGGCGTCGCCGTCTACGCCGACGGCCTGAAGCGCGCCCGCAGCACGGCGCGCGTGGCCGAACTCATGACGCAGGTGGAGGCGGAGCAGATCCAGGGCGGCACGGGCATCGCCCACACGCGCTGGGCCACGCACGGCGCGCCGGCCGTGCACAACGCCCATCCGCACTTCAGTTACGGGCCCGGGGAGGTCGCGGCCACTGCCGCGGGGCGCATCGCGCTCGTGCACAACGGGATCATCGAGAACCACGACGAGCTGCGCGCCGCGCTGCAGGCCCGGGGCTACCGTTTCGCCAGCCAGACCGACACCGAGGTGATCGCGCACCTGGTCGACAGCCTGTACGAGGGCGACCTGTTCGAGGCGGTCAAGGCGGCGACGAAGCAGCTGCACGGCGCCTATGCCATCGCCGTGTTCTGCAAGGACGAACCCCACCGCGTGGTCGGCGCGCGCGAGGGCTCGCCGCTGGTGCTGGGCGTGGGCAAGGAGGAGAACTTCCTCGCCAGCGACGCGATGGCGCTGGCCGGCGTCACCGACCAGATCGTCTACCTGGAAGAGGGGGACCTGGTGGACCTGCAGCTGGGGCGCTACTGGATCGTGGACCGCAGCCACCGCCAGGCGACCCGGCCGGTGCGCACGGTGCAGGCGCACAGCGGCGCCGCCGAACTGGGCCCGTACCGGCACTACATGCAGAAGGAGATCTTCGAGCAGCCGCGCGCGATCGCCGACACGCTGGAAGGCGTGGAGGGCGTGACCCCGGAGCTGTTCGGCGACGGCGCGTACCGGGTGTTCAAGGAGGTCGACTCGGTCCTGATCCTGGCCTGCGGCACCAGCTACTACAGCGGCTGCACGGCGAAGTACTGGCTGGAGAGCATCGCGAAGATCCCGACCCAGGTGGAAGTCGCCAGCGAGTACCGCTACCGCGAGAGCGTGCCCGATGCGCGCACGCTGGTGGTGACCATCAGCCAGTCCGGCGAGACGGCCGACACGCTGGCCGCGCTCAAGCACGCGCGTTCGCTGGGCATGGAGCAGACGCTGACGATCTGCAACGTCGCCACCTCCGCGATGGTGCGCGAGTGCAAGCTGGCCTACATCACGCGCGCCGGCGTGGAGATCGGCGTGGCCTCGACCAAGGCCTTCACCACGCAGCTCGCGGGCCTGTTCCTGCTGACGCTGGCGCTGGCCCAGGTGCGCGGCCGGCTCACCGAGACGCAGGAGGCGCAGCACCTGAAGGCCATGCGCCACCTGCCGACCGCGCTGCAGGCGGTGCTGGCCCTGGAGCCCCAGGTGATCTCCTGGGCGGAGGACTTCGCCGGCAAGCAGAACGCGCTGTTCCTGGGCCGCGGCATGCACTACCCGATCGCGCTGGAGGGCGCGCTCAAGCTCAAGGAGATCAGCTACATCCACGCCGAGGCCTATCCGGCCGGCGAGCTGAAGCACGGACCGCTCGCCCTGGTGACCAGCGAGATGCCGGTGGTGACCGTGGCACCCCACGACGCCCTGCTGGAAAAGCTCAAGAGCAACATGCAGGAGGTGCGCGCGCGCGGCGGCGTGCTGTACGTGCTGGCCGACGCCGACAGCCGCATCGACAGCAGCGAGGGCGTGCACGTGATCCGGATGCCCGAGCACTACGGCGTGCTCAGCCCGCTGCTGCACGTGGTGCCGCTGCAGCTGCTGGCGTACCACACGGCCTGTGCGCGCGGCACGGACGTGGACAAGCCGCGGAACCTGGCGAAGAGCGTGACGGTGGAGTGAGGGGCGGCGGCGCCGGCGTCTGCCGGACGTCGCCCTCAAAGGAAAAGGGGCGCATCAGCGCCCCTTCGAATCTTGCGAACCGCTGCGCGGTTGCTGGCCTGAATTACTTCAGGCCAGCCGCTGCACGCAGCGCGGCAGCCTTGTGTGGCCACATCACATTGCTTCGCAATATGAGTGCCCCCCAAAGCGCAGGACGGGGCTACGCCCCTGCCGGCCTCACTTGAGGCCGGCCGCTGCCCGCAGCGCCTGCGCTTTGTCCGTCCGCTCCCAGGTGAACTCGGGCTCCTCGCGGCCGAAGTGGCCGTAGGCGGCGGTCTTCTGGTAGATCGGGCGCAGCAGGTCCAGCATCTGGATGATGCCCTTGGGCCGCAGGTCGAAATGCTCGTTCACCAGCGCGGCGATCTTCTCGTCCGGGATCACGCCCGTGCCTTCCGTGTACACGGTCACGTTCATGGGCTTCGCCACGCCGATCGCGTAGGCGACCTGGATCTGGCACTGCTTAGCCAGGCCGGCCGCCACGATGTTCTTGGCGGCGTAGCGCGCGGCGTAGGCGGCGGAGCGGTCCACCTTGGACGGGTCCTTGCCGGAGAAGGCGCCGCCGCCGTGCGGGCAGGCGCCGCCGTAGGTGTCGACGATGATCTTGCGGCCGGTCAGGCCGCAGTCGCCCTGCGGGCCGCCGATGACGAAGCGGCCGGTCGGGTTGA
>JAGWTH010000074.1 GCA_028868995.1 Burkholderiales bacterium | reverse complement strand
TGGGGTGGGGGGGGGGAAATCGTCAGCCGCGCGCCGCGACCGGCAGCAGCCACTGCATCAGGTGCCGCGCCGTCTCCGGCTGGCTGAAGTAGGCGCAGTGGTGCACCTTGCCGTTGGTGCCGAACGGAAACACGTCGCGCACGAAGTCGCCGAGGGCGGGATCGATGTCGGTCATCGAGTCGACGTTGACCACGAGGTCGTTCGGCTTGCCGTACAGCGCATCGGCGCCCTTGTCGGCCAGGTGCAGCAGCAGGCCCGGCGGCAGCACGGCGGGATCGGCCGACGCCCGTGCGGTGTCGGGATCGAAGTCGCTCGTGATCGCCCGGTAGTCCATCTGCTGCGGCCCGGGCTGGCCCGGCTGCCGGCCGTTGATCTCGCGCACGAAGGGCCCGCCGGGCTCCATCGCCGCGAGGCCCGGCACGGCCTGGTCGGTGACGGCGCTGGCGGCGAGCACCTTCACCAGCACGCCGACGCCGCGGATCGCGCTGGCGAGCATCACGCCGGTTGCGGCGAAGCCCGGGATCAGCGCCGCCGCCCGCGCGCCGGCCGCCGCGAGGTTGGTGTACCGGTCCGCCAGGCGCCTCCAGTTGGCGGGGTTGGCAAGCTCGGTGCCGCCGTTGGTGGCGCCCACGAAGATCGCCCGGCGCATGCGCAGCGCCAGCGGCGCGGTGGGCAGGATGGATTCCACCAGGCTGCGCAGGACCAGCCCGCCGCGCGAGTAGCTGATCGCATCCACCTCGGGCGGCTCGGCGAACGGGATGCGCTCCAGCCGCCTGGCCAGTTCGCCGGCGTTCTCGCTGGGCAGCACGCTGAGCGTCGGGTGGTCGTAGCCCAGGACCAGGTCGTAGGAGGCGAGCGCCGAGCGCAGGAAGGCCTGGCCCTCGGGCTGGCCCGCCAGGGCGCCGAAGCTCCCCACGGTGGAGCTGAAGGTGCCGTGCACCAGCAGCAGCACGCGCGCCGGCCGGCCGCCCGGCAGGGGCAGGGCCGCCTCGTCGGCCACGTACTGCCAGCTCTCCGGCTCCGGCGCGGCGATGCGCACCAGCCCCTCGGCGACCTTGCGCTCCAGGAAGCGCGCGGCGCCCGTGAGGACCGGCGCGGCGAGGAAGCGGAACACGTAGACCATCGCCTGGCTGGTCGCGAGTCGCGCGAGCAGGCCGCCGCGCCGCATCGCCTGCGCGGCGCCCGGGTCAATGGGGATCGCGTCGACCAGGTCGAGGTCCTGCGCCTCCAGCACGTTGACCACCGCCTCTTCCTCGGTCAGCGGTGCCGGCGCCGCCGGGCGGCGGAGGGCGCAGCTCGTTCAGGCGCGCGCGCCGGATGGGAGGTGAGCCGGAAGCGACCGCGGCCGCGCCGCGCGCCTCGACCCACACCCCGGAAGTCCGCCTTTGCATCGCCATGCGCCCCTCCCCTGGGGCGCAGCGCGGGCTGGGTCTCAGGGCGCCCCGCGGCGATTCTAGGAACGGCGATCCCGCAAGGGAATGACGAAACGCGAGCATTCCGGCGTCCACCCCCGATCGGGAGAGCCGGGCCGGGGCCGGCCGGCCGGCCACGCGCATTCCCCGGGCATGGGAGAATACACAGTGAAGCTCGCCCCGTACTCCCTGCACGGCCGGGCTGACCTGGCGGCCATGCTCCGGCATGGCCGCGCGCATTCCGGAGTTTCCCCTTGTCCGCATCGCCCCTGGCCGCCGAAGTCCGGCGCCGCCGCACCTTCGCCATCATCTCCCACCCCGACGCCGGCAAGACGACGTTGACGGAGAAGCTGCTGCTGTTCTCCGGCGCGATCCAGATCGCCGGCGCGGTGAAGGGCCGCAAGGCCTCGCGCCACGCCACCTCCGACTGGATGGAGATCGAGAAGCAGCGCGGCATCTCCGTGGCCTCCTCGGTCATGCAGATGCTCTACCGCGACCACGTGATCAACCTGCTGGACACGCCCGGCCACAAGGATTTCTCGGAAGACACGTATCGCGTGCTGACCGCGGTGGACGCGGCCCTGATGGTGATCGACGCGGCCAACGGCGTGGAAGCGCAGACCCGCCGCCTGATCGAGGTTTGCCGCCAGCGCGACACGCCCATCATCACCTTCGTCAACAAGATGGATCGCGAGGTGCGCGAGCCGCTGGACATCCTGGACGAGGTCGAGCGCGAGCTGGGCATGCCCTGCGTGCCCATGACCTGGCCGGTGGGCAAGGGCAAGCTGTTCGGCGGCATCATGAACCTGCGCACGCAGGCGATGACGGTGTTCGAGGCCGGCAGCGAGCGCCGGCCGCAGGACTTCGACACGATCCCGCTGGCCGACGCGGCCGCGCTCCAGCAGCGCTTCGGCCACGAGTACGACGCCGCCGCCGAGAGCATGGAGCTGGCCACCGGCGCCTCGCCGGAATGGGACCACGCCGCCTTCCTGGCGGCGAAGCAGACGCCCGTGTTCTTCGGCTCGGCGGTCAACAACTTCGGCGTGATGGAAGTGCTCGATGCGCTGGTCGACCTGGCGCCGTCGCCGCAGCCGCGCAAGAGCACGGCCACGGTCAACCGCCAGACGCTGGAGCGCATCGTCGAGCCCGACGACCCCGCCTTCTCCGGCGTGGTGTTCAAGGTGCAGGCCAACATGGACCCGTCGCACCGTGACCGCATCGCCTTCGTGCGCATGGCCTCGGGCCGCTACACGCCCGGCATGAAGCTCAAGGTGCAGCGCACGGCCAAGGAGCTGCGCCCGACCTCGGTGGTGACCTTCCTGTCGCAGCGGCGCGAGGCGGTGGACGAGGCCTATGCCGGCGACATCATCGGCTTCACCACGCACGGCGGCGTGCAGCTGGGCGACACCATCACCGACGGCAGCGTCAGCCTGCAGTACACCGGCCTGCCCTTCTTCGCGCCGGAGCTGTTCCAGGTGGTGGTGCTGCGCAATCCCCTGCGCACCAAGCAGCTGCAGCAGGGCCTGGCCCAGCTGGGCGAGGAAGGCGCGATCCAGGTGTTCCGCCCGCAGGTGGGCGGGCCCATGCTGCTGGGCGCCGTCGGCCAGCTGCAGTTCGAGGTGGTGCAGCACCGGCTGAAGACCGAGTACGACTGCGACGTGCGGCTGGAAGGCTGCCCCTACACCGGCGCGCGCTGGATCACGGCGGACACGCCGGCGGAGCTCAAGGCCTTCACCGACGCCTACCCGCAGCGGCTGGCCCTCGACGCGGCGGACGCGCTGGCCTTCCTGTGCACCTCGCCCTACGACGTGCGGCTGGCGCAGGAACGCTTCCCGAAGATCCACTTCCACCTGCTGCGCGAACACGCGGGCCTGGCACTGCAGAACGCGGGCTGAGGGGCCGCCCGTCATGACGCGCACCGCCATGCAGCCCCTGAGCCACTGGCCTGCCGGCGAGCGCGCGCGCATCGCCGGCGTGCTGACCGACATCGACGACACCCTCACCACGGAAGGCGCGGTGACGCCGGATGCGCTGGCCGCCCTGGCGGCGCTGGCGCGCGCCGGCCTGCACGTCATCCCGATCACCGGACGGCCGGCCGGCTGGAGCGAACCCTTCGCCCTGCAGTGGCCGGTGGACGCGATCGTCGCAGAGAACGGCGCGGTGGCGCTCGCACGCGGCACCGCGCCCGGCACGCTACGCAAGCGGTACCAGCAGCCCGCCGACGAACGCGCCGCCAACTTCGCCCGCATGCAGCAGGTCGCCCGGCGCATCCTGCGCGAGGTCCCCGGCGCCACGCTGGCGCGCGACAGCGCCGGCCGCGAGACCGACATCGCGATCGACCACGACGAATTCGCGCACCTGCCGCCCGAGGCGATCGAGCAGGTGGTGGCGCTGATGCGCGCCGAGGGCATGAACGCCACGGTCAGCTCCATCCATGTCAATGGCTGGTACGGCCGCCACGACAAGCTGGAGGGCGCGCGCTGGATCGTGCGCGAGCTGCTGGACCGCGCGCTCGACGAGGAACTGGATCGCTGGGTCTACGTCGGCGACTCCACCAACGACGTGCTGATGTTCCGCCACTTCCCGCACAGCGTGGGCGTCGCCAACATCCGGCGCTTCGAGGCGCAGCTGACCCACAAGCCGGCCTACGTCACGCAGGCCGAGCGCGGCGCGGGCTTCGCGGAGGTGGCGCGGGCGCTGCTGGAAGTGCGTCCGTAGGCCGGCGGTGAGCCGCGGGCGAACCCCGGCTCAACCCCCTCAGCACCCCACCGGCCGCGCCGCATCCCGCATCGGCACGGTTCCCGACAGCGTGATGTGACCCGGGGTCGGGGCGATGCCCGGCAGCACCAGGCCTGCGTAGCGCACCTGGTCATGGGCCAGGTCCACCACGGCGAGGCTGCCGCCGTCGACCTGGTAGCGCAGGCCGTCGATGGCGATGAAGGTCGTGCCCAGGACCGCGCTGCCCGCGACGTAGCGGATCTCGCCCTCGAGGCCGCGCGGACCGCTCGCCTGCTGCAGCCCGGAGAAGCGGAAGATGCAGGTGCCCGGGTCGCCCCCGCCGGACGCGGAGAGGACGACGTCGCTCAGCAAGGTGTCGCCGCTGCCGTAGGTGCCGTTCACCTGCGGATCGTCGGCCTCGCCCACCGTGAGCGAGGACGGCAGGCCGCTCGGATGCAGCGACAGGTCCGTCCCGCCGCCGATGGAGAAGAAGGCGATGCTGATGCCGCCGCCGCACGCCGACACGCAGCCCGCAGCCAGCAGCGCGGCCAGGCGGCCGCGCAGGAAACCCCGGGGTGCGGACCGGTTCTGCATGACCTCAGCCCGCGCGCTGCGCGAAACCCTCCAGCACGTTGACCGCATTGACGCCCACCTGCGCCACCGCATAGCCGCCTTCGAACACGAGCAGCGTGGGCAGGCCGGCCGCCGCGAGGTCCTCGCCCACGCGCAGGAAGTCCTCGCTGCGCAGCCCGAAGCCGGAAATCGGGTCGCCCTCGAAGGTGTCCACGCCCAGCGACACCACCAACGCCTGCGCGCCGAAGCGCCCGACGGCCCGCAGCGCCTCGGCCAGCGCCTCGCGCCAGCGCCCGAAGCCGGTGCCGCGCGGCAACGGCGGCGTTGTTGATGAAGCAGTAGCCGCCGAAGAAATCCGGGCCGGCATGGTGGCCGGGCGGGCGCGTCAGCACGAAGGCCGCGCGCTCGCCCCGCAGCAGGGCGTCGGCGCCGGCCACCGCGCAGGCCGCACCCTGGCGCGCGGCGGTCCAGGTGCCCGCGGTCAGCGGCGAGCCCGCGTCGAAGGAGAACAGGCCCAGGCGCGCCGGGAAGCTCGCCGGCAGCACGTCGCTGCGGAAGGTGCGGATGGGCCAGTAGGAGGGCAGCGCGTCGCGCTGCGCGTTGGCCGGGTCCAGCGCCACCCACTCGTCCCAGGCATTCGCGAGGAAGTGCAGGTAGAGCGGCGCGTGCACGCGCTCCAGCACGGAGAGTTCGACGTCCGGTGCGTGACGGATCCTGCCGATCCCGCGTGCCTGCAACTCCTGCAACACGTAGTCACTGCGCGCGGGGATCTCGAAGCACGTCACCAGCGCGCCGCGAAACATCTCGTGGCGGCCATGGTGCTGCGCGTGCCGGTCGTTCAGGTAGACGTCCATGCGCTCATGCTAATGCGGACCCGGGAGATCGCGTTCCGTCGTGAAAGTTCCGACCGCGTCAACCGCATACATTCTTTGCTTTCGCTTCATGTGGCTCGCCCGCGGGCTCCCTAGACTGCTCGACGGCCTCTCGCGAAAGCGGGGGCCGCCAAGACCATTCGTGGAGCACCAATGAAACGCATCGCGACCGCGGCAGCCTCCGCGTTCCTCCTGCTGGGCACCGCCGCTCACGCGCAACAACAGTCCGCCATGTCGCCGCTCTACGGCGAACTGGGCTATTCCTGGCTCAACATCAAGGGCAACGGCGCCGACACCGATTCCGGTGCCCTGCGCGGCATCCTCGGCTACGACCTGATGCCCAACCTCGCCATCGAGGGCATGGTCGCGGGGGGCACCTCCAGCGACAGCAACCAGGGCGTGACCATGAAGCTGCACGACAGCTACGGCCTGTTCCTCAAGCCGAAGGTCGACGTCGGCAGCAACGTGGAGCTGTTCGGCCGCCTGGGCTGGGCGCGCAGCAATGTCGACGTGAGCTGCGCCTCCGGTTGCGCGAACACCTCGGGCAACGACTTCGCCTACGGCCTGGGGGTGAACTACAAGATCAACCAGCAGTTGCGTGTCGGCCTCGACTACACCCACCTGATGGACCGCGGCGGCGTGAAGGTCGACGGGGTCACGCTGGGCGTCGGCTACCACTTCTGACGCCCGACCGCAGCGGCTAGGGCGTGTTAACACTAATTCCAAGAACGGCACGAATGCGCGACACTGCCTGTCATGGAGATCACGCCCGAGCAATTCGCCCGCATCGAACACTGCTTGCCCACGCAACGGGGCAACGTGAGCATGACCAATCTGCAGG
>JAGWTH010000073.1 GCA_028868995.1 Burkholderiales bacterium | reverse complement strand
TGCGGGTGTACTTCGAGAAGCCGCGCACCACCGTGGGCTGGAAGGGCCTGATCAACGACCCCTACCTGGACGAGAGCTACCGCATCGACGAGGGCCTGCGCATCGCCCGCCAGCTGCTGATCGAGATCAACCGCCTGGGCCTGCCGGCGGGCAGCGAGTTCCTCGACGTGATCTCGCCCCAGTACATCGGCGACCTGATCTCCTGGGGCGCGATCGGCGCCCGCACCACCGAGAGCCAGGTGCACCGCGAGCTGGCCTCGGGGCTGTCGGCGCCCATCGGCTTCAAGAACGGCACCGACGGCAACATCAAGATCGCCACCGACGCGATCCAGGCGGCGGCGCGGCCGCACCACTTCCTGTCGGTCCACAAGAACGGCCAGGTCGCCATCGTGCAGACCAACGGCAACCGCGACTGCCACGTGATCCTGCGCGGGGGCAAAGTGCCCAACTACGACGCCGCCAGCGTCGCGGCGGCCTGTCGCGAACTGGAGGCGGCCAAGCTGCCGCCGGTGCTGATGGTCGACTGCAGCCACGCCAACAGCAGCAAGCAGGCCGAGAAGCAGGTCGACGTGGCGCGCGACATCGCGGGCCAGATCGCCGGCGGCTCGCGCCACGTCTTCGGCGTGATGGTGGAAAGCCACCTGGTCGCCGGTGCGCAGAAGTTCACGCCCGGCAAGGACGACCCGCGCTCGCTCGAGTACGGCAAAAGCATCACCGATGCCTGCATCGGCTGGAACGAATCGCTGGCCGTTCTGGAAACTTTGTCACGCGCGGTGCGAGATCGTCGCGACCGGTAGCTTGCGGGACCCTCTGCGGTATTTACATCTTGTAACTCGATCGATATATTCGTTTCGACTCGGCCAGATCACAGACCGAAGAGGAACCCATGACCATCGAGGTCCCCGTGCTCCGCCTGGGATTGGCGGGCTATACGGAGGCACAGCAGAAGACGGCGGCGGAAGCGGCGGCGGCGGCCAGTTCGGCCCATGCCCGGTGGGAACTGGGCTCCTTCGCCGAGGCCGACGCCTGGTGGCTGGAAGGCAGCCGCACGCTGCTGATGCCCAACCAGCACCTGCGCGTGCAGCCGGCCGTGCCGTCCGGCCGCTCGGTGCAGATCGCGCTGGCGGATGTCGACCGCCCGGTGGCGTTCTCGCTGCCGGTCACCGCGCAGGGCTTCCATCCCGCCGTCACCTTCGACCTGGCCGACCGCGCGGCCGGCCTCGCGGTGCTGAAGCAGTTCGCCGGCTGGATGCAGACCATGCTGTCGCAGTTCGCCCTGGCCGCCAGCATCGCCGACAACCAGCCCAGCCTGAATTCGGGCTCCTGGGAAGTGTTGCGCGGGCACGACCTGCTGGCCGTGGTGGACCTCAAGCTGGGCACCGGGGTGATGCCGGGCGTGCAGGCCGGCGACTTCGTCGACGCCAGCTGGTGCATCCGCGACCGCGGCGCCGTCAAGATCCCGTCCAACTTCCCGCGCTCCAGCGTGTCCCTGGTGATGTGGCAGTACGCCCAGCGCACGCAGCGCGACCTGCTGCCGGCGCACTACCGCTCGCACCCGCTGTATTTCCGCCGGCCGCCGCGGCTGCCGCAGCGGCAGCTGAAGGACGCGCACCTGCTGGCGATGCGCGAGCTGGTCGCGCACCCGGGCATGAACTTCAACGGCTTGCAGCACGCCACCGGCATGGGCGAGGCCCAGCTCGCGCGGGTGCTGTCGGCGCTGTACGTCGTCGGCTCGGTGACGTCCAATCCCAAGCGCGCGATGGCTTCGGCGGTGCGCGCATCCACACCGGCGCGCGATTCCGGGCACAGCGAGCAGAGCGTGTACTTCTCGGTGATGGACTCGTCGCCGCGGCCGCCCGGACTGGGCGACGCGCCGCTGAACGACATGACGGCGCCGCTGCCGCTGATGCCCGATAGCTGATCGCGCCTAGGCGAGCGCGCCCAGCGCCTGCAGCAGCTTCGCGTGGATGCCGCCGAAGCCGCCATTGCTCATGCACAGCACGTGGTCGCCCGGGCGCGCGACCGCCTTCACCTGCTCCACCAGCTCGGGGACGGTCTGCGCCACGCGGGCCCGGTCGCCCATGGGCCGCAGGGCCTCGGCCGGGTCCCAGCCCAGGCCGCCGGCGTGGCAGAAAGCCAGGTCCGCCTGCTCCAGGCTCCAGGGCAGCTGCGCCTTCATGGTGCCCAGCTTCATCGTGTTGCTGCGCGGCTCGAACACCGCCAGGATGCGCTGGGCGCCCACCTGCCGGCGCAGGCCGTCGATGGTGGTGCGGATGGCGGTCGGGTGGTGCGCGAAGTCGTCGTACACCGTCACGCCGCCGGCGACGCCGCGCACTTCCAGGCGCCGCCTGACGTTGCGGAACTCGCGCAGGGCCGCCGCGGCCGCCGCCGGCGTCACGCCCACGTGCTGCGCCGCGGCGATCGCGGCCAGCGCGTTGAGCTGGTTGTGCACGCCGGCGACCTCCCATTGCACCTGCGTGACGCGGTGGCCTTGTTCCAGCACTTCGAAGCGGTTCGGTTCGCCCTCGGCGCGGAAGTCGCTCACGGCCGCCCCGAAGCTGCGCACCTCGCTCCAGCAGCCCTGGTGCAGCACGCGCGCGAGGCTTTCCTCCAGGCCGTTGACGACGATGCGGCCGGTCGAGGGGATGGTGCGCACGAGGTGGTGGAACTGGCGCTCGATCGCCGCCAGGTCGTCGAAGATGTCGGCGTGGTCGAACTCCAGGTTGTTCAGGATCGCCGTGCGCGGCCGGTAGTGGATGAACTTGCTGCGCTTGTCGAAGAAGGCGGTGTCGTATTCGTCGGCCTCGATCACGAAGGGCGCGCGGGGCCGTGCCGTGTTGCCCAGGCGCGCGGACACGCCGAAGTTCAGCGGCACGCCGCCCACCAGGAAGCCGGGCTGCAGTCCCGCGTGCTCCAGGATCCAGGCGAGCATGGAGGTGGTCGTCGTCTTGCCGTGCGTGCCTGCCACCGCCAGCACGTGCCGTCCCTGCAGCACGTTCTCGGCCAGCCACTGCGGCCCGCTGGTGTAGCGCAGGCCCTGGTCCAGGATGGCCTCCATCAGCGGGTACTTCGGCGAGCCGTCCGGCTGGCGGGCGCGGGAGACCACGTTGCCCACCACCCAGACGTCGGGCGCGAGCGCCAGCTGCCCGGCGTCGTAGCCCTCGATCAGGTCGATCCCGAGCGCGCGCAGCTGGTCGCTCATGGGCGGGTACACGCCGGCGTCGCAGCCGGTCACCCGGTGGCCGGCCTCGCGGGCGAGCGCGGCCACGCCTCCCATGAACGTGCCGCAGATGCCGAGGATATGGATGTGCATGGGCGGGATTATCGCGGCCGCCCGCGGTGGGGTTCGCGTGCGCTCACCTACCGCGGCGCCGCCGCGCCACCCTAGCGCGGAAAGCGCTCGCGCAGCTTCAGCTTCCAGAACTTGCCCGTGGAGGTGCGCGGGATGGCGTCGATGAACTCATAGCGCTCCGGCAACTGCCACTTGGCGAAGCCCTGCTTCAGCAATAGTTCGTTGAGCTGGGCGGGCTGGGCCTCGGCGCCCTTCCTGAACACCACGCAGGCGAGCGGCCGCTCGCTCCACTTCTCGTCGGGGATGGCGATCACCGCCGCCTCGGCGACCGCGGGATGGGCCATCAGCGCGTTCTCCAGGTCGACCGAGCTGATCCACTCGCCGCCCGACTTGATCAGGTCCTTGGTGCGGTCGGTGATGCGCACGAAGCCCAGTTCGTCCACGCTGGCGACGTCGCCGGTGCGCAGCCAGCCGTCGTCGGTGAACTTGCCCGGATCGCGCGGCACTTCGTGGTAGCTGCCGGTGATGAAGGGCCCGCGCACCTGGATCTCGCCCACGCTGCGGCCGTCCCAGGGCTGCTCGCCGCCCTCGCCGATCACCCGCAGGTCCACCAGCGGCACCGGCACGCCGGCCATGGCGGCGCGCCGGTACTTCTCGTCGTCGCCCGCGCCGCGCAGCTCGGCGCGCGGATAGGAGATGGTGCACACGGGCGAGGTCTCGGTCATGCCCCAGCCCTGCTCGATCCAGATGCCGTGCCGGTCGAAGGCGCGGATCAGCGCCTCGGGGACGGCGGCGCCGCCCACCAGCGAGCGCATGCCGGCGGGCAGCTTCCAGCGGCCGTGGTGGGGCGAGTCCGGCGCCTGGGCGGCGTCGTAGGCCTGGATCAGGCTCAGCCAGATGGTGGGCACGCCCAGCGACAGCGTGGGCGGCTCCAGCTGCATCAGGTCCAGCAGGTCCTCGGGGTGCAGGTGCGGCCCCGGGAACACCAGCTTCACGCCCATCATCACCGCGCCGTAGGGCATGCCCCAGCTGTTGGCATGGAACATGGGCGTCACCGGCAGCACGACGTCGGTGCCGCGCAGGCCCCAGAAGTCCCCCAGGCTGGCCACCAGCGTGTGCAGGATGGTCGAGCGGTGCGAGTAGGCCACGCCCTTGGGCCGGCCCGTGGTGCCCGAGGTGTAGCACATGGCCACCGGGTCGTCCTCGGCGTGCTCGGCGTAGCGCAAGCCCTCGGGGTCGGCCGCGGCCAGCAGCGCCTCGTAGTCCGCGAACTCCGGCGCCACGGGCGCGCCGGAGAAGGGGAACACGATCACCTTCTCGAAACGATGCAGGCCGGCGAACTGCTTGTACAGGGGCAGCAGCACGTCGTCGACCACCAGGAAGCGGTCCTGCGCGTCGCCCGCGATCCAGCCGATCTCGTCGGGCGCGAGGCGCAGGTTCAGGGTGTGCATGACGCCGCCGGCGGCCGGGATGCCGAAATAGCACTCCAGGTGCGCGTGGTGGTTCCAGCAGAGGGTGGCGACCCGCTCGCCCTTCTTCAGGCCCAGCTTCTGCAGGGCGGAGGCGAGCGAGCGGGTGCGCCGGTAAAACTCCCCGTAGCTGTGCCGGCGCAGGGACTTGTCCGGCAGGCGCGAAACGACCTCGTTGCGATGGAACAGCCGCCCGGCGCGCTCCAGCAGGTGGTTGAGCGACAGGGGCGTGGTCATCATCGTGCTTTGCATGCGGCGCGCTCCGGAAGGTGGGGACAAGCCACTGTAGGCAGCCGGGGCGGCCGCGTCCATGCAGAATCCACCCGATGGACACCCTGCAGGCCGAGATCGCCGCCACCGCCGCCCGCCTGGTGGTGGAGGAGGGCCTGGAATTCGGGCCGGCCAAGCGCCGGGCCGTCAAGCAGCTCGGGCTGCCGGCGCGTGCGGCGCTGCCGGACAACGATGCGGTGGAGGATGCGGTGCGCGAATACATCGCCCTGTTCTGCGCCGACACCCAGCCGGCCCAGCTGGCGGCCCTGCGCCGCCTGGCATTGACCTGGATGGAGCGGCTGGCCGAATTCCGGCCGCACCTGGGCGGGGCGGTGTGGCACGGCACGGCCACGCGCTTGTCGGACATCTGGCTGCAGCTGTTCTGCGATGATCCGAAGTCGGCGGAAATCGCCCTGATCGAGAACCGCGTGGACTACATGCCCCGGACCGTCACCGGTTTCAACGGCGAGGCGGTCGAGGCCCTGAGCCTGAGCAGCATGTGCCGGGAGCTGGGCGAGCCGGTCGGGGTGCACCTGCTGGTCTACGACCACGACGACCTGCGGGGGGCATTGAAGCCGGACAGCAAGGGGCGGACCCCGCGCGGCGACCTCGCCGCCGTCCGCGCCCTGGTGGAGGAATCGGAACATGAATGAGAGCACGGCCCCCGGGCCGGCCGACCCGGCCCGGCGCGGCTGGCTGCTGGGCGCCGTCGCGGCCGCCGCCGCCGCCGCCGGCGCGGGCTTCGCCTGGTGGCGCCATCGCGTCGCCGACATCGACACCGCGGCGTCCGACCGCCTGTGGACGCTGAGCTTCGCCACGCCGCAGGGCGCGCCGCTGGCCATGGCGGGATTCCGGGGCCGGCCGCTGCTGCTGAACTTCTGGGCGACCTGGTGCGCGCCCTGTGTCGAGGAGATTCCTCTTCTCGATGCTTTCTACCGGCAAAATTCAGCGAACGGCTGGCAAACCATCGGCTTGGCGATCGACCAACCGTCCTCGGTGCGCAAATACCTGCAACGCAGCCCCATCAGCTACCCGGTGGCGCTGGCCGGGCTGGAGGGCACCGACTTGTCCCGCAGCCTGGGCAACCAGGCCGGCGCCCTGCCTTATTCCGTTCTGTTCGCGGCGGATGGCAGCGTCCGGCAGCGTAAAATGGGCAAGCTCAGCGAGGCCGACCTGAAGAACTGGTCCGGCTCGTCCTGACCGGCGCGGCCGCTGCGGCGCCGCTGTGCCGCCGTCACCCGCCCGAGTGCGGACCCATCAAAAATTAGGACCTCTTTCTTGTAAAAAGAAGGAAGAAGGCGAATTTTGCTGTAAATTCGCCACCTCTTACGAGACGAGGCAGGAGAACCCCATGGACTTGCGCAAACTGAAGACGCTGATCGACCTCGTGTCGGAATCGAACGTCTCCGAGCTGGAGATCACCGAAGCGGAGGGCAAGGTCCGCATCGTCAAGGGCGGCCCCGCCACGGTCCAGGCCGTCG
>JAGWTH010000046.1 GCA_028868995.1 Burkholderiales bacterium | reverse complement strand
CTGCCAGCGCTGCTGCAGGGCCTTGACCGCGTCGATGCGCAGCACGGGCGCCTCGCCCAGCAACCGGGCCTCGTCGATCATCGCGTTGCGCCGCTCGATGCTCGCCTTCTGGGCCTGCTCCAGCGGCGCGGCCGCCACGCCGATCGCCTCCTTCCACTGCGGCTGCAATTCGGCGAAAGCCTTCTCGCTCAGGTGGCCGGCCTCGCGCCAGCGGTCCGAGAACTGGTGCAGGGCGCGGTTGAAGGACTTCCAGTCGCCGCCTTCGGGCTGCCCATGGGCGGCGGCCCAGGCCTTCACCTCCGCGATCAGCGCCAGCCGCGCGGTGCGGTGCTCGGCGGCTTCGGCCTTGACCTTGTCCAGCCACTCCTGCACCACCTTGTAGGCTTCGTTGCAGGCTTCGTCGAAGCGCTTCCACAGGGCGTGGTTGGGCGGGCCGCCCTGGTCCACCTGCTTCCACTGTTCGCGCAGGCTACGCAGGGTCTCCTGCATCTTGCGGCCGCCGTAGCGGGGCTTGCGCACCCGCGGCGCCGCCGCAGCGGGTGCGGGCGCGGCTGCGGCCGGTGCAGCCGCTTCGCCTTCCGCGGCAACCGCCTCGAGTGCGGGCGCCTCGGGTCCGGGCGTCTCGGGTGCACCCGCCTCGGGCGCAGGCGCCTCGGCCGCCTTCGCCGGCTTGGCCGGGAAGGTCTCGAACAGGGCCTCGGCCTTGGCCACCAGCTCCTGCCGCAGCTGGTCCGCGCGCCAGCGCTGCCAGCCTTCCAGCTCGGTCGCCGCGGCCAGGGCGGCATGCGCCTGCGTCTCCAGCTTGTCGTCGACCAGCCTGCCGTGCTCCTTCAGCGCGTTGCGCAGCGCATTGGCGGCGCCGGCGCTGGCCTTGCCGTGGCCCTGGGCCACTTCCTGCTCCACTTTCGATAGCGCTTCAGCCACGGCCCGGTTGGCCAGCGCGCGCTTCTCGGGGTCCACCGGGGGTTTGGCGGGCTTGCTCGGCGCGGGCTCCACGTGCAGGCCGCGGGCCAGGCGCAGTTCGTCGGCCCAGACCGGCACCGGCGGCAGCGGCGCTTCGGCGTCGGTCGCGGCGGCGGCGGCCTGGCCCAGCGCGTTCTGGAACGCGTCCCACACCACCTGCAGCTGGCCGCGCGAGGCTTCCAGCAGGGGCGGGAACTTCGGGTCGACGCTGGCCCAGTTGGGATCGTCCAGCAGCGCCTGCGCCTGCGCCTGCCACTGCGGGACGTCAACCCGCAGGGCCTCGGCCGCCGCCTCGGCGTCCTTCCAGGACTTGGTGGAGAGCACCTCGATGCGCTGCGCCAGCAGCACCGCGGCCTCGCGCTGCACCTGGACGCGGTTCTGCAGGTCCTCGATGCCCTTGACGCGCTCGGCCAGCTGCGACTTCACGCCGGCCAGGGGCTCGCGGCTCAGGGGCGCGCCGGCCTTGGCGGCGTCACGCTGCCAGGCCATGGCGTCGGCGATGTTCAGGCGGGGCTGCGCGAGCAGCGCGCGGGCCTTCTCGGTCCATTCGGCGGCGATCGCCTCCTGGCCCTTGGCGCGCTTGATCTCGTCCAGCTTCTCGCGCAGCAGGCGCGCCGCGCCCTTGTCGCGGGCGCTCAGCTCGCGGAACACCTCCTGCATCTGCTCGGTGCTCGGTTCGCCGTTCAGCCACTCGCGCAGGCGGGCCGCGCGCTCGCCCGAGGTCGGCGCGGAAAAGGCACCCCCGGTCAGCGCATCCAGCGCCTGGGTGTCGTGGGTCTTCAAGGTGCTCACTGTCTTGGTCTTTTGGGGAAAGGAAAGCCCCCCGGGGAAGGGGGGCCAGGTGCGTATTCTCGCCGCGAATGCGGCACGAGGGTTCCGCCGGGGACGCCGCGCCTTGCGGCAGCGCAATGAGAAAGCCCGGCCAGGAGCCTGAAGCTGCCTGCCGGGCTGGACGGTCCGACCCGCGTCGCTGCCGTCTGGGTTCGCGTTTCGGGCGTGCTGCCCGGATCGCGCCGGAGGCAACGATTGCCTCCAAGTGGGGCCGGGGCTGCCACGGAACGTGGCCCTACCGGCTGCTGCCTGGTCGCCCAGGAACTTCCAAGTTAGGCCAGGCCACCGGGGATTTCAAATGCGGCTTTTCAATGGCCACCGGGCAGGCCATTGAACGCCACCCTCCCCCTCCCTGGGCAATCCTGACGGGCGGTGGCTCCGGACGAGGCCGGACGACGAGCGGCTCCCGGGCCGATTCGGACCCCACGTTCGCTACGGAAATTGTAGCAACGACCCCCTGGCTGGCATCCGGATGCCGGCGCCTGTGGACGACCCGCCACGGAACTATTTCCGGCTGGCGCGTCCAACCTGGCAGCTCGTCAAAACCCGTTGGAATAAAGACCTGCTAAAATATCCTTGACCTAGTATTTGGGGGCTTCCTAGAATCCGCCCCGTTCCCGGACCATCGCGTCCGGGCAGACCAGAAACCCGCTGCCGAACCCGGCGAGTCGGAAACCGATGGGCCTCCAGGGCCCCGATCCGACGGCGTACCAATCCAAACGAGGAGCCGAAGTGAACGTGCTGCCCAGGGCGGCACCCTCACGAAGGCCCCGCGCGTAGAAAGGAAGTGCTATGACAGCGTTAGGAAGACTGGCCCGGGGCGTGCAGACTTTCGTCAGCGACGTCGCCCAGGGCCTCTTCGAGATCACACACAACGGCTTCGCGGTAGTGGGGCTGGCGGTGGTGTTCTCCGCCCTGACCCTGCTTGCCCGGCCCGACCTCCGTCAGGCCGGCGAGTCCCAACTGATGACCTGGCTGCGTGACCGCCAGGCCGAGACGCTCGGCGTCGTGCCCGACGCCGACGCGGTCGACCGCGCGACCGCGCTCAACCCGAAGGACCTGCCCAAGCAGCAGGCCGCGGTGGCATATTGGCTGAGCAGGAAATACCGGGTGGCCCCCGAGCCGCTCAGCGCCCTGGTGGCCGAAGCCTACGAGACCGGCGCCAGGGTCCATATCGACCCGCTGCTGCTGCTGTCCGTGATGGCCGTGGAGTCGAGCTTCAACCCCTTCGCCCAGAGCCCGGTGGGCGCGCAGGGCCTGATGCAGGTGATGACCGGCGTGCACAGCGACAAGTACGAGAACTTCGGCGGCAAGCTGGCCGCCTTCGACCCGGTCACCAACCTGCGGGTGGGCGCGAAGGTGCTGCAGGAATGCATCCAGCGCGCCGGCTCGGTCCAGGCCGGGCTGAAGTTCTACGTGGGCGCCGCCCTGCTGCCCGAGGATGGGGGCTACGCCGAGAAGGTGATGGCCGAGCACGCCCGGCTGCAGGCGGTGGCCGCCGGCCACGCCGTGCCGGTGCTGCCGCCGTCGCCGGCCCTGCGCGCCTCGGTGCCGTCCACCAAGGACGGGGACCGCCCGGCCGCCCCGCCCGTGATCTCCTGAGCGCCCGGGGCTGCGCCCTCGGCTAAACTAGCGCTCGTACGCGACTGGCGATAGGCGCCCCGGCCGCAGGCCCGGGCGCTGACGTGGAATCCATGGGGGCGCAGCCCCCGTCCAACCACTGGGAAGCGTGCCGCGGGCAGGCGTTCGGCGCCGCCCGCGTTCCGCCGTTCGCCTGGGCAGCCCTTGTCGTCTTCGAACAGGGAATTCCGTCCGCAGGACTGCCATGTACGACCGCAACATCCTCATCGAACAGACCGACCCCGAACTCTGGGCCGCCATCCAGGCGGAAAACCGCCGCCAGGAAGAGCACATCGAGCTGATCGCGAGCGAGAACTACGCCTCGCCCGCCGTCATGGCCGCCCAGGGCACCCAGCTGACCAACAAGTACGCCGAGGGCTACCCCGGCAAGCGCTACTACGGCGGCTGCGAGAACGTCGACATCGCCGAGCAGCTGGCCATCGACCGCATCAAGCAGCTGTTCGGCGCCCAGGCCGCCAACGTGCAGCCGCACTCCGGCGCCCAGGCCAACGAGGCCGTGTTCCTGGCCTTCCTGAAGCCCGGCGACACCATCATGGGCATGAGCCTGGCCGAGGGCGGCCACCTCACCCACGGCATGCCGCTGAACATGTCGGGCAAGTGGTTCAACGTGGTGAGCTACGGGCTGGACCAGGACGAGGCGATCGACTACGACGCCATGGAGCGCAAGGCGCGCGAGCACAAGCCCAAGCTGATCATCGCCGGCGCCTCGGCCTACTCGCTGCGCATCGACTTCGAGCGCTTCGCCAGGGTGGCGAAGGACGTCGGCGCCATCTTCATGGTGGACATGGCGCACTACGCCGGCCTGATCGCCGCGGGCGTGTACCCCAACCCGGTGCCGCACGCGGACGTGGTGACCTCCACCACCCACAAGAGCCTGCGCGGCCCGCGCGGCGGCTTCATCCTGATGAAGTCCGAGCACGAGAAGGCGATCAACAGCGCCATCTTCCCCGGCCTGCAGGGCGGCCCGCTGATGCACGTGATCGCCGCCAAGGCGGTGGCCTTCAAGGAGGCGCTCTCGCCCGGATTCAAGGCCTACCAGCAGCAGGTGGCGAAGAACGCCCAGGTGGTCGCGCAGACCCTGGTGGAACGGGGCCTGCGCATCGTCAGCGGCCGCACCGAGAGCCACGTGATGCTGGTGGACCTGCGTGCCAAGGGCATCACCGGCAAGGAAGCCGAGGCCGTGCTGGGCCAGGCCCACATGACCATCAACAAGAACGCGATCCCCAACGATCCCGAGAAGCCCATGGTCACCAGCGGCGTGCGCATCGGCACCCCCGCCATGACCACCCGCGGCTTCAAGGAGGAGGAGGCGCGCCAGACGGCCCACCTCATCGCCGACGTGCTGGACAACCCGCGCGACGAGGCGAACATCGCCAGGGTGCGCGAACAGGTCCACGCGCTGACCCGCCGCTTCCCGGTCTACAAATGACGGCCCCCACGGTCGGCGCTGCGCGCTCGCCCTGCCCCCCGAGGGGGCGCTCGCTTGCTTGGGGCGGCCCGGCGCTGCGCTCGACATGAAATGCCCCTTCTGCGGCCATGCCGACACCCAGGTGGTGGAGACCCGCATGGCCGAGGACGGGGACTTCATCCGCCGGCGGCGGCAGTGCGCCCACTGCGAGAAGCGCTTCACGACCTACGAGCGGCCGGACGTCAACTTCCCCGCGGTGGTGAAGAAGGACGGCCGGCGCATCGAATACGACCGCGCCAAGCTGCTGGCCTCGATGAACCTGGCGCTGCGCAAGCGCCCGGTGAGCACCGAGCAGATCGACAGCGCCGTCGAGCGCATCGAGGAAAAGCTGCTGAGCCTCGGCGTGCGCGAGCTGCCCAGCTCGCGCATCGGCGAGCTCGTCATGCGCGAGCTCAAGAAGCTGGACAAGGTGGCCTACGTGCGCTTCGCCAGCGTCTACCGCAGCTTCGAGGACCTCGACGAGTTCAAGACGGTGATCGACGAGATCCGGCGCTGAGCGCCTACACGCACGAAGGCACGGTGGCCTGCTGCACCCGGGGGCGACCCACCGCATTCAGGACGATCCGGCGCGCCGCCGCCGGCTGCGCGGAGGTGCTGCACAGCGTCAGCGTGCCGGCCTGGAAGCCGCCGCCAATCAGCTTGGTGGCGCCCAGGGCGCTATAGGAAACATAGCGCGCCACCGGCGTGTTGCCCGTGAGGCGCAGGTGGACGGCCAGCGGTTCGTGGTGCGCGATCGCCTGCTCGCCGGCCTCGCGCCGTCCGTTGCCGTTCTCGTCGTGGAACAGCAGCCAGCCCTGCTCCCAGCCGCCGGCGGCGCTGCAGTTCTCGCCGTCGGCGGACTTGCACATGGTCACGCGGCGGTGGCGCACGAGCGCCTCGGCCCGGGCGCGGCGCAGGTCGGCCACCACGTCTTCTGCGGCGGCGCGCAGGGCGGCGGCCTGCACGATGTCCTGCAGGCCCGGCAGGGCGAGCCGCAGGGCGCCGGTGGCGATGGCCAGGCCCACGACGGCCTGGGTCAGCGAGGTGCCACGCTGGCGCGGGCGGCGGGAGGGTTCCATGCGCGCCACGTTAGGCGCGGCCGGCGCCGCCTCCCAGCAAGGAATGCCGTCCTCGCCAGTGATCTGCGCACCTCGCGCGCCGTACGGGGGCCTCAGCGGCCGGAATCGCCGTCGAAGCGCCAGCAGCCCCCGGACCGGGTGTCGAGCTGGCCGGCGTCATCGAAGCACAGCCGGGTCCTCACGTTGGCGCCGATGGGCCGGCCCTCGATCGTGGCCGGCGTGAAGTGCAGTCCGGAGACCATGCGCTCCAGCAGTGCCGCCACCTCGGGACGTAACTCGTACGGCGCCACCACGGCACGGCGCACCGCGCCCTGGTCGTCGATCCACAACTGCAACACCAGCCGCCGCCCCACCACCCGCGTCCCCCCGAGCTGGCTGGCATCGGGCGGCGCCTGCGGCAGCGGCGGCGTGGTCCACTGGTCCGGGGTGAGGAAGATCTGGTCGTCAAGGCTCTCCGGCGGGACCGCCGCCGATGCGGAAGGCACCGGCGGCGGCGCCGGCTCGCTCGCCGGGGGGGGCGCCGTGGCAGGTGACGATTCGGGAGCCTTGCCGGGGGCGGCGAGGGCCGCCGGGGCGACGGCCGGCGGCGCAGCAGGGGCAGGAGGCACGGAAGACGCGGGCTCAGGCTCAGGCGCGGGCGAGGCCTCCCGGGCCGCGGGCGGCACCTGCATGAAGCCGGCCGTGAGGGTGATCACCAGCGGCGGCTCCTGCTGCTTGCCCTGTCGCGGCACGCGCAGCGCCGCCAGCAGCGCCGCATGCGCCAGCAGGGAAACGGCCAGTGCGACGGCGAGCGAACGCCGCCCCGCGAAGGCACCGGACTCCGGGGCCGGTCCCACCGTGGCCGAACCGCCTTTCCACCCTGGATAGCGCACCTGTGAGTGACCCCTTTTCCCGCCTCAGCCGTCCGTCCGTCAGGCCTCCCGACCCACCCATCGGGTCCGCTCCGGAGGCCGCCGGATTACAGCATATGCTGGCCCGCAAATTCGCACTGGAGGCGGCGCGCGCGCTGTTGAGGATGATGCCCAAGAAGCCAGGTCAAGCCGGATTCACCCTGATCGAACTGCTGATCGCGATGGTGGTGGTCGCCATTCTCGGCGCGATCGCCCTGCCCGCGTACAACAACTACATCTTGCGCGGCAAGGTCCCCGAGGCCACCTCGAACCTGGCAGCCAAGCGGGTCAAGATCGAACAGTTCTTCCAGGACAACCGCACCTACGTCGGCGCGCCCGTGCTCGCCAACGATTCGAGCACCAGCCAGTACTTCGATTTCTCCGGCACCGCCACCGCCAGCACCTACACGCTGACGGCCACCGGCAAGGCTTCCATGACCGGCTTCACCTACACCGTCGACCAGTCCAACGCCCGGGCCTCCACGGTGACCGGCGTGTCGGGCTGGACCGGCAACGCCAGCTGCTGGGTCACCAAGCAGGGGGGGCAGTGTTGAGATCCCCGCTCCGTCAGCGAGGCCTCGGCCTGATCGAGCTGATGGTCGGGATCACGCTCGCCGCGCTGCTCATGACGCTGGCCATGCCCTCCTTCATCACCGGCATGCAGAACCGGCAGATCCGCACGGTCGCCGACGCCGTCCAGAACGGGCTGATGGTGGCGCGCACCGAGGCGCTGCGGCGCAACCGCAACGTGAAGTTCCAGTTGCAGAACGGCACCGGCTGGACCGTCGGCTGCGAGACGGTGGACGCCAGCACGGACCCGGTCACCGGCGAGGTGGCGTGTCCGGCCACGATCCAGACCCGGGACCCGGGCTCCACGACCAAGGCGCAGGTCGCGACTTCGCAGCTGGTGGCCGCCACCGGCTCCGCCGCCTCCACGACCGTGTTCACGGACACCCTGACCTTCACGCCGCTGGGCCGCACCACGACCTCCACCCTGCCCACCGGCAACCTTGCCGTGTTCGACGTCACCAATCCTTCCACCGACGCCTGTGCGGCCGCGGGCGGCGAGATGCGCTGCCTGCGCGTCGTCGTGACTTCCATGGGCCAGGTGCGGATGTGCGACCCCGCCGTCACGGCGTCGACCGATCCGCGCAAGTGCTGAAGAGGGCCCGGATGAACACGCAACGACCCTCGCGCACCCGGACCGCCCGCCGCGGCCGGCAGGGCGGCATGATGCTGATCGAGGCCCTGATCGCCATCCTGATCTTCTCGATCGGCATCCTGGGCATCGTCGGCCTGCAGGCGACCGCCGTGCAGCAATCGAGCGACGCCACCTACCGCGCCCAGGCGGCCCAGCTGGCGCAGCAGCTCCTGGGCCAGATGTGGACCGGCAACCGCACGGCGACCAACCTGCAGGCCCAGTACAACTGCACCTCCGCGCCCTGCTCCAGCCCCGGCGCCGGCTACCTGGCCTGGTACAACCAGGTGAGCGCCGCCCTGCCCGGCATCGCCACCAACACCGCGCTGCAGCCGCAGGTGAGCGTGGACAACGCGGGCGTGGTGACCATCAGCCTCTTCTGGCAGCAGCCGTCCGACGTCCAGGCGGGCACCACGCACCGCTACGACGTCCAGGCCCAGATCGGACAATGAACGCCCTGACCGCCCCCCTCCGCCGGCACCGGGCCGCACGCGCCCGGCAGCAGGGTTTCTCGCTGATCGAGATCCTGATCGGCCTGCTGATCGCCATGATCGGCGTGGTCATCATGATGGAGGTGCTGATCACCTCCGAGGCGCGCACCCGCACCACCACCTCCGGCACCGACGCCATGAGCAGCGGCGCCGTGATGCTGCACATGCTGCAGGCCGACCTGAAGCAGGCGGGCTACGGGATCAACTCGCTGGGCCTGCTCGGTTGCAGCGTCACGCTGCCCATTGGCGCTGCGGTACCGCTCGCGCCGGTGGTGGTCAACCCGCCCACCGCGCTCGTCCCCGCCGGCGACGCCAACACCGACACCTTGCTGGTCCTGTACGGCAACGACAACGGCCAGCCGGAAGGCAACGCGGTGGCTTCGACGGCCGGCAGCGACTACACGGTGCAGGCGCCCACGGCGTTCAACGTCAACGACTATGTGGTGGCCTCCACCTCCGCCGCCACCGGCCCCTGCACCGGCACCCTGACCCTGGCCCAGGTGACCGCGGTCACTGCGCTGACCATCACGGTCAACACCGTCCAGGCCGGCGCGACGGCGGTCTACAACCTCGGGCAGTCGCCCAAGGTGGTGGCCTACGCAGTGCGCAACGGCTCGCTGACCTCCTGCGACTTCATGGCCAGCGACTGTCGCGTCAACAACGCGACCAACTGGACCGCGGTGGCGGGCAACATCATCGGCCTGCGGGCCCAGTACGGACGCGACACCAACGCGGGCGCCATGAACGGCCAGGTCGACACCTGGGACCAGACCACGCCCACGAGCTCCTGCGGCTGGGCGCGCACGCCCGCCGTGCGGGTCGGCCTGCTGGCCCGCAGCACGCAGTACGAGACCACGATCGACCCGACCACCAAGCAGCGGGTGGGAGAGGTGGTCACGGCGAACACGCCGACCTGGAGCGGCAGCACGGGGACGTCGACCGCGCCCTTCGTGGTCAACGGCGACGCCTACTGGCAGTCCTACCGCTACCGGGTCTTCGAGAGCACCGCCCCGGCCCGCAACATCGTCTGGATGGGAGGGCAGTCAGGATGCTGAAGCGCCAATCCGCCCTCGCGCGCCTGCGGCGCACCGGCCAGCAGGGCATGGTCCTGCTGGTGGCCCTGGTCGTGCTCGTGGCGATCATGATCGCGGGCATCGCCATGATGCGCTCGGTCGACACCGCGACGCTGGTGGCAGGCAACCTCGCCTTCGAGCAGGCCGCCACCAACGCGGCCGACAAGGGCATCGAGCAGGCCATCGCCATGCTGCAGGCCAAGTCGGCCAGCGGCACCCTGGACTCGAACGACCCCACCAGCGGCTACTTCGCCTCCCTGCGGGCCACCAACGACAACCCCGCCGCCGGCCAGACCTGGCAGGCCTTCTGGGATGCCAACCTGGCATCTTCGGCCTACGACGCCGGCACCGACCAGTTCGGCAACCACATCTACTACGTCGTCCACCGGCAGTGCGCCAACGCGCTGCCGCCCGGAGCGGGCGGCCAGTGCGTCGCCTCCCCGGCCGTGACCACGGCCAACGGCAACTCCCAGGAGGCGGGCGAGATCGAGCTGCAGGCTGCCTCGCAGATCTACTACCGGATCACCGTACGTGTTGCGGGACCCAGAAGGACGGAAAGCTATGTCCAATCGTTCATCGCCATGTGACGCCGCGCTGCCGGCCGGCAGCCCCGGGCGCCTCCCGCGAGGCCTGAGGCAGGCAGCGGCAGCCGCCTTGCTGCTGGTCGCGCCTTTCTGCACCCTGGCCGGCACCACGGACCTGTCGCCCGTGCCGCTGGCGACCTACACAGTCGGTTCGACCGTGGACGTGAAGCCCAACATCCTCATGGTGCTGGACGACTCCGGCTCCATGGACTGGGATTTCCTGCCGGACTGGGCCAACCTGGGCAGCGTCCCGAACTACGCGTCGGCCCCGCCCTACCTGTTCAACAACGCATCGTTCAACGGCGTCGCCTACAACCCCGCGGTCACCTACTCGCCGCCGGTGACCTTCACCTCGTCCGGCGCCAAGGACACGACGACCTACCCCAGCATGACGGGCGTCTCGACCACGACCGGCGGTGACAGCTCGGCCACCTCGGCCAGCCCCAACTGGAACAGCGTCAAGAACGACGCCTACGGCGTGCAGAGCACGTCCACGAGCAGCCTGACCGGCAAGGCCTTCTACTACTCCGTCCTTCCTGGGGAGTACTGCGACTCCCCGGGCCTGACCAATTGCACGACCAGCTCCGTGCCGACGGGCAACTACCAGTATCCGGCCATGCTGCGCTGGTGCGACAGCGCCGCCCTGACGAATTGCAAGGCCCAGCCGGACGGCAGCTTCGCCTATCCGCGGATCACGGCACCCCGGGTCACCACGATCAGCTTCTCCGGGTCGACCAGTACCTCCGTCTCCGGCATCACCGTGGACGGCCTGCAGATCCTCTCGGGAGCGACCTCGGCCAGCACCACGAGCAGCACGGTCGCCTCCGCCGTCGCCACCAACATCAACAAGTGCACCTTCGGCCCGAGCGGCAACTGCCAGGTGGCAGGCTACCTGGCCTTCGCCTCCGGCAGCACGGTGCGCATCTACGCCCCGGGAACGACATCGGGCACGCCGAGCGTCTCCTCCACGGGCGGGGGCATGTCCGTGACCACGGGCGGCGCGTTCGCCGCGGCCAAGATCCCGCTGCCGGAATACCTGTGGGGCAGCAGCACCAGCAGCGCACCGGTCCCCGGCGAGAACGTGCGCACGGTCATCACCTCCACCACGAACAGCTATCCCTATCCCGGCACCAGCGCGAAGGCCGCGACGCGGACGGACTGCGCCGGCACGACCTGCACCTACCGCGAGGAGATGACCAACTACGCGAACTGGTGGACCTACTACCACACGCGCATGCAGATGATGAAGTCGTCGCTCGCGCGCGCCTTCTCCACGCTCGACAGCGACGCCGACATCGCCGCCGGCACGACGCGCTACCGGGTCGGCTACTTCACGATCAACAACAACACGGGCAGCGACCTCGTCAACGTCAACGATTTCGACGCCACGGGCAAGTTCACCTGGTACTCCAAGGTGCTGAAGGCCGACCCGAACAACAGCACCCCGCTGCGCAAGGCGCTGGCCAACGCGGGCCGGCTCTACGCGGGCAAGCTGGACGGCACCACGTTCAACGGCGTGACGGTCACCGACCCGATGCAGTATTCCTGCCAGCGCAACTACACGATCCTGTCGACCGACGGCTTCTGGAACAGCGGTGCGGGCTTCAAGCTCGACGGCTCCACGCTGGTGGGCAACCAGGACGGCGCGCTGCCGCGTCCGTACGGCGACGGCACGACGACACAGCTTCAGTCACGGACGAGCCAGTTGCAGACCGCGACCTACCAACAGCAGCAGTGCACGAGCCGATGCAACCGGAGCAGTTCATGGACCGGCGTGGCGTCGTGCGCACCCGGAGCACTTTGCAGGACGATCCAGGTATCGTCCTGGATCAACGTCTACGCTCCCGCCAGCTGCACGATCACCTCTCCGGACTCGAGCGGCAACTACACGAATTGCCGGTATGGCGCGTGGAGCAGCTGGTCCAATGTGGCTTCCTGCACGGCCGTCGCCCAGAGCACGGGGCCGACCACCTTTACCGTCGCTCAGGCAGTGGGCTGCCAGACCGGGACCACCGGCGGGACCTCCGACACGCTGGCCGACGTCGCCGCCTACTACTACAACACCGACCTGCGCAACGCCAGCCAGACGGCTCCCGACGCCACCGGCACCTGCACCGGCCCGACCATCTCGCCGTCCACGACGCCGAACGACCTGTGCGCGAACAACGTGATCCCGTACGGCCGCGACACCGCCACCTGGCAGCACATGACGGTGCACACCCTGGGCCTGGGCGCGCAGGGCCAGATGGTCTTCTCGCCCTACCAGAACAACCTGGCGGGCCAGAGGATCTACGTGCCCGATTACTGGAGCCAGCCGTCCGGGGACTTCTACTCCGTGGCCAACGGCAGCACGGCGAGTTCGAGCGTCTGCACCTGGATGTCCAGCGGCAGCACCTGCACCTGGCCGACGCCCGCGTCCGACTCGATCGCCAACATCGACGACCTGTGGCACGCGGCGGTCAACGGCCACGGCAGCTACTTCAGCGCCACGGACCCGTCGTCGCTGTCCGGCGCGCTGAGCGCCGTGCTGGCGCAGATCATCAACACGCCCCGGCCCGGCACGGCAGCCGCCGCCGCGAGCTCGAACCCCAACATCACCAGCAGCGACAACTACGTGTTCAGCTCGTCCTACCAGTCGGTGAACTGGTTCGGTGAACTGATCATGCAGCGCTTCAACCCGGACGGCACGCTGAGCGCCCAGCAGTGGTCGGCGATGCAGATGATGGACTGCGCCACCACGCCCTGGCAGGCGACCTTCACCTATGCCGTCGGCCAGGTGTTCAACCAGGGCGGCGCCTGCTACCTGGTGACCACGGCCTACACCTCCGGCGGCACGTTCGCGGGTGGCACCGGCACCGATGGCGCGAACACCACGGTGCTGTCCGGGACGCCGGTCACCCGGACGGTCTACATGGCGGGCTCCTCCGGGCTGGTGCCGTTCACCTGGAGCAACCTCACCTCCGCCCAGCAGGCCTACTTCTCGACCCCCTACATCAACTACGTGTCCGCCAGCCAGGGCCTGTCGCAGTTCTGTTCCGCCGGCGGTTCCTGCCTGAGCAGCACGGCCCAGACCAGCGCGTCGGGCCAGGCGCTGGTGAACTACCTGAGCGGCGACCGCACCAACGAAGGCACCTACTTCCGCGCCCGCCTGCACGTCCTGGGCGACATCGTGTCGTCGGAGGCGCGGTACGTGAAACAGCCGCTGCAGACCTACCTGGACACGAACTACTCGGCGTTCGCCACGGCGCAGGCCAACCGCCCGCCGACCGTGTACGTCGGCGCCAACGACGGCATGCTGCACGCCTTCGACGCCCTCACCGGCCAGGAGCGCTGGGCCTACATCCCCACGGCGGTGATGCCCAACCTGTACAGGCTGGCGGACATGAACTACGCCAACAACCACCAGTACTTCGTGGACGGCACGCCGGAAGTGGGGGACATCTGCCCGAACGCCCCTTCCAGCACCTGCTCCGCCTCCCAGTGGCGCACCATCATCGTGGGCGGGCTCAATGAAGGCGGCAAGTCCTACTACGCCCTGGACATCACCGACCCGACCGCGCCCAAGCTGCTGTGGGAATTCTCGGATGCCAACATGGGCTACAGCTACGGCAACCCGCGGATCACCAAGCTTTCGAACGGCACCTGGGTCGTGATCCTGGCCTCGGGCTACAACAACGCCGACGGCGTGGGCCGCGTGTACGTGCTCAACGCCGCCACCGGCGCGCTGATCAACACCATTTCCACCGGGGTGGGCACCGCCTCCAACCCGAGCGGCCTGAACAAGCTGGCCGCCCGCTCGACCACCAGCTCCACGAACAACACCGTGGAAGAGGTCTACGGCGGCGACCTGCTGGGCAACGTCTGGCGTGTCGACGTCAACGGCAACATCGGCGCGGCGGGCACCGACGCGCAGCTGCTGATCAACCTGCAGGACGCCAGCGGCAACCCGCAGCCGATCACCACCAAGCCGGTGGTCGCCGCGGTCAACAACCTGCCGCTGGTGATGGTGGGCACGGGCCGGTACCTGGGCCTGACCGACCTGTCCGACACCAAGACCTACAGCATGTACGCGATCAAGGATGCGCTGGGCACGACGACGATGACCACGCCCCGCGCCTCCGGCAGCAAGTTCGTGCAGCAGACGCTCACCGCGACCACCTGCCCGACCGGCGCCTCGACCAGCATCTGCACGCAGGGCCAGTCGGTGCTGACCGCCTCGTCCAACTCGGTGGACTGGAGCATCGACAACGGCTGGTACATCGACTTCGTCAACCCGGGCGAGCGCTCGGTGACCGACGCCTCGCTGGCCCTGGGCACCCTGGTGTTCACGACCATCAAGCCGCAGACGTCCACCACCGGCACCGTCACGGGCTGCACGGGCACCGACACCTCGGTCAACGCGCAGAGCTTCCTGTACTTCCTGGACTACCTGACCGGCGGCGCCGTGTCCGGCACGCAGGGCGTCGTGGGAGAACTGCTGTGCACCTGCGTGGCCACCCGCCCGTCGGTGGTGAAGACCCAGGCCGGCACGGTGGAAGGCATCATCCGGATGTCCGGCGGCGGCGTCAGCACCGGCACCGACATGGGCGTGACCTCCCGCCAGGACCTGCCGTACAACGCCAGCGGGGGCAGCATGCGCCGCACCTCCTGGCGTGAACTGAACGGGGACTGATCGCCTATAGTCTTCCGGTGCGCGGGCCCTGCGGGGTCCGCGCCCGTTTTGGCATGAACCTCGATCCCCTCACCCGCGCGCTGGAGCTCGCCCGCCAGGCCACCGGATTCACGGAGCCCAATCCGAGGGTAGGCTGCGTGATCGTGTCCCCGGACGGCCGCGTCCTCGGCGAGGGCCGCACCCAGCCCGCCGGCCAGCCCCACGCGGAGATCATGGCGCTCGCCGACGCCGCGGCCCGCGGCCATGCCGTGCAGGGCGCCACCGCCTGGGTCACCCTGGAGCCCTGCTCCCACCACGGCCGCACCGGTCCCTGCTGCGACGCCCTGGTCGCCGCCGGCATCGCCCGGGTGGTCGCCTCGCTGCAGGACCCCAACCCCCTGGTCGCCGGCCAGGGGTTCGCCCGCCTGCGCGCCGCCGGCGTGCAGGTGGAGGTGGGCCCGGGAGCGGAAGCGTCGCGCGAATTGAACATCGGCTTCTTCAGCCGCATGGTGCGCGGCACGCCCTGGGTGCGCATGAAGATCGCCGCCTCGCTGGACGGGCAGACCGCCCTGGCCAACGGCGCGAGCCAGTGGATCACCGGCGAGGCCGCGCGCGCCGACGGCCATGCCTGGCGCGCCCGCGCCGGCGCGATCCTGACCGGCGTCGGCACCGTGCTGGAAGACGACCCGCGGCTGGACGTGCGGCAGGCGCCGGCGGGCCGGCAGCCGCCCCTGGTAGTGGTCGACAGCCGCCTGCAGACGCCGCCCGAGGCCACGCTGTTCTCGGTCGCCGACCGGCCGGTGTGGATCTACGCCGCGGAGGACCAGCCCGAGGCGCAGCGGCGCCTGGAGGCCCGCGGCGCCACCGTGAGCCACCTGCCCGGCCCCGGCGGCAAGGTGGACCTGGCCGCGCTGCTGAAGGACCTGGCCGGGCGTGGCGTCAACGAGCTGCACGTGGAGTCGGGCTTCAAGCTCAATGGCTCCCTGCTGCGGGAAGGCCTGGTCGACGAGTTCCTGGTGTACCTGGCGCCCCGGCTGCTGGGCCCGGGCCAGGGCATGGTGAACATCGGGCCGCTGGCGGCGCTGGACCAGGCCGTGGCGCTGGAATTCACCGAAGTGGAGCGCGTGGGCC
Source organism: Burkholderiales bacterium (assembly GCA_028868995.1). Taxonomy (GTDB): domain Bacteria; phylum Pseudomonadota; class Gammaproteobacteria; order Burkholderiales; family Burkholderiaceae_C; genus Ramlibacter. Next base: position 13,605 of record JAGWTH010000046.1, on the reverse strand, counting down.
CCGACCTGCGCGTGCTGGCCCGCCTCCCCGGCCGCGACCGGTTCTAGGCCCTTTCCGGCGGCCCGCCGGGGCCGCCATCCCGAAGTGCGAAAATAGCGGGATGTTCACCGGCATCATCACCGGCGTCGGGCGTATCGCCGCCATCGACGACCTCGGCTCTTCCCAGCAGCACGGCAAGCGGCTGACCCTCACGGCGCCCGCGGGCTACCTGGACGACGTCGGGCTGGGGGACAGCATCGCCCTGAATGGCGCCTGCATGACGGTGACCTCGCTGGACGCCAACGCCGGCCGCTTCACCATCGACATCTCCGCCGAATCGCTGGCGCGCACCGCGGGCCTGGACCGCCCCGGCCCGGTCAACCTGGAGAAGGCCCTGCGGCCGCAGGACCGCCTCGGCGGCCACCTGGTCTCGGGCCACGTGGACGGCGTCGGCCGGGTGCTGAAGCTGGAGCCGGTCGGCGAGAGCTGGGAGCTGCGCGTGCTCGCGCCCGCTTCGCTGGGCAAGTACCTCGCCTACAAGGGCTCGATCACCGTCAACGGGGTGAGCCTCACGGTCAACAGCGTGGCCGACACCGCCGAAGGCACCGAGCTGAGCATCAACCTCATCCCCCACACCGTGGAAAACACGGCGCTGCACGCGCTCCGGGCCGGCTCGCCGGTCAACCTGGAGATCGACCTCATCGCCCGCTACGTCGAGCGCATGCTGGGCGCCGGAAAGGTCAACGCATGAACGCCCGTCCCCCCCTGAGCCCCGTGCTCGTGTCGCCCGTCGAGGACATCGTGGCCGAGATGAAGGCCGGCCGCATGGTGATCCTGGTCGACGAGGAAGACCGCGAGAACGAGGGCGACCTCGTGCTCGCCGCCGACCACGTCAGCGCCGACGCGATCAACTTCATGGCGCGCTTCGGCCGCGGCCTGGTCTGCCTCACGCTCACCCGCGAGCGCTGCGAGCGCCTGAAGCTGCCGCCCATGGTGGCGCGCAACGGCACCAAGATGGGCACGGCCTTCACCGTCTCGATCGAGGCGGCCGAGGGCGTCACCACCGGCATTTCCGCCGCCGACCGCGCCCGCACCGTGCAGGCCGCCGTCGCGCGCGACGCGAAGCCCGAGGACCTGGTGCAGCCGGGCCACATCTTCCCGCTGCAGGCCGTGGACGGCGGCGTGCTGATGCGAGCCGGCCATACCGAGGCCGGCTGCGACCTGGCCGCCATGGCCGGCCTCACGCCGGCCGCCGTGATCTGCGAGATCATGAAGGACGACGGCACCATGGCGCGGCTGCCCGACCTGCAGCTGTTCGCCGCGGAACACGGCCTGAAGATCGGCACCATCGCCGACCTGATCCACTACCGCAGCCGCACCGAGAGCCTGGTCGAGAAGGTGGGCGCGCGCCCGATCGTGACGGCCTGGGGCGAGTTCATGGCGCACGCCTGGCGCGACAAGCCCAGCCAGGGCCTGCACCTGGCGCTGGTCAAGGGCGAATGGCAGGCGACGCAGGAAGTGCCGGTGCGCGTGCACGAGCCCCTGTCGGTGCTGGACGCGCTGGAGCTGCACCGCTCGATGCACTCCTGGAGCCTGGACGCGAGCCTCAAGCACATCGCCGAGGTGGGCCACGGCGTGGCGGTGCTGCTCAATTGCGGCGAGAGCGCCGACCAGCTGCTGGCCCAGTTCGAGGGCACGGCGCGCGCGGCGCAGGCGCCCGAGCGCGGCCGCATGGACCTGCGCACCTACGGCGTGGGCGCGCAGATCCTGCGCGAGTGCGGCGTGCGGCGGATGAACCTCATGGGCACGCCGCGGCGCATGCCCAGCATGGCCGGCTACGGCCTCGAAGTGGCGGGCTACACGCCCCACCCCCACAACGCATAAGGAACCGAATGTTTGGTGCAGACAAGGGCATGGCCGACCACCTGGACGGCAAGGACCTGGTGATCGGGATCGTGCAGGCGCGCTTCAACCAGGGCGTGACCAACGCCCTGGCCAAGGCCTGCTGGGACGAGCTGCTGGCCCGCGGGGTCGCGGAGAAGGACATCGAGCACGTGCAGGTGCCGGGCGCCCTGGAGGTGCCGGTGGCGCTGCAGGCGCTGGCGGAGAAGGGCGGCTTCGACGCGCTGATCGCGCTGGGCTGCGTGATCCGCGGCGAGACCTACCACTTCGAGCTGGTGGCCAACGAGTCGGCCGCCGGCGTGACGCGCGTGGCGCTGGACTACCAGCTGCCCGTCGCCAATGCCATCCTCACCACCGAGAACCTCGAGCAGGCGGTCGCCCGCCAGGTGGAGAAGGGGCGCGACGCGGCCCAGGCCGCCATCGAGATGGCCAACCTGCTGGAAGACATTGGATGACCGCCAGCGTCCCGAGGAAGACCTCGACCAAGCCGCCGCGCAGCCGCGCCCGCGAGTTCGCGGTGCAGGCGCTGTACCAGCACCTGGTGGGCCGGCAGGATACCGAGTCCATCGACCAGTTCACCCGCGGCCTGTCCGGCTTCCACAAGGCCGATGCCGTGCACTACGACGCCCTGCTGCACGGCTGCATCCGCGAGTCCGCGCAGCTGGACGCCCTGATCGTCCCCCTGCTCGATCGCAAGCTGGAGGAGCTCTCCCCGATCGAGCATGCGGTGATGTGGATCGGCGCCTACGAGTTCCTGCATGCCCCGGACGTGCCCTGGCGCGTGGTGCTCAACGAGTGCATCGAGCTGGCCAAGGAGTTCGGCGGCACCGACGGCCACAAGTACGTCAACGGCGTCCTCAACGGCCTGGCGCCGAAGCTGCGCGCCGCCGAGGTCGAAGCCGACCTTGCCACGGGCAAGGCCCGATGAGAATCGCCCGGCGCGCCGAGCGCATCGAACCGTTCTACGTCATGGAGGTGGCCAAGGCCGCCTCCGAGCTCGCCCGGGCGGTCGCCCACAGCGACCGCCCCATGATCTTCCTGAACATCGGCGAGCCGGACTTCACCGCGCCGCCGCTGGTGCAGGAGGCCGCCGAGCGCGCGATCCGCGACGGCCATACCCATTACACGCAGGCTCTGGGCCTGGACCCGCTGCGCGAGCGCATCAGCGGCTGGTACGCCGAGCGCTTCGGCGTGGCCGTGCCGGCGCGGCGGATCGTGGTGACGGCCGGCGCCTCGGCCGCCCTGCTGCTGGCCTGCCTGGCGCTGATCGAGGCCGGCGACCAGATCCTGATGCCGGACCCCAGCTACCCGTGCAACCGGCACTTCGTGAGCGCCGCCGAGGGCGACGCGGTGCTGATCCCGACCACGGCTGCCGAGCGCTACCAGCTCAGCGCCGCCAAGGTGCGCGAGCACTGGGGCGCGAAGACCCGCGGCGTGCTGCTCGCCTCGCCCTCCAACCCCACCGGCACCTCGATCCACCCGGATGAACTGAGCCGCATCCACGCCTTCGTGCAGGAGCGCGGCGGCATCACGCTGCTGGACGAGATCTACCTGGGCCTCTCCTACGACGCCGACTTCGGCCGCACGGCGCTCGCCATCGACGACCAGGTGGTGAGCATCAACAGCTTCTCCAAGTACTTCAACATGACCGGCTGGCGCCTGGGCTGGATGGTCGTGCCCGACGCCCTGGTGCCGGCGGTCGAGCGGCTCGCGCAGAACCTGTTCATCTGCCCCAGCACCGTGTCCCAGTACGCCGCCCTCGCCTGCTTCGAGCCGGAGAGCATCGCCGAATACGAACGGCGGCGCAGCGAGTTCAAGGCGCGGCGCGACTGGTTCATCCCGCAGCTGCAGGCCCTGGGCCTGCCGGTGCCCGTGCGGCCCGACGGCGCCTTCTACGCCTGGGCCGACTGCGGCGAGGCGGCACGCCGCCTTGGCGTCGAGGGCAGCTGGGACTTCGCCTTCGAGCTGATGCGGCGCGCCCATGTCGCCGTCACCCCGGGCCGCGACTTCGGCCAGGCCGAGACCGGCCGCTTCGTGCGCTTCTCCACCGCCAGCTCGATGGCGCAGCTGCAGGAGGCCGCCGCCCGCCTGCAGGAGGCCCTCGGGTGAAGCCCGCCGGGGTCTTCACCTGGCCGGTACGGGTCTACTGGGAAGACACCGACGCCGGCGGCATCGTCTTCTACGCCAACTACCTGAAGTTCTTCGAGCGGGCCCGCACCGAGTGGCTGCGCTCGCGGGGCGTGGCGCAGAGCACCCTCAAGGCCGAAGGCGGCGGCATGTTCGTGGTCAGCGAGACCTCGGTGCGCTACCTCGCGCCGGCCCGCCTGGACGATGAACTTCTTGTTACGGCGCGCCTCGAAGCCGGTGGGCGGGCGTCTCTGATAATCGCCCAGGAAGCACGCAGGGGCGATACGTCGCTGGCGGTTGGGACGATCCGCATCGGGTGGGTCGACGCCGCGACGCTGCGTCCGGGGCGCATCCCGGACGCGATCCTCGAGGTGCTGCAGGCAAAGGCATGAACCAAGACCTTTCGATCCTTCCGCTCGTCCTCGGCGCCAGCCTGGTCGTGCAGTTCGTGATGGCGCTGCTGCTGCTGGTGTCCGTCACCAGCTGGGCCGCCATCTTCCGCAAGCTGTTCTCGCTGCGCCGAGTGAAGTCGCTCAACGACGACTTCGAGCGCGAGTTCTGGTCGGGCACCAGCCTCAACGACCTGTTCACCGCCGCCGCGCAGAATGCGAGGCTGGCCGGGCCGATGGAGCGCATCTTCGCGTCCGGCATGCGCGAGTACCAGAAGCTACGCGAGCGCCGCATCACCGACGCCGGCACGCTGCTGGACGGGGCGCGCCGCGCCATGCGCGCCAGCTTCCAGCGCGAGATGGACGCGGTGGAGACCCACCTGTCCTTCCTCGCCTCGGTCGGCTCGGTGTCGCCCTACGTGGGCCTGTTCGGCACCGTGTGGGGCATCATGCACGCCTTCACCGGCCTGGGCGCGCTGCAGCAGGTGACCCTGGCCACGGTGGCTCCCGGCATCGCCGAGGCGCTGGTGACCACGGCGCTGGGCCTGTTCGCCGCCATCCCCGCGGTGGTCGCCTACAACCGCTTCGCGCGCGACATCGACCGCGTGGCCATCCACATGGAGACCTTCATCGAGGAGTTCTCCAACATCCTGCAGCGCAACCTAGGCGCCCAGGTGGCCAGCGCCTCGGGTCACTGACATGCCCCAGGTGGCGCATCGCGGCCGCGGCCGCCGCACGGTCAACGAGATCAACATGGTCCCGTTCATCGACGTGATGCTGGTGCTGCTGATCATCTTCATGGTGACCGCGCCCCTGATCACGCCCAGCGTGATCGACCTGCCCAGCGTCGGCAAGGCCAAGCGCCAGCCGGACAAGGTGATCCAGGTGCTGATCGCCAAGGACGAACACCTGGAGCTGAAGAGCGGCGACAAGACCCAGGCGATGAGCCTGAAGGAGATCGCCCCGGCGGTGCTCAAGGCCCAGTCCGGCCAGCCGCCCGGCAGCGTGGCCGTGGTCATCGCCGCCGACCGCAGCGTCAAGTACGAGACGGTCGTCAAGGTCATGAGCTCCCTGCAGAAGGACGGCGTGCAGCGCGTGGGCCTGTCCGTGCAGCTGGCCCCCTGAGCCATGGACGCCGCCGCCGACCGCCCCGAATTCGCGCCGCCCCCCCAGCCCGGGCTGCTGCGCGCCTTCGCCCTGGCGGTGCTGGCGCACCTGCTGCTGCTGCTGGCGCTGACCTACGGCTTCCACTGGCAGCGCGAGGCGCAGGATGCGGCGGTCGAGGCGGAGCTGTGGTCCGCGGTGCCGCAGCAGGCGGCGCCGAAGCCCGTCCCCACGCCGCCGCAGCCGCCGCAGCCGGTCGTGAAGCCGCAACCGCAACCGCAACCGCAACCGCAGGCCGAGCCCCCGGCGCAGCGCGACGCCGACATCGCCCTGCAGAAGCAGAAGCAGGAACAGCAGCGCCAGCAGGAACTGGAGCGCCAGCGCGCAGAGCAGCGCGCCAAGGCCGAGGCCCAGAAGAAGCTCGACCAGGAACTCGCCCGCCAGAAGCAGGAACAGGCCAGGCAGCTCGCCGAGGCCAAGCGCAAGGCCGAAGAACAGAAGCGCAAGGAGCAGGAGCTGCGCGACGCCAAGATGCGCGAGCAGCTGCGCCAGGAGACTTTGAAGCGCAACCTCGCGCTGGCGGGTACGGGCCCGCAGGACTCCACGGGATCGGCCGCCCGCTCCTCCGGGCCCTCGGGCAGCTGGGCCGGCAAGGTGCAGGCCCGCGTGCGGCCCAACATCGTGTTCAGCGACGATATCCCCGGCAACCCGACGGCCGAAGTCGAGGTGCGCCTCGGGCCGGCCGGCATCATCCTCGGCACGCCCGTCCTGAAGAAGTCCAGCGGCTCCAAGGCCTGGGACGACGCGGTGATCCGCGCCCTGCAGAAGACCCAGTCCCTGCCCGCCGACACCGACGGGCGCTATCCCTCGCCCGTGATCATCCAGTTCAGGCCCAAGGCCTAAGGGCGGGAATCCACATCGTCCTTTCCGCGCAGGCGGGGATGACGAAGAGAAGCGCGGGGATGACCCCCAAGCTCCGGGACCTCAGCCCTCGTACACGATCTGCGCCTGCCCCCCGTGCGCCTGCGCCATCCAGCTGGCCAGGGCCGCGTCGCTGGGGAAGAACTTCGCCTGTTCGCCCAGCTGCAATTCCGCCTTCGCCTCGTCGCGCACGACCTCCAGCCGCACGCCGAGGCCGCGCAGCAGCTCGCCCTGCTCCGTCATTTCCTTCTTCGGCGGGAAGTCGCGCACCAGCCGCAGGATGTCCGGCGCCGCTCCGTTGACCGCGACCTTGAGGTACTTGCCGAAGCGGCAGCGGGCCGTGGCCAGGTCCCAGATCTGCTGCACGTTCAGGCGGAAGCCGCCGGAGAAGCGGTCCGGCTGCAGGCGGGCCTGCACGATCACCAGCTCGTCGTCCTTGAACCAGGCGCGGTGCGGGCCGAACACCGATTCGTCGGCGGCGGCCTCGATCACGTCGGTCTTGTCGTCCAGCTTGAACAGGGCCAGCTTGCCGCGCTGGCCGTTGATCACGCGCAGATCGCCGACGATGCCCGCCAGCATCAGCGGCTCGCGGGTGTCCACGAGTTCGTCGATGCGGCGCCTGCAGAAGCGGCGCACCTCGCGCTCCACCTCGTCGAACAGGTGGCCCGAGAGGTAGAAGCCGATGGCGGTCTTCTCCTGCGCCAGGCGCTCCTTGACACCCCAGGGCGTGGCCTCCACCAGGTCCGGCTCGGTGGTGCTGGCGCCGTGGGTGTCCCCCAGGTCGAACAGGCCGCCCTGGTTGGCGTTGGCTTCGGTGGTGGCGGCGAACTCGAAGGCGCGGTCGATGGAGGCGACCAGCGCGGCGCGGTTCATGTGAAGGACGTCGAAGGCGCCGGCCTTGATCAGCGCCTCCACGGTGCGCTTGTTGATGCGCGTGCGGTCCACCCGGCAGCAGAAGTCGTACAGGCTCTTGAACGGGCCGCCCTCTTCCCGCGCGGCCACGATGGCCTCCACCGCCGACTGGCCGGTGCCCTTCACCGCGCCCAGGCCGTAGCGGATCACCTGGTCGGAGATCGGCTCGAAGCGGTAGGTGCCGCGGTTGATGTCCGGCGCCTCGAAGCTCATGCCGAAGTTCTTGACCGCGTCCTCGAACAGCACCTTCAGCTTGTCGGTGTTGTCCATTTCGATGGTCATGTTGGCGCAGTAGAACTCCGCCGTGTAGTGCACCTTGAGCCAGCCCGTGTGGTAGGCCAGCAGCGAGTAGGCCGCGGCGTGCGACTTGTTGAAGCCGTAGCCCGCGAACTTCTCCATCAGGTCGAAGATCTCGTCGGCCTTGCCCTGGGAGATGCCGTTCTTCGCCGCGCCCTCGCGGAAGATCTCCCGGTGCTTGGCCATCTCCTCGGCCTTCTTCTTGCCCATGGCGCGGCGCAGCAGGTCGGCGCCGCCGAGCGAGTAGCCGCCCAGCACCTGGGCCGTCTGCATCACCTGCTCCTGGTAGACCATGATCCCGTAGGTCTCGGCGAGCACGGGCTCCACCAGCGGGTGCGGGTACTCCACCGTCTCGCGGCCGTGCTTGCGCGCCACGAAGCTGGGGATCAGGTCCATCGGGCCCGGGCGGTACAGCGCGTTCAGCGCGATCAGGTCCTCCAGGCGCGAGGGTTTCGCGTCGCGCAGCATGCCCTGCATGCCGCGGGATTCGAACTGGAACACCGCCTCGGTCTTGCCGTCGGTGAAGAGCCTGTACGTGCGCGGATCGTCCAGCGGGACGTTCTCGAAGGCGAAGCCCTCCTGGCCGGGATGGCGCCGGGCGATGAACTCGCGCGCCAGCTCCAGGATGGTGAGCGTGGCCAGGCCCAGGAAGTCGAACTTCACCAGGCCGGCGGCCTCCACGTCGTCCTTGTCGTACTGGCTCACCGCGGAGTCGCTGCCCGGCTGCTGGTACAGCGGCGTGAAGTCGGTGAGCTTGCCCGGGGCGATCAGCACGCCGCCGGCGTGCATGCCGATGTTGCGGGTCATGCCTTCGAGCTTCTGGGCCAGGTCCAGCAGGGTGCGGACCTCGTCCTCGCGCTCGTAGCGCTCCTTGAGGATCGGTTCCTGCTCCAGCGCGTCGGCGATGGTGATGTGCGTGCCGGGCTTGTTCGGGATCAGCTTGCTGATGCCGTCGCAGAAGGTGTAGCTCATGTCGAGCACACGCCCGACGTCGCGCACCGCGGCACGCGCCGCCATCGTGCCGAAGGTGGCGATCTGCGACACCGCATCCCGCCCGTACTTTTCCTTCACGTACTCGATCACGCGGTCGCGGTTGGCCTGGCAGAAGTCGATGTCGAAGTCGGGCATCGACACCCGCTCGGGGTTCAGGAAGCGCTCGAACAGCAGGTTGTACTGCAGCGGGTCGAGGTCCGTGATCTTCAGCGCATAGGCCACCAGCGAGCCGGCGCCCGAACCCCGGCCCGGCCCCACCGGGCAGGCGTGGTTCTTGGCCCAGTTGATGAAGTCGCCCACGATCAGGAAGTAGCCGGGGAAGCCCATCTTGAGGATGGTGCCCAGCTCGAACTCCAGCCGCTCCTCGTAGCGCGGGCGCTGCCGCTCGCGCTCGGCCTCTTCGGGGAACAGGTGGACCAGGCGCTCCTTCAGGCCCTCGTGCGAGGCGAACCGGAAGTACTCCTCGATCGGCATGCCGTTCGGCGTGGGGAAGTTGGGCAGGCGTGGCTTGCCCAGCTCCAGCGTGAGGTTGCAGCGGCGCGCGATCTCCACCGTGTTCGCGATGGCCGAGGGCAGGTCGGCGAACAGCTGCGCCATCTGCGCGGCGGACTTGAAGTACTGCTCGCGGGTGAAGCGCCGCACCCGCCGCGGGTTGCCGAGGATCTCGCCCTCGGCGATGCAGACGCGCGCCTCGTGCGCCTCGTAGTCGTCCTCCTTCGTGAACTGCACCGGATGGGTCGCCACCACCGGCAGGTGCAGCCGGGCGGCCAGCTGCACCGCGGCGGCCACGTGCGGCTCGTCGTCGGGGCGGCCGGCGCGCTGCACCTCCAGGTAGAAGCGGTGCGGGAACAGGCCCGCGAGCTGCAGCGCGATGTCGCCGGCGCGGCGTTCGTCGCCCTGCAGCAGCGCCTGGCCCACCGGGCCGGCCTGCGCGCCGGCCAGCAGGATCAGGCCCTCGCCCAGCTCCTGCAGCCATTCGAGCTTCGCCACCGCCTGGGCCCGCACCACGTTGGCGGTCCAGGCGCGCGCCAGGATCTCGCACAGGTTCAGGTAGCCTCGGTGGTTCTGCACCAGCAGCACGACGCGCGAGACGGCCGCCGGGTCGGGGCCCACGCCCTGCAGCATCAGCTCGCAGCCGACCACGGGCTTCACGCCGGCGCCGCGCGCCTCCTTGTAGAACTTGATGGCCCCGAACAGGTTGTTCAGGTCGGTGAGGCCCAGCGCCGGCTGGCCGTCGGCCGCCGCCGCCTTCACGATCTCGTCGATCCGGTTGGTGCCGTCGACGACGGAGAATTCGGTGTGGAGGCGCAGGTGCACGAACATGGTTTCATTGTAGAAAACGCGCCCCCCTTGACAGCCCCCGAGAATCCCCTGCCGTGAACAATGTCCTGAACGCCTCCGCCTACCTGTTCGTCCCCCTGCCCGATGCCGCCTCACTCCGGGAGCCCCTGCTGGCGCGGGCGCAGGCGCTGGGACTGAAAGGCACGATCCTGCTGGCCACGGAAGGCATCAACCTGTTCCTGGCCGGCGCGCCCGAGGCGGTGCGCGCCCTGCTCGACCACCTGCGCGCCGACCCGCGGCTGGCGGACCTGCAGGCCAAGGAGAGCTGGTCGGAGAACGTGCCCTTCGCGCGCCTGCGGGTGAAGGTCAAGCGCGAGATCATCCGCATGGACCATCCCGCGATCCGCCCCGCCGCCGGCCGCGCGCCGGCCCTGCCGGCGCCGGTGCTCAAGCGCTGGCTGGACCAGGGCCACGACGACGCCGGCCGGCCGGTGGTGCTGCTCGACACGCGCAACGCCTTCGAGGTGGACTACGGCGCGTTCGACGGCGCGATCGACTGGCGCCTGGCGAAGTTCAGCGCGTTCCCGCAGGCCCTGCGCGAGCACCTGGGCGAGCTGCGGGGCAAGACCGTGGTGAGCTACTGCACCGGCGGCATCCGCTGCGAGAAGGCGGCGCTGGTGATGCGCGAGGCGGGGCTGTCCGACGTGTGGCAGCTGGAAGGCGGCATCCTGAAATACTTCGAGGAGGCCGGCGGCGCGCACTTCCGCGGCAGCTGCTTCGTGTTCGACGCCCGCGAGGCGCTGGATCCGGGGCTGCAGCCCGCGCGCGCCTGAGCGGCCGCGCCGGCACGGGCCTCAGTGGGCGTACCGGGCCGGGGTGACGCCCACGGCGCGCTGGAAATGGCGAATGAGGTGGCTCTGGTCGGTAAAGCCGACGGCGAGCGCCACGTCCGTGCTCCGCATGCCACAACCCAGCAGTGTCCTGGCCCGGCCGACGCGGACGGCGAGCTGGTAGCGGTGCGGCGGCAGGCCGGTCGCCCGGCGGAACGCGTGCGCGAAGCCGTAGCGGCTCACCCCCGCCACCTGCGCCAGGTCGTCGAGCGAGACGGATTCGCTGAAGTGGGCGTGCAGGTAGTCGACGGCGCGCCGGATGCCGGCGCCGGGCGGGACCCGGTGGAAGTCGGGCGGGGCGTTCTCCCCATGCGCCAGGATCAGCGGCACCAGTTCCGCCAGGGCCGACTGCAGCACCAGCGCGGGCGCCCCCGCGGCCAGGTGCCCGCCCAGCAGGAGGATCGCGCGATGGAGCACCGGGTCGTCGGCCAGCGCGCGCCGGAAATGCAAGGGGCCCGACAGGCCGAGTCCCTCGCGCGCATCGCCGACCAACTCGGGCGACAGCATCACGAGCTGCACGTCCTTGGGACCGCGCACGGCGGTGTTGCGATGCATCTCGCCCGGCTCGGCGAAGCCGACCCCGGCGCCGTTCATCGTGTGCTGGCGAAAGCGGTAGACCCAGTCGAAGTCCGCCCGGCGGCAGGCGCAGACATCGAAGGTCTCGTGGAACAGCGCCCAGCATCGTCGCGAGTTCCGGATGTCGACGAACTCGACGCCCGCCAGGTGCGGTGAACGAAGAATGGAAACCTGCTCCTGCAATGCATCCATGGGTTCCTCGAACGTTGGCGCCACGCGGGTGGCAGCTCGACCGTGCGCGGGTGAAAGCGCACGTTTCCGCGAGTAAGGGGGTGTAGCAATTTCGTACAAGACTGTCGATCCCCTCTTTACGTAACCTGCATCGACAGGGAGCCAGCGAGATCCGGCCCGGCATGCAGACCGGGCCGATACCCCACACCGGTCGGACCCAGGAGGACACGATGGCGCTTCGGAAGATCGATCCACGATGGCCGCTGGCCGCCATCCTGCTGCTGGCCCTGCTGGCCGGCTGCGGCGGCGGCAGCAGCAGCACGACCACCACCGGCGGGGGCGACACCACGCCGACCACCCCGTCCTCCTCCACACAGGTCCTGGCCGGAAACCTGACCGATGCCCCGGTAGCCGGCGTCGCGTATTCGGCGCAGCCTTCGGGCCATTCCGGCACGACCGATGCCAACGGAATGTTCTCCTACGTTCCCGGCGACACGGTGACCTTCAAGGCCGGCGGCGTGACCCTGGGCGCGCTGGCGTCCATCACCGCGCCGACGAACGGCGGCAACGCCGTCGTCACCCCGGCGGACCTCACCGGTGAGCCCACCAATGCGGACGGGACGATCTCCTCGTCGTCCGCGCCGAAGGCGGCCGCCCTCGCCCAGTTGCTGCAGACCCTGAACCTCGTGGCCGGCCTGCTGACGGCGGGGTCCAGCGCGACGTCCGGCACGCTCACCGTCCCGTCGGGCCTGGACCTGACGACGCTGGGCGCCAATGTGCAGGCGGTCCTGGGCGGCCTCCAGGCCTACCTGAACAACCTGCAGAGTTCCGGCGTCACCTCGGGCACCGTGCAGGTGGTCAGCGCCTCGGATGCGACGGAGGCCCTCAACCAGGGCGTGGTGTCCTCGGGCTACGCCAACACGGCCTGGCGGGCGACCTGCGATGGCGGCTGCGGCGGCGGCAGCGTCTTCCTGCAGGCGAACGGCACGGCGGTGGGCATCACGGACGACGGGGAGGAGATCTCCGGGGGCTGGTACGTCGACTTCAACAACGGCAAGGTGCTCACCTTCAATCTCGTCAGCTCCGGGGGAGGCAGCGCCACCGGCCACCTGGCGAGCGCCGGCGACACGAGCTGCACCGCGTGCCTGAGCCTGAGCAGCGGCGGCGGATCCTCCAGCACGCTGAGCCTGCAGATGAAGACCGGAACCGCGTCCAGTCCCTACCTCGGCGTGTGGTTCGCGAAGTTCACGCCCAATGCCGCCGGCATCGCTGCGGGGCTGGACAGCAGCGGCGGCGGCGCCGCGGTCATGGCCTTCCCCGACGGCACCGTCTACGGCGTCACCGACGGTGGCGAGCCCTTCTCGGGAACCTGGACCCTGGCCAACGGCCAGGGCTCGGCCGCCATCAGCACACCGAACGTCAAGGGCACCGTCACCTTCGACCTCGACGCCACGACGGGCACCCTCGCGGTCGGCGGCGTCGACTACGGCAGCCTGCAGTTCAGCCGGTCCAACGGCACGGCGGCCAGCCCCTACTTCGTGCTGCACCCGAACCAGGGTTCGTCGGGCGGCGGTGGCGGCGGCGGCGGCGGGACCTGCTGCTCCCCGCTGGTGGTGCACCTGACAGCCACGTACACCAATCCGTTCAGCCAGGTCGACACGCGCACCCTGTCGCTGGGCCTGTCCGCCACGGACGTCTCCGGCAACATCGTGGCCAGCGGCATCAAGCCCGAAGCCATCCTGGCCTATCCCGGCCAGACGGCGACGCTGACGGACGACATCGCGGTCAGCTATCCGAGCCAGGCGACGAACTGGGCGCTGACGTTCGGCAACGGCGCCACGAGCCTGGACAACTGCACCATCAGCGGCGGAACCGGAAGCATCACCGGGACGTCGACGACGGGCAGCGCCTCGATCGCCTGCCACTAGGGCGTGTTAACACTAATTCCAAGAACGGCACGAATGCGCGACACTGCCTGTCATGGAGATCACGCCCGAGCAATTCGCCCGCATCGAACACTGCTTGCCCACGCAACGGGGCAACGTGAGCATGACCAATCTGCA
>JAGWTH010000045.1 GCA_028868995.1 Burkholderiales bacterium | reverse complement strand
CGCCGCGCCCGGCCCGCGCCGCCGCCGCCTGCTCCACGCCTTGTCGCCTGCCAGCCCCGGGCCGCTGTGGGCGGCGATCCTGCTGCTCGCCATCGCGCTGGCCGCCAGCCTGGCCCAGCGCACCGGCGCCCACCGCCTGACCCAGAAGGACATCGACGCCGCGGTGCTCAAGACGATGGAGACGCAGGTCATGCCCTCCGAGTACGCGCGCGCCTACGAGAACATCCGGCCGTCGGTGGTGCGGGTGGTGAGCTACGTGAAGAAAGGCCGGCTGCGCGGCGAGGAGCGACCGGGCGTGCACCGCCCGGCCCGGCCCGGGCCGACCGTGCCGGCCGACCCGGCCGGCGACACGGAGGAGGTCGAGAGCGGCGTGGGCACCGGCGTGGTGATCATCGACAAGGGCGTCATCCTGACCAACCTGCACGTGGTCAACGGCGCCGACCGCGTGACCGTCCAGTTCTACGACGGCCTGGAATCGCCCGCCACCGTCACCGGCGTGCAGGCGGAGAACGACCTGGCGGTGCTGCAGGCCCGCAGGATTCCCGACGACCTGGTCGCCGCCACCATGCGCTCGACCGCCGACCTCGCGCCGGGCGACCGGGTGCTGGCCGTGGGCTTCCCCTTCGGCATCGGCCCGTCCGCCACCGGCGGCGTCGTCTCGGGCCTCGGCCGCGTGTTCCGCTCGCCCGAGGGCAAGCAGGAGATGCGCAACCTGATCCAGTTCGACGCGGCGGCCAACCCGGGCAATTCCGGCGGGCCGCTGGTCACCATGGACGGCGAGGTGGTGGGCATCGTCACCGCCATCCTCAACCCGACCTCCGCACGCACCTTCATCGGCATCGGCTTCGCCGTGCCGATCGAGAACGCCGCCACCGCCGCCGGGCTGCCGCCGTTCTGACGGCCGCCCGCCCCAACCGCAGGACCGCATGGACACCTCCAGCCGCACCGACAGCGCCACGGCGCAATTGATGGAACAGATCCTCTACGAGGTCAAGCGCGTCGTGGTCGGCCAGGACCGCTTCCTCGAGCGCGTCATGGTCGCCATGCTCGCCCAGGGCCACCTGCTGGTCGAAGGCGTGCCAGGCCTGGCCAAGACGCTCACCGTCAAGACGCTCGCCGGCACCATGCGCGGGCAGTTCAAGCGCATCCAGTTCACCCCGGACCTGGTGCCGGCCGACCTGGTGGGCACGCGCATCTACAACCAGAAGACGGGCGAGTTCTCGACCTCCCTGGGCCCCGTGTTCGCCAACCTGCTGCTGGCCGACGAGATCAACCGGGCGCCGGCCAAGGTGCAGAGCGCGCTGCTGGAGGTCATGCAGGAGCGCCAGGTCACCATCGCCGGCGAGACCCACAAGGTGCCCGACCCCTTCCTCGTGATGGCGACGCAGAACCCGATCGAGACCGAGGGCACCTACCCCCTGCCCGAGGCGCAGGTCGACCGCTTCATGATGAAGGTGCTGGTCGACTACCCGAGCGACGAGGAGGAGTTCGTGATCGTCCAGCGCGTCACCGGCCCGGCCGTGGACGTCGTGCCCGTGGCCACCACGGAGCAGCTGGCGGGCCTGCAGCAGGAATGCCGCGAGGTGTACGTGGATCCCTCGCTGGTGCAGTACGCGGTGCGGCTGGTCTCCGCCACGCGCGCGCCCGAACGCCACGGGCTGAAGGACCTGGGCCGCTTCATCACCTACGGCGCCAGTCCCCGCGGCACGATCGGCCTGGTCGAGGGCGCCCGGGCGCTCGCCATGCTGCGCGGCCGCGGCTACGCGCTGCCCGAGGACATGGTGGACCTGGTGCCGGACGTGCTGCGCCATCGCGTGGTGCTCTCCTACGAAGCCCTGTCGGAGGGCCTCACGTCCGACGCCCTGATCCAGAAGATCATGGCCAAGATCCCGGCCCCGGCCAAGCTGCTGGAACATGAAAAGCTGGTGGCCTAGACAGGCCCCCCCCCGAAGCCCCTCCGGCGCCTCCCCCCCAGGGGGGCGCCACCAGCGGACGGGCGAAGCCCGTTCCGCGGTGGCCCGCGAGGGAGCAGCCCACCAGGCCGAGCAGGTGCTGCGCCGGCTCGAGTGGAAGGTCATCCGGCGGCTGGACGGCCTGCTGCAGGGCGACTACCGCACGCTGCTGCGCGGCTCCGGCCTGGACCTGGCGGACCTGCGCGAGTACCAGCTGCACGACGACGTGCGCCACATCGACTGGAACGTGACCGCGCGCCTGCAGCAGCCGCACGTGCGCGTGTTCACCGAGGACCGCGACATGTCGGCCTGGTTCCTGCTGGACCTGAGCCCCTCGGTGGACTTCGGCTCGGGCGAGCAGCGCAAGCGCACCGTGTCGGCGGAATTCGTGGCGGTGCTGGCGCGCCTGCTCACGCGCCACGGCAACCGGGCCGGCGCGCTGCTCTACGGCAACGGGGTGGAAGCGGTGATCCCGCCGCGCAGCGGCCGCCGCCATGTGCTGCACCTGCTGCACGCCATGCTGGACTGCCAGCCCGCGGCCTCCGGGCCCACCCGGCTGCAGGACCTGCTCGGCGCCGCGGCGGGCATGATCAAGCGACGCTCCACGGTGTTCGTGGTGTCGGACTTCATCAGCGAGCCCGGCTGGGACCGGACGCTCGCCCGGCTGGCGCAGCGGCACGAGGTGGTGGCCGTGCGGGTGCTGGACCCGCTGGAGCTGGAGCTGCCCGACCTGGGCCTGCTGACGCTGCGCGACGCCGAGACGGGCGAGCAGCTGGTCGTCGACACGCACGACGCGGGCTTCCGCCGGCGCTTCGCCCGCATCGCCGCGCAGCGCGAGGCCGAACTGCGCGCTGCGCTGGCCGGCAGCGGCGTCGACGCGCTGGAACTCGCGACCGACGCCGACCTGGTGGACGCGATCGTGCGCTTTGTCGAGATGCGCCGGCGCCGCAGCGCGCTGGGCGCCGGCGGCCTGCCCGCGCACCTGCGCCGCGCCGCCTGAGCGGAGGACCCGATGCAATTCCTCTGGCCCCAGTTCCTCTGGCTGCTGCTGGCCCTGCCGCTGCTGGTGGGGCTGTACCTGCTGCTGCTGCGCCGCAAGCGGAAGATGGCGGTGCGCTACGCCTCGCTGTCCATCGTGAAGGAGGCCCTGGGCGGCGGCCCGGGGCTGCGCCGCCACGTCCCGCCCGCTCTGTTCCTGCTGGCGCTGGCGCTCCTGCTGCTGGCCGCGGCGCGGCCGGTCGCGGTGGTCCGGCTGCCGACCAACGAGCAGACCATCATCCTGGCCATGGACGTCTCGGGCAGCATGCGGGCGACCGACGTGCAGCCCAATCGCCTGGTGGCCGCGCAGAACGCCGCCAAGGCCTTCATCGCGGAGCTGCCGCGCAACGTGAAGGTGGGCATCGTCGCCTTCGCCGGCTCGGCCCAGGTGGCCCAGCTGCCCACCACCAACCACGAGGACCTGGTCACCGCGATCGACCGCTTCCAACTGCAGCGGGCCACGGCCACCGGCAACGCCATCGTGATCTCGCTGGCCACGCTGTTTCCCGATGCCGGCATCGACCTGGAGACCGTGGAGGGCGGCCGGCGCATGCGCGGCTTCTCGCTGGACCCCGACCGCAAGCCGATGAAGGAATTCACTCCCGTGGCGCCGGGCTCGTATCCCTCGGCCGCGATCATCATGCTGACCGACGGCCAGCGCACCACGGGCGTGGACCCGCTGGAGGCCGCGAAGATGGCGGCCGACCGCGGGGTGCGCGTCTACACCGTGGGCATCGGCACGGTGGAAGGCGAGACGATCGCCTTCGAGGGCTGGTCCATGCGCGTGCGCCTGGACGAGGAGACGCTCAAGGCGATCGCGCAGAAGACCTCGGCCGAGTACTTCTATGCCGGCACCGCCGAGGACCTGCACAAGGTCTACCGCTCGCTCAGCTCCAAGCTGACGGTGGAGAAGAAGGAGACCGAGATCTCCGCGCTGTTCGCGCTCGCCGCCGCAGTGCTGATGCTGGTCGCCGGCGGTCTTTCGCTGCTATGGTTCAACCGCATTCTCTGACGCATGCTGCTGTGTCCCTGGTGCCGGGCCGGACCGGGGCAGTCCGCCTCTGCGAATGTCCCCCGGCTTGGGCCTTCCAGGCCCAAGCCTCCTCCTAATATTTCGCCGAGGCGGACTGCCCCGGCCCGGCCCTGCGCGGCGTGTGATCGTGCAGCGGTTGCTTCGTTGCAGGCCGCTGCGCTCGGCCCTACAGTGCAGGGTCAGGGTGGGGATATCCGTCTCGGCGAAATAAAGGAGGAGGAGCGGGCAACGCCCGCGACGGGGGACATTCGCAGAGACGGATAGCCCCATCCTGGCCCGGCCCACAGGCGGCGAAGTTCGAGGGAAGGAGGTGAAGGAGCAGCGCGGTGGACGACGCCGCCCTCGCCCCGACCCTCTCCCGGAGGGAGGGGAAGAAGGCCTGGCTTCTGCCGTGCAGGCGCCCTAACCCAGCCGCCCGGCCGTCAACCGCACCATCCGCCCGCAGCGCGCCGCCAGCTGTTCGTCGTGCGTGACCATCACGAAGGCGGTGCCGCGTTCCCGCGCCAGCTGCAGCATCAGCGCGAACACCTGGTCGGCCGTGCCGCGGTCCAGGTTGCCGGTGGGCTCGTCGGCCAGCACGCAGGCCGGGTGCGCCACCAGCGCGCGGGCGATGGCGACCCGCTGGCGCTCGCCGCCGGAGAGCTCCGACGGCCGGTGTTCCAGGCGGTCCTTCAGCCCCACGGCCGCCAGGATGCCGGCCGCCTGCCGCGCGACCTCCTCCGGCGGCTCGCGCCGGATGCGCAGCGGCATGCCGACGTTGTCGAGGGCGCTGAACTCGGGCAGGAGGTGGTGGAACTGGTAGACGAAACCCAGGTGGCGGTTGCGCCAGCGGCCCTGCGCGGCGGCATCCAGGCGCGCGAGGTCCCGGCCCATCAGCTGCACCGAGCCCGCGGTGGGGGCATCGAGCCCGCCCAGCAGGTGCAGCAGCGTGCTCTTGCCGGAGCCGGAGGCGCCGACGATGGCCAGGGTCTCGCCGGCGCGCACCTGCAGGTCGACGCCGCGCAGCACCTCCACGTCGAGGCTGCCCTCGGTGAAGCGCTTGGCCAGGCCCTGGCAGGCCAGCACCACGCCCGTGGGCGCTTGCGGCTCACTCATAGCGCAGGGCCTCCGCCGGGTTGACGCGGCTCGCGCGCCAGCTGGGATACAGGGTCGCCACGAACGACAGCGCCAGCGAGATCAGCGCGATGGGCACGATGTCGCCCGAGCGCGGGTCGCTGGGCATGCGGCTGATCAGGTAGATGTCCTGGGGCAGGAAGCTGGCGTGCAGCAGGTGCTCCAGCGCCGGCACGATGATGTCGATGTTGAAGGCCACGGCCAGGCCGAACAGCAGCCCGGCCAGGGTGCCGATCACGCCCACCGCGGCGCCCTGCACCACGAAGATGCCCATGATGCTCGCCGGGCTGGCGCCGAGCGTGCGCAGGATGGCGATGTCGGCGCGCTTGTCGGTGACCGTCATCACCAGCGTGCTCACCAGGTTGAAGGCGGCCACCGCGACGATCAGCGTGAGGATGATGAACATCATGCGTTTTTCCAGCTGCACCGCGGCGAACCAGGTGCGGTTCTGGCGGGTCCAGTCGCGCACCAGGAAGTCGCCGGACAGCTGCGTCTCCAATTGCGCCGCGACCTCGGGCGCGCGATTGAGGTCGCGCAGCTTCACGCGCACGCCCGTCGGGCCCTCGAGGCGGAACAGCTTCTCGGCGTCCTCGATGTTGACCAGGGCCAGGCCGCTGTCGTACTCGTAGTGGCCGGAGTCGAAGGTGCCCACCACCGTCATCTGCTTCAGGCGCGGCACCACGCCGGCCGGCGTCACCTGGCCGCCGGGCGCGATCACGGTGACGGGATCGCCCTCGCGCACGCCCAGGTTGCGCGCCAGCTCCACGCCCAGCACGATGCCGAACTGCCCGGGCACCAGCCGGTCCAGGGTGGACTGCGAGGTCGCGGCCAGGTCGGTGACCTGCGGTTCCAGCTTCGGGTCGATGCCGCGCACGATGGCGCCGCGCATGTCCTCGCCGCGCGCCAGCAGCGACTGCGCCCCGACGAAGGGCGCGGCGCCCACGACCTCGGGATTGCGGCGCACCTCGGCCAGCGTGCGGTTCACGTCGGGCAGCGGGCCGCCGCCCGGCCCGTAGACCTCGATGTGCGAGACCACGGCCAGCATGCGGTCGCGCACCTCCTTCTGGAAGCCGTTCATCACCGACAGCACGATGATCAGCGCGGCCACGCCCAGCGCGATCCCGAGCATCGAGACCCCGGAGATGAAGGAGATGAAGCCGTTGCGGCGCGCGGCCCGGCCGGCGCGGGTGTAGCGCCACCCCAGCACGAGCTCGTAAGGAAGGGCCATCGTGCCGGTTCAGTCGGTGTGTTCCATCGGCCGGCATTGTGGCATCCCCGACAATAGGGCCGTGTCAGACGCAGTCCACTTGCTGGTTCCCTTCGCCGCGCCGCCCGCCGGCGCCTCCGCCGAAGCCCTGCGCGGCCTCGTGCTGCCGCAGCTGCAGCGGTTGCTGCGCCGGCTGGGCCTGGAGTCCGCCGACGCCGGCGATCCCCTGAGCCTGTCGCCCCCGCACGAGCGGGCTGTCGCCCGCGCTTGCGGCCTGCCGGTCGCCGACGGGCTGGTCCCGCTGGCGGCGGTGCAGGCCCGGCAGGACGGGCTCGGCGACGCCGGCGCCGGCTGGGCCTGGATCCACCCGGCGCACTGGCGCGTGGGCGCCGACCACATCGCGATGGCCCTGCCGCGGGAACTGCAGCTCGCTGGCGAGGACTCGCAAGCGCTGCTGGAGGCCATGCGGCCCTGGTTCGCCGAGGACGGCATCACCCTCGCCTACGACACGCCAGCGCGCTGGCTCGCGTGCGGCGAGATCTTCCGCGGCCTGCCCACGGCCTCGATCGACCGCGTGGCCGGACGCGAGGTCGCCCGCTGGCTGCCCGCGGGCGAGGCCGGGCGGACGCTGCGCCGGCTGCAGCAGGAGATGCAGATGCTGCTGTACACGCTGCCGCTGAACGACGCGCGCCAGCGCGCCGGCCGGCTGCCGGTCAATTCCTTCTGGGTCAGCGGCACCGGCGCGCTGCCCGCGGGCGCCGGTGCCCCCTCCCTGCCGCCACCGCAGGTCACGACCGTCCTGCGCGACGCCGCCCTGCAGGGCGACTGGACGGCCTGGGCGGCGGCCTGGCAAGGGCTCGACGCGCGCGAGATCACCCAGCTGGCGGACGCACTGGATCGCGGCCGCGGCGTGCGCCTCACGCTGTGCGGCGAAGCCGGCGCGCGCACCTGGTCGTCGTCCGCCCCGGCCGGCGGCTGGCGGCGCCTCGCCCGACTCTTCGCCACCCCCCCGGTGGCCAGCCTCCTGGAGGGCCTGTGAAGATCATTCCCCGGGACGTCCCGCCGCGCGCCGCCTGGGCGCTGGAGCAGGCGGGCATCCATCCGCTGCTGGCGCGGCTGTTCGCGGCGCGCGGCGTGCGGGACAAGGAGGAGCTGGACAGCGGCCTGCCCCGCCTGCTGCCGCCCGCCTCGCTGCGCAACGCCCCGGAGGCCGCGCGGCTGCTGGCCGATGCGATCGCCGCCGACCGGCGCCCGTGCATCGTCGCCGACTACGACTGCGACGGCGCCACCGCCTGCGCGGTCGCGGTGCGCGGCCTGCGCCTGCTGGGCGCGAAGAACGTGTCCTACCTCGTGCCGGACCGCGTGGTCGACGGCTACGGCCTCACCCCCGCGATCGCGCGGCGGGTGCAGGCCCAGGGCGCCGACCTGCTGGTCACGGTGGACAACGGCATCGCCAGCATCGAGGGCGTGGCGGCCGCGCGCACGCTGGGCCTGGACGTGCTGGTCACCGACCACCACCTGCCCGGCCCCGCGCTGCCCGAGGGCGCGCTGATCGTGAACCCCAACCAGCCGGGCTGCGACTTCGCGAGCAAGTCCCTCGCCGGCGTCGGCGTGATGTTCTACGTGCTGCTGGCGCTGCGCGCCGAGCTGCGCGCGCGCGGCGCGTTCGACGAGCGCAGCCAGCCGCGGCTGGACGCTCTGCTGCCGCTGGTGGCGCTGGGCACCGTGGCCGACGTGGTGAAGCTCGACGCCAACAACCGCCGCCTGGTGGCCCAGGGCCTCAAGCGCATCCGCGCCGGCGCCATGCCCGCCGGGCTGGCGGCGCTGTTCGAGGTGTCCGGCCGCAAGGCCCAGGCGGCGACCACCTTCGACCTCGCCTTCGCGCTCGGGCCGCGCATCAACGCCGCCGGCCGGCTGGCCGACATGACGCTGGGCATCGAGCTGCTGCTCTCCGACGACGCGGCCCGCGCCGGGGAGCTCGCCCGCACGCTCGACGGCATCAACCGCGACCGGCGCGAGATCGAGGGCGACATGCGCGAGCAGGCGCTGGCGATGGCGGAGTCGCTGTTCGAGGAGGGCGAGGAGCCGCCGCCGGCGATCTGCGTCTTCGACCCCGACTTCCACGAGGGCGTGGTCGGCATCGTCGCCTCGCGCATCAAGGACAAGCTGCACCGGCCCACCTTCGTGTTCGCGGCCAGCCAGGCGCCCGGCCGGGAAGGCGAGCTCAAGGGATCGGGCCGCTCCATCCCGGGCTTCCACCTGCGCGACGCCCTGGACCTGGTGGCCAAGCGGCACCCCGGCGTGCTGCTGCGCTTCGGCGGCCATGCGATGGCCGCGGGCTGCACCGTCGCCGAGGAGCACCTGGACGTGTTCGAGCAGGCGCTGGCGCAGGTGGCGCAGGAATGGCTGGACGCCGAGGCCCTGCTGCGCAGCCTGCCCACCGACGGCCCGCTCGCCCCCGAATACCGCCGCCCCGACCTGGTCGACGCGCTGCACCAGGAAGTGTGGGGCCAGGGTTTCGCGCCGCCCGTGTTCAGCGAGGAGGTGGAGGTCGTGTCGCAGCGGCTGGTGGGCGAGAAGCACCTCTCGCTGAAGCTCAGGCACCAGGGCCAGCCGGTGGACGCCATCTGGTTCGGCCACACCGAGCCGCTGCCGCCGCGCGTCAAGCTCGCGTTCCGGCTGGAGGCGGACGAGTGGCAGGGCACGCGGCGCGTGCGCTTCCTGGTCGAAGGCGCGGAGCTCTAGGCGAAGTACGCGGCGAGGCGCTCGGTGACCGCGGCGAGTTCTCCGTCGTCCAGTTCGCGGGCGCACGCCAGCTGCCAGCGGGCGTAGGCGGGGTCGCCCAGCATCACGTCGATGTGGACGCAGCGGCCGTGGCCGGCCATCAGCAGCGCGAAGCCGCCGAGCAGGTCCGTGGGGCAATAGCGCGGCTGCCCTTCGTCCCCGAACGCGGCGGCCGCCGCCAGCGGCGACGCGGCGCCGTAGTTGCCGAAATCGCTGCGTGCAGGCTGCGAGTCCATGGCATCGCCTCAGCGCAGACGGAAGCTCACCGGGACGGCGGCCGCCGCCTTCACCGGCGACGGGGCGGCGCGCGCGCCCGCCGGTTGGGGCGAGCGGCAGCTCGCGATGGTGGAACCGGGGATGAACTGCAGGCAGTCGGCCAGCGCCATCTGCTGCACGGCGGCCTCCTCGTGGCGGACCTCAGCCAGGCGCACCTGCTGGCTGCAGACGAGCCAGAAGGCCAGGAGCTCGCCCGCGGCCAGCATGCCCAGTGCCAGGAACGCCGCGTGGGAGCGGGCCGGCACCTTGTCCGAAGCGGTGGAATTCGCGGTGAGGAACGGCATGGCGAACTTCCTTCCTGGAACGCATCCTATGCCCGGCCCCGGCCCGGCGCCAGGGGTGCCGCCGTGTAGGCGTGTAGGACAAGGTCGCGTTGCGAGGAGAGGCGCGGCACCCAGCCGGGCGAAGCGAGCGCCCACGTGGGGACCGGGCGAGGGCCCGGCGGCCGTCAGGCCTTGGGCAGCGTCACGCCCACCTGTCCCTGGTACTTGCCGCCGCGGTCCTTGTAACTGACGTCGCACTCCTCGTCGGACTCGAAGAACAGCACCTGGGCGCAGCCCTCGCCGGCGTAGATCCTGGCCGGCAGCGGCGTGGTGTTGGAGAACTCCAGGGTCACGTAGCCTTCCCACTCGGGCTCGAAGGGCGTGACGTTGACGATGATGCCGCAGCGCGCGTAGGTGCTCTTGCCCAGGCAGATGGTGAGCACGTTGCGCGGGATGCGGAAGTACTCCACCGTGCGCGCCAGCGCGAAGCTGTTGGGCGGGATGATGCAGGAGTCGCCGTGGAAGTCGACGAAGCTCTTCTCGTCGAAGGCCTTGGGGTCCACCACCGTGCTGTGGATGTTGGTGAAGACCTTGAACTCGGGCGCGCAGCGGATGTCGTACCCGTAGCTGGAGGTGCCGTAGCTGATCACGCGGCGACCGTCCACCTCGCGCACCTGGTTCGGCTCGAAAGGCTCGATCAGGCCATGCTGCTGCGCCATGCGGCGGATCCACTTGTCGCTCTTGATCGTCATCGGGGAGGCTCCTCGCCCGGATTGTAGGATGGCGACGCCGGGCGGCCGTCCACGTAGACGGATTCGACGGCGCGGTCGTCGCCCAGCACGATCAGCGAGAACAGCAGTTCGTCGAGGTTGCGCGCATGCCGCGTCTTGCGCGCGAGCAGCGGCGTCGCCCGGGGATCGAGGACCACGAAGTCCGCCTCGCAGCCGGGTCGCAGGTTGCCGATCACCCCGTCCAGGCCCAGCGCCTCGGCGGCGCCCGCGGTGTGCTGCCACCAGAGGTTCTGCGGGCTCAGGCTCAGGCCGGGCTTGGTCTGGCCCTCGCGCGCGACGTAGTAGGCGGCCAGCATGGTGTGGAAGGGGCAGAAGCTGGTGCCGCCGCCCACGTCGCTCGCCAAGCCGTGCTTGAAGCCGATGCGCATGGCGCCCTCGTAGTCGAAGAAGCCGCTGCCCAGGAACAGGTTGCTGGTGGGGCTGACCGCCGCCGCCGCGCCGGTGGCGCGCATCAGGGCACGGTCCTCGTCGTCGAAGTGGATGCAGTGCGCATAGATCGCGCGATCGCGCATCAGGCCGAAGTCCTGGTAGATGGCCAGGTAGCTGCGCGCATCCGGGAACAGCTCGCGCGCCCAGCGGATCTCGTCCTTGTTCTCGGCCACGTGCGACTGGATCCAGACGTCGGGATGCTTCTCGGCCAGCCGGCCGGCGCCGCGCAGCTGGGCCTCGCTGCAGCTCGGGGCGAAGCGCGGCGTGATCGCGTAGCCCAGGCGGCCACGCCCGTGCCAGCGGCGGATCAGGGCCTCGGTGTCCGCCAGCGACTGCTCGGTGGCGTCGCGAACGCCGTCGGGGGAATGGCGGTCCTGCAGCACCTTGCCGGCGATCATGCGCAGGCCGCGCCGCTCGCTGGCGGCCATCAGCGCGTCCACCGACTGCGGGTGCGAGGTGCAGAAGGTGAGCGCGGTGGTGACGCCGTTGCGCACCAGTTCGTCGAGGAACACCTCCGCCACGCCGGCGGCGTAGGCGGGGTCGGCGAAGCGCGCCTCGTGCGGGAAGGTGTAGTTCTCCAGCCAGGGCAGCAGGCCCTCGGCCGGCGAGCCGATCACGTCGGTCTGCGGGAAGTGCACGTGCAGGTCGATGAAGCCCGGCGCCAGGATGCGACCGGGCAGCCCGGTCACGTGCACGCCGGGATAGTCGGGCGCGAGCGCCGCGTACGCGCCGGCCGCGCGGATCACCCGGCCGCCCGAGGCGTCGGGCCCGACGACCAGCAGGCCGTCCTCCTCGTAGCGGGCGGTGCCGTCGTCGGCGAAGGAAAGCAGGGCGGCGCGGAAGGCGTGCATGCGCCCTATTTTGCGATCTTCCCCTGCACGCCCGATACGAGATAGTTCATATTCAGTATCTGGTCGTCCGTCAGGGCCTGGCCGCGGCCGATGATGGCGTGGCCCTCGTTGTCCGTGATCGGCCCGGCGAAGGGGCGCAGCCGGCCCGCGGCGATGTCGTCCTGGCGCGCCATCACCTCGTCGCGCACCGACTTGGGGACCTTGGGCCCGAACCAGCCCACCCGGATCATTCCCTCCTTGACGCCGCCCCAGGTGCTGCCGCTCTTCCAGGTGCCGTCCAGCACCGCCTGCACGCGCCGCTTGTAGTAGTCGCCCCACTGGTGCGTCACCGCCAGCAGCTGCGCGTCGGGGGCCACCTTGCGCATGTCGGAGTGGTAGGCGATGGCCAGCTTGCCGCGCTCCTGCGCCGCGGCCATCACCGCGGTCGACGCGCTGTGGAAGGCCAGCACGTCGGCGCCCGCGTCCATCAGCGCCATGGCGGCATCGCGTTCCTTGGCCGGGTCGAACCAGGTGTTGAGCCATACCACCCTGACCTGCGCCTTCGGGTCCACCGAGCGCATGCCCAGCGTGAAGGCGTTGATGCCCTGCAGGACCTCGGGGATGGGCATGGCCGCGACGTAGCCGGCGATGTGGCTCTTCGTCATGCGCCCGGCGGCGATGCCCGCGAGGTAGCGGCCCTCGTAGTAGCGCGCGTTGGCGGTGGCGACGTTGGGCGCGGTCTTGTAGCCCGTGATCGATTCGAACTTCACGTCCGGGAACTCGCGCGCGACCTTCAGCGTCGGCTCCATGTAGCCGAAGCTGGGCGTGAAGATCAGCTTGCAGCCGGTGGCCGCCAGGTCGCGGATGACGCGCTCGGCGTCCGGCCCCTCGGGCACGTTCTCGACGTAGGTGGTCTTGACGCGGTCGCCGAAGGCGGCCTGGACGGCCAGGCGGCCCTCCTCGTGCTGGTGGACCCAGCCCATGTCGCTGACAGGCGTGACATAGACGAAACCGACCTTGAGCGGTTCGGTCTTCTGGGCGTGGGCGGGAAAGGTAAAAGCGCAAGCCGCCATGGCGATGGCGGCGAGGTTTTTGTACATGGTGTTCCTCTACATGGCCCCGGAAACGGAAATGAAAAAGGCCGCCGGGGCGCGACCTGATAGGCGAATTGTAGCCAAGGGGCCGAAAGCCCGCGCTGCGCCACCCGGCGCCTCCGACCCCGGCGCAGTGTCAGGGTGGGGCCGTCCGTCTGGGCGAAATCAAGGAGGAGAAGCGGGCTTCAGCCCGCTTCGGGGGACATTCGCCCAGACGGATGGCCCCACCCTGGCCCGGCACCCACCCAGCGACGTCCCGGGAAGGAAACCTAAGCGGCGGCAGCCGCCGCGAAGGCCACGTCCAGCTGCTCCACGTAGCCCCGCTTCGCCTCGGCCGAAGCGAAGGAGCCCTCGAAGCTGTTGCGCGCGAGCCGGTACGCGTGCCGCGCGTCCAGGCCGGTGGCGGCGAAGGTCTGCAGGAAGTTGTCGTTGACGTAGCCGCCGAAGTAGGCAGGGTCGTCGGAGTTGACGGTGGCGCACAGGCCGCCGTCCAGCAGTTCGCGCAGGTTGTGCTGTGCCAGCGTCGGCACCACGCACAGCTTGAGATTGGACAGCGGGCACACGGTCAGCGGGATGCGGTCCTGCGCCAGCCGGCGCATGAGGGCCGGGTCCTTGGCGGACTGCACGCCGTGATCGATGCGCTCGACCTTCAGCACGTCCAGCGCGGACCAGACGTAGGCGGGCGGCCCCTCCTCGCCCGCATGCGCCACGAGATGCAGGCCCTCGCGCCGGCAGCGGTCGAACACGCGCGCGAACTTCTCCGGCGGGTGCCCCAGCTCGCTGGAGTCCAGGCCCACGCCGATGAAGTGCCCGCGGTACGGCAGGGCCTGCTCCAGGGTCTCGAAGGCTTCCTGCTCGCTCAGGTGGCGCAGGAAGCACAGGATCAGCTCGGCGTCGACGCCCAGCTGCTTCGCGTCGCGGCAGGCGCGCGAGAGCCCGGCTATCACCGTCTCCATGGCAACGCCTCGCGCCGTGTGCGTCTGCGGGTCGAAGAAGATCTCGGCGCGCAGCACGCGGTCGGCGGCGGCGCGCTGCAGGTAGGCCCAGGCCATGTCGTAGAAGTCCTGCGCCTTGAGCAGCACGCTCGCCCCGGCGTAGTAGATGTCCAGGAAGCTCTGCAGGTTGGTGAAGGCGTAGGCGCGGCGCAGTTCGTCGACGCTGGCATAGGGGATCGCCAAGCCGTTGCGCTGCGCCAGGGTGAAGATCAGCTCCGGCTCCAGCGAGCCCTCGATGTGGATGTGCAGTTCCGCCTTGGGCATGGCCGCCAGCAGGGACGGCAGGCGTTCGGCGGGGATGGGCGGGATGGCGGTCATCGGCAGACTCCGAAGGTGATGCCCAGGCGGGACAGGTGGCGGCGGTACGCCGAGGAGGCGCGGTCGGCGCTGGTGTGCAGTTCCGCGCGCAGGTCCAGCGGCAGGCGTTTCGGCGTCTGCGACTCCAGCACCGGCTGGTCCTGGCGGAAGATGGTGTCCTGGAAGGCCCTGAGCTTCTCGTCGGGCGATTCGAAGTCCGCCACCGCCAGGCGGAACCAGGCGAGGCTGCGCTCGGGCTCCAGCGGGGTGATGAACAGGGCGATAGCCTCGCGCCAGTCCGCCACCGCCGTGGTGCCGCTTTCAGGCACCTTGGTCAGGACCGCGGTGTAGGGACCGGTCACCTCGTAGCCGTATTCCACCTGCGCCGGCGCCGTGGAGTGCAGGTTCGACTGCGGCTGCCAGGCCTTGCACTGCGTGGCGCGCAGGCCGGTGGCGGTCTCCTCGACGACGTAGTCGTCGATCGCCGAGGCACCCCGCGAGCCCAGCCAGCCCTCGTGCACGAAGGAGAAATGCGCCAGGTCCAGGAAGTTCTCGACGATGCGCGGGGCGCTTGCCTCCACCACGTAGGGGCCGCAGTTCAGCTTGCGCAGGCGCGCGTCGGACTCGGCGGCGAAGGCGGGCAGTTCGGCCTCGCCGGACGCCAGCCGCACCCAGACCAGCCCCCGGGCCTCGCGCACCGCATGGGCCTGCACGCAGTGGCTGGCCGGCGGCGTGAAGGAAGGCAGCGCCGGCACGCGCACGCAGCGCCCCGAGGGCGCGAACTGCCAGCCGTGGTACGGACATTCCAGGTGACCGCCCTCGACCCGGCCCAGGGACAGCCGCGCGCCGCGGTGCGGGCAGCGGTCGGGCCAGGCCTGCACCGCGCCGGCGCCGTCGCGCCAGAGGACCAGGTCCTCGCCCAGCAGGCGCGCGGCGAGCGGCGCGCCCTGCACCGCCTCGCTCGCGGCGACCGGATGCCAGTGTTGTCGTTCGATCATGGGACTGCGAACAAAAAAGGGCCGCGCGAGCGGCCCTTTGCACGCGTCATGCGCGCCTCACTTCTTTTCGCCGCCCGGGACCTTGCCCTCTACGCCCTTCACGTAGAAGTTGATGCCGCCCAGGAACTTGTCGTCGGCGACCGCGTCCTTGGCCAGGATCTGCTTGCCGGTGTTGTCCAGGATCGGGCCCTTCCAGATCACCAGGCTGCCGTCCTTCAGGCCGGCCTTGACCTCGTCGAGCTTCTTCTTGGCGGCTTCCGGCACGTCGGCGGCCACGGACACGAAGTCGATCGCGCCTTCCTTGACGCCCCACCAGCTCTGGCCGGTGGTCCAGGTGTTGTTCAGGACGTCGTTGATCGCCTTCTTGTAGTACGGGGCCCAGTTGATCACCGCCGAGCCCAGGTGCGCCTTGGGACCGTAGGCGCTCATGTCGCTGTCCCAGCCGAAGGCGCGCTTGCCCATCTTCTCGGCGGTCTGCAGCACGGCCGACGAGTCGGTGTTCTGCATCAGGATGTCGGCACCGCCGTTGATCAGGGCCGTGGCCGCCTCGGTTTCCTTCGGCGGATTGAACCAGTCACCCACCCAGACCACCTTGGTCTTGATCTTGGGGTTCACCGACTGCGCGCCCAGGGTGAAGCTGTTGATGTTGCGGATCACCTCGGGGATCGGGATGGAGCCGACCACGCCCAGGGTGTTGGTCTTGGTCATGCTGCCCGCGATCACGCCGGCCATGTAGGCACCCTCGTAGGTGCGGCTGTCGTAGGTGCGCATGTTCTCGGCGGTCTTGTAGCCGGTGGCATGCTCGAATTTGACGTCCTTGTTGTCGGCCGCGACCTTGAGCATGGGCTCCATGTAGCCGAAGGTCGTTCCGAAGATCAGCTTGTTGCCCTGCGCCACCATGTCGCGCAGCACGCGCTCGGCGTCGGCGCCCTCGGGCACCTTCTCGACGTAGCTGGTCTCGATCCTGTCGCCGAACTCCTTCTGCACCTCCTGGCGCGCCCGGTCGTGGGCGTAGGTCCAGCCGCCGTCGCCCACCGGGCCCACGTAGGCGAAGGCGACCTTGAGCTTCTGCGGCGCCGGCGCGGGGGCCGGGGCCTGGGCGGCCGGTGCGGGGGCGGGAGCCGGGGCGGGAGCCTCCTGCTTGCTGCAGGCGGACAGGCCCGCCACGGCGGCCACGAGCGCCGTGGCCTGGAGCAGGGCGCGTTTCTTGGTGTCGATCATGGATTCCCCTCTGTGAGGTCGTTGCGCAAAAGAAAAGATTATGTTCCCGGATAAAACGGTTTACCAAGCGATGCCGGCATGTTGACCCGGATCCACGCCGGGTTGCGCGAGATCAGCGCGAGCACCACGATCGTCGCCGCGTAGGGCAGCATGTTGAGGAACTCGCTCGGGATCTCCACGCCCCGGCTCTGCAGGTAGTACTGCAGCATCGTGACGCCGCCGAACAGGTAGGCCCCAAGCAACACGCGTGCCGGACGCCAGGTGGCGAAGGTGGTCAGGGCCAGCGCGATCCAGCCCTTGCCCGCCACCATGCCTTCCACCCACAGCGGCGTGTAGATGATGGACAGGTAGGCGCCGGCCAGGCCGCACAGCGCGCCGCCGCCGGCGACCGCCAGCAGCCGGATGCGCCGCACCGGGTAGCCCAGCGCATGCGCCGATTCGGGCGACTCGCCCACGGAGCGCAGCACCAGGCCCGCGCGCGAGCGGTAGAGGAACCACACCTGCCAGGCCACCAGCGCGACGGCCAGGTAGACCATGGGATGCTGGCGGAACAGCGCCGGGCCCAGCACCGGGATGTCGCCCAGCAGGGGCAGCGAGAAGTGCGGCCGCTCCGGCAGCTTGTCCTGCACGTAGTTGATGCCGGCGAACGCCGAGAAGCCGGCGCCGAACAGGCTCAGCGCCAGGCCCGTCGCGTACTGGTTGGTGTTCATCCAGATCACCAGCACGCCGAAGATCGAGGCCAGCAGGGCGCCGGCGCCCATGCCGGCGGCGAAGCCGACCCAGTCGCTGCCCGAGTGCACCACGGCGGCGAAGCCGGCGATCGCGGAGCACAGCATCATGCCCTCGGCGCCGAGGTTGACGACGCCGGCCTTCTCGTTCATCAGCAGTCCCAGCGCGGCGATCGCCAGCACGGTGCCGGCGTTGAGCATGGAGGCGAACAGGAGTGCGTACTGGTCCATCATGGCTCCGACAGGCCGCCCTTAGGAGCCATGCGCCCCCTCGGGGGGCAGTGCAGCGGCGCAGCCGCAAGCGTGGGGGTCAACATTTCTAGGCTTTCGCCGCGGCGGCGGAGGGGAGGAAGCGGATGCGGTAGACCATCAGCGTGTCGCAGGCGAGCAGGGTGAACAGCAGCAGGCCCTGGAACACGCCGGTGAGCGACTTGGGCAGGCCCAGGCGCGACTGCGCGAGCTCGCCGCCGATGTAGAACATGCTCATGAGCAGCGAGGAGAACACCATGCCCACCGGGTGCAGCCGGCCGACGAAGGCCACGATGATCGCGGCGAAGCCGTAGCCCACGGGCACGTAGGGCGTGAGCTGGCCCAGCGGCCCGGCGACCTCGAGCGCGCCGGCCAGGCCGGCGGCGCCGCCCGAGACCAGCAGCGCGACCCACAGGGCCTTGCGCGAGGAGAAGCCGGCATAGCGCGCCGCCGCCGGGGCCAGGCCGCCCACCTGCTGCGCGAAGCCGGCGCGGGTGCGGAACAGGAAGACCCACAGGGCCACCACGCCGGCCGCCGCGAGCAGCACGCCGATGTTGACGCGCGAGCCCTGGAACAGGCGCGGGATCTGGGTCACCGCCTCGAAGGTCTTGGTCTGCGGGAAGTTGTAGCCGGCCGGGTCCTTCCAGGGGCCGAACACCAGGTAGTTCAGCACCTGCACCGCCACGTACACCAGCATCAGGCTCACCAGGATCTCGTTGGCGTTGAACCTGTCGCGCAGCACGCCGGTGATCGCCGCCCAGGCCATGCCGCCCAGCACCCCGGCCAGCAGGATCGCCACCACGATGAAGCGGCTGGTGTCCTTGCCCGCCAGCAGCGCGACGCCGCCGGCGGCCACCGCGCCGATGATGTACTGACCCTCGGCGCCGATGTTCCAGACGTTGGAGCGGAAGCACACGGCCAGGCCCAGGGCGATCAGCAGCAGCGGCGTGGCCTTCACCAGCAGCTCGCCGATGCGGTAGCCGGAGCTGACCGGCTCCCAGAAGAACACGGCCAGGCCGCGCACCGGGTCCTTGCCCAGCGCGACGAACAGCAGGGTGCCCAGCACCACCGTGATGGCCAGCGCCAGCAGCGGCGAGGCGATGCCCCAGAACCGGGAGGCTTCGGGACGCGATTCCAGCTTAAGCATCTTGGCCTTTCTCCTTCTCCCCCTGGGAGAGGGTCGGGGTGAGGGCGGACGGCGCCGGCTCGCGCAGCGGATGCACCACCCACAACCCGCTCATCCACTCGCCGATCTGCGTGACGGTCGCCCGCGCCCGCTCGATGCTGGGCGACAGCCGCCCCTTGGCGATCACATGCATGCGGTCGCTGATCTCGAACAGCTCGTCGAGCTCCTCCGACAGCACCAGCACGGCGCAGCCGGCGTCGCGCAGCGCGAGGATCGCGCCGCGGATCTGGGCCGAGGCGCCGACGTCCACCCCCCAGGTCGGCTGCGAGACGATCAGCAGCTTCGGCTTCGCGTCGATCTCGCGGCCGACGATGAACTTCTGCAGGTTGCCGCCCGACAGCGACTTCGCCGCGGCATCGGGCCCGCCCGCCTTCACGCCGAAGCGCGCGATGATGTCCGCCGCCTGCCGGCGCAGGGCCCCGGTGCGGATCCAGCCGCTCGGCCCGACCGCGTCGGTGCGCGTGAGCAGCAGGTTCTGCGCGAGGCTGAGCGTCGGCACGGCGCCGCGGCCCAGGCGCTCCTCGGGCACGAAGTGCAGGCCCAGGTGGCGCCGGTGCGCCGGACCGAAGCGGCCCACGGGCTGGCCCCCCACCTGGATCATGTCCGGGGCGGCCCGCGTGTCCTCGCCCGAGAGCGCGAACAGCAGCTCGCGCTGGCCGTTGCCCGAGACGCCGGCGATGCCCACCACCTCGCCCGCGCGCACGTCGAAGGAGATGGCGTCCAGGTCGTGGCCGAACTGGTCCTCGCGCGGCAGGCTGAGGCCCTGCACGCGCAGCACCACGTCACCGGCCTGACGCGCATGGTGTTCCAGCTCGGGCGGCTCGGCGCCGATCATCAGGCGCGACAGCGAAGCATTGGTCTCGCGCCGCGGGTCGCACACGCCGGTCACCTGGCCGGCGCGCAGCACGGTGCAGGCGGTGCAAAGCTCGCGGATCTCGTGCAGCTTGTGGCTGATGTACAGGATGCTGCAGCCCTCGGCCGCGAGCTGCTTGAGCACCACGAAGAGCTTCTCGACCGCCTGCGGCGTCAGCACCGAGGTCGGCTCGTCCAGGATCAGCAGCTTGGGGTTGGTCAGCAGCGCCCGGATGATCTCCACCCGCTGCATCTCGCCCACCGACAGCGTGTGCACCGGCCGCGACGGGTCGACGTCCAGCCCGTACTCGCGCGCCTTGGCGCTGATGCTGTGCGTGACCTGCTGCAAGGTGAGGCCGCGGTCCAGGCCCAGCCAGACGTTCTCGGCCACGGTCAGGGTGTCGAACAGGCTGAAGTGCTGGAACACCATGCTGATGCCCAGCGCCCGCGCCTCCTGCGGGTTGCGGATGTGCACCGGCTGGCCGTCGAACAGCACGCTGCCCTCGTCGGGCTTGACCGCGCCGTAGATGATCTTCATCAGCGTGGACTTGCCGGCGCCGTTCTCGCCCAGCACGGCATGGGTTTCGCCGGGCTGGACCGTCAGCGACACGTCGCTGTTGGCCACCACGGACGGATAGCGCTTGGTGATGTGCGCGAGCTGCAGTCGCGGGACGCTCAAGGCTGGATCTCCGTGGTCAGGGGTGGGGTGGCCGCAGGCCGGAGGCAACGGACTTCACTCGCTCGCGCAGCCAGCGGCCGGCCGCCGACGAATGGCTGCGCTCGTGCCAGAGCTGGTAGTAGACGAGGTCGGGGAAGGTCACGGGACAGGGCAGGATCTGCACCGGCAGCAGGCCCAGGTAGCGCTCGCAGAACTGCCGGCCGGTGGTCAGGATGAGCAAGCTCGATGCCACCATCCGCGGCAGCAGCACGAAGTGCGGGCAGCGGGCGGTGATGTTGCGCGCCAGCCCCTGCTCCCCGAGGTATTCGTCGATCACGCCGCGCGCGCCGGGATGGGTGGGCGTGGGCGCGACGTGTTCGGATTCCAGCCAGCTTTCGACGGTCCAGCCGCGCTTGGCTGCGGGGTGGTCGCGCGCGACGAGGCAGACGATCTCGTCGGCGAAGAGCTTGGCCAGGTGCAGCTCGCCCGGCGGCTTGAGCCAGTTGCCCACCACGATGTCGACGGCGCCCTGGGCGAGCTGCGCCTGGTAGTCGGACGCCGCGCTCAGCGGATGGATCTCGATCTGGCTCGCCGGCGCCTGGTGCTTCACCTGGGACACCAGCTGCGGCAGGAACTCCGGGTCCAGGTAGTCGGCCGCCGCGATGCGGAACACGTGCGAGGAAGTCTGGGGGTCGAAGCCGCGCGCGTCCGAGAACAGCATCTCGGCGGCACGAAGAATGCTGGCACTGGGCTCGATCATGCGCAGTCCCGCATCGGTAGGCACCATCGCGGCGCCCGAACGCACCAGAAGGGGGTCGCCGGCCAGTTCCCGCAGCCGCTTCAGCGACGCCGACACCGCCGGCTGGTACATCCCCAGCTTCAGTGCGGCACGCGACACGCTTCGTTCGGTCAACACGGTATGCAAGACCCTGATCAAGTGGAGGTCTATCTTGTCGAAAAGAACCTGGTCTCTCATACCTTTGCCTGCATCCCGCCCATAAGTCCACCGATATGCGGGAGAGCGAGGGTTCCCCCTAACCTCGCTGCATCGCACGGAAGAAAAGTCCCATACTGAACCGCATGGAAGCGAAGACGATCCGATTGGTCCGGCGCGGCGAACTCGTCAGCGTCGGCAATGTACCACCCGAGCGCACGCTGCTGGAACTCCTGCGGGAGGACCTGGCCTGCACCGGCACCAAGGAGGGCTGCGGCGAGGGCGACTGCGGCGCCTGCACCGTCGTCCTCGGCGAGGCCGTGGACGGCCGGCTGCAGTACCGGGCCGTCAACAGCTGCATCCGGCTGGCCCACTCCGTCGACGGCATGGCGCTGTGGACCGTGGAGGACCTGGCGGCCGCCGACGGCACCCTGCACCCCGCCCAGGAGGCCATGGTGCAGTGCCACGGCTCGCAATGCGGCTTCTGCACCCCGGGCTTCGTGATGAGCCTGTTCGGCACGTACCAGAACCACGTCTGCAAGGACGAGCCGGTCACCCGGGAGCTGGCGCAGGAGGAGCTCTCGGGCAACCTGTGCCGCTGCACCGGCTACCGGCCCATCCTCGACGCGGCGCAGCAGATGGCGCAGCTGCCGCGCCTGCCGGTCGACGAGCAGGCGATCCTGGACCAGCTCGCCACCCTGCAGCCGGAACCCGACGGCGGCGGCTACCTGGCGCCGCGCACGCTGGCTCGGCTGCTGGCGCTGCGCGCGGGCCACCCCCAGGCGCAGCTCGTCGCCGGCTGCACCGACGTCGGCCTGTGGGTCACCAAGATGCACCGGCAATTCCCGCAGGTGCTGGACGTGACGCGGGTGGCGGAACTGCGCCGGGTGGAGACCTACCCGCACCACGTCGCCATCGGCGCCGCGGTCACGCTGACCGACGCCTTCGCGGCGCTGGTGGCCGAACGGCCGCAGCTGAAGGCCTTCGCCAACCGCTTCGCCGGGCTGCCGGTGCGCAATTCCGGCACGCTGGGCGGCAACGTGGCCAACGGCTCGCCCATCGGCGACTCCATGCCGCTGCTGATCGCCCTGGGCGCGAACCTCGTGCTGATGTCCGAGCGCGGCCACCGCGAGCTGCCGCTGGAACAGTTCTACACGGGCTACCGGAAGAACGTGCTGGCGCCGGACGAGGTCGTGGCCTGGATCAAGGTGCCGCGCCCCATTCCCGGGGAATTCCTGCGCGCCTACAAGATCTCCAAGCGCTTCGACGACGACATCTCCGCCGTCTGCCTGGTGGTGGCGATGCACCTGCAGGACGGCTTGGTCGCCGAGGTGCGCATCGGCGCCGGCGGCGTCGCGGCCACGCCGGCGCGCGCCGTGCGGGCCGAGGCCGTGCTGCGCGGCCGGCCCTGGACGCTGCAAGCCGCGCAGCGGGCCGCCGCCGCCCTGCGGGACGAGTTCCAGCCGATCAGCGACATGCGCGCCTCCGCCGCCTACCGCGGCGAGGTGCTCGGCAACCTGATGCAGCGCTTCTGGCTCGAGAGCCAGGGCGCCACGCAGATCAACCTGGAGAACTTCCGGCTCGAGGAGGCGGCCACCCCATGAACGCCCCGGAAAAATTCCTGGCCGGCACGGCGGCGCAACCCGCCACCGGCAGCTCGCAGCCCCACGAGAGCGCCCGCGCCCAGGTGGCCGGCGGTGCGACCTACGTCGACGACGTGCCCGAGGTCCGAGGCACGCTGCACGCGGCGCCCATCCTGTCCACCGTCGCCCATGGCCGGCTGAAAGGCGTGGACGCGGGCGCGGCCCTGAAGATGCCGGGCGTGCGGGGCGTGGTCCTGGCGCGGGACATCCCCGGCGACCCCGTCCTCGCGACCTTCACCCACGACGAACCCATCTTCGCGCGCGAGAAGGTGGAATACGTCGGCCAGGTCGTGGGCCTGGTGGTGGCGGACACGGTGATGCAGGCGCGCCGCGCGGCGCGCCAGGTGAAGCTGGCCATCGATCCCCTGCCCGCCGTGCTGGACGTGCGCGAGGCGGTGAAGGCGCAAAGCTTCGTGCTGCCGCCGGTCACGGTGCGCCGGGGCGAGCCGGAGCAGGCCCTCGCCCGCGCGCCGCACCGCCTCGCCGGCTCGCTGGAGGTCGGGGGCCAGGAGCACTTCTACCTGGAAGGCCAGGTCGGCTACGCCCTGCCGCTGGAACAGGACAACTGGTGGGTCTATTCCAGCACCCAGCATCCCGGCGAGGTGCAGCACTGGGTGGCGCACGCGCTGGGCCTGGACAGCCATGCGGTGACGGTCGAATGCCGGCGCATGGGCGGCGGCTTCGGCGGCAAGGAGACCCAGGCCGGCCACGTCGCGGTGTGGGCGGCGCTGGCCGCGCGCAAATTCCGCCAGCCGGTCAAGCTGCGGCTGGACCGCGACGACGACTTCCTGGTCACGGGCAAGCGCCATCCCTTCGCCTACGACTGGGAGGTCGGATTCGACGACACCGGGCGCATCCGCGGCCTGAAGCTCATGCTGGCGGCCAACTGCGGCTTCAGCGCGGACCTGAGCGGCCCGGTGGCCGACCGCGCCGTGTTCCATGCGGACAACGCCTATTTCCTCGGCGACGTGGAGATCGTCTCCTATCGCTGCAAGACGAACGTCCAGAGCCACACGGCCTTCCGCGGCTTCGGCGGGCCGCAGGGCATGATCGTGACCGAGGCCATCCTCGGCGACATCGCCCGCGCCCTGGGCCGCGACCCGCTGGACGTGCGCCGCGCCAACCTCTACGGCGTGACCGAGCGCAACGTCACGCACTACCAGATGCCGGTCGAGGACAACATCCTCGAGCCGCTGATCGCGACGCTGGAGCAGGACTGCGCCTACCGCGCCCGGCGCACCGACATCGCCGCGTGGAACGCGAAGAGCCCCGTGATCAAGCGCGGCCTGGCGCTGACCCCGGTGAAGTTCGGCATCTCCTTCACCGCCACCTTCTTCAACCAGGCCGGCGCCCTGGTGCACGTCTACACCGACGGCAGCGTGCAGGTGAACCACGGTGGCACCGAGATGGGCCAGGGCCTGCACACCAAGGTCTGCCAGGTGGTGGCCGACGAGCTGGGCGTGCCCTTCGACCGGGTGCGCATCAGCGCCACCGACACCAGCAAGGTGCCCAACGCCAGCGCCACCGCCGCCTCCAGCGGCACCGACCTCAACGGCCGCGCGGCGCAGTTCGCGGCGCGCCAGGTGCGCCAGCGCCTGGCCGAATTCGTCGCGCGCAAGCACGGCGGCCAGCCGGAACAGGTGGTGTTCGCCCACGGCCGGGTGCGCTGGCCCGGCGGGGACCTGGGCTTCGAACAGCTGGTGGACGAGGCCTACCACGCGCGGTTGCAGCTGTGGAGCGACGGCTTCTACGCCACGCCCAAGATCCATTACGACAAGCACACGCTGACCGGCCGGCCCTTCTACTACTTCGCCTACGGCGCCGCCTGCAGCGAGGTGGCCATCGACACGCTCACCGGCGAGAGCCGCGTGCTGAAGGTGGACATCCTCCACGACGCGGGGCGGTCCATCAACCCGGCGATCGACATCGGCCAGATCGAGGGCGGCTTCATCCAGGGCATGGGCTGGCTCACCACCGAGCAGCTGGTCTGGAACGACCGGGGCCAGCTGGCCACGCACGCGCCCAGCACCTACAAGATCCCGGCCACCGGCGACGTGCCTGCGCACTTCCGGGTGGCGCTGTGGCCCGAGGCCAACCGCGAGGACAACGTCGGCGGCAGCAAGGCCGTGGGCGAGCCGCCCTTCATGCTGGCCATCAGCGTGTGGGAGGCACT
The DNA here is from genome assembly GCA_028868995.1 of Burkholderiales bacterium. GTDB lineage: Bacteria > Pseudomonadota > Gammaproteobacteria > Burkholderiales > Burkholderiaceae_C > Ramlibacter. The sequence continues at coordinate 5,289 of JAGWTH010000045.1, read as the reverse complement.
GCGCGACGCCGCCGCGGCGGCGCGTGGCGACGGCCACGTGCGCCTGGACGCGCCGGCGACGGCGGAGAACGTCCTCAAGGCGCTGAAGGACTGAGCCGGGCGGGTAAAGTCCCGCCCGTGTTCACCGACCTGGAATCCGCCCGCGCCGCGTTCGCGGCGATCGCCGAGCGCCTGCAGGAGCGCGCCCTCCCTTTTCGCCCGCCCCCGCCCGAGCCCGCCACCTGCTGCGGCCGCGGCTGCAACGGCTGCGTGTGGGAGGGTTGGTACGCGGCGGCGGCGTGGTGGTGCGAGGAGGCGGAAGCGGTGCTCGGGCAGCGATAGCGCCGGGGTTCGCTGCGCTCACTGCTTCCTGTTCACTCCGGCCAGCGCGGCTGCCGGAACCACTCCGCCAGGAAATCCACCAGCCGCCGCACCCGGGGCGTGAGGTGCTTGCGGCTCGGGTACACCGCATGGATGCCCAGCGTGGGCAGGCGGTACTTCGGCAGCACCTCCACCAGCCGGCCGGCGCGCAGGTCCTCGCCCACGAGGAAGGTGGGCTGCGCGATCAGCCCCTGGTGCTGCAGCGCCGCGGCCCGGCACACGTCGCCGTTGTTGCTGCGGATGCAGGGATGGGTTCGCACCTGCACGGCCCCCTCGGGCCCGGCGAACTCCCACTCGTCGCGGTCGGACCAGTAGCTGTAGGCGATCACGTCGTGTTTCGCCAGTTCGGAGGGATGGCGCGGCCGGCCGGCGCGGCGCAGGTACTGCGGCGAGGCGCACAGCACCACCCGCGTGCTGGCGAGCGTGCGCGTCACCAGGGTGGAGGCCGGCAGGCGCGCGATGCGCACCGCCACGTCGATGCCCTCCTCGGCCAGGTCGGCGATGCGGTCGGACAGGTTCACCTCCAAGGCGACCTTGGGATGCGCGCGCCGGAACGCGCCCCACACCTCGGCAAGGTGGCGGATGCCGAAGCTCACCGGCACGTTCACCCGCAGCAGGCCCACCGCCTCGCGGCTGCGGCGGGTGAGCTCCGCCTCGGCCTCCTCCAGGTCCGCCAGCAGCTGGCGGGCGCGAACCTGGAAGACCTCGCCGTCCTCGGTCAGCGACAGCTTGCGCGTGGTGCGATGCAGCAGGCGCACGCCCAGCTGCGCCTCCAGCTCGGCGACGTGGCGGGACACCGCGGCCTTGGACAGGCCCAGGCGGTCGGCCGCCGCGACGAAGCTGCCGGCATCGACCACCTCGGTGAAGGAACGCAGCGCCAGGAAGCGGTCCATTGTCTCTCCATGCGTGACACTGTTTCCCATTGGAGCACGTTTATCTCTTTTATAGAGACAACTACATTGGACGCGTGGCCGCTACCGGCCTTCCCAGGATTCCCATGACCCGCACCCCCGTCCTCTTCGTGTCCCACGGCGCGCCCACTTTCGCGCTGCAGCCCGGCTTGCTGGGCCCGCGCCTCACGGCCGTCGGCGACCAGTTGCCCCGCCCACGCGCCCTGCTGGTGGTGTCGCCCCACTGGATGACCCGCGGCGTGCGCGTCGCCACCTCGGCCGCCCCCGAGACCGTGCACGATTTCGGCGGCTTCGACCGCGCCCTGTACCGCATCCAGTACCCCGCCCCGGGCCACCCGGAACTGGCCGTGCGGGCGGTGGAGGTGCTGCGCGCGGCCGGCTGGTCGGCCGAGCCCGATGCCAACCAGGGCCTGGACCACGGCGCCTGGGTGCCGATCCGCTTCCTCTACCCCGAGGCCGACGTGCCGGTGTTCCAGGTCTCGCTGCCCGCCGGCCTGACACCGGAGCAGGCCTATGCGCTGGGCCAGGCGCTGGCGCCGCTGCGCGACGAGGGCGTGATGGTGGTGGGCTCGGGCTCGATGACGCACAACCTGTACGAGTTCCGCATGGACGCCGTGGGCGAGGCGGTCTATGCCCGCGAGTTCGCCGCCTGGGTGCGGCAGGCGGTGGAAGCGCGTGACGACCGGCGCCTGCTGCACACGATGGAACTGGCGCCGCATGCGCAGCGGGCCCATCCCACGACCGAGCACTTCCTGCCCCTGCTGGTGGCCGCGGGCGCGGCCTCGGGCGAGGCGCAGGTGCAGACGCTCGAAGGCGGCATCACCTACGGCGCGCTGTCCATGGACTCGTACCTGTTCGGCGCCCGCGCGCCGCAGGCGGCGGCGACGTGATGGACGCCGTGATCCTGCACGCGCCCGCGGCGCCAAGCCACCTGTTCCTGCTGTTCCACGGCGTCGGCGCCACGCCCCAGGACCTGGCCGGCCTGGGCCTGCGCCTGGCGCAGGAGTTCCCGCAGGCGGCGGTAGTCAGCGTGCCGGGCCCGGACCGCAGCGACCTGGGCGCCGGCTTGCAATGGTTCTCGGTCCTCGGCGTGACCGAGCAGAACCGCCCCGCCCGCGTGGCCGCCACCCTGCCGCGCTTCCTGGCCACGGTGCGGTCCTGGCAACAGCGCCTGGGCGTCGCGCCGGCCGACACGACCCTGGTCGGCTTCTCGCAAGGCGCGATCCTGTCGCTGGCGGCGGCCCAGGCTGCGCAGGCGCCCGCCGCGCGCGTGGTATCCCTGTCGGGGCGTTATCCGGAGCTGCCCACGGCCGCACCCGCGGGCGTGCGCATCCACTTCGTGCACGGCGATGCGGACCCGGTGATCCCGGCCGGCCACGCGCATGCCGCGGCCCGCGCACTGCAGGAGCGCGGCGCCGAGGTGAGCCTCGACGTGCTGCCGGGCCTGGGGCACGGCATCAACCGCGCCGCCGAAGACCGGCTGGTGCAGCGGCTGCGCACGCCATGATCCGGCTGGCGCGCCCGGTCGAGCCTCAGCCGATGGTGACGATGCGCGCGTGGGGAAAGCGCGAGAACGGGTCGTAGCCGCGCAGGCCCTCGCGCAGCGTGGCCTCGTGGTTCTGGGCGATGCGCAGGCGCTGGCCGGGGTCGGCCTTGGCCATCGCGTCCAGCAGCGCCTCCTCGAAGCGCAGCACCACCGGCGCCGCGTAGGGGTAGCGGGCATCGGGCTCGTCGGCGACGGACCAGGAGATCACCAGGTTGCCGGTGCGCGACTGCGCGGAGATCGAGTGCGGGGGGAACAGGTGCCGGTAGGCCTCCCAGAACACCGAGCGGACGTTGTCCAGCGTGCCGACGCGCAGCGTCGGCGGTTGCGTGGCGCCCGGTTGCGTGTCCGGCGCGTCCGCGCTGCTACCGGTCGTCCAGAAGGACGTCTTGCCCGGCCGGTCGGGCGCTCCATTGGCGCTCTTGCCTTGCATCCGCAATCTCCCGCTGAGGTGCAAATGGTAGGCGGCGGCGGCCAGGACCGCACTAGGTGAATTCCGTCAGGGCCGGCCGGCCGCCGAACGGTCGCGGCGGCCCGTGGCGGGCCTCACAGGGCCAGGATCCAGTCCGCCATCGCGTCCGCCACCTCCTCGACCCGCCCCGGCTGGCCGGCCAGGTAGTGGTTGCCGCCCCGGATGTCGACGTTGCGGATGCGCGCGCCGCCCGCGGCCAGCCAGGCGGCCCGGGTGCTGGGGAAGGTCGACGAATCGGCCGTATAGGTGCACAGCAGGGCCGGCACCGAGGTGAGGGCCAGGTTGGACGGGCCGTCGGCGCGGCTGCGCGGCGACCACTGGGACAGCCAGGCGGTCAGCGAGGTGATGCGGCCCATCTGGCTGGCCGCGTAGTTGACGGCGCACGCGCCGGTGGCGCCGGCGCCCCAGACGCTGCCCACGGGGCGGTCGTTGGCATCGAGCGACAGGTCGAGGAAGCGCGGATCGGCATGGGTGCGGTAGACCACGAAGACTTCGTCGCGCGGGCTGCCCGGGGCCGTCCGGGCCCGCAGTTGGGCCAGGCGCTCGGCGACCCAGCGGTCCACGCGCTCGTAGCGCTGCCGCTGCGCGGCGCGGAAGCGCTCGAGGAAGGCCGCGCCGTAGGGCGGTCCGTTGCCGGCGTCGTACATGTCCAGCGCCGGGTCGCGGGACAGGCCGTCGCGCTCGTCGGTGAGCGAGGGGTCGATCCAGTGGCGCATCAGCCAGGAGCGGCCCTCGTGGGCGGCGCACAGGGCCAGGCCCTGCACCGGAGGCAGGTCCTGCGGGGAGAGGCCGGCCGGATCGCCGTCGACCATGCGCTCGATGGTCAGCCGCTCCGCCTGCGCCTGGTAGAAGCTCGCCAGGGAGGCGCCTCCGGAGTTGCCGACCAGCACCACCTTCTCGTAGCCCTGCGCCCGCAGGAACTGCACGCCCGCCCCCAGGTCCTGGATCACCCGTTCCATCAGCAGCAGGGTGTCGTTGCCGGCATAGCGCGAATTCAGGCCCATGCAGGCCACCCCGCGCGCGGCCAGCGGCGCGATCAGGTAGTGCCCCATGAAGTTGCTGGCCGGATGCATGACGATGGCGGCGGCGCGGCGAGCACCCGCCGGCTGCATCCAGGCGCCGTAGATGCGCGGGCGCAGCAGTTGCAGGCCGGACTGGCTTTCCATGGCCGCGCCGGGCTTCACGTCGATGACGGCAAGCTGGAGATCTGGCATGCGGCGATTGTGGCCCAGGGCCGTCCGCGGCCCGGCGCGACTATGATCTCATCGGACAGGGAGCCCAACGACCGGCCGGGCGCAGTCCGTACCGCAGCCGAGCCGGCACAAGACGTCCGACATGCCGAACATCGCCTCCGTCCTGAAGGACGAGATCGCCCGCATCGCGCGCAAGGAAGTGCGCGCCCAGACCGGGGACTTCAAGAAAGCCTCCGCCCAGCACCGCGCGCACATCGCGGCGCTGCGCCGGCGCGTCGACGAGCTCGAGCGCGAGCTCAAGCGGGTGCGCAAGTCCGCCGGGGCTGCGGCCCCCGCGCGGGCGCGGGCCGGCGACGAAGGCGAAGGCTCGACGCAGCGGCGCTTCAGCCCGGCGCGGCTGGCGGCGCAGCGCGGCAAGCTGGGCCTGTCGGCGGCCGATTTCGCGACGCTGCTGGGCGTGTCGGGCCAGTCCGTCTACAAGTGGGAGCACGGCGAATCCCGGCCCCGCGCGCGCCAGCTGGAGGCGATCGCCGGCCTGCGCGGCATCGGCAAGCGCGAGGCGGCGGCCCGGCTGGCGGCGCTGCGCGGGAAGTAGCGGCGCCGGCGGGACCCGCGCCCGCCGCTCAGCCCCGGAACAGCTCCTCGATCAGCGCGCGCAGCCAGCGGTTGCCCGGGTCGGCCTCGAAGCGCCGGCTCCAGTGCAGGGACACCACGAACTCCCGCTGCGGGAAGGCCGGCTCGACGATCGCGACGTCGCCCTCGAACCCGAGGGCGACGTCGCGCGGCATGATCGCCGCCAGGTCGGTGGCC
>JAGWTH010000044.1 GCA_028868995.1 Burkholderiales bacterium | reverse complement strand
GCCGCGGCCGCGGCGGCCGGCGCGCCCGAGGCCCCGGATGCCCCGGATGCTCCCGACGCCGAACCGGAGGCGCCCGCCGCGCCCGCCGGCGCGGACGGCCGGGCCGGTGCGGCTGCCGCGGGCAGCACGCGGTAGCTCGCCTCGGTGAGGCGCGCCGCCCGCAGCAGCCGGATCGCATCGCGGTACAGCGTCTCGATCTCGCCGGCCAGCGGCGAGGCCAGGTGCTGGCTCCACAGCTTGCTCCAGGCGGGCTGCGGCACCGGCTGCATCACTTCGCGCAAGGCGGCGGCGAACACCTCGGGCCGCAAGGGGTTGAGCTGCGCGTGGACCGTGTCGAGGCCCAGGGCCGTGCTCATGAGCGCGTCGAGCTCCGCGAGCGGCTGCTCCAGGCGCGGCGCGATCAGCTGCAGCACGCGGGCGGCCTCGATCTCGCAGGCGAGGGCCTCCTCGTCGACCAGCGCCAGCCCGCCGAAGCGGTCCGAGTCGGGCGAGGGCGCGGCACCGCGCCCGGGCGCGCGCGCGGCGGGCGCGATGCGCAGCAGGGCCGGATAGCGCTGCGACCAGTGGCCGCGGCGGCGGCTCAGCTCGAGCCAGGCGTCGGCGAGTTCCTGGCGCTGTGCGGTGGAGGTGGCGCGCTGCTCCTGCTCCTGCAGCGTGGCGACCGCCTGGTCGATGGCGCGGCCGATCATCGCGGGCGCGGCCGCGACGGCCAGGTCGAGGCAGCGGCGTGCCGTTTCGGAATGCGTAGCCATCTCGCGTGCGACTGTACGCAGCGCGCGTGGCCCGGGGCCAGCCAAGTCTTCACGCGGGCGGCCTTCGTCACGCCTGTTACGAGCAGGCGGGGATGGGCGGTCGCGTGGGGGCGATGACCTGCGCGCGGCGCCACCTGCGTGCGGCGCCGCGCGATCGGCTTACGGAATTTTCCTAAGAGTCAGTTCCCGGCGGCTGCCTTCACCTTCAGGCGCCAGGCGTGCAGCAGCGGCTCGGTGTAGCCGCTGGGCTGCTCCTTGCCCTTGAACACCAGGTCCAGCGCGGCGCGGTACGCGAACGACGTGTCCCAGTTCCCGGCCATGGGCCGGTAGAACGGGTCGCCCGCATTCTGCTGGTCGACCACGGCGGCCATGCGCTGGAAGGTCTCGTGCACCTGCTGCTCCGTGACCACGCCGTGCAGCAGCCAGTTGCAGATGTGCTGGCTGGAGATGCGCAGCGTCGCGCGGTCCTCCATCAGGCCCACGTTGTGGATGTCGGGCACCTTGGAGCAGCCCACGCCCTGGTCGATCCAGCGCACCACGTAGCCCAGGATGCCCTGCGCGTTGTTCTCGATCTCCTGCTGCCGCTGCTCCGGCGTCCAGTTCGCCTCGGCGGCGACCGGCACGGTGAGCAGGCCGGTGAGCAGGTTCTCGCGCTCGGCCTCGGCGTCGACCTTCTCCAGTTCGCGCTGCACGGCGAACACGTCGACCTGGTGGTAGTGCAGCGCATGCAGCGTCGCGGCGGTGGGCGAGGGCACCCAGGCGGTGTTGGCGCCGGCCTTGGGGTGCGCGATCTTCTGTTCCAGCATCGCGGCCATCATGTCGGGCATGGCCCACATGCCCTTGCCGATCTGGGCGCGCCCGCGCAGGCCGCAGTTCAGGCCCACCAGCACGTTGTTCTTCTCGTAGGCCTGGATCCAGGCGCTGGCCTTCATGTCGCCCTTGCGGATCATCGGGCCCGCGTACATCGCCGTGTGCATCTCGTCGCCGGTGCGATCGAGGAAGCCCGTGTTGATGAAGGCGACGCGCGCCGGCGCGGCGGCGATGCAGGCCTGCAGGTTGACGCTGGTGCGGCGCTCCTCGTCCATGATGCCCAGCTTCACCGTGTCCTGCGGCAGGCCCAGCAGCTGCTCGACGCGGCCGAACAGCTCGGAAGCTAAGGCCACTTCGGCCGGGCCGTGCATCTTGGGCTTGACGATGTAGATCGAGCCGGTGCGCGAGTTGCGGATCCCGTTCGCTCCCTTGCCCTGAAGGTCGACCATCGCGATCGCCGTGGTGACCACCGCGTCCAGGATGCCCTCGTAGATCTCCTTGCCGCCGCCCCACAGGATGGCGGGGTTGGTCATCAGGTGGCCGACGTTGCGCAGGAACAGCAGCGAGCGGCCATGCAGGCGCACTTCGCCGTCGCCCTGCGGCGCGCGGTAGACGCGGTCCTTGTTCAGGCCGCGGGTGAAGGTCTTGCCGCCCTTGGTCACCTGCTCGGTCAGCGTGCCCTGCAGGATGCCCATCCAGTTGCGGTAGGCGAGCAGCTTGTCCTGCGCGTCCACGGCGGCGATCGAGTCCTCGAGGTCGAGGATGGTGGACAGCGCCGCTTCCACGACCACGTCGGCGACGCCGGCGGCATCGGTCTGGCCGATGGGATGCTGGCGGTCGATGACGACGTCCAGGTGCAGGCCGTTGTTCTTCAGCAGGACCGACGAGGGTGCGCCAGCCTCGCCCTGGTAGCCGACGAACTTCGCGGGATCCTTCAGGCCGGTGCTGGCGCCGCCCTGGAGCGCCACCTTCAGCTGGCCGCCTTCCACGCGGTAGGCGGTGGCGTCGGCATGCGAGCCGCTCGCCAGCGGCGCGGCCTGGTCCAGCACCTGGCGGGCGCGGGCGATCACCTTGGCGCCGCGCACCTGGTTGTAGCCGGGGCCCTTGGCGGCGCCGCCGTCCTCGGGGATCACGTCGGTGCCGTACAGCGCGTCGTACAGCGAGCCCCAGCGGGCGTTGGCGGCGTTGAGGGCGTAGCGCGCGTTCAGGATCGGCACCACCAGCTGCGGGCCGGCCTGCAGGGCGAGCTCGGCGTCGACGTTGGTGGTGGTGGCCTTCGCGCCCTTGGGATGGGGCACGAGGTAGCCGATCTTCTCCAGGAAGGCGCGGTAGGCGGCCATGTCCCGGATCGGGCCGGGATTCTTGCGGTGCCAGGCATCGAGCTCGGACTGCAGCCGGTCGCGCTCGGCCAGCAGCGCCGCGTTCCTGGGCGCCAGGTCGTGCACGATCGCATCGAAGCCCTGCCAGAACTTCGCGGCGTCGACGCCGACGGTGGGCAGCACCTCCGCGTCGAGGAAGCGCTTGAGTTCGCTGTCGACCTGCAGGCCGTGGATCGTGGTTCTTTCGCTCATGGGTTCACTCCGGGGAAATCAGGATTCGAAGAAGGCGAGCACGTCGCGCAGCGTGCTGCCGGTGCGGGTGGGCTGCGTGTCCAGCTCCTCGAAGGGCAGCTGGTAGCGGTTGACCCACAGGGTGCGGTAGCCGTACCAGGTCGCGGCCAGCGCGTCCCAGCCGTTGCAGCTGACGAACAGGACGTGGCGGGCGTCGCGACCCACGGCCTGGGTGCCCAGGCGGTAGGCGTCGGGGTGGGTCTTGTACTTGCGCACCGCGTCGACGCTGATCACGTGATCGAGCAGGCCCTCCAGGCCGGCGCTGCGCACCGCGATGCCCAGCATCTCGGGGTCGCCGTTGCTCAGGATGCCGGTGGGGATGCGGCGCGCCCTCAGCGCCTGCAGCACCTCGCGGACCTCCGGGAAGGCGGACAGGTGCCGGTACTGGTTCATCAGCTGCAGCTCGCGTTCGGCCGTGAGGTCCAGGCCGAGCCGCTTGCATGCATGACGCAGGCCGGCGCGGGTCAGCTCCCAGAAGGGGCGGTAGTGGGCGCCGTCGTCGCTGGTGGTGACCAGGCGCGTGTACTCGATCTGCTTGTCGCGCCACAGCACGGACAGGGCCTGGCCCTGCCCGGGGAACAGTTGTTCCGCGAGCAGGCCCACGCTGTACACGTCGAACAGCGTGCCATAGGCATCGAACAGCACCGCCTTGGGTTGGTCCATGGCGATACTTTATTGCGAACTTTGCCGGTCATTAATGCCGGCAAAGTCGCTGAATCAGTGACGAAAACTTATCTAATCCACCTCAGAGAGCGAAAATACATTCCGCATTGCGAGATCGGATCGCCCGCATCTGCGCTGGAAGGCACTCCCGCACAATGCCGCCATGCCTTCCCAGGACACGAGCCTCCCCTACGCCGGAATCCGCGTCGTCGAGTTCACCCACATGGTCATGGGCCCGACCTGCGGGATGGTGCTGGGCGACCTGGGCGCCGAAGTGATCAAGGTGGAGCCGCCCGGCGGCGACAACACGCGCCGCCTGCTGGGAGCGGGCTCCGGCTTCTTCCCGCTCTTCAACCGCAACAAGAAGAGCATCGTGCTGGACCTGCAGGACGCGGCCGGCCGCGAGGCGGCGCTGCGCCTGGTGGCCACCGCCGACGTCGTCAGCGAGAACTTCCGCCCGGGCACCATGAAGAAGCTGGGCCTGGACCACGCGGCGATCGCGCGGCTGAACCCGCGCGTCATCTCGGTGAGCCACAAGGGCTTCCTGCCCGGGCCCTACGACCACCGCACGGCCCTGGACGAGGTCGTGCAGATGATGGGCGGGCTGGCCTACATGACCGGCCGGCCCGGCGATCCCCTGCGCGCCGGCAGCAGCGTCAACGACATCATGGGCGGCATGTTCGGCGCCATCGGCGTGATGGCGGCGCTGGCCCAGCGCGGGAAGACCGGCCGCGGCCAGGAGGTGCAGAGCGCGCTGTTCGAGAACAACGTGTTCCTGGTGGCACAGCACATGATGCAGTTCGCCGTCACCGGCCAGCCGGCCGCGCCCATGCCGAGCCGCATCTCGGCCTGGGCCGTGTACGACGTGTTCACGGTGCGCGACGGCGAGCAGGTGTTCCTGGCGGTGGTGAGCGATGGCCAGTGGAAGGTCTTCTGCGAGGCCTTCGGCTTTGCCGACCTCGCCGCCGACGAGCGCCTGAAGACCAACAACGACCGGGTGCGGGCCCGCGAATGGATGATGCCGCTGCTGCGCGAGCGGCTGGCGGCGCATGGCGCGTCCGAACTGAGCGCGGTGTTCGAGCGGCACGGCCTGCCCTTCGCCCCGATCACCCGCCCGGAGCAGCTGTTCGACGATCCGCACCTCAACGCCACCGGCGGCCTGGCGCCGATGGAACTGGAGGACGGCCGCGAGACCCGGGTGCCGCTGCTGCCGCTGACGCTGGACGGCGTGCGGCCCCCCCTGCGCCTGCAGCCGCCCCGGCTGGACGAGCACGGGCCCGAACTGCTGCGCGAACTCGGTTATTCCGACGCGGAGATCGCGCAGCGTTTCGGCCGCCGCTGAGGCTTGTCGCGGCGCAATCGGCCGTTCTCGAGCTTCGATTGCTGACTTCGGCAGGGATAATCGCCGGGACATGGACAAGCTCAAGCAGCTGGAATCCTTCGTCTCGGTGGCGACCCGGGGCAGCCTGACGGCCGCCGCCCGCGCCGAGGGCGTGGCGCCCGCCATCATGGGCCGGCGCCTCGATGCGCTGGAGGAGCGGCTGGGCGTCAAGCTGATGGTGCGCACCACGCGGCGCATCACGTTGACCCACGAGGGCAGCGCCTTCCTGGAGGACTGCCAGCGCCTGCTGGCCGACCTCGCCAATGCCGAGGCCAGCGTCAGCGCCGGCGGCGTCAAGGCGAGCGGGCACCTGCGCATCACCGCGCCGGGCGGCTTCGGCCGCCGCCACGTCGCGCCGCTGGTGCCCAAGTTCCGGGAGCTGCACACGGACGTCACGATCTCGCTGAACCTCAGCGACCGCGTGGTCGACGTGGCGGGCGAGGGCTTCGACTGCGCGGTGCGGGTGGGCGACTTCCCCGACTCCTCGCTGGTGGCCGTGCGCCTGGGCGACAACCGCCGGCTGTGCGTGGCGACCCCCGAGTACCTGCGGCGGCACGGCACGCCCGCGCATCCCGACGACCTGGCGCGCTTCGACTGCCTGACCCTGTCCACCGACGCCTCGCAGACCCGCGGCTGGGCCTTCCTGATGCCGGGCAAGGGCGGCGCCGGCGAGCTCGCGCACTTCAAGCCGGCCGGCCCGCTGGACTGCTCCGACGGCCAGGTGCTGCACGACTGGTGCCTGCAGGGCTGGGGCATCGCCTGGCGCAGCATCTGGGAGGTGGAGGAGGAGATCCGCCAGGGCCGCCTGGTCGAGGTGCTCGCCGATTTCGCCGCGCCGCCCAACGGGATCTACGCCGTCTTCCCGCAGCGCAAGCACCTGCCCCTGCGGGTGCGCCTGTGGATCGACTTCCTGAAACACCACTACGCGCAACCGCACTTCTGGATCGCGGAGCGCCCCTGACACCATGGTCCTCGAATCCCTGCTCGCCTACCTGCACATCGCCGCCATCCTGACGCTCGTGGTCTTCATCAGCAGCGAGGCGGCCCTGTGCCGCGCCGAGTGGCTGAACGCGCAGGTGGTGGAGCGCCTGGTCACTGTGGACCGCATCTACGGCATCTCCGCGCTCGCGGTGCTGGCCACCGGGCTCGCGCGCATCTACTTCGGGGTGAAGGGCTCGGCCTGGTACTGGGGCAACTGGCTGCTGCACCTGAAGCTCGGCGCCTTCGTCGTGGTGGCATTGATCTCCGTCGCGCCGACGCTGCGCTTCATGCGCTGGCGCCGCACGCTGCGCGCGACCGGAGCGCTGCCCGACGCCGCGGAGGTCCGCGCGGCGCGCAAGCTGGTGATGCTGCAGGCCCACATCATCCCGTTCATCCCGCTGGCGGCGGTGTTCCTCGCTCGAGGGTTCGGCGCCAGGGGCTGAGGCCGGGGCATCGTCCTCGTTCCAGGGGGATCTTGGTTTCAGGGCGAGGCCGGCGACCGGGAATCCGCCCTCCGGTCCGGCCTCGCGCAGGACCGGCCATGGAGAGCGGGCGGCGCGTCTGCGCAGGGCCGGCTTGGTGCAATGCGAGCCAGGGCAGCGCGAATGGTCCCTCCGAGCGGACACCCGGCCACCGACCTCCGAGCGCACGGGAGCACGGCGCCGGCAAGTGCACTGCGCCGAATTCGTCCCTTCCCGTTCTGGCGCAGCTGGCCCAGGTCCGTGGTTCGGGGATCCGCTCGGAGGGACCATTCGCGCACCCATGGCCAGCAATGCACCAAGCCGCTGGTCCGCATCCGAGGCCTCGGTTCTCCCTGGCCGGTCCTGCGCGAGGCCGGACCGGAGAGCGGGCCCCGGGCCGCCGGCCCGCCCTGAACCCACGATCCACCTGGACTCACCCGGACCTGCCCCGAACACGTCGCGCCAGCCCCCGCCCACCCCAGCTTCTAAAATCCCCCGATGCTCCAAGCGAAACAAGACTTGCTCGCCGCCCTGGCGGCCGGGCTCGACCACCTGTCCCCGGGCGCGGGCGCCAAGGCGGCGTTCGAGTCGCCCAAGGTGGCGGCGCACGGCGACCTGGCCTGCACTGCGGCGATGCAGCTGGCCAAGCCGCTCAAGCGCAACCCGCGCCAGGTGGCGGAAGAACTGCGTGCCGGCCTGCTGGCCACGCCGGCTTTCCAGCGCTGGGTCGACGCGGTCGAGATCGCCGGCCCGGGCTTCCTGAACATCCGGCTGAAGAACGCCGCCAAGCAGGACGTGGTGCGCGAGGTGCTCGCCGAGGGCGCCGGCTTCGGCCAGCAGCCGCTGCACGGTCGCCGCATCCTGGTGGAGTTCGTCTCGGCCAACCCGACCGGCCCGCTGCACGTGGGCCACGGCCGCCAGGCCGCCCTGGGCGACGCGATCTGCAACCTGTACGCCACCCAGGGCTGGAACGTGCACCGCGAGTTCTACTACAACGACGCGGGCGTGCAGATCCAGACCCTGGCGACTTCGGTGCAGCTGCGCGCCAGGGGCCTCAAGCCGGGCGATGCCGAATGGCCCGAGGCCGCCTACAACGGCGACTACATCCAGGACATCGCCGACGACTTCCTGGCGGGCAAGACGGTGAAGTCGGACGACCGCGAGTTCACCGCCAGCGGCGACCCGGCCGACCTGGATGGCATCCGCCTGTTCGCCGTGGCCTACCTGCGGCACGAGCAGGACCTGGACCTGCAGGCCTTCGCGGTGCGCTTCGACCAGTACTACCTGGAGTCCAGCCTCTACACCACCGGGAAGGTGGACGCGGTGGTGCAGCGCCTGCGCGACGCCGGCAAGACCTACGAGCACGACGGTGCCCTGTGGCTGAAGTCGACCGACTACGGCGACGACAAGGACCGCGTCATGCGCAAGGGCGACGGCAGCTACACCTACTTCGTGCCCGACGTCGCCTACCACATCACCAAGTGGGAGCGCGGCTTCACCAAGGTGGTCAACATCCAGGGCACGGACCACCACGGCACCATCGCGCGCGTGCGCGCCGGCCTGCAGGCCGCCGGCGTGGGCATCCCCGAGGGCTACCCGGACTACGTGCTGCACACCATGGTGCGCGTGATGCGCGGCGGCCAGGAGGTGAAGATCTCCAAGCGCGCCGGCAGCTACGTGACCCTGCGCGACCTCGTCGAGTGGACCAGCAAGGACGCGGTGCGATTCTTCCTGCTGTCGCGCAAGCCCGACACCGAGTACGTGTTCGATGTCGATCTGGCGCTGGCGCAGAACAACGACAACCCGGTCTACTACGTGCAGTACGCCCACGCCCGCATCTGCTCGGTGCTGGCGGCCTGGGGCGGTGACGTCGGCAGCCTGGCGGGCGCCGACCTGTCCTCGCTGGAGCACCCGGCGGCGCAGGCCCTGATGCTGCAGCTGGCGCGCTACCCCGACATGCTGGCGGCCGCCGCGGCCGACTTCGCCCCGCACGACGTCACCTTCTACCTGCGCGAGCTGGCCGCGGCCTACCACAGCTACTACGACAGCGAGCGCATCCTGGTGGACGACGAGAAACTGAAGACGGCCCGCCTCGCCCTCGTGGCCGCGGTCGCGCAGGTGTTGCACAATGGCCTGGGTGTGCTGGGCGTCAGTGCCCCGGCCAAGATGTGAGCATGAAACCGAAGCAACGCGGCAACACCCTGGTAGGCATCATCGTCGGCATCGTGCTGGGACTGGGCATCGCCCTGGCGGTGGCCGTCTACGTCACCAAGGTCCCCGTGCCCTTCCTGAACAAGGGCGCCACCCGGTCGCCGGAGCAGGACGCGGCCGAGTCGAAGAAGAACCAGAACTGGGACCCGAACGCGCCCCTTTACGGCAAGAACCCGGTCAAGCCGTCCCCCCCGAGCGTCGCGGCCAGCGGGGCGACCGCGGCGGCCCCGGCGGCCAAGGCCTCGGAAGCGGTTGTGCCCGGTGCGCAGAAGGGCACGGCCCAGGGCGCGCAGCCCGTGGCGCCCGCCGTGGCCGGCCGGCCCCCGTCGGCCGATCCCCTGGGCGACCTGGCCGCGGCGCGCAGCGGCGGCGGCAGTGCCTCCACCGGCACCGCTGCCAGTACCGATCCCTTCCTCTATTTCGTGCAGGCCGGCGCCTTCCGCACCCAGGAGGACGCCGAGGCGCAGCGCGCCAAGCTGTCGCTCATGGGCATCGAGGCCAAGGTCAGCGAGCGCGAGCAGTCCGGCCGCCAGGTCTACCGGGTGCGCGTGGGCCCCTTCAACAGCAAGGACGAGGCGGACCGGCAGAAGGACAAGCTGGACGCCGGCGGCTTCGACACCGCCCTGGTGCGGGTCCAGCGGTAGCGCCGGAGCGCCGGGCGGCGGAACCTCGCCCGGCGCGGCCGCTCCCATCCTCTTCAAGGAGAACAAGTCATGAAACGACGCGAGTTGGCGGCCCTCGGCGGCCTCGTGCTGGGGGCCTCGGCCCTGGGCTGGCCCCAGGCGGCGCTGGCGCAGCGCAAGCCGCAGGAGGGCAAGGACTACCGCGCGCTCGAGAAGCGGGCGCCGGTGAAGGCGCCGGCCGGCAAGATCGAGGTGGTGGAGTTCTTCTGGTACAGCTGCCCCCACTGCAATGCCTTCGAGCCCCTGCTGAACGCCTGGCTGAAGAAGCTGCCGCCGGACGTGGCCTTCCGCCGCGTGCCGGTCGCCTTCCGCGACGACTTCGTGCCGCAGCAGCGCCTGTACTACACGCTGGAGGCGATGGGCAAGGTCGACGAGCTGCACGACAAGGTGTTCGCGGCGATCCACCAGCAGCACCAGCCGACCGACCGCGAAGACCGCATCCTCGCCTTCGCGCAGGCCAACGGCCTGGACAAGGCGAAATTCCAGGAGCTGTACAACTCGTTCTCCGTCGCCACCAAGGCGCGCGAGGCCAAGCAGCTGCAGGACGAGTACCAGGTGGACGGCGTGCCCGCACTCGGCGTGGCTGGCCGCTTCTACACCGACGGCACCCTGGCCGGCGGCATGGAGCGCGCCCTGCAGGTCCTGGACTACCTGATCGCGGAAGCGCGCAAGGCCAAGTAGGCGCAGAAGCCGGCGCGGCCTCGGCGCCGCGTGTCCGCCACGCACCGGAATAAAAGCCCGCGCCCGCGGGCTTTTTCGTTTCCGGTGGCTACAATCGAGCAAGAATCGTGCCTTTATGAAGAAATTCACTGCCTCGCTCCTCCTGGGGATGACCCTCGTCCTGGCCGCGGCGCCCGCCGCCGCCGAAAAGGCCGACCGGGACAAACCCATGAACGTCGAGGCGGACGCGCTGCGCTACGACGACCTGCAGCAGACCAGCGTGTTCACCGGCAAGGTGGTGGTCACCAAGGGCACCATCACCATCCGCGGCGCCAAGATGACCGTCCACCAGGATCCGGAGGGCTACCAGTTCGGGGTGGTGACCGCCGAGCCGGGGCGGCTGGCCTTCTACCGGCAGAAGCGCGAGGGCGTGGACGAGTGGATCGAGGGCGAGGCCGAGACGATCGAATACGACGGCCGCGCCGACAAGGTCCGGTTCATAGGCAAGGCCGAGATGCGCCGCCTGCGCGGCGCCACGCTCAGCGACGAGACCAGCGGCTCCATCATCACCTACGACAACGCCAACGACCAGTTCACCGTCGACGGCGGCGCCCTGGCGGCCACACCGTCCAACCCGTCCGGCCGGGTGCGGGCCATGCTCGGCCCGCGACCGCCGGCGTCCGCGCCCGCCGCCGCGGCTTCCGGGAGCGCGGCGCCGGGCAAGGCGCCGCCGCCGACCCCGCCCGCGAGCCTGCGTCCCTCGACTTCGCTCGGACAGGGGGCGCGCTGATGGGCGAGGCGGAGATCGGGCACGCTCCGGCCGGGGTGGAGGCGAGCAGCCGACTCGAAGCCCGCCACCTGCGCAAGTCCTACGGCGGGCGCAAGGTCGTGCAGGACGTATCGCTGGCGGTCGCCAAGGGCGAGGTGGTGGGCCTGCTGGGACCCAACGGGGCCGGCAAGACCACCTCCTTCTACATGATCGTGGGCCTGGTGCGCGCCGACGGCGGCGAGATCGCCATCGACGGCCAGCCGGTGCAGCACATGCCGATCCACCGCCGCTCGCGCCTGGGCCTGTCCTACCTGCCGCAGGAAGCCTCGATCTTCCGCAAGCTCGACGTGCAGGACAACGTGCGCGCGGTGCTGGAGCTGCAGCGTGGCGCCGACGGCCGGCCCCTGCCGGGCGACGAGATCGAGCGGCGCCTCACCCGCCTGCTGCAGGACCTGCGGGTGGACCACCTGCGGGATTCGCCCGCGGTGGCGCTGTCCGGCGGCGAGCGGCGCCGCGTCGAGATCGCCCGGGCGCTGGCGACCCAGCCGCGCTTCATCCTGCTGGACGAGCCCTTCGCAGGCATCGACCCGATCGCCGTGATCGAGATCCAGCGCATCATCAGCTTCCTCAAGTCGCGCGGCATCGGCGTGCTGATCACGGACCACAACGTGCGCGAGACGCTGGGCATCTGCGACCACGCGTACATCATCAGCGAAGGCCGCGTGCTGGCTCAGGGCACGCCGGCGGAGATCGTCAACAACGCCGACGTGCGCCGGGTCTACCTCGGCGAGCACTTCCGGATGTGAGCGGGCCGCCGGCAGTATGAAGCAGGGACTCTCGCTGCGGGTTTCGCAGCACCTGGCGCTGACTCCCCAGCTGCAGCAGTCGATCCGGCTGCTGCAGCTGTCCACCCTGGAGCTGGGCCAGGAGATCCAGCAGATGCTGGACGAGAACCCCTTCCTGGAGGTGCAGGCCGAGGAGGCGGGCGAGGAGGCCGGGCCGCCCGCCGCCGACGCCCGCGCGCAGGACGAGGGCGAAGCCGAGGCGGCCTACGAGATCCCGGCCGGCGCGGACGCCGGCGCCCCCGCAGCCGACGCCGAGCCCGCCGAATACGAGGGGGCCGAGCCGAACTGGGAAGGCGACGGCACCACCGAGACCGTGGCCGACGACGGCGAGTGGGGCGGCGAGGCCCCGGCCGCCAGGCGCAACAACGACGAGGACGAGGTGGATGCGACCGACCTGGCGCGCGGCACCGAGTCCCTGACCTCCTGGCTGCACCGGCAGGCGCTCGCGTTGCGCCTGTCCGAGGAGGACCGCGCGGCGCTGCGCTACCTGATCGAGTCGCTCAACGACGACGGCTACCTGGAGGACACGCTGGAGGACATCGCCCGCGGACTGGCGCCCGACGATGTCGAACAGCAGGAGGAACTGGTGCACCGCTTCACGGTGGCGCTGCGCCTGCTGCAGAGCCTGGACCCGCCCGGCGTGGGCGCGCGCAACCTGGCCGAATGCCTCACGCTGCAACTGCGCGTACTGCAGGAGGCCCGTCCCGGCGACGAGGTCGTGCCGGTGGCCATCCGGATCTGCCGCCAGCCGATCGAGCTGCTGGCCAAGCGGGACGTCAAGCGGCTGGCGCAGCTCGCCGGCGCCGGCGAGGCCGAGGTGAAGTCCGCCATCGCGCTCATCACCCGGCTGGAGCCCAAGCCGGGCCGGCGTTTCGTCGACGTCGAGCGCAACATCGTCGTGCCGGACGTGATCGTCACGCAGGTGGGCCACGGCCCCCGCGCGACCTTCCGCGTGCAGCTCAACCCCGACGTGGTGCCGCGCCTGCGCGTGCACGACGTCTATGCCGGCGCGCTCAAGGCGCACCGCGGCGAGGGTCACCAGGCGCTGCAGCAGCGCCTGCAGGAGGCGCGCTGGTTCATCAAGAACATCCAGCAGCGGTTCGACACCATCCTGCGCGTGTCCGCCGCCATCGTGGAGCGGCAGCGCAACTTCTTCATCCACGGCGAACTGGCCATGCGGCCGCTGGTGCTGCGCGAGATCGCCGACGAGCTGGGCCTGCACGAGTCCACCATCTCGCGCGTCACCACCGCCAAGTACATGGCCACGCCCTTCGGCACCTTCGAGCTGAAGTACTTCTTCGGCTCGGCCCTGGGCACCGAGACCGGCGGCAACGCCTCCAGCACCGCGGTGCGCGCGCTGATCAAGCAGTTCGTGGCGGCGGAAAGCGCCAAGAAGCCGCTGTCGGACAGCCAGATCTCCGAGATGCTCAAGGAGCAGGGCATCGAATGCGCGCGGCGCACGGTCGCCAAGTACCGCGAGGCGCTGCGGATCGCGCCGGCCAACCTTCGCAAGGCCCTGTGAAAGACCTGAACCTGTTCCTGTCCTGCGCCGGTGGCGTCGAGGCTTACCTGGCCGACGAGGTCGCGCGCATCTGCGGCGAGGGCGCACGCGACGTGCGCACGGCCCGCGGCGGCGTGCAGCTCACGGCCACGTGGGCCGAGGTGATGAAGCTCAACCTGCACAGCCGGCTGGCCCAGCGGGTGCTTGTGCAGCTGGCGCACCAGCCTTACCGCACGGAGCAGGATCTCTACGAGGCAGCCGGCGCGGTGGCCTGGGAGCAGTGGTTCGGCGCGCGCGACAGCTTCAAGGTCGAACTCACCGCCCACGCCAGCCCGCTCAAGAGCCTGAATTTCGCGACCCTGCGCATCAAGGACGCCGTGGCCGACCGCTTCCGCGAGCGCGGCGGCGTGCGGCCCGACGTGGACACGCAGCGGCCGGTGGCGCGCATCTTCGCCCACCTCGGCGCGGAGAGCGTGACGCTGTACATCGACACCTCCGGCGAGCCGCTGTTCAAGCGCGGCTGGCGCGAGGACAAGGGCGAGGCCCCGCTGAAGGAGACCCTGGCGGCCGCCATGATCGCCGCCAGCGGCTGGGACGCGACCGTGCCGCTGTACGACCCCTGCTGCGGCAGCGGCACCATCGCGATCGAGGCCGCGCAGGTGGCCTGCAACATCGCGCCCGGCCTGCTGCGCCGCTTCGGCTTCGAGCGGCTGAAGCCGCACGCGGCGGCCGACTGGAACGCGCTGAAGGGCGAGGCACTGGCCGCGCGCCGCGCGCCGACGGCGCCGGTGTTCGGCAGCGACGTGGCCTTCCGCATGGTCGACTTCGCGCAGCGCAACGCCGAACGCGCAGGCGTGGCGCACGCGGTGCAGCTGCGCGGCGGCGACGCGCTGCAGCGCATGCCGCCCACCGAGACGCCCGGCATCCTGCTGCTCAACCCGCCCTACGGCGAGCGGATCGAGGCCGCGGGCATCGCGGGCCGCGGCCGCGGCGGCCGTGAGCAGGCACAGATGGAACAGGCCGGCGACTTCTTCAGCCAGCTCGCGACGCACTGGAAGCGCCACTTCCCCGGCTGGACGGCCTGGGTGCTGTCGCCGGACGCGAAGCTGCCCGGCCGCATGCGGCTGAAGGAGTCGCGCCGCATCCCGATGTGGAACGGGCCGATCGAATGCCGGCTGTTCCGCTTCGACATGGTGGCCGGCTCCGCCCGCAAGACCGATGCAGCTGGTCCTTGACACCAACATCGTGCTGGACCTGCTGGTCTTCGCCGACCCGCGGGTGCAGCCGCTGCACGCCGGACTGCAGGCGGGCGCGCTGCGCTGGCTGGCCACGGCGCCGATGCGCGAGGAGCTGGCGCGGGTGCTGGACTATCCCAAGCTGGCCGCGCGGATCGCCTTCCACCGCGGCGCCGCCGCGCCGGTGCTGGCGGACTTCGACCGCCATGCCGTCCTGGTGGATGTGCCGGCGAAGGCTCCCGTCACCTGCGGCGACCCCGACGACCAGAAGTTCATCGACCTGGCGGTGGCCCACCGCTGCACCCTCCTGAGCAAGGACCACGAGGTGCTGCGCATGAAGAACCGCCTGGCGCGGCTGGAAGTGCGCGCGCTGGCGCAGCTGGCGGCCTGAGCGGCGCTCCTTCAGGCGAAGAACGAGCGCAGCGCCTCGGCCGTGGGACCAGGCAGTTCCTCGGGGATGAAATGGCCGGCGGGAAGGGCCTGCCCGCTCACCTTCGCCGCGCACTGCGCCTGCCACAGGGCCAACGGGTCGAACATCCTGCCGACCAGCCCGCGCTCGCCCCAGAGCACCAGGGTGTCGCATTCGATGCGTTCCTGCCGCGCGCGGCTGGCGCGGTCGTGCTCCAGGTCGATGCCCGCGCTGGCCCGGTAGTCCTCGCAGGCGGCGTGGATGGACTCGGCGCGGCAGAAGCAGCGCTCGTACTCCGCCAGCGCCTCGGGCTCCAGGTGGGCCAGGCCGCCGGCGCCCCAGCCGCCCAGCTTGGCGTGCAGGTAGAAGCGGGCATCGCCGCCAATCATCTTCTCGGGCAGCGGCGCCGGCTGGATCAGGTGGAACCAGTGGTAGTAGCCGCGGGCGAAGGCCATGTCGGTGGCCTCGTACATGTCCAGCGTCGGCGCGATGTCGATCAGCGCCAGGCGCTGCACGCGCTGCGGGTGGTCCAGCGCCAGCCGGTGCGCCGCGCGGGCGCCGCGGTCGTGCCCGCACAGGAAGAAGCGCGGGCGGTCCAGCGCCGCCATCACGTCCACGAGGTCCTGCGCCATGCGGCGCTTGCTGTAGTTGCCGTGGTCGGCGGCGCCCGGGGGCTTGAGCGAGTCGCCGTAGCCGCGCAGGTCCGGCAGCACCAGGAAGAAGTCGTCGCGCAGGGCCTGCGCCACCCGGTGCCACATCGCGTGGGTCTGGGGGAAGCCGTGCACCAGCAGCAGGGCCGGCCGGTCGGCCCGGCCGCCGAAGCGCACGCGGATCGTTCCCCCGTCCACCGGGATGTCCTTGCTGTCGAATCCGTCGAACCAGGCCATGGGACCTCCGAGTTCAGGCCAGCAGCTCCAGCAGGCGCCGCAGGGCATGTTCCACCGTGGCGGCGCGCACCGCGGCGCGGTCGCCGTCGAAACGCCGGGTCTCGCTGGTGAGGCGCCCGTCCACCTGGAAGCCGAACCAGACGGTGCCCACCGGCTTGTCGGCGCTGCCGCCGGTCGGACCGGCCACGCCCGTGACCGCCACGCCGACCTGCGCATGGGCATGCCGCACCGCGCCGAAGGCCATCGCCCGCGCCACCACCTCGCTGACGGCGCCGTGCTGCGCGATCAGTGCCGGATCCACGCCCAGAAGTTCGGTCTTGGCCTCGTTGGAATAGGTGACGAAGCCGCGCTCGAACCAGTTGCTGGAGCCGCTCAGGTCGGTGCAGGCGGCGGCGATCAGGCCGCCGGTGCAGCTCTCCGCCGTGGCCAGCATCCAGCCGCGCGCCAGCAGCTGCTGCGCCAGCCGCTCGCACAGTGCACGCGTCGTTCCGCTCATGCCCAGGTCCTCCACAGCGCCAGCACCAGCAGCGTGCAGAAGGCGGCGACCAGATCGTCGAACAGGATGCCGAAGCCGCCGCGCCAGCCCGCGCCCTTGAAGCTGCGGTCGGCCCAGCCCACGGGCCCGCGCTTGACCGCGTCGAACAGGCGGAACAGCACGAAGGCGGCCAGCTGCTCCGGCCAACGGGCCGGCAGCCACAGCAGCAGCACGATCCAGAAGCCCACGACCTCGTCCCACACCACCGACGACGGGTCGGCCACGCGCATGTGGGTCGCCGTCACCGTGCAGGCCCACCAGCCCAGCGGCAGCGACAGCAGCACCAGCGACGCGAGCTGCGCCGGCGTGAGCCACAGCTGCAGCACCAGCCAGGCCAGCCAGGCCCAGGCCGTGCCCCAGGTGCCCGGGGCGAAGCGCGCCAGGCCGCTGCCGAAGCCCAGGGCCACCAGGTGGGCCGGGTGGGACAGCATGAAGTGCACCGTCGGCCGCAAGGGCGGCGGCGATGCGGGGGCGGGCGCGGTGGTGTCGGTCATCGCGCCGCATGTTAGCCGCTGCCGCTACGAATGGCAGGAGCCGAAGCGCCGGCGGAAGCGGCGCGGCTCCAACGGCGCGGGCGCGGCCCACAGGCCGCGGCGCTCGGCCCGGGCCAGGGCCTGCTCCCGCGTATAGGGGCCGGTGCGGCCCTGGAAGCCCGCGGACCAGGCGAAGCCGTGGCGCACCAGCCAGCGGCCCAGGTCCTCGCGGCGGTGCTGCACGCGCGCAAGCTGGCGGCCGAAGTCGTCACTGCCGCGGGTGCGCACGGTCACCGGCTGGCGCAGCACCCGCGCGCGCAGGGCCTGGGCGGCCTGGGGCCCGAAGGCCTGGCAGATCTCCGGTGCGTCGAGGCCCGCGAGGCGCAGGGGGACCGGGGCGCCGCCGTGGTCCGGGCGCACCCAGAGCGTGTCGCCGTCGGTGACGTGGGTGACCGTGCCGTGGAAGCTCGCGGCCCATGCGGCCGGGGCCAGCGCCAACAGGAGCGCGAGCGCCGGCGCCGCCAGGAGGCGTTTCATGCGCCGAAGTGGTCGAAGCCGGCGAAGCGCCGGGTGAGGGGACGCTGCTGCGCGTCGTGCAGGCGCAGCCCCGGTTCGGCGTCGACGCGGCCGATGCGCAGGACGGGCGTGCCCGTGGCGGCGGCGGCCGCCTCCACGGCGGCGCGCCGGCCCGGTGGGGCGGTGAAGGCCAGCTCGTAGTCGTCTCCGCCGGCGAACACCAGGTCCTCGATGCGCTCGGGCGGCAGCGCCAGGCCGTGGCGCAGGGCGTCCAGCAGGCGTGGGGCGCATCCGGCCTCCAGGGTCGCGCCGACCTTCGAGCGCCGGAGCACATGGCCCAGATCGCCCAGCAGCCCGTCGCTCACGTCGATGGCCGCCGAGGCGACGCCGCGCAGGGCCAGGCCCAGGGCCACCCGCGGGGTGGGCCGCTCCAGGCGCGCGCGCGCCGCCTCGAAGGCGGCCTGCGGCAGCGAGACCGTGCCGCGGAAGGCCTCCAGCGCCAGCCGCGCGTCGCCCAGGGTGCCGCTCACCCACAGGTCGTCGCCGGGGCGGGCGCCCGAGCGCAGCAGGGCCTGCCCCGCGGGCACCTCGCCGAACACCGTGATGTTGATCGCCAGGGGCCCGCGCGTGGTGTCGCCGCCCACCAGCTCGCACGCGTGCGCATCCGCCAGCGCGAACAGGCCCTCCGAGAAGCCCTCCAGCCAGGCCTCGTCCACCTGCGGCAGCGCCAGTGCCAGGGTGAAGGCCAGCGGCCGCGCGCCGCAGGCGGCCAGGTCGCTCAGGTTGACCGCGAGGGCCTTGTGGCCCAGCGCGCGCGGGTCCACCGTGGACAGGAAGTGCCGGCCCTCGACCAGCATGTCGGTCGAGACGGCCAGCTGCATGCCGGGCCCCGGCTGCAGCAGCGCGCAGTCGTCGCCCACGCCCAGCGGGCTGCGCCGCACGGGCCGCGTGAAATAGCGCGCGATGAGGTCGAATTCCCCCATGCCTAGCCCTGTGGCGAGCGGCCGCGGAAGCGCTCGGCCGCCTGGCGCACGGTCTCGGCGAGCAGGCGTTCGCGCGCCTGGGTGTCGCGCAGCCAGCGGGCGTCGTTGGCGCCGCGGTCGGCGCACTGGCGCAGCAGGTCGATGGCGGCCCCGGCGCCCAGCGCCCGCGCATGCGCCCCGACCTGGTCGAAGGTGCGCAGGATGTGCTCGCGCAGCGGCAGGTGTTCGCCGGTGGCCGGCTCCACGTACACCGCCTCCAGCCCGAAGCGGCAGGCCTGGAAGCGGTTGTAGGTGTAGACCATGTAGTCGTCCTCCTGCGGCATGAAGGGCTGCGCGTGCAGGAACCAGGCGCCCAGCGACTGCACGAAACCGGCCAGGGCCGCCGCGCGCTCGATGGTCAGCGGCGTGTCGAACACGCGGATTTCGATGGTGCCGTATTCCGGCTTGGGCCGGATGTCCCAGTAGAAGTCCTTCATGCTCTTGACCACGCCGGTGCGGGTCGTCTTGGCGAAGAACTCCTGGAAGGCCTCCCAGCTCAGCACGAAGGGCGCGCGCCCCGACATCGGGAAGGCGAACACCGAGTTGAGCCGGGCCGAGTCGAACTGCGTGTCCTGCCCCTGCACGAATGGCGAGCTGGCCGACAGCGCGATGAAGTGCGGGATGTAGCGCGACATCCGGTGCAGCATCAGCAGCGCGTCGTCGGCGCTCGGGCAGCCGATGTGCACGTGCTGGCCGAAGATGGTGAACTGCTTGGACAGGTAGCCGTACAGCTCCGACAGCTGGCGGAAGCGCGGCTTGTCGTAGATGCGCTGCTCGTGCCACATCTGGAACGGGTGGGTGCCGCCGCCCACGCAGGCGATGTTGAGCTTGTCGGCGCAGCGCACCAGCGCGTCGCGGATCAGCGTGAGCTGGCCCAGCACCTCGCTGCTGGAGTGGCAGACCCCGGTCGAGACCTCGATCATGCTGGAGGTCATCTCCGGCACCACCGAGCCGGGCAGCGGGATCTTCGCCATCAGGCGCAGCATCTCGTCGGAATAGGGCGCCAGGTCGTAGTCGTGGGTGTTGACCAGCTGCAGCTCCAGCTCGACGCCCAGCGACAGCGCCGCCGATTCGCGGAAGGGCTCCAGCTCCGGGGCCGGCGCCGGCGCCGCGGCCTGCAGGAGGGGATCGATGCGCTCAGCCACGGTGGGCTCCCTTCGCCCCGGTGCCGTGCGGCTCCCAGGGGCTGCTGCTCTCGCCGGCACGGTAGATCGCGAAGGTGGCGATGATCGCGCCCAGGATCTCCATCAGCAGGATGGCCGGCAGGGCGATGCTCGCGATCCGCGCCCCCAGAGTCGCCGACGAATTCACGAAGTGCGTCACCAGCAGCAGCGCGATCGAGGACATGGGCGACATCGCGCAGCCGACCCAGAAGGCCTGGCGCCAGCTGGTGCCGCTGCCCCAATTGGCCAGCTCGACGCCGACGATCTTGCAGGCGCTGCGCACGAGCACCAGCGCCACCACCAGGCCCGCCAGCGCCGGGTTCCAGTCCGCCTTGGCCGCCACCACGGAGACCAGCACGAACATCAGCATGGTCAGCAGCGAGGCCACCGTGCCCAGCTGCCCGGTCCAGGCCCAGGGCCGCGGGTAGAGCTGCTTGAGCATCAGTCCGCCGATCAGCGCCGCCAGCGGCGCCGAGCCGCCGAAATGGGCCGCCAGCGCGGTGCCGGCGGCGATCAGCGCCACCAGCAGCATGGCGGTGTTCTCGCTGGTCGGGCTCATGACGCGCAGGGCCGAGCGCAGCGCCAGCGCCAGCAGGGCGCCGACGACGAAGGAGATGCCCAGCACCACCACCACCGGGTAGACCGTGGCGAACAGCGACGCATCCCCCTTGTGCAGCGTGCCGGCCCGGGCGGCCACCAGCGTCAGCGCGTAGAAGGCGCTCAGGGTGGACAGCACCAGGGCGCGCTCGGTCACGGGGCCGGCCGCGCGGGTGTCCTTGACCACACGGCTGAGCACCGCCGGCGAGGCCGCCATGGCGATCAGCGCCAGGCCCTCCGCCACGTCGGTGCGCACGTCCAGCCACAGCAGCAGCCAGTACACCGCGGCGGCCGTCAGCGCGCATTCCAGCAGGCTCTGCAGCAGCACCATGGGGTTGTGCCGGAACCAGCGCAGCGCGATGCGCCCGCCCGACTCGAACAGCACCACCGCCACGCCCAGCTCCAGCAGGAACTGGGCGACGCCGCGCAGCGGCCAGGCCGCACCCGAGAAGCCGGCCAGGCCGGCGAGCGTGCCGACCAGGGAATAGCCCACCACCTTGGGCAGGCCGCTGTAGCGTTCCAGCAGGTGGCCCACGGCCGCGGCCAGGGCCAGCAGCAGGGACCACTGCACGGTGGGCAGGCCCGCCGAGGGCCGCAGCAAGTCGGCCCAGACGGCCATCACCTGGTCCATGGCGCCTCCTAGTGCAGTATGCGGCGGTTGCCGTCGTCCAGCAGGAACTCCGGGATCTCCACCTCGAAGCGCTCGCCGTCCTCGGCGACGCAGAAGTAGCTGCCGCGCATGCTGCCGGTGGCGGTGCGCAGGCGGCAGCCGCTGCTGTACTCGAAGGCCTCGCCCGGGCGCAGCAGCGGCTGCTGGCCGACCACGCCCAGGCCCTTGACCTCCTCGATGCCGCCGCGTTCGTCGGTGATGATCCAGTGGCGCGAGATCAGCTGCGCGGGTACCTCGCCCGTGTTGCGGATGGTGATGGTGTAGGCGAAGCTCCACACGCCCTGGTCCGGCGCCGACTGCTCGGGCAGGAAGCGGGGCAGGGCCTCGACCTCGAAAGCGTAGCGTGACATGGGGCCAATGCTAAACCGGCGGCGGCGGGCCGGGGGTTTGCGACAATCGGCGCCATGAGCCAGCGCACCTTCCGCATCGCCCCATCGATCCTGTCCGCCGACTTCGCCCGCTTGGGCGAGGAGGTCCGCAACGTCATCGCCGCCGGCGCGGACTGGATCCACTTCGACGTCATGGACAACCATTACGTGCCCAACCTCACCTTCGGGCCGATGGTGTGCGCGGCGCTCAAGCCGCACGCGAAGAAGCCCGACGGCACGCCGGTGCCGGTGGACGTGCACCTGATGGTGCAGCCGGTGGACGCGCTGGCCGAGGCCTTCGCCAAGGCGGGGGCCGACTACATCAGCTTCCACCCCGACGCCTCCGCCCACGTGCACCGCAGCGTGCAGGCGATCAAGGCGGCGGGCTGCAAGGCGGGTCTCACCTTCAACCCGGCCCAGCCGCTGGACGTGCTGGACTGGGTGATCGAGGACATCGACCTGGTGCTGATCATGAGCGTCAACCCGGGCTTCGGCGGCCAGTCCTTCATCGACTCGGCCCTGCGCAAGATCGAGCAGGCGCGCAAGCGCATCGATGCCAGCGGCCGCGACATCCGGCTGGAAGTGGACGGCGGCATCAAGGCCGACAACATCGCCCGGGTGGCCGCCGCCGGCGCCGACACCTTCGTGGCCGGCAGCGCCATCTTCCGCAAGCCGGACTACAAGGAGGTGATCGACGCCATGCGCGCGCAACTGCGCGGCTGAGCGGCGTGCCTTTCGCCCTCGCCGCGCCGCCGCAGGCGGCCATCATCGACCTGGACGGCACCCTGGTCGACACCCTCGGGGATTTCACTGCCGCCCTCGCCGCCATGCTGTCCGAACTGGCGCTGCCCGCCGTGCCGTCGGCGGTCGTCGAGCGCTTCATCGGCAAGGGCTCCGAGCACCTCATCCGCGCGACCCTGGCCCACGTGGGCGCGGACGAGGGCCTGTACGAGCGCGGCTGGACGGCCTACCAGGCGGCCTACCGGGGGCTCAACGGGCGCGAGGCCACGGTCTACCCGGGCGTCGTGGAAGGGCTGCGCAGCCTGCGGTCGGCCGGCCTGCGCCTGGCCTGCCTGACCAACAAGCCGGGCGAATTCGCCCGCGAGCTGCTGCGGATGAAGGGGCTGGCGGACGCCTTCGAGCAGGTGTTCGGCGGCGACGCGTTCGAACGCAAGAAGCCCGACCCGTTGCCGCTGCTGAAGACCTGCGAGGCGCTGGGCAGCACGCCGGCCCGCACCCTGATGGTGGGCGACTCGCGCAACGACGCCGCCGCGGCCCGCGCGGCCGGCTGCCCGGTGGTGCTCGTCACCTACGGCTACAACCACGGCGAGCCGGCGCGCTCGGTGGACGCCGACGCCTTCGTCGATTCCCTGGCCGAGGTCGCGGCGCTGCTGCCCGGGGCCCGGCTCAGGACTTGAGGCCCAGCAGGCTGTCCTTCAGCTTCCAGTCGGCCGGCACCGGGCCCAGCCAGATGCGCAGCAGCGCGTTGAAGAACTCCGGCTCCTTGAAGGGCGCGCCGTCGGGCACCCCCTTCACGCTGATGACGGTCCCGGTGCCCGGGATCCAGTCGACGGTGAACTGGTCGCCGGCCTTCAGGTCCTTGTGTTCCGTGAAGATCTGGCTCATGCGCATGAGCCCGGGGATCAGCTTGGACATCTGGGTCTTGTCGCCCATGTTGTCCTCCACCCCGCGGATGAACAGGCGGCCCAGCTCGGAAGCGTCGATGTCGCGCAGCATGGTGACCGAAATGCGCTTGGCGCCCGGCTGCGCCAGCACCTGGTCTGCCGCGGCGGCTTTCTTCGGCAGGTAGAGCCCGGCCGCGTAGACCTTGAACGGGCCCTTGTAGCGGATGCCCGCGCCGTTGAGCAGCAACTGGCTGCCGCGCAGGCTCAGCGTGTCCTGGTACTGCACGCCGGCGACGGTGACGTCCGCCCGCGCGGCGAGCGGCAGCGCGAGGGCCCAGGCGGCGAGCAGGGCGGCGAGGCGTCTTGGGGGCATGGAGGTCTCCTGGATCACCTTTTGTTACGACGCGGGATTTTGGCGGCCGGGCGGGGCGCAGCGTCAGTCCCCGATGCGACACGGGCGCGTCGGCTTTCTTCGCTTGACAGCACGCCGGACACCGGGGCGGCGGCCTCCCGGCCACCTTTGCTACACTGGTCCCATGTTCATCCACCGCACCACGATCACAGGTTGCAGCGACCGGGGAGCCTGGCCCTGGCGCAAGCCTGATCCAGTGCGCACCTGAAAGCACGGGCCGCCCCCGTGCGCCCGCGCCTCCGCCCGGAGGCACCCTCGGATCCCGCGGCCACCGACGCCGCCGAGCTTGTGGAGGCTCACCCTTGATCACCGAACTGGAATTCAAGAGCCTTGCGCTGCAAGGCCACAACCGCATCCCGCTGATCGCCGAGGCGTTCGCGGACCTCGAAACCCCCCTGTCGCTGTACCTGAAGCTGGCCCATGCCAAGGGCGGCGGCAAGCTGAGCTTCCTGCTGGAGTCCGTCGTCGGCGGCGAGCGCTTCGGCCGCTACAGCTTCATCGGCCTGCCGGCGCGCACCTTCCTGCGCGCCAGCGGCTACGGCGCCGACGCCCGCACCGAGGTGGTCACCGACGGCCAGGTGGTGGAGACCGCGAAGGGCAACCCGCTGGACTTCATCGAGGCCTACCAGAAGCGCTTCAAGGTGGCGCTGCGCCCGGGGCTGCCGCGCTTCTGCGGCGGCCTGGCCGGCTACTTCGGCTACGACACGGTGCGCTACATCGAGAAGAAGCTGGAGCGGACCTGCCCCCATGACACCCTGGGCACGCCCGACATCCTGCTGCTGCAGTGCGAGGAGCTGGCGGTCATCGACAACCTGTCGGGGCGGCTGTACCTGATGGTCTACGTGGACCCGGGCAAGCCGGAGGCCTACGCGAACGGCAAGAAGCGCCTGCGCGAGCTGAAGGACCAGCTGAAGTACTCGGTCAGCGCGCCGGTGGTGCGGCAGACCGAGACCTTCCCGGCCGAGCGCGAGTTCGCCAAGGCCGACTACCTGAAGGCGGTGGAGCGGGCCAAGGAGCTGATCGCCGCCGGCGACTTCATGCAGGTGCAGGTGGGCCAGCGCATCAAGAAGCGCTACACCGAGTCGCCGCTGTCGCTGTACCGGGCGCTGCGTTCGCTCAATCCCAGCCCCTACATGTACTTCTACAACCTCACGGGGGCGACCGAGGACGGGCGCGATTTCCACGTGGTGGGCGCCTCGCCGGAGATCCTGGTGCGCCAGGAGCAGACCCCGGAAGGCCAGAAGGTCACGATCCGGCCGCTGGCGGGCACCCGCCCTCGCGGTGCCACGCCGGAGGTCGACAAGGCGGTGGAGCACGAGCTGCTGGGCGACGCCAAGGAGCGGGCCGAGCACGTGATGCTGATCGACCTGGCGCGCAACGACATCGGCCGCATCGCCAAGATCGGCTCGGTGAAGGTGACCGAGGCCTTCGTGGTGGAGCGCTACAGCCACGTGATTCACATCGTGAGCAACGTGGAAGGGCTGCTGAAGGACGGCATGACCAGCATGGACGTGCTCAAGGCCACCTTCCCCGCCGGCACGCTCACCGGCGCGCCCAAGGTGCATGCGATGGAGCTGATCGACCAGCTGGAGCCGGTCAAGCGCGGCATCTACGGCGGCGCCTGCGGCTACCTCAGCTACGCCGGCGACATGGACGTGGCGATTGCCATCCGCACCGGCATCATCAAGGACCAGACCCTGTACGTGCAGGCGGCCGCCGGCGTGGTGGCCGACTCGGTGCCCGAGCTGGAATGGAAGGAGACTGAAGCGAAGGCACGCGCGCTGCTGCGCGCGTCGGAGCTGGTGGAAGAGGGACTGGAGTGAAGCGATGAAACTCCTGATGGTCGACAACTACGACAGCTTCACCTTCAACCTGGTGCAGTACTTCGGCGAGCTCGGCGCGGACGTCGAGGTGTACCGCAACGACGAAATCACGATCGGCGATATCGAGGCGAAAAAGCCCGACCGGCTGGTGATCTCCCCGGGTCCCTGCTCACCCGCCGAGGCCGGGATCTCGGTGGAGGCGATCCGCCATTTCGCCGGCAAGCTGCCGATCCTGGGCGTGTGCCTGGGCCACCAGTCGATCGGCGCGGCCTTCGGCGGCAGGATCGTGCGGGCGCAGCAGCTGATGCACGGCAAGACCAGCCTGATCACGACCACCCGCGAAGGCGTGTTCGCCGGACTGCCCGAGCGCTTCACCGTCAACCGCTACCACTCGCTGGCGATCGAGCGCGCGAGCTGCCCCAGGGAGCTGAAGATCACGGCCTGGACCGACGACGGCGAGATCATGGGCGTGCGCCACACCAGCCTGCCCGTCGAGGGCGTGCAGTTCCATCCCGAGTCCATCCTCACCGAGCACGGGCATGCCATGCTGAAGAACTTCCTGGAGCAGGCCAAGTGAACCGGACCGTCGACCTCCGCAGCGACACCGTCACCCAGCCCACCGCGGCGATGCGTGCGGCCATGATGGCGGCGCCGCTGGGGGACGACGTGTTCGGCGACGACCCCAGCGTCAACGCGCTGCAGGAGAAGATCGCCGGGATGCTGGGCTTCGAGGCGGCGCTGTTCGTGCCCACCGGCACGCAGGGCAACCTGTGCGGGGTGCTCGCGCACTGCCAGCGCGGCGACGAGTACATCGTCGGCCAAATGCAGCACTGCTACCGCTGGGAGGGCGGCGGCGCCGCGGTGTTCGGCAGCGTGCAGCCGCAGCCGCTGGAGCACCAGCCGGACGGCTCGCTGGCCCTGGCCGACATCGAGGCGGCGATCAAGCCGGACGACCCGCACTTCGCCCGCACGCGGCTGCTGGCGCTGGAGAACACCCTGGGCGGCAAGGTGCTGCCCCTGGCCTATCTGCAGGAAGCCACGGCGCTGGCGCGCCGCAAGGGCCTGGCCACCCACCTGGACGGGGCGCGGCTGTTCAATGCCGCGGTCGCCCAGGCCGCGGCGCTGGGCAGCGACCCGCGCACCGAGGCGAAACGCATCGCGAGCCTGTTCGACAGCGCGTCGGTTTGCTTCAGCAAGGGTCTGGGCACGCCGGTGGGTTCGGCCCTGTGCGGATCGAAGGAGTTGATCGCCCGGGCGCGGCGCATCCGCAAGATGGCCGGCGGCGGCATGCGCCAGTCCGGCATGCTGGCCGCGGCCGCCAGCTACGCGCTGGATCACCACGTCGACCGGCTGGCCGAGGACCACGCCCTGGCCCGGCGCCTGGCCGAGGGCCTGGCGGGGATCCCGGGCGTGCAGTGCGAGGCGCCGCACACCAACATCCTGTTCGTGGACCTGGCGGGGCCGGCGCGCGAGCGCTCGCAGGGCCTGCTCGAGCACCTCGCCGGCCAGGGCGTGCTGGCCACGGGCCTGTACCGCCTGCGCTTCGTGACCCACCTGGACGTGGATGCGGCCGGCATCGACCGCGCCATCGCCGCGATCCGCGGCTGGTTCCGCGCCTGAGGGACAGGCCATGCCGGATACCGAGCCCCTGTTCCTGGCCGCCGGCGCCACGTTCATCGCCTTCGGGCTGCGCCTGGCCCCGTCCGACCATCCCACCCGCTAACCGATTCCGAGGAGCCGCTCCATGATCACCCCCCAGGAAGCCCTGCAGCGCACGATCGAGCACCGCGAGATCTTCCACGACGAGATGCTCAAGATCATGCGCCTGATCATGAGCGGCGAGCTGTCGCCGGTCATGACCGCGGCCATCGTCACCGGCCTGCGCGTGAAGAAGGAGACCATCGGCGAGATCACCGCCGCCGCGCAGGTGATGCGCGAGTTCTCCACCAAGGTCCACGTGGACGACAAGACCCACCTGGTGGACATCGTGGGCACCGGCGGCGACGGCTCGCACACCTTCAACATCTCCACGACCTCCATGTTCGTGGCGGCCGCGGCGGGGGCGAAGGTGAGCAAGCACGGCGGCCGCAGCGTGTCCAGCAAGAGCGGCAGCGCCGACGTGATGGAGGCCCTGGGCGTGAGCCTCAACCTGGCGCCGGAGGCGATCGCGAAGTGCATCCAGCAGGTGGGCATCGGCTTCATGTTCGCGCCCAGCCACCATCCCGCGATGAAGAACGTCGCGCCGATCCGCAAGGAGATGGGCGTGCGCACCATCTTCAACATCCTGGGGCCGCTGACCAACCCGGCGAGCGCGCCCAACATCCTGATGGGCGTGTTCCACCCGGACCTGGTGGGCATCCAGGTGCGGGCGCTGCAGCGCCTGGGCGCCGAGCACGCGCTGGTGGTGTACGGCCGCGACGGCATGGACGAAGTGAGCCTGGGAGCCGCCACCATGGTGGGCGAACTGAGGAACGGCGAGATCCTGGAGTACGAAATCCATCCCGAGGACTTCGGCATGCCCATGGCCAGCAACCGGTCGTTCAAGGTGGAGACCCCGCAGGAGTCGCTGGCCCTCATGCGCCAGGTGCTGGACAACCAGCCCGGCGCGGCGCGCGACATCGTGGTGCTGAACGCCGGCGCCGCGCTGTACGCGGCCAACGTGGCGGCCAGCATCCAGGACGGCATCGCGCGGGCGCGCCAGGCGCTGGAGTCCGGTGCGGCCAAGGCCAAGCTGGAGCAGCTGGTGCAGGCATCCAAGGCGCTGGCGGCCTGACATGAGCGACATCCTGCAGAAGATCGTCGCGGTCAAGCACGAGGAAGTCGCCGCCTCGAAGGAGAAGAAATCGCTGGAGGCGATGCGCGAGGACGCGCTCAGCCGCGTGCTGACGCGCGACTTCGAGGGCGCGCTGCGCGCCAGGATCGCCGCTGGCCAGGCGGCCGTGATCGCCGAGGTGAAGAAGGCCAGCCCCAGCAAGGGCGTGCTGCGGCCCGACTTCATCCCCGCCGACATTGCCCAGAGCTACGCCGAGCACGGCGCCGCCTGCCTTTCGGTGCTGACCGACCGCCAGTTCTTCCAGGGCAGCCCCGACTACCTGAAGCAGGCGCGCGCCTCCTGCGACCTGCCGGTGCTGCGCAAGGACTTCATGGTGGACCCCTACCAGGTCTACGAGTCGCGCGCGATGGGCGCCGACTGCATCCTGCTGATCGCCGCCTGCCTGGACGATGCCCGCATGGCGGAGCTCGAGGCGATCGCCCGCAGCCTGGACATGGCCGTGCTGGTGGAGGTGCACGACGGCGAGGAGCTGCAGCGCGCGCTGAAGCTCAAGACGAAGCTCATCGGCATCAACAACCGCAACCTGCGCACCTTCGAGGTCAGCCTGGACACGACCCTGGGCCTGCTGAAGGACGTGCCGCCCGACCGCCTGCTGGTCACCGAGTCGGGCATCCTGCAGCGCGCGGACGTGCAGAAGATGCGCGCGGCGGGCGTGCATGCCTTCCTGGTCGGCGAGGCCTTCATGCGCGCCCCGGAGCCGGGCGAGGCGCTGGCCGCGCTGTTCGGGACCTGAGGATGGCGGGCGCCAAGGCGCAGGCCGAGCTGCCCTGGGCGGAGCTGGAGCCGCAGACGCGACCCCAGCAGCTGCTGGCGTGGGCACCGGAACAATGGCCGCTGGCCGGGGGCTGGCGCCCCGCCGTGGACGCCTTCCTGGCCAGTCCCGAGGGGCAGGCGCTGGCCGCCTTCCTGCGCGAGCGCCTGGCCGCCGGCGCGGTGATCTATCCGCCGCACCCCTTCCGCGCCCTGGAGCTCACCCCGCTGCACGCCGTGCACGCCGTGGTGCTCGGCCAGGACCCGTACCACGGCCCGGGCCAAGCCGAGGGCCTGGCCTTCTCGGTGGCCGAGGGGGTGAAGCATCCGCCTTCGCTGCGCAACATCTTCCAGGAGCTGGGCGCGAGGCCTCAGTCGGGCTCGCTGGTCCACTGGGCCCGTTCCGGCGTGCTGCTGCTCAACGCCTGCCTGACGGTGGAGCAGGGCCAGCCCGCCAGCCATGCGAAGAAGGGCTGGGAGGCGCTGACCGACCGCCTGCTGTCCCTGGTGGCCGCCACGGCGTCGCCCTGCGTCTACCTGCTGTGGGGTGCGCATGCCCAGGCGAAGGCCGGGCTGATCGCAGCCACCGCGGCGCGCCATGGGCGCGAGATCCTCCTGCTGCAGGCCAACCATCCCTCGCCGCTGTCGGCCCGCCGCCCGCCCGTGCCCTTCCTGGGCAGCGGCTGCTTCCGGCAGGCCCGCGACTGGCTGGCCGAGCGGGGGGTGCAGGGCGTGTTCTAGGGCCGGCGCAGCAACCGCGCCAGCCAGGACCGGAAGCCCCGGCCCACCGAGCGCGGCGTCGACGGGGACGGATAGGGCAGCTCCATCCGGGTGTCGTCGAGGTAATCGCGCCGGATGTCCACGGTGCTGCGCACGCCCAGGGCGTCGTAGTGGGCCTGCAGCCAGTCCTGCCCGCAGCGGCGGCCGGCGTCGAACAGCTGGCTGATCATCGCGCCGTCGGCGGCCACCCGGCTGGAGGCCGGGAAGGCGTCCAGGGCCGGCCCGCCATCCACCCGGTGCACCCGCACTGTCTTGCACCGCGCATGGGACACGGCGCCCTCGGCCAGCAGGCGGTTGACGAAGTCGATCGCCCGCATCTGGGTGAGCAGGCTGGCGTTGAAGGTCAGCTCGTTGATCCGGTCGAGGATCTCGGCCGAGGTCTTCGGCGTCTGCTCGCGGGTGAGCGGATTGATCTGCACCAGCAGCAGGTCGGCCGCCTCGCATTCCCGGATGAGCGGTGACAGGGCCGGGTTCACGGAATAGCCGCCGTCCCAGTAGGCCTGGCCGTCGATCTCCACGGCCTGGAACAGCATGGGCAGGCAGGCCGAGGCGAGCACCGCCCGGGCGTCCAGCCGGCGCCCGGTGAACACCACCGCCTTGCCGGTGTCCACGTGGGTGGCGGAGACGAAGACCTTCAGCTCGCGCTGCGCGGCGATGGCCGCGAAATCGATCTCCTCCTCCAGCATCTGGCGCAGCGGGTTGATGTCCAGCGGATTGCTCTGGTAGGGCGACAGCAGCCCGCGCCAGGCGTTGCCGATGACGGCGCCGGGCGAGAGCTCCGGCGGCAGCCCGCCCCACAGCATGCGCATGAACTGCTGCTGCAGGGTGCCCAGGCTGCCCAGGGCGCTGACCCGGTGCCAGATGCCGGCCAGCTTCTCCCGCGCTCGCTCGCGCGGATCGTGGCGGCCTGCGCGGGCCGTGGCCCAGCCGCTGGCCAGCGCGACCGCGTTCACGGCGCCGGCGCTGGTGCCGCTGAGGCCCTCGAAGCCGACCCGGCCGTCCTCCAGCAGGGCGTCCAGCACGCCCCAGGTGAAGGCCCCGTGCGAGCCGCCGCCCTGCAGGGCCAGGTTGAGGATGCGCATGCGCCCAAGGTAGCAACATCCGTGCGGGAGCGGTGTGACAGCCGCGCCGCCGGGTCAGCCGGATGACAGCTTCGGCCCCCCGTTTCCGCCCGATTCACCCCGGCGGCGGGAGATGTGTCGCCGAACCATGCTATAGTCAGAGGTTCCTCGCCGGAGGGGTGCCCGAGTGGCTAAAGGGGGCAGACTGTAAATCTGTTGGCTTACGCCTACGCTGGTTCGAATCCAGCCTCCTCCACCAGCTGACCGACGTGTAGTCGGGCGGCTTGGCGAGTGTGTGTCGAGTAGATGAGTGTGGCGGTGGCACCGTAACGGGCGCCCGGGTCGGACGAGCCGAGAGGCCGTTGAACCACCCCGACGCGGGAGTAGTTCAATGGTAGAACCTTAGCCTTCCAAGCTAATGACGCGGGTTCGATTCCCGTCTCCCGCTCCACCTGCATCGAATCGGCGCCGGACAGAATTTCGCCCATGTGGCTCAGTGGTAGAGCACTCCCTTGGTAAGGGAGAGGTCGCGGGTCCGATTCCCGCCATGGGCACCACGAACAGGGCGCGCGCCGTGAGGCCGCGCCCTTCGCAGCGTAGTGATCGTTACTTTTTTCGGAGTCGAAAAAAATGGCAAAAGGTAAGTTCGAGCGGACCAAGCCGCACGTCAACGTGGGCACCATCGGCCACGTGGACCATGGCAAGACGACCCTGACGGCGGCGATCACGACCGTGCTGTCGACCAAGTTCGGCGGCGAGGCCAAGGCC
>JAGWTH010000043.1 GCA_028868995.1 Burkholderiales bacterium | reverse complement strand
CGGTGCGCCGGTGGCGGCGCCGGCAGCCTGGCCGGGCTGCGTCCCCGGCAGGCCCAGGGCGCCGCTGGCCGGCAGCGTGCGCGCATCGGTGCCGCCCGACTGCGGCGTCGCGGACAGCACGACGCCCGCGGCCTGCGCCATCTCGGTCGGGCTGTGCAGCGCCCGGCGGCGGGCGGCGATCTGCGCGCGCAGGTCCTCGCCGCAGCCGGCGACGGCGAAGTCGGCCTGGTGCAGCTCGCCGTTCTTCAGGTCCACGAAGACGCTGCCGGCGTCGCCGGCGTTGCGGTGGTTCAGGACCTCGGGCACGGCGCCGGCCGGCAGCGTGGTCGGATCGAGCTTGGCGACGTGCGTGCGCGGCGACAGGCCGTAGAGGCTGTACTTGCCTTCCTCGTCGGTCACCGCGTAGGTGCCGTCCTCCAGGTAGATGCGCACGCCGGGGATGCCGGGGGAACCGCCGGACTGGACGCCCTCGCGCCGGCAGTCCGCGAACACCTTGCCCACCAGGTAGGCGTCGCTCGCGAACACTCCGCCCAGCACCTGCACCTTCGCGCTCGCGCGGTTGGAGACGATGCCGCTGGCGGAAGCCTGCGCCGTGTTCACGCCGTCGCCGCCCAGGCTGCCGGCGCCCACGCGCACGCGGTAGCGCAGAACCGCCTGCGCCCCGGCGGCGAGCGTGCCCGCGGTGAACGTGAGCTGGGGACCGGTGCCGCCCGCCGGGTCGGCCACCGCGGCGCCGCCGAGGCGGGCGCTGCCGCGCACGTAGGCGAAGCCGGCGGGCAGGCGGTCCTGCACCTGCACGCCAGGCAGCGGCAGGCCCATCACGTTCTTCACGGTCACCGTGTAGTCGACGAAATCGCCCACTTCCGCCGTGCCCTTGTTCGCGACCTTCTGCACGAACAGACCGGCGTCGTCGCCGGTGTCCAGCGGCACGTCGAAGCGCTCCGGCCCGGTGGCGACGGCGAAGGTGCTGCCGTAGGAAGCCTGCGCATCCACCAGGCGGCCGCCCGGCTGCAGGGCCGGCGGCAGCTTCGACGGGAAGGCGAAGCCGCGCGGGGGTGTCACCCGCAGCTGGTAGGTGCTGGCCTTCACCAGCGGGAAGGAGTAGCTGCCGTCGGCCGCCGTCACCACGGACGCGGGCGCCGGCGTGGTGCCGTCCAGGGCTAACACGGCGGCCAGCTCGCCCGGATGGCCGCCGTTGCCCCCGCCCGTGACATCGATCAGGTCCACGGTGGCGCCGGCCACCGGCTGGTTGCTGCGGCTTTCGTAGACGACGCCGCTGGGGTCCACCAGCAGCGTGGTGGTCGCAGTGGCGACGCCGCCGGCGCAGGAGGCGATGCTGGCCGTCACCACGTCGTTGCGCAGGACCTCCATGATCCCGTCGGCCTGCGCCACGACGTGGGTGGCCGCATTGGCCGTCGGCACGCTGGGCTGGATGCGGAAGAGGCCTGAGTTGGGGCCGGTTTCCACGCCGGTGAAATCCTCCGTGTCCCCGGTGAGCCGGCTGAACAGGTGGATGGTGACGGTGTCGATGCGCGTTGGATCGGCATTGCACAGCGCAGCGTCGACCTGCACGAACAGGGGGTTGTCGGGCGGAGTCACCTCGATCGCGTTGGCGTAGCCGGCGCCGTCGAAAAAGCTGATCTGGGGCGCGCGCGCCGGCAGCGGCAGGGTCACGGTGTTGCCCGGCGTGAGGCGGACCGTGCCCGCGTCGAGCCAGTCGGCATAGGCGGTCTGCGAGATCGTCCCGGCCGCGTTGGCATTCACCTGGATGCGGAACTGGCCCTGGAGGGTGCCGCCGGCCGGCAGGCCCGACAGCGCCCAGGCCACCGCGTCCACCGCGGCACCGGCGGGCAGCGCGCTCACGTAGCTGCCCGAGGCCGCCCCGCTCAGGTGGTACAGCGTCCTGGCGCCGACGTTGCTCGAAGGCGATGCGCTGACGAACGTGGCGTTCGTCGCCACCGGCACGCGCAGCACGAAGCCGGTGCTGGCGGCGCCGTCCACCGTGATACCGGCGGCCGCGGCGTCGGCATTGCCGGTGTTGACGGCGGTCGCGGTCCAGTCCACCAGTGCGGAGGGCGCAGCCGACGCGGCCGAGGCGGACAGCGTCACTTGCACGGCGGCGCCACTCGTGACGGCGAACGTGTCGGTGTCGGCTGCCCGCGCGCCCTGCGTTCCGCTGGTCGCGGTCAGCACGACTTGCGCGGTCTGGCCGGCGGAAGCGCTCGCGGGCACCAGGCCGGTGAGCAACAGGTCGACGCGGCCACCGACCGGCACGTCGACGCCCGCCGCGCCGATCACGGGTTCGCCGGTGTCGACGCGGCCGTTCCCGTTGAGGTCCTGAACGACCTGGACACCGAGCGGCGCGAACCCCCCGCCGGCCACGACGCTGGCGGCCAGGCTGTAGTGGGTGTCGGCGTTGCCCGTGTTGGTCAGCGTGTGGCCGAGGGTGAAGGGCGCGCCGGCGGCGACCAGCACCGACTGGTTCGCGGTCAGCGTGAGCGCCTCCACCGGCAGGACCCGGGTGTTGACCGTGTTGGAGCTGATGCGGGTCGACGTGCCGGAGACCGTGTCGACATAGCTGGCCTGCGCGGTGTTGCTGATGACCGTGCCGGCCACCGGGGCGGCCTGGACGGCGGCGCACGCCAGCAGCAGGCCCCAGGCCAGCAGCTTCCGGAGCAGGGGCCAGGCGTTCATGGCGAGGGTTGCGGGCCGGAGGGCGTTGCGGGGGCGCGCTCAGGCGCTTGCGGCAGGGCACCCTGGCGCCCTGCCGCAAACGGGGGGGCGAGGCTCCTCACCTTCCTCCCCCCACGGGCGCTCGAATCGTCCCTTACGGCGTGATCTTCACGCCGAAGGTGATGACGGCCGAGGCGCCGGCGGCGAGGGTGCCGCCCGCGCTGGTCGTGGCACCCGTGCCGATGTAGGCCGTGATCGTGCCGGCCGCGCCGACGGCGGGACCGGTGACCTGGCCCGGGGCCGCCGTGGCGGCCGCGGTGCTGACCGTGGTGTAGCTGGGCGTCGCGTCGGACACGACCACGCCGGTGGCGTCAGCCGCGCCGACGTTGGTCACCGTGATGCGGTACATCACGCACTGGCCCGGCTGCGCGCTCAGGTTGGCCTGGGTCCAGGTGCCGGCCGTGCCGCTGCACGAGGCGTCCAGCGACTGCTCCTTCACCAGGGTCAGGTTGCCGGCGATCACCGTGGTGCTGTCGGTGGCCACCGCCGGCGCCGGCACGGTGCTCGTGTAGGTGCCGTTGGTGGTGGTGATCGTGACGGTGGTCGTGTTGACCGTGCCGGCCACGGCGCCGCTGGGGGCGATCACCTTCTCGAAGATCGTGACCGCGGCGCCCGGGGCCAGGCCGCCGGCGGGCAGCACGGCGTTCAGCGAGCCGGTGACCAGCGTGTCGGCGGCGTCCAGCACCCCGTTGGCATTGGTGTCGTAGTAGAGCGTCGAGGTCCAGCCGGAGCCGTTGTTGGCCTGGGTCGGGGTCAGCGTGCTGAAGACCGTCGTGGTGCCGCCTTCCGTCACGTTGCCGTTGTTGGTCAGCGTGTGGGTGTAGACGTAGGAGCCGCCGGGGTAGGTCTGGCCGGTGCCGTTGGGCGTGAGGCTGATCGAGCGCACGGCGTTGACCGTGACGGCGTCGTGCAGCCGGTCGACCGCCGCCGAGGTCGGCGACAGGGCGCGGAAGTAGACGTCCACGGTGCCCGCCGCGTAGCCGGCCGGCACGGTCACGACCGCGCAGACCGTCGCCGTGGCGCCGGCCGCCACGGTGCCCGTGTTGGTGATGGTGGCGCCGGTGGTGGCGCAGCTGCCGCCGCCGCCGTCGGCCTTGAAGGTCACGGACCAGCCGGAAGGCAGCGAACCGGGGAAGCTGCTGGTGTTGCTCACCGCCAGGTCGTAGCTGTCCGGCGAGGGGCCGGTGTTCTTCGTCACCAGGGTGAAGGTGGTGGTCGTGCCCGGGTTGGTGCTGTTGGTCACCTGCGCGCTGGCTTCCGGGCCCGCGCCCGCGCCGGGGCCGGTGGCCGTGTTGTTGCTCAGGTCCACCGCGGCGGCGGTGATCGCCGTCAGCTGGTCGGTCGCGGTCGCGGTCTTCGTGTTGTCCAGGACCGAGGTGGCGGTCTTGTTGATCGCGAAGGGACCGGCCCCGCTCGCGCTGGGCGGCAGCGTGGCCTTGACGATCACGTTGTAGGTGGCGCCGGCGGCCAGCGGGCCGGTGTCGACGGTGCCGTCGCCGTTGGTGTCCACCAGGGGCGTGGTGCCGTCGCTCTTGAACAGCTGGAAGGTCGTGCCCGCCGGGAAGGTGTTGGTCGCGGCGAAGCTGATGTTGAACGTGTCGGTGCCGTTGCCGGTGTTGGTCACCACGTTGGTGAAGTTCACCGTGCTGCCGGCCGCGGCCGGGCCGGCCACGGTGGCGCCGGTCAGCGTCACGCCGGCGGTCTGGGTCACGGTGAAGGGCACCGTGTTGGAGCTGCCGGTCACCGTGCCCGTGCCGTTGTTGTAGGACAGGGTGGCGGTGTTGTTGATGGTGCCCGGGGCCACGCCGGCATTCACGTTCACCTGGAAGCTGATGGTGCCCGACTGGCCCGCCGCCACGTTGGCGATCGTCGCGAGGAAGGTCTTGGTGCCGCCCGTGTAGGAGGACGTCAGCGTGTTCGGCGCCGAGCCGACGGAGCCGCCCGTGTCGCTGAGGGCGGTGCTGCCGGTCACGCTCCAGCGCGCGGAACCGCCGACGTAGGTCATGCCGGTCGGCACCACGTCGCTGATGGCCACGGAGGTGGCGGCGCTGTTGCCGGTGTTGGTGTAGGTCAGGGTGTAGGTGTAGGGACCGGAACCCTGGGCGCCCGAGCCGGCGCTGATGGCCTTGGTCAGCGTGATCACCGCATTGCTGGTGACGGTGGTCGTGTCGGTGTTGGTGGCCGTCTTGGTGTTGTCACCCGTGCTGGTGCCGGTCACCGTGATCGCGTTGGTCTGGCCCGAGGTCGCCGTGGCGGGCACGGTGCCCGTCACGATGAACTTGAAGCTGGCCCCCGAGGCGAGCGCGCCGGTCGACGTGATCGGCGAGCCGGTGGGCTGGCCGCTGCCGTTGTCGAGGTAGATCTGCACGTTCGTCATCGTGAAGGCGGTGGCGCCGCTCACGGCCGTCAGGTTGAACGTGTCCGTGCCGTTGCCGGTGTTGGTCAGCGTGTGCGGGTAGTACACGACGCTGCCCGGCGTCGCGTTCTGCGCGCCGTTGGCGGCCAGCGTCAGGCTGTACACCTGCGTCACCGTGGTCTGCACCAGGTTGGAGGTGACGGTGCGCGAGACACCGGAGCCGTCGGAATAGGTGGCCGAGGCCTGGTTGCTGATGGAGGTGCCGGCGGGCGGCGGCGCCGCATGGGCCGGTGCGGTGAACCACACCGCCAGCAGCAGGGCGACGAAAAGGCCGGCGATGCCGCGGGCCAGGATTTGCCAGGGCGTCGAGCGAAGCGGGTTCGGGTACGCGGTGTTCATGGGAGTCCCTCTTTCTCTGTCAGTCGCGTGGGGCCGCTCAGGGCTTCGCGGAGGCCGTGGTGGCCGTGGAATCGATCTGCACGCGCAGCTTCACGACCGCGTCGGCGCCGCCGGCGAGCGTGCCGAGCTCCCAGCGCAGGTAGCGGTATTCGGACAGGGGCACGGGCTCCTGGCGGAAGCTGCCGTCGGCCTGGCGCACGCTGCGCATCAGGGGCATGGGCGCGAAATGCGCGCCGTCGGTGGAGGCCTGCGCCCGCGCGGGAGTCGCGCTGCCCGCCACGAAGGTCGTCCCCGTAGGCACGGGAACGGTGGCCAGCAGCTTGTCCACCGGCTTGCTGCCGGCGTTGCGGTAGGTGCCGCTGTACTCGACGAGGTCCCCCGGCTTGCCGCTGTCGGCGCGCGTGAGCACTTCCTTGCCGGCGACGGTCTCCACGCGGCTGGCGGCGAGCGTCGAGCTCACCACGGGGGTCTGGGCGGCGGCCAGCTGGGCCAGCACCAGTCCGGCGGCCAGCAGGCAGGGTTTGAGCAAGGCTTTCATGTTCAGGCGATGGCTCGGTTGCGGTTCAACGACACGGGACCTCAGTCCCCGGAGGACGCAAGCGCGCCCTCACTTCCTTGGCCGTCGAACCCTGCCCACCTTCGCCTGGCTGCGCGGTGGCACAGCCTCGCCTGTCCCGGCAGCCGGGCTGCCAGGACAGGCGGGGGAACTGCGCCTGGACTGCTCTTTATTTCTCCCCTGCCACCAACCCGATCGAGGGCGGACGCGGGGTCCCAACGGACGGGCAAAATGTAACCAAATCCGTCTGGATAGGTAACATCATGTAAGGGACTTCTAAGAATTAACCCTAGGTGCGAACAAAGTCGGAAGGGCTCGGGTTTGCCCTGCCGCTGAGCGGCCATCCGCGACCGTCGATCGCCGGGCCGCACCCCGGATCCGGGACCCGCGGTCCCGATCGGGAGGGCAGACCGGGCCGGCGGTCCGACCATCGGCGCCGGCACGACGACGAGCGCACGGTCCGCGCGTGCCGGCGCGGCAACAGTCGCCGCACCGCCGCCGCGAGGATCCGGCGCGGCGGCGTCAGTGCACGTCCACCGTCACCAGCAGGAAGGTCGCCGGGATCACCAGGGTGCCCGGATACTGGCTCTCGTTCTGCGCCTCGAACAGGGCGACCAGCTCCTCGCGCAAGGTTTCGGCCCGCCCCTGGCCGTCGGCCGCCTCGAACGCCTTCATGGTCGGCCCGTAGTACCGGCGGAACAGGTCCACGAAGGCGGCGGGGGATTCCGCGAGATCGAAGACCCACGTGACCGGTTCGCAGCGGACCGCCTCGGCGGGGATCCCGGCCTGGCCGAAACGCTCCCGCACGTGGTCGGCCAAGCCCCAGGTCATCGGGCTGACGAAACCCGCCGGGGGCGGCGGCGCGTAGGCCGTGCTGATCTTCAGCAGCTGGGCCACCAGCGTCGGGTCGCCGGGGATCCAGTTGCCCATGTGGATGCGCCCGCCGGGTTTCGTCACGCGCACCATCTCGCGGGCCACGTCGAAGGGCTTCGGGGCGAACATGGCGCCGAAGATGCTCACCACCCGGTCGAAGCTGGCGTTCTCCACGCCCGAGAGGTCGCAGGCGTCACCCTCGACGAACCGGCAGCGGGACTCCAGGCCGGCCTCCCGGGCGCGCCGCTGGCCGGCGGCGACGAGGTTGCGGGCGATGTCGACCCCCAGCACCTGCGCGCCCGCCTGCGCCGCGGGCAGGGCCGTCGTGCCGTCGCCGCAGCCGAGGTCCAGCACCTTCATCCCGGGGCCGAGGTCCAGGCGCCGGACGAGCGCCTCCCCGCTGGCGCGCATGGAGGATGCGATGCGGGTGAAGTCGCCCATTTCCCAGAGCGCCTGGTTCGGGCTGCGGGCGGGCGCGGCGGCCGGCAGGGGCGGCGGCCGGTCAACATTCGATACGGTTTGCGCGGCGTTCATGGGCAATACTCCTTGCAGTCGGGATGGAAGACCAGGCGCCGGAAGCACCTGACGGCGATGCTCCCCGGTGCGCGTTCCTGGATCGTTCCCGGCCGGCTTCTCAGCAGGAGGACAGGCCATGGCGCATCCGGCGACCGCCCCTCAGCGAGACTCCAGCCCCGTCGCGATCCGGCTGCTCGGGGCTTTCGACCTGCGTCGCTGCGGCGGGGCGCCGGCCGGTCCGGCCGCCCCACCCA
This sequence comes from Burkholderiales bacterium, assembly GCA_028868995.1. Taxonomy (GTDB): domain Bacteria; phylum Pseudomonadota; class Gammaproteobacteria; order Burkholderiales; family Burkholderiaceae_C; genus Ramlibacter. Next base: position 24,700 of record JAGWTH010000043.1, on the reverse strand, counting down.
CCCGCCGGGCCGGCGAACTGCTGCAGTTGCTGAGCCTGCAGCCGCAGCGCAGCCTGCTGCACGAGCAGGTGATCGAGGCCCTCTGGCCGCACCTGGACCCGCAGGCCGGCGCCGCCAACCTGCGCAAGGCCGCCCACCACGCACGCCAGTTCGTCGGCGATCCGGAGGCCGTGGTCCTGCGCGGCGGGCAGGTGCTGCTCCTGCCCGGGCGCGGCGTGGACTGCGATGCCGAGCGGTTCGAGCGGGCCGCGGACGCAGCCCTCGCGACGGGCGATGTCCAGGCCTGCCGCGCGGCCGCCGGCCTCTACGGCGGCGACCTGCTGCCCGAGGCCCCCTACGAATCCTGGGCCGAGGCGCCGCGGCGGCGCCTGCGCGACAAGTACCTGCGCCTGCTGCGCCAGGGCGGGGACCTCGAGCGCCTGGTGCAGGAAGACCCGGGCGACGAGCCGGCCCACGCGGCCTTGATGCGGGCCGAACTCGCGGCCGGCAGGCGCTCGGCCGCGCTGCGCTGGTACGGGCGCCTGCGCGACCACCTGCGCCAGTCGCTCGGCCTGCAGCCGGGCCCCGAGGTGCAGGCCCTGTACGAGGAATGCGTGGCCGGCCTGGAGGACGGCGCGCCGGCCTTCGTCGGCCGTGCGCTGGAGCTCGTGCGCCTGCTCGCCCTGCTGCGCCAGGCCGCGTCCGGCCCGCCGGGCGGCGCGCTGCTGCGCGCGGGCGCCGGCCTGGGCAAGACCGCGTTCTGCCGGCGCCTGGCGCACGAGGCCCGGGCCCTGGGCTGGCAGGTGCGCATGGTGCAGGCCAGCGACTGGACGCGCCCCTATGGCCTGGTGACCGACCTCGTCGAGCCCCTGCTGCAGGAAGGCGGCGAGGCCGCCCGGACGGCGATCGGCGCGCACGCCCGGGCGGTGCTCGCGGCGATGACGCCCGCCGCCGGCGAGCCGCGGCCGCTCGCGCTGCCGATCGGGCGGCACCAGGTGGCGGGGGCGGTGCGGCGCCTGCTGCTCGCCACCGCGGGGGGCCGGCCGGTCCTGCTGGTCGTGGACGATGCGCATGCGGCCGACGATGCGAGCACGGAACTGCTGGCGCAGCTGGCCGCCAGCGGCCCGCCGCTGTTCGTGCTGCTGGCCTGCCGCCCTGCCCTGCCCGAACTGCTGGGCGGACATGCGGCGCGCATGCTGCGCGCCGGCACCCTGCACGCGCTGGACCTGGCACCGCTCGCGCCCGACGAGGCCGCCCTGCTGGCGACCCGCGCCGCGCCGGGCGCCCTCGCGCGCGAGGCGGCCGCGCAGATCGCGCGCCAGGCCGAAGGCATCCCGTTCGCCGTCGTCGAACTCGCGCGCGCCGCCACGGCGGCCGCGGGTGAGCGCGTGCCGCGCAGCGTGTCGGCCGCGATCGCCGAACGCCTGGGCGATGTCGGCGAGGGCGCGCTGGACGCCTTGCGGCGCCTGGCGCTGGCGGGCGAGGAGTTCGACGTCGCCACGGCCCTGGCGCTCGCCGGCGAGGATGCGCTCGACGCGGCCGACCGGCTGGATCGCGCGCTCGCCGCCGGCGTGCTGGTGGTGGACGACGGCCGCTACCGCTTCCGCCACGCGCTGCTGCGGCAGTCGCTGGTCGACGCCATCGCGCCGCATCGCCGCGCGGGCCTGCACGGCGAGGTCGCGGCACGCCTGGCGCGCCACGGTGCGGCCGCGGGCCTGGTGGGCCAGCACTGGCTCGCGGCCGGCGAGCCGCAGCGCGCCGGCCCGTTCTCGCTCGCGGCGGCCCGGGACGCCTTCCGCCTCGGCGCCTTCGTCGACGTGCTGCGCCACCTGGAGCCGCTGCTGGCCACGCCGCAGCCGCCCTCCGAGGCGCTGGCGCTGCGCGCCGAATCCCTCGATGCCCTCGGCCGCCCCGGCACCCTGGCTGCCTACGACGCGGCCGCGGAGCGCGCCGAGCCCGGGCTCGCCGAGGAACTCAAGGCCAAGCGCGCCCTCGCCCAGGTGAAGATGAGCGATGCCTCGGGCGCCCTGGCCTTCCTGAAGGACGTCCACCCCACCACCGCGGCCGGGCGACTGGCCGAGGCGCTGGCCTACAGCGGGGCGGCCGCGCTCGGTTTCGGCAATCCCGAGGAGGGCGCCCGGCGGGCGGCCGAGGTCCGGCGGCTCGCGCTGGCGACCGGCGACGAGGGATCGCTGGTGATCGCCTCCTGGGCGCAGGGCGCGGCGGCGCACGCGCGCGGCGACCTGCATGGCAGCGTCTGGGCCGACCTGCGCGAAACCAGCCAGCTGCCGCACCTGGCGGTGCGGGTGTTCGACGGCCACCTGTGCATCACCCAGCGCTTCCTTTACGGCTCCCGGCCTTACGCCGAGGTGATCGCCTTCGCCGACGCCCTGGCCGCCGAAGCCAGGCGGCTGGGCGCCGACCGCGGCCTGGCCTTCGCGGTGACGCTGCGCGGCGAGGCGCGGCTGCTCAGCGGGCAGCTCGACGCCGCCGAGCCGGACCTGATCGAAGGCGGCCGCCTGCACAACGCGCTCGGCGGCGCCACGGGCGAGGCCCTGTCGCTGCAGCGGCGCGCGGAGCTGGCGATGCACCGCGGCCGGCTGGACCTGGCGCGCGGACTGCTGGACGACGCCCTGGACGTGGCCCGCCAGTCCGATGTCGGCTTCCACCTCCTGGACCGCATCTACGGCACCCGCATCGCCATCGCGCCGGACCCGCAGCGGGCCCTGGGCGTGGTGGAGGAGGCCGAATCCTCCGTGCGAGGCCCGCTGGAGACCTGTCCCGGCTGCCGCATCACCTTCGCCATCCCCGCCACCATCGCCTCGGCCCGGGCGCACGAAAGGGATCTCGCCGCCGACCGCCTGCGCCAGTCCGAATATCTCGCCAAGGTGGTGATGCGGCTGCCGGCCTGGCACGCCGCCTTCCACGAGGCGCAGGGCCATGTCGCCCTCGCCTCGGGTGACCCGGCGACGGCGCAGCAGTCCTTCGCGGCCGCGGCCCGGGGCTTCCGGGCGGCCGGCCAGCCGCTGGACGAGGTGCGCTGCCAGGCGACCGCCAGCCAGGGTGCAAGCCGGTCCTGAGCCGGCCGGGAACGTTCCGGGAACACCTGCGCCCGAGGATCGCTCCCGCAGGCGCCCCGAGGCGCCCGGAGGAGCCGCCATGACCGTCCACAGCGAAACCCTCTCCCCGCGTCCGGCCACCACGCCAGCGGCCGACCGGCCGCGGCCCGTGCCGCCGGAAGCGCACGCCGTCCTCGACCAGATGCTGGCCGACCTGCGGCAAGCCCTGCGCGAACGCGCCGCGCGCCAGCAGGCGGCCGCGATCGAGTACGCGTCCTGGCTGCGGCCGCGGCCCTGAACCGGCACGCCTGCCGCGCCCGCCGGCGCGCCTAGTGCGCCAGCCCCATCGCCCGCGTGATCTTCTCGCCCGAGGCGCGCAACCGCTGCAGGTCAGCCGCCAGGTCGCCGGCCAGCAGCCGGCCCGCGCGCTTGCGCCAGCGGCCTGCGACCATCACGCTGTCGATGTTGGCCAGCGAAGCCTGGAACACGACACTGCTCACCGGGTCGTGCACGGGCTGCATGTTGAGGTCGCTTGCGCGGATCAGCACCAGGTCGGCCTGCTTGCCGGGCGCCAGCGTGCCGATGCGATCGAGCTGCTGCAGCATGCGGGCGCCCTCCACCGTCACCCAGGCCAGCGCCTCGCGGGTGGTGATGGTGGAGGTGGGCGGGATCGTGCCGTGCTGCTCGCGCCACGCCACGTTGTCGAGGCTGCGCTGGATGCCCAGCGCGATGCGCGCCTGCGTCAGCATGTCGCCCGAGAGCACGCTCTCCAGGTCCACGCCCAGCGAGGGCGCCCGGCCGAACTGGCGCAGCCGCCCGGTGAGCGGATGGCCGTGGCCTTGCGACATCTCGCTTTCGGCCGCGGCGGAGAAGCTCATGCCCAGGTCGCAGAAGCGCCGCAGCTGCGCGTCGCTCAACGCGTGCCCGTGCACGATGTTGATGTTGGGCCCCAGCAGGCCCGCGGCCTCCAGCCGCTCCCAGCCGTCGGGCGTGCGCGCCGCGCCGCCGCCCTGGTGCAACGAGGCGATCAGCCCCAGCTCGCGCGCCATGCGGAAATCGTGCAGGGCGACCTCCAGCGTGGAGTAGTGCGGGCCCAGCACCGCGGTCTGGATCGACAGCAGGGGCCGGCCCTCGTGCGCCTTCAGCAGGCGTTCCACTTCCTGGCGCGGATGCGGCACCTCCCAGAAGGGCTGCTGCCCCGGCTTCGGGTCGGGCTTGGGCGTGCCGTGGAAGAAGGCGGCACGGATGCCGGTGGACAGCAGGCCGTCGATGGCCGCGTCGTTGTGGGCCGGCGTCGGGTTGTTGTGGCACCAGTCGGCCAGCGTGGTGGTGCCGCAGTTCAGCTGGTTGAGCGCGCCCATGCGCGTGGCGATGTGCAGGTCCTCCGGCTGGAAGGCCGTGGCCAGGCCCGCGTGCATCTTCTGGAAGTACTCCAGCAGGGTCCAGTTCGCCGCGACGCCGCGCAGCCCGGTCTGCCAGGTGTGCATGTGCGCGTTGACCAGGCCGGGGATGAGGATGCAGCCGGCGGCGTCGACGATCTCGGCGTCGTGCGCCGCGATGGCCGGGGCGATGGCGGCGATGCGGTCGTCCTGCACCAGGAGGTCGCCCCGCGGCAGGTCGCCCTGGCGGTCCATGGTGACGATGGTGGCGCCGCGGATCAGGGTGCTGGGCATGGCGTTTCTCCGGTGCCGGGGTTCGCTGCGCTCACCGCCAGCCTACGCCCGGGGATCGGGGATCTCGTAGTCGACCTGGTGGCGCGCGCTGCGCAGGTCGCCCAGTTCCTGCCGCACGCGCAGGTGTTCGGGATGCGTCGCGTAGGCATCGAGCGCGGCCTGCGATGCGAAGTCGCTCACCAGCACCACGTCGCAGGCGTAGTCCACGCGGCTGGTGTCCACGCCGACCTCCAGGTGCAGCAGGCCGGGGATGCGCCCGCGCAGGCCGAGGAAGGCCGCCTTCAGCCTCTCCACGTTGGCCCGCTTCTCGTCGCCCGCGGCGCCGCGCACCTTCCACATGACGACGTGGCGGATCAACGTGCGGCTCTCCGGTCGCGCGGCAGCACGAAGTCGTATTCGACCAGGTAGGTTCCGTCGGGCTGCTTCACCCAGTCGGCGACCAGCGACTGGCGCACGCCGAACACGGCATCCGAGTCGAGGTAGGGGTCGCCGTTGCGGAACACGTGCGTGATCAGCGTCTCGTAGCCCGGCGCCTTGATCATGAAGTGCAGGTGCGCCGGCCGCCAGGGATGGCGCTTCGTCGCCTTGAGCATGTCGCCCACGGGGCCGTCGTCGGGGATCGGGTAGGCCTCGGCCAGGATGGAGCGGAAGAAATACTCGCCCCGGTCGTTCGCCTGGAGCACGCCGCGCGCCAGGTGCTCCCGCAGGTCGGAGCGCTGCACGTCGTACTTGCCCTCGGCGTCGGCCTGCCAGACGTGGATCTCGGCGCCAGGCACGGGCTCGCCGTCCAGGCCGCGCACCCGCCCGCGCACCAGGCAGGGCACGCCGGGCGCGCCGTGGGCGACGTCGTCGCCCAGCTCGTAATGGGGCGCGCCCTCGACGTAGAACGGACCGAACACGGTGGACTCGGTGCAGCCGGCCGGCTTCTCGTTGTTCATCGCGATGGTGAGCATCGACAGGCCCAGCGTGTCCGACAGCAGGATGAACTCCTGGCGCTTGTCGTCCGTGATGTGGCCCACGCGGGTGAGGAAGTCGATGCCCCGGAACCATTCCTCCTCGGTCAGCCTCACCTCGCGCGCGAAGGCGTGCAGGTGCTGCACGAGGGCGGTCATGATCTCCTTCAGCCGCGCATCGGGCGTCTGGGCGAAGCGGGCGATGACGGCCTGGGTGATGTTGTCCTGGGTCAGGTTGCGCATGCCGGGACTCTAGGGCCCGGCCATAATTTGCGAAAGCCCGCCGCGGCAAATGAGTTTTCCGCCCGGCGCAAGAAACCACCGGAGACCCCTTGGATCGCTGGACCGAGATGGCCTTGTTCGTGCGGGTGGCCGAGACCGGCAGCCTGAGCCGCGCCGCGGACGCGCTGGGCCTGTCCAACGCCGCCGCCAGCCGCCACCTCGCGGCTCTGGAGGAGCGCCTCGGCGCGCGCCTGGTCGAGCGCAACACCCGCCGCCTGTACCTCACCGAGCCGGGCCAGGAGTTCCTGCGCCGCAGCCGCCTGATCCTGGCCGACCTGCAGGACGCCGAGTCGGCCGTCAATGCCTCCACGCTCAACCCGACCGGCACCCTGCGGATCACGGCCTCGCTGTCGTTTTCCATGCAGCACATCGCGCCGCTGCTGCCGGAATACACGCGGCGCTACCCCAACGTCACCGTGCACGTCGAGACGGCCAACCGCTACCTGGACCTGATCGACAACAACATCGACGTGGCGATCCGCACGCGCGAGTTCGAGCCCGACTCCAACATCACCATCCGGCGGCTGGCGGAGACGCGGCGCATCCTGGCCGCCTCGCCCGGCTACCTCTCCCGCGCCGGCACGCCGCGGACGCTGGAGGACCTGGGCCGGCACGACCTGCTGGCCTACACCTACGCGAACAACCCGCACGAGCTGCGCTTCACGCGCGACGGCGAGACCACCGCCGTATCGATCAAGGGCGTGCTGGAGTCCAACGACGGCCAGGTGCTGCGCGCCGCCGCGCTGGAAGGACTGGGCATCCTGGTGCAGCCCACCTACATCCTCTACGACGACATCGTCGCCGGCCGCCTGGTCCCGGTGCTGGACGCCTGGGACCTGCCGCGCCTGACCGTCAACCTCGCCTACCCCAGCCGCAAGCACCTGACGGCCAAGGTCCGCACCTTCATCGATTTCATCGCCGAGCATTTCGACCGCATGGAGTACGAACGCAAGTGGACGACACGCTTCGGATACTGAACACGGAAGTCCTGGTCGCGGGCGGCGGGCCCTGCGGGCTGATGCTGGCCAACGAGCTGGGCCGGCGCGGCGTGCCGCTGCTGCTGGTGGACGCCAAGCCCTCGACGGCCTTCAACCCGCAGGCCAACGCGACGCAGGCGCGCACCATGGAGCACTACCGGCGGCTGGGTTTCACCGACGAGGTGCGCGCGCTGGGCTTGCCGCCCGACCATCCCACCGACATCGCCTACTTCACCCGCTTCAGCGGCCACGAGCTGGCGCGCCTGTCCCTGCCCACCGCGGCCGAGGCGGTGCGCACCATCCGCACGATGACCGGCTCCTGGAGCGCCGCCGAACTGCCGCACCGGGTGGCGCAGAAGTACGTCGAGCAGGTGCTGCGCCGGCAGGCGCAGCAGCACCCGGGCAACGACATCCGCTACGGCTGGAAGCTGCTCGCCTTCGAGGACCGGGGCACCCACGTGCAGGCGCAGGTGCGGCCCACCGAAGGCGGCCCGGTGCACGAGGTGCGCGCGCGCTACCTGGTGGGCGCCGACGGTCCGCGCAGCCTGGTGCGCTCGGCGCTGGGCATCCGCTGGGGCGGCGCCACCGGCGTGAAGCGCGACTTCATGGGCGGGCAGATGTTCGCCGTGTACCTGCGCGCGCCGACCTTGTACGAGGTGCTGCCGCATGCGCGCGCGTGGATGTACGTGGCGGTCAATGCGCAGCGGCGCGGCTTCATCTGCTCGGTCGACGGCCGCGAGGAATTCGCCTTCCATGCCGCGCTGCGCGAAGGCGAGGACCCCGGGTCCTGGGGCGCCGACGAGGCGAAGCGCCTGTTCGCCCAGGCCCTCGGCCGCGAGATCCCGATCGAGGTGCTGTCCACCGGCACCTGGACCGCCGGCCACTCGCTGGTGGCCGAGTCCTTCGGGCGCGGGCGCGTGTTCATCGGCGGTGACGCGGCGCACCTGTTCACGCCCACCGGCGGCCTGGGCTACAACACCGCCGTCGAGGACGCGGTGAACCTGGCCTGGAAGCTCGCGAGCGTGCTGCGCGGCACCAGCAGCCCGGCCCTCCTGGCCAGCTACGAGGCGGAGCGCCGGCCGCTGGCCGTGCGCAACACGGGCTACGCGCGGCGCTTCGCCGATTCCGTTGGCCTGTTCCAGGCGCGTCCCGAGCTGGAGCAGGACGGCCCCGCGGGCGAGGCCGCGCGGCGGGCGGCGTCGGAGCACCTCGATGCGCACGTGCGCCTGGAGTTCAACATCCCGGGCGTGACCTTCGGCGGCCGCTACGACGGCTCGCCCATCATCGTGGGCGACGGCACCACGCCGCCGCCGGACGCGCCCAACAGCTACCAGCCCACGGCCTGCCCCGGCGGCCGTCCGCCCCATGCCTGGCTGGCGGACGGGCGCTCGCTGTTCGACAGCTTCCACACCGAGTGGACCCTGCTCGCGCTCGGGCCGCAGCCGCCGGACGCCGCGCCCTTCGAGCAGGCCGCAAGGTCGCTGGGGCTGGACCTGCGGGTGGTGCGGCACGGCGACGCCGCGTTGCGGGACCTGTACGAGGCGCCGCTCGCCCTGGTGCGCCCGGACCAGATCGTGGCCTGGCGCGGCAGCGACGCCGCCGCCGCGCATGCGGTGCTGGAGCGCGCCGCGGCGTGCGCCGGCGCGCCCTGAGGGCGCGCGCCGGCCTCAGGCCGGCACGCGCGCGAAGACGGTGTGGGCGACGACCAGGGCCTGCTTCTTCTCCGAGATGAGGATCAGCGGGCGGCCGTCCCCGCGCGAGCGCACGACCTGCCAGTACACCCCCCGCCAGGTGCCGGACCCTTCCTCCAGCGCGACCGGCGGGTCGAAGGCGAATACCGTCACCAGTCCGCCCCGGTCCAGGAAGGTCGTGAGGTGATAGGCCAGGCGGTGGTCGATCTCGCAGGGCCGCATGAGCTGGGCGTGTCCCGGCACCGTCCCGTGCCCACCCAGGCCCATGTGCGTGAGCAGGGTCGGGGTGTCGATGAAGCTGCCGCGCAGCGTGCGCTCGTAGTACTCGTCCTCGATGGCGCCGCGCACCAGCTCCGGCGGCCGCAAGGCGAGGAAGGTGCCGGCCGCGACGCCCACCGCGAGGAACATGGCCGCGGCCAGCTGCACCCCGCGCCGCGCCAGCAGGGGCGTGTGGCGGAACAGGTGGGCGGGGATGCCGTCCACGTCGTAGGCCAGGGAAAACTCCGCCCGCGCCCGCAGGTCGAATTCCTCTTCGGGTGGACGGTCCTTCATCTCAGACTCTCTTCAATGCGGTGACGTTGCCGGAGTGACCGGCCTCCTCGCGCGGCGCCGCCGGCGAGGTCACGGCGGCCTTCAGGGCCTGGCGCGCGCGGGCCAGGCGGGACAGCACCGTGCCGGGGGCGATCTCCAGCGCCTCGGCGATCTGCGCCGTGGGCATGTCGTCGAAGTAGTGCAGCACCAGCACCTCGCGGTGGATGGGCGCGATGCGGGCGAGGGCCCGCACCACGTCGAGCCGGTCGTCGATGCCGCTGTCGGGCGCCGCCCGCGAGTCCTCGCCGTCCTCGCCCAGCTCGATCTGGCAGGGCGGCAGGTGGCGGAAGATGCTGCGGCGCATGATCTGGAACAGCCAGGGCCGCGCCAGGGCGGGGTCGCGCAGCTGGTCGCGGCACTTCCACGCGTTGGTGAAGCAATCCTGCACCACGTCTTCCGCCATCGCGCGCGACCCGGTCAGCGCCCAGGCGCTGCGGAACAGGAAGCGGTAGTGGTCACGCACCCATTGGTTGTAGCGTGCCTCGGAGCTGGCGAACATGGTCGTATATGTGCCTGATCCGGGCCTCCCGATTCCATCCTGAGGGCCTGTTTCGTCTCGGTGTTTTCCCTGGGCCCGGCGTGGCACCGGGTTAGTACGGGCCGGGTTTTCACCGGCAGCCGCCAGGGAATAGGAACCGGCATCCGCTCCTCCTTAACCCTGCGTCATCACGCCAAAGAGGAGACAGGAATGCATCCATCCCACCCCACCCGCCGGCGCCTGGTCATGGGCGGCGCCGGCGCCCTGGCCGCTTCCGCGATGGGCGGCCTGGCCCGGGCCGCCACCGTGGACCTGCCGATCGTCAACGGCCACCGCAACATCGCGGTGTACCCGGAGAAGCGGCCCATGATCGTGCTGACTTCCCGGCCGCCGCAGCTGGAGACCCCCTGGGACGTCTACAACGAAGGCATCATCACACCCAACGACGCCTTCTTCGTGCGTTACCACAACGCCGGCATCCCGACCACGATCGACGGCGACAAGCACAGGATCAGCATCGGCGGCAACGCCGCCGGCAAGTCCTTCTCCATCTCCGTGGCCGAACTGCGCAGCCAGTTCAAGCCGGTGGAGCTGATCGCGGTGAACCAGTGCTCCGGCAACAGCCGCGGACTGTTCACGCCGCGCGTGCAGGGAGGCCAGCTCACCAACGGCGCGATGGGCAACGCGAAGTGGGTCGGCGTGCCGCTGAAGGACGTGCTCGCGCGCGCCGAGATCAAGGACTCGGCGCGCTTCGTCACCTTCAACGGCCTGGACAACGGCGTGTTCGGTGCCGCCGATCTCGTCAAGCGGCTGACGATCCATCACGCCATGGACGGCGAGGTCATGATCGCCTACCAGATGAACGGGGCCGACATCCCCTTCCTCAACGGCTTCCCCGTGAAGCTGGTCGTGCCGGGCTACTACGGCACCTACTGGGTCAAGCACCTGTCCGAGATCCAGGTGATCGACCACGAGCTGGACAACTTCTGGACCAACCCAGCCTACCGCATCCCGGACAACGACTGCGCCTGCGTCGAGCCCGGCACCGCGCCCAAGGCGACGCGCCCGATCGGCCGCTTTGACGTGCGCTCGTTCATCACCTCGGTCACCGACGGCGCCCGCCTGCACGTGGGCCAGCCCTTCAAGGTGCGAGGCATCGCCTTCGACAGCGGCCTGGGCATCCGCGAGGTCGCGTGGTCGGCCGACGGCGGCCAGACCTGGCGCGAGGCGACGCTGGGCCAGGAACTCGGCCGCTTCTCGTTCCGCGAGTTCACCTTCGGCTTCACCCCCTCCGCCGCCGGCGCCTACGACCTGCGGGTGCGCGCCTTCAACCGCGCTGGCGAGAGCCAGCCCATGCAGGCACTGTGGAACCCCGCGGGCTACATGCGCAACGTGGTCGAATCGGTCAAGGTCACCGCCGCCTGAGGAGACAAAGCATGAAACACCGCCTCCTCGCCATCGCCGCCGCCCTGCTGCTCGCCGGGCCGGCCTTCGCCGTCACGAAGACGATCGAACTGCCGGCCGACGGCGTGCAGCTCACGCCCAGCAGCCTGCCCGGCTACGCCAAGGCGAAGGCCGACTGCGTGGCCTGCCACTCCGCCGAGTACATGCTGTACCAGCCCCCCACCGCCCCGCGCGGCTACTGGGAGCTCATGGTCAAGCGCATGAAGGCGGTCTTCAACGGTCCGATCCCCGATGCCGACATGCCCGACATCGTCGACTACCTGGTGAAGACCTACGGCAACGAGCAGCCGAAGAAGTGAAACCGGGCCGGCGCCGCCTGAGCGCGGTGCCGGCCCCGCCGCTGCGCCGGGCCCCGCGGGCCCGGCTTCCCTTCCTCAGAAGCGATAGCCGAGGCTGAGGGCCCACACATCCGGGTCCAGCTTGGTGTCGATGTGCTGCCCGGAGTTCAGCGTCGTGGTGGTCTTGAGCCACGTGTGCAGGTAGTGCAGGTCGAGATACCAGCGGCCGGTCAGCGCCATCGTGCCGCCCAGTCCCACCGTCCAGCCCCAGCGCGAGTCGACGTTCAGCGTGGTGCCGCCCGGCGGGTTCGCCGGGTTGATCGCGTTCAGCGTGGCGCTGCCGCGCTCGCCGTGGAAATAGGCATAGGTCGGCCCCACCGACACGTGGGGGCGGAAGCGCGCGTCCGGCGCCAGGAAGTGGTACTGGGCGAACACGCTGATCGGCAGCGCCTTCACCGTGCCGATGCGCCCCACGCCGGCGATGGCGCCGCTGCCGTTGATGTCGTGCGTGAAGCCGAGGCCGAGCGGCACCTCGACCGACCAGTGGTCGGTCAGCATGCGCCCGACGAACATGATGGGCTGGGTGTCCGAGCCGATGTCCACGGTGGTGCCGGGGGCCGAGGGCGCCGACAGCGTGCCGCTGGAGGTGTTCGGCGTGATGCGCGCGCCGCCGATGCCGGCATACCAGGTGCCGGCGCTCTGCGCCGACGCGGCCACCGAGGCGGTGGCCAGCAGGGCGACTGCGGCCGCCTGCGCGAGGGTCTTCTTGTCCATGGGGTGTCCTCTCTCAGCAGATGCGGTCAGAGCCAGCCGGCGCGCGCGATGGCGCGGCTGACGGAGGAAGCGAGCAGCTGGTGGCCGAACGGCGTCGGATGGAAACCGTCGGAGAAGGCCCAGGTGTGCCACCAGCCGGCGGCCAGGCCCGTCGGCGGCGCGGCGTCCAGCGCCGCGGAGGTGCAGGTCGGGAAGGTGTAGGTGGGCAGGCCCGAGGAATCGGTGCCGGTCACCGGGCAGGAGGCCGTGGTCGCGTTCGTCAGGCCGTAGGCCGCCGGGTGGGCGATCTCGTCGCTGAAGTCGGCGTAGAAGTCCACCAGCGCCACGCGGGCGTCGCCGCCCACCTTGGCCGCCAGTTCGCTGTTGAAGCCGCTGATCCACTGGCGGATCGCGCCCTGCAGCGTGGCGGCGGCGGTGGCGCCGGCGGTGCCGCCGCCATTGGCCTGGGCCACGCCAGCGAGCACGGCCTGGAAGCGCGGCGTCAGCGTGATGTCCGGTGCGTTCAGCAAGGCCACGTGGGTCGCGCCCTTGTCCAGCGTGCTGGCCTTGACCGCGCCGTAGTAGGTGTCCGCCAGCTTCTGCATGTACATGCCGGCGAGGATCGCCGCCCCGTTGGTCAGCGGCAGGGTCGCCGCGATGGTGGGCGCGTCGAGCTGCTGCAGCAGGAAGTTCTGGTAGTTCGTGAGGCCCGCGCCGCCGCTGGCCGCACCCAGGTAGGCGGAGACGAGGTCCGCGGAATCGTTGCCGCCGCCGTCGATCACCACCAGGTCGGTCGCTGCCCAGGCGCCGCCCACCGCCTGGGCCGCGGTGGTGAGCTGCAGCGGGATCGAGAACGGGGCGCTGGCCCCGCCCTGCGAGGCCAGGTTCACCACCCGCCCGCCACCCACCGCGAAGTTGGTGCAGGCCGGGTTCGTGCTGAAGCTGGTGCCGTTGGACGAGGCGAAGAAGTTGCACTGGCCGGTGACGCCGAAGTCCTGCGCCACGATCTGGGGAAAGATCGGGAAGCCCGCCGCCGGGTCGGCCGCGTTCTGCACCGTGAACTTATAGCCGAAGGTGCCCACGTCGGCCAGGCTGTCGCCGGCCACGACCACGCGCGCGATGGAGGCCCGGGGCCCCTCGGTCCCGCCGCCGCCGCAGCCCGCCAGCAAGGCGGCCGCGGCCACGGTCGCCAAGAGCAGACGAAGTTTTCTTGGTGTTTGCATGTCGTCTCCAGAAAAATAGAACGGTCGTTCGTTTTCGCGTCGCACAGCTTACAGGCGCTTGCATCGCGCCGATCTCAGGGTTTGCGCGTGCCGAGCACCTCTGCGCCGGGATGCCCGCGGGTGCGTCCCCGCGCGAGTCAGCTTCCGCGCAGCATGCGGCCCAGGGCCAGGAAGGCCGGCAGCGTGACCGGGTCATTGGCCGCGCTGGCGGCGACCGGGTGCGAGGCGAAGCGCGCGATCACCATCTCGGCCTTCGGTGCGACATACAGGCGCTGGCCGTGGATGCCGCGGCCCTCGAACGCCTCGAGCTCGTTGTGCGAGACCCACCACATGCTGCGGTACGAATAACCCGGCAGCAGCGTGTAGCCCGCCTTGGCGAATTTCGCCGGGTCCTCGCCCTGGCGGATGTCGGCCACCACCGCCTCGGGCACCAGCTGGCGGCCGGACCAGTCGCCGCCGCGGCGCATCAGCTCGCCGAAGCGCGCCAGGTCGCGCAGGCTGGCGCTCAGGCCGCCGCCGCCCATGGGCACGCCAGTGGGGTCCACGCCGAGGTAGCCGTCCTGCTCGCAGCCCAGGGGCGACCACAGGCGGTCGGACAGCATCTGCGCGAACGGCACGCCGGTGGCGCGCTTCATCACCCAGCACATGACCTCGGTGTTGACCGTCTTGTAGGCGAACGCCTCGCCGTGCCGGCCTTCGGGCCGCAGGGTGGGCAGGTATTCATAGAAGCTGCCGGGCCCGGCATAGCCCGCCGGCCGCGGGCGCAGTCCGCCGGCGCGCGCATAGTCCCAGATCTGCGCCTTCGGGTCCGCATACAGCTCGGAATACGCCACGCCGATCTGCATGTCCATCACCTGGCGCAACGTGGCGTCCGCGTAGGCCGTCCCCTGCATCTCCGGCAGCCAGTGCGGGATGGCCCGGCGCGCGTCGAGCACGCCCTCGTGGACCAGCGTGGCGCACAACGTGGCGGCGTAGGACTTGGTGATGGAGAAGCAGGCGTGCGGCAGCTGCGGCCGCAGCGCGCCGAAGTAGCGCTCGTAGATGGGGCGCCCGCGGTGCAGCACCAGGATGCCGTCGGTGTAGGTGTCGTGCAGCGACTCGTCCCAGCGGCGGGGTCGGCCCTCCATGTCGGGGAAGGCCAGCGCATCGACATCGGCCTCGCGCACGTCGCCGGGCTCGCCGAACGGGCTGGCCGGTCCCGGCCCGCGCCAGACGTCGACGGTGGGCATCAGCTCGCGCATGTGCGAGAGGCTCCAGCGGATCTGGGGGAACGCGAGGAAGCGGTCGTCGGCGAAGCGGACCAGGCGGTCGGCCGGCGGCGGCGTGCCTTCCATCCAGCCGAGGAGGCGGGGGTCGGAGGCGCGGCCGTCGAGGTAGGCCACGCCGTCGAAAGTCCGGGTTCCTGGTGCGTCCATGGGCATTCCCTGGTGGCGATGCAGGGAGCCTAGCGGAACGCGGCGTCAATCGGAAGGCCGGTTCCCCTCGTACGCGTCCTGCAGCAGCTGGCGGATCGCCGCGCGCTCCAGCGGGCGCGGGTTGGGGTACTGGTTCTGCAACGCGATGTCGCAGGCGCGGTCCAGGTCCGCGGGCTGCAGGCCGATGTCGCGCAGCGCCACCGGTGCGCCGTTGTCCTTCGCCAGGTCGTAGACCGCCTGCGGCGCGCTGCGGCCCTGCAGCGCACGGGCGATGCGCCGCATGGCCTCGGGCGCCGCGGGGGCGTTGTAGGCGAGCGCGTGCGGCAGCACGATGGTATGCGTCTCGGCATGCGGCAGGTTGAAGCTGCCGCCCAGCGTGTGGCACAGCTTGTGGTGCAGCGCCATGCCCACGTTGCCCAGCACGATGCCGCACAGCCAGGCGCCGTACAGCGCGTCGCCGCGCGCCTCGATGTCCTGCGCGTTCGCCCGGATGCCGGGCAGCGCGCGGCCCAGCGCGCGGATGCCCTCTTCCGCCATCAGGTCCATCACCGGGTTGCCGTCGACCGAATACAGGCCCTCGGCCGCATGCGCGATCGCGTTCATCCCGCTGGTGACGCTCAGGCCCACCGGCAGGGTGAGTGTGAGCTCCGGGTCGTAGATCACGGTGCGCGGCAGCACCTTCGCGTCGCGCCCCGTCTTCTTGAGGCCGCCCTCGGTGATGCCGTAGATGGGCGTCATCTCGCTGCCGGCATAGGTGGTGGGGATGGCCAGGATGGGCAGGCCGGAATCGAGCGCGATCGCCTTGCCCAGGCCCGTGGTGGAGCCGCCGCCCACGGCGACGGCGCAGTCGGCGCCCAGCTGCCGCGCCACCTCGCGCGCCTCGCGCGCCGTCTCGATCGGCACGTGCATCACGGCGCGGTCGAAGATGCCGGCCGCCTTCGCGCCCAGCATGGCGGCGATGCGCTCGGCCGAGGCCCGCTGCTCCGGCGTCGACAGCACCAGGGCGCGCTTCGCGCCCAGCGCCTCGATCTCCGTGCCCAGTTTCGCCAGCGACCCCGCGCCGAACACCACCCGCCCGGGTTGGCCGATGTAGACGAAACTTCTCATGTCAGGCCTCCAGTCCCGCCGCCCGCGCGGCGGTCTTGATGATCGCGGCGTAGTCCTCGCCGCCCAGCCCCTGCGCCAGCGCCGCCTGCAGGGCCTGCTGGGTGGCCGCGGTCTGCGGCAGCGGCACGTGGGCGGCGGCCGCCGCTTCGAGGATCAGTCCCACGTCCTTGAGCATCTGCTGCACGGTGAAGGTGGGCGCGTAATCGTTCGCCGCCAGCTGCACCGCCTTGGCCTTGAGGATCGGCGAGCCCACGGCACTGGCCGTGAGCACCCGGAACATGTCCTGCCAGTCCAGGCCGCCCTTGCGGCCCAGGGCCAGGGCCTCGGCCAGCATGGCGCTGGTCTGCACGATCATCAGGTTCACCACCAGCTTCATCAGGCGCGCCTGCTCGCCCTCGCCCAGCCAGAACTGCTGCGGCCCCAGCAGGCGCAGCAACGGCAGCGCCTCGTCGTAGGCCGCGCGCGGCCCCGAGGCCATCACGGTGAGCTGCGCCGCCTCCGCCATGTGGTTGTTGCCCGAGACGGTGGCGCGCAGGTGGCGCACGCCCGCCGCCTCGCACAGGCCGGCGACCTGGGCGGAGGCGCGCTGCGACACCGTGCTGGTGTCCAGGTAGATGGCGCCGCGGCGGGCATGGCGCACCACGTCCGCGCCCACGTCCAGCAGCGCGCGGTCGTCGGGCAGCGAGGACAGGACGACGTCCGCCGCGGCGACGCCGGCGGCGGTGTCCAGCGCCTCCAGGCCCTGCGCGCGCGCCAGGCGCAGCCGCTGCGCATCGGCATCGGACACGCTCAGCGCATGGCCCCCGGCGTGCAGGTGGCGGGCCATGGGCAGGCCCATATTGCCGGCGCCGACGACGTGCACCCGCATGTCACTGCGCCTTCAGGTGGGC
Organism: Burkholderiales bacterium; assembly: GCA_028868995.1. GTDB lineage: Bacteria > Pseudomonadota > Gammaproteobacteria > Burkholderiales > Burkholderiaceae_C > Ramlibacter. Next base: position 7,887 of record JAGWTH010000043.1, on the reverse strand, counting down.
GGCCTTGGCGATCTGCGCGGCCGAGTCCATCTCGCTGCGGATGTAGGCGTTGAATTCGGCGGGCTCCATGGTGAAGGGATCGGCGCCCAGGGAGGTCAGCCGGGCCTTCACCTCGGGCGATTGGGCCGCCTTGACCGCTTCGTCATGCAGGCGCTTGACGACCGCCGCCGGCGTGGCCGAGGGCACGATCATGCCCACCCACAGCAGGTAGTCGGAATCGGGCACGCCCGCCTCGATGGTGGTCGGCACGTCGGGCAGGACCGGCGAACGCCGGGCCGAGCTCACCGCCAGCGCCACCAGCTTGCCGTCCTTCACCAGAGGGAGCGCGGACGCCATGGGTGCGAAGAACCAGTCGTCGCGGCCGCCGATCACGTCGGTCATGGCTTCGGGCGTGCCCTTGAACGGCACGTGCTGGGCCTCGATGCCGGCGCGCAGCTTGAACTTCTCGGCGTTCAGGTGGGTCGCGCTGCCGGTGCCGGCCGAGGCGTAATTGAGCTGCCCCGGCTTCGCCTTGGCGGCGGCGACCAGGTCGGCCACGGTCTTCCAGCCGCGCGAAGGCGAGACCACCAGCACGTTGGGCACGGCCGCCAGCGGCGTGACCCCGGTCAGGTCCTTCAGCGTGTCGTAGGGCAGGTTCGGGTAGATCGAGGGGTTGAGCGTGTGGCCGGAGGAGTGCACCAGCACCGTGTAGCCGTCCGGCGCCGACTTGGCCACCAGTGCGGCGCCGATGGTGCCGCCGGCGCCGGGCCGGTTCTCGATCACGACCGGCTGGCCCCGGCTCCTGCTCATGGCATCGCCCACCGTGCGCGCCACGATGTCCGTGACGCTGCCGGCGGTGAAAGGCACGATGATGCGGACCGGCCTGGCGGGCCAGGCGCCCTGGGCCAGGGCGGTGCCGGCGAACAGCACGGCGGCGAGGGCGGTGAGGATTCGCTTCATGTCTTGTCTCCTGGGGTTCCGGGCGGGAACAGGATGCGGACGGGACGCTGGGACAGGGTCAGGACTCGAGCCCGTCGCTCATGCTGACGTTCTCGGGCCGGAGTTCCAGGCCGGCGTCGAGCGCGGTCTCGCGCAGCAGCACGGCGAAGTCGATGTGGTCGTGGCCGCGGCCCACCAGCCGGGCCACCGACTCGCGGGTGGCGGCGGCCGCCGGCATGGCCACGCCGTGCGCCTTGGCCGCGCCCATGCCCAGGTCCATGTCCTTGAGCAGCAGCCTGGGCGTGAAGGTCACCTGGTCGAAGGTGAGGTTGGTGAGCATCGGCGTCTTGTAGCGCGTGTACATGGAACCCAGCACCGAATCGTTGATGCTCTCCAGGAACACGTGGCGCGGGATGCCGGCCTTCTCGGCCAGCACCGTGATCTCGCACAGGTTCTGGATGACCACGCCGAACATGGTGTTGTGGGCGATCTTCCAGACGCGGGCCAGCTCGCCCTCGCCCACCCACATGGCCTTGCGCCCCATGGCGGCGAGGTAGGGCTGCGCCTTCTCGTACAGCGCCTTGGGGCCGGAGGCGACGATCAGCAGCTTGCCGGCCTTGGCGACCTTGGCGTTGCCCGACACCGGGGCGCAGAGGTAAGCCACGCCCATGCCTTCCAGCTGCGCGCGGATCTCGGCGGAGCCCTCCTGCGAGATGGAGGAACTGTCCACCACCACCTGCGGCTTGTTCGCGCCGGTGACCAGGCCGCCTGCGCCGAACAGCACCTCCTGGAGGTCGTCGGTGGTGGACACCATGGTGAAGACGACCTCGCAGCCGGCCAGGTCGGTCTTGCGCTCCACGATCCGCGCGCCGTACTCGGCCAGCGGCTCGGCCTTGCTGCGCGTGCGGTTCCACACGCTGGCCTGGTAGCCCGCCTTCAGCAGCCGCTTGACCATCGCCTCGCCCATGCGCCCCAGGCCGATCCAACCCACTTCGTTTGCCATTCCACCATCCCTCGTGTCGACAGGTTGCCGGCAGTGTCCGGCGCGGGTGGCGGGCTGGCAAGGGGACTGCCGGAATTCAGTTTTCCGGCGGCTGAAAGAGAAGGGGAACGGGCCGGGGCAGCCCGCCCCTGCGACCGTTCCCCGGCGGGGGAGGGAGGCAGAACCTCAGACGCGCTCGAGGATCACCGCGATGCCCTGGCCGACGCCGATGCACATGGTGCACAGCGCGTAGCGGCCGCCCGTGGCGTGCAGCTGGTTGACCGCGGTGGTGGCCAGGCGGGCACCGGACGCGCCGAGCGGGTGGCCCAGCGCGATGGCGCCGCCGTTGGGGTTCACGCGCGCATCGTCGTCCTTGAGGCCCAACAGGCGCAACACGGCCAGGCCCTGCGCCGCGAAGGCCTCGTTCAGCTCGATCACGTCGATCTGCTCCAGCTTCAGGCCGGTGAGCGCCAGCACCTTCTGCGTGGCCGGCGCCGGGCCGATGCCCATCACGCGCGGCGGCACGCCGGCCGTGGCCATGCCCACCACGCGGGCGCGCGGCGTCAGGCCGTGCTTGGCGGCGGTGGCCTCGTCGGCCAGCAGCAGCGCGCAGGCACCGTCGTTGACGCCACTGGCGTTGCCGGCGGTCACGGTGCCGTCGGGCCTGACCACGCCCTTGAGCCTGGCCAGTGCCTCCAGCGAGGTCTCGCGCGGATGCTCGTCCTGGCTCACGATGATCGGATCGCCCTTCTTCTGGGGAATGGTCACCGGCGTGATCTCGGCGTCGAAGAAGCCGCGCTTCTGCGCCGCCACCGCCTTCAGCTGCGAGGCCAGCGCCATGCGGTCCTGCGCCTCGCGCTCGATCCTGTAGTCGGCGGCCACGTTCTCCGCCGTCTCGGGCATGGAGTCGACACCGTACTTCTCCTTCATCAGCTTGTTGACGAAGCGCCAGCCGATGGTGGTGTCGTAGACCGCGTTGCTGCGCGAGAAGGCCGACTCGGCCTTCGGCATGACGAAGGGTGCGCGGCTCATGCTCTCGACGCCGCCGGCGATCATCAGCGAGGCCTCGCCGGACTTGATGGCGCGCGCGGCGCTGCCCACCGCGTCCAGGCCGGAGCCGCACAGGCGGTTGATGGTCGCCCCGGGCACCTCGATCGGCAGGCCGGCCAGCAGGCTGGCCATGTGGGCCACGTTGCGGTTGTCCTCGCCGGCCTGGTTGGCACAGCCGAAGAACACGTCCGTCACGGCTTGCCAGTCGACCTTGGCGTTGCGCGCCATCAGCGCCTTGAGCGGGATGGCCCCGAGGTCGTCGGTGCGCACCGAGGACAGCGCGCCGCCGTAGCGGCCGAAGGGCGTGCGGATCGCGTCGCAGATGAAGGCTTGTCGGGTCATGGCGGAGTTCTCCTGTTCAGTGTTCAGGCCGCGATCGGCAGGTGGATGAGTTTCTCGAGTTCCGCGCGGTCCAGGCCCTCGACGGTGTCGATCAGCCTCAGGCCCCGCGGCGTGCATTCCAGCGTGCAGAGGTCGGTGTAGATGCGCTTGACGCAGGCGATGCCGGTGAGCGGGTAGGCGCAGCGCTCCACCACCTTGCTCTCGCCCTTCTTGGTCAGCAGGTCCATCATGACCCAGGTCTGCTTGGCGCCGATCGCCAGGTCCATCGCACCGCCCACGGCGGGAATGGCGCCCGGCTCGCCGGTGCTCCAGTTGGCGAGGTCGCCCGTGGCCGAGACCTGGAAGGCGCCCAGCACGCAGATGTCCAGGTGGCCGCCGCGCATCATCGCGAACGAGTCGGCGTGGTGGAAGTAGGCGCCGCCCGGCAGCAGCGTCACCGGCTGCTTGCCGGCGTTGATCAGGTCGAAATCTTCCTGGCCCGCGGCCGGCGCCGGGCCCATGCCCAGGATGCCGTTCTCGCTCTGCAGGATCACCTCGCGGCCGGCGGGGATGTGGTTGGCCACCGGGGTGGGCATGCCGATGCCCAGGTTCACGTAGGCGCCGTCGTGGATGTCCTGCGCCACGCGCGCGGCGAGCTGGTCCTTGGTGCGTTTCTGCCAGGCCATCACGCGGCCTCCTTCCTGAAACCGCCCGCCTGGGTGGCCACGCGCGGGATCTTCACGATCTTGCTGACGTAGATGCCCGGCGTGACCACCGCTTCCGGGTCGAGCCCGCCCAGCTCCTGGATCTCGTACACGGTCGCCACCGTCTTCTTCGCGGCGGTGGCCATCACCGGGCCGAAGTTTCGCGCCGCCTTCCGGTACACCAGGTTGCCCCAGCGGTCGCCCGCCTCGGCCTTGATCAGCGCGACGTCGCCGTGGATCGGGTACTCCAGCACGTAGTGCTTCCCGTCGATCTCGCGCGTCTCCTTGCCCTTCGCCAGCTCGGTGCCGTAGGCCGTGGGGCAGAAGAAGGCGCCGATGCCCGCGCCCGCGGCGCGCATGCGCTCGGCGAGATTGCCTTGCGGCACCAGTTCGAGTTCGAGCTTGCCCGAGCGATAGAGCTCGTCGAACACCCAGCTGTCCACCTGGCGCGGGAAGCTGCAGATGATCTTGCGCACGCGGCCCGTCTTCAGCAGCGCCGCCAGGCCGGCGTCGCCGTTGCCCGCGTTGTTGTTGACGATCGTGAGGTCCTTCGCGCCGTGGGCGATCAGGCCGTCGATCAGCTCGCCGGGGATGCCGGACGTGCCGAAGCCGCCGATCAGGACGGTGGCGCCGTCCTGCACGTCCGCCAGGGCCTCGGCGATGGAGGCGGCGATCTTGTCGATCATGGGAGTCCTCGAAAGGGGCTGGGGAGGCTTGCGGGAGTTGTTCGCTAATAGAACAAGTGTTCGTATAATGAATTCTACATGTCCACGGCCGCCCGCCACCGCCAAGACCCTGCTGCCGACCTGCGCCCGGGCGATGCCTACGTGCAGTCGTTCGCGCGCGGGCTGGAGGTGATCCGCTCCTTCAGTGCCGGCGCGCCGCGGCAGACGCTCACGGAAGTGGCGGCCCGCACCGGGCTCACGCGCGCCGGCGCGCGCCGCATCCTGCTGACCCTGCAGACCCTGGGCTACGTGGAAAGCGACGGCAAGCGGTTCGCCCTCACCCCGCGCATCCTGGACCTGGGCTTCGCCTACCTGTCGTCGATGCCGATCTGGAACGTGGCCGAGCCCCTGATGGAAGCGCTGGTGGAGCAGGTGAAGGAGTCCTGTTCCGCCGGCGTGCTGGAGGGCACCGACATCGTCTACGTGCTGCGCGTGTCGACCCGCAAGATCCTGCGCAACACCCTGGGCGTCGGTTCGCGCCTGCCGGCCTGGTGCACCTCACTCGGGCGCATGCTGCTCGCGGGCCTGCCGGACGAAGAGGTGGTGCGGCTGCTGGAGGCGAGCCGCATCGAGGCCCGCACGCGCCACACGCTCACGGACGTGGACTCCATCCTCGCGAAGGTGCAGCAGGCGCGCCGCCAGGGCTGGTGCCTGGTCAACCAGGAACTGGAGGAGGGCCTGCTGTCCATCGCCGCGCCCATCGTCGACCGCTCCGGCCGGACGATCGCCGCGCTCAACATCAGCGGCCAGGCGAACCGCACGCCGCCGCGGCAGATGCAGGAGACGATGCTGCCGCCGCTGCGCGAGGCGGCGCGGGCGGTGTCGCAGCGGCTGGCGGTCGGTTAGGCAATCGGGGCGCTACTTCTTCGTCGCCTCGTAGCGCGCCTTGTTCTGCGCGTTGGGCGGATACAGGCCGGGCAGCGCCGCGCCCTGATCCATCACCTCGCTCATGATCCAGCCCTCCAGCCGCTCCTGCTCGGGCGCCTCGGCCAGCACGTGGGGCAGCAGCGCCGCGGGGATGAGCACCGCGCCGTCGTCGTCGGCCACCACGACGTCGCCCGGGAACACCGCCACGCCGCCGCAGCCGATCGGCTGCTGCCAGCCGACGAAGGTGAGGCCCGCCACCGAGGGCGGCGCGGCCACGCCGCTGCACCACACCGGCAGCTGCGTGCCGAGCACGCCGTGCACGTCGCGCACGACGCCGTCGGTGACCAGCGCCGTGATGCCGCGTCTGGCCATGCGCGCGCACAGGATGTCGCCGAAGATGCCCGCGTCCTGCACGCCCATCGCATCCACCACCGCGATGCAGCCGGGCGGCATCGCCTCGATGGCCGCGCGGGTGGAGATCGGCGAGCTCCAGGACTCGGGGGTGGCCAGGTCCTCCCGCGCCGGCACGAAGCGCAGCGTGAAGGCGCGCCCCACCAGGCGCGCCTGGCCGGTGCGGATCGGCCGGGCGCCGCGCATCCAGACGTTGCGCAGGCCTTTCTTGAGCAGGACGGTGGTGATCGTCGCCGTGGTCACCTGCTTGAGGACGCCGATGGTCCGGTCATCGAGGTGCATGTCGGGGGCGGATTCGTTCATGGTGTCTCCTTCAACCGAGTTCGCGCAGGCGCCGGTCCTGGCGCGCGACCAGCCACTGGATGTCGGCGACGTCCTGCGCCGACAGCTTCGGGCCCGGCCGGCGCACGAAGTCCGAGGCGATCACGCCGCGCTGCTGGAACAGGTACTTGCGCACGGCCAGGCCCACCCCGGCCTGCTGCTCGTAGCGCGCCAAGGGCAGGTACGCGTCGAACAGGTCGTGCGCCCGCGCGCGGTCGCCGCGCGCATGCGCGGCGACCACGTCGACCATCATTTCGGGGTACGCGAAACCGGTCATCGCGCCGTCGGCGCCCCGGGTGAGCTCCTCCGGCAGGAACAGGCCGCCGCCGTTGCCGGTGAGGATGGACACCCGCTTCACCTCGCCCTTGTCGCTGGCCGCGCGCAGCGCCGACAGCTTGGCCAGGCCCGGCCAGTCCTCGTGCTTGAGCATCACGCAGGTGGGCGAGTTCTTCAGGATGCGCAGGATCACCGAGGGCGACATCTGCACCGTGGTGGACACCGGGTGGTCCTGCAGCGCCCAGGGCACCCGCGGGCCCAGGGTCTCGTCGACCATCTGGAAGTAGGAAACGATCTGGTCGTCGGTGCGCACCGTGGGCGGCGGCGCCACCATGACGCCGGAGGCGCCGAGGTCCATGACCGAATCGGTCAGTTCCTTCATCGCGGCGAATCCCGGCGCCGAGGCGCCCACCACCACCGGCACCCGGCCGTCCACGCGGGCCAGCACCCGGCGCACGAAGGCGCGCGACTCCTCCATGGTGAGCTTGGTCGCCTCGCCCATGATGCCCAGCACCGTGAGGCCGGTGACGCCCTTGTCCAGGCAGAAGTCCACCATGCGGTCGGTGCTGGCGAGGTCCAGCGCGCCGCTGCCGGTGAACGGGGTGACGGTGATCAGGTAGACGCCCTGGGCGGACGCGTCGAGTGGCTTCATCGCGGAAGGTCCTTGGCGCCGGGAACGGCACCGGCGAGCGAGCTACTGTACCGCCGGCGGGGCGCGGCGGGTCGGCGTGCTAACCTGCCCGCATGTTCAACCCTTCCCAGGAAGACGTGCGCCGCTTCTTCTGCGGCGTGCGCGCCAAGGCGCGGTCCGGCCAGGTGCTGGACGCGCTGGAGACGCTCGCCGGCGAGTGGCTGAAGGAGCACCCCGAGTACGACGCCGACCTGGCCGACGCCGAGGCGGCCGTGGCGCGCGTGTACGACGGCGCGGACGGGGCGAGCAACCCCTTCCTGCACCTGTCCATGCACCTGTCGATCAGCGAGCAGTGCTCGATCGACCAGCCGCGCGGCATCCGCCAGGCCGTCGAATTGCTGGCGGCCCGGCGCGCCTCGCTGCACGAAGCGCACCACGAGGCCATGGAATGCCTGGGACAGATGCTGTGGGAAAGCCAGCGCGCCGGCCGGCCGCCGGACGGGCAGGCCTACGTCGATTGCGTGCAGCGCCGCGCCACGACCCGGCCCCAATCGGGATAGGGGCCGATCGGTGATCGGGCCCCTCCCACACCACCCGGCATGCGGGTCCGCACCGGGCGGTTCGAGAAGTTGAGGTCAGGAGAAACGAGGGACTCCCAGGCGATTGAAGTAGGCGACGGGC
>JAGWTH010000072.1 GCA_028868995.1 Burkholderiales bacterium | reverse complement strand
CGCCGCCTCAAAGGCTTCAGGCGCATCTTCTCTCGGTTTGAGAAACTCGACGTGATGTTCCTCGGCTTTCTCAGCTTCGTGCTGGTCGCCGACGGACTTCGCGGTTTGTGTTAACAGGCCCTAAGCGGCCCGGATGCACAATGACCCTCCCGTCCGAAAGCACCATGGCCACACTGAACGAAACCCACGACCCGGCGCTGCGCAGCTGGGTGGATGCCGCCAACGCCCCAGGCAGCGACTTCCCGGTGCAGAACCTGCCCTTCGCCGTCTTCCGCCGCAGGGGTACCGGCGAGTCCTTTCGCGGCGGCGTCGCGATCGGCGACCAGGTCCTCGACCTGGCGGCGGCCGCGCGCAGCGGCGTATTCGTCGGTGCGGCCGGCGCGGCGCTGGAGGCGGCGGCCGGGGACAAGCTCAATGCGCTGATGGCGCTGGGCCCCGCGTCCTGGTCGGCGCTGCGGCTGGCGCTGTCGCGTGCACTGCGCGCGGGCGCGCCGCAGGAGACCGCCCTGCGCTCCTGCCTGGTCCCCCAGGCGCAGGCCGAGTACGACGTGCCGGCGCGCATCGGCGACTACACGGACTTCTACACCTCCGTCCACCACGCTTCCAACATCGGCCGGCTGTTTCGTCCCGACAGCCCGCTGACGCCCAACTACAAGTGGGTGCCCATCGGCTACCACGGCCGCAGCTCCAGCATCGTCATCTCCGGCGAGAGCTTCCGCCGGCCGATGGGCCAGGCGCTGCCGCCCGGCGCGAGCGAGCCGGTGTTCGGCGCGAGCCGGCGGCTGGACATCGAGCTGGAACTGGGCATCTTCATCGGCAGCGGCAATCCGCGCGGCGAAGCCATCCCCATGGCCGAGGCCGAAAGCCACGTCTTCGGCCTGTGCCTGCTGAACGACTGGTCCGCGCGCGACCTGCAGGCCTGGGAGTACCAGCCGCTCGGGCCCTTCCTCGCCAAGAACTTCGCCACCACCGTGTCACCCTGGGTCGTGACGCTGGAGGCGCTGGCGCCCTACCGCGTGCCCTTCGAGCGCCCGGCGGGCGACCCGCAGCCGCTGCCCTACCTCGACTCGCCGGCCAACCGGGGCGAGGGCGCGCTGGACATCCAGCTGCAGGTCGAACTGCAGACCGTCGGCATGCGCGCCGCGGGCCTGCCCGGGGCGGCGATCTGCCGCACCAGCTACCGTCACGCCTACTGGACGATCGCGCAGATGGTCGCCCACCACACGGTCAACGGCTGCAACCTGCAGCCCGGCGACCTTTTCGGCAGCGGCACGCTGTCCGGCCCGACCGAGGGCGAGGCCGCCGCGCTGATCGAGATGACGCAAGGCGGCAAGAAGCCGATCGCGCTGCCCGGCGGCGAGAGCCGCACCTGGCTGGAAGACGGCGACACGGTGACGCTGCGCGGCTGGTGCGAGAAAGCCGGCGCGACGCGCATCGGCTTCGTTACCTGCGCCGGCACGGTGGCACCGGCGGCGCTGTCCTGATCAGGCCGCAGTCGCGCGATAGTGCAGCGCGACCAGGTCGCGCAGCAGTTGCGCGCCGAACTGGCTGAGCCGCGTGGCCGGCCGCGCGGCAGGAACGGCCAGCACCAGCTTGTTGCGGATCACGGGCGCATGGAGTGCGGCCGCGTGCAGCGTCCCCGTCGTGCCCGCCTGGCGCGGCACGCTCGCCGGCAGCACGGCATCGGCGACGCCGCGCTGCACCAGGCCCAGCACCGTCTGCACCGAGTCGACCTCGGCGACGATGTTCAGGACATGGCCGCGGGGCTGCGCGTGCTCGTCCAGCAGCCGCCGCAAGGCATTGGGGGCGCTGGGCATCACCAGCCGGTGCCGGGCCAGGTCCGCCAGGCGCAACCGCTCGGGCAGCGGCCGCTTGCTCACCAGCACCAGGGGCTCCCGGACCAGCACTTCCTGGTGCAGCTGCGGCGAGGGCGCCGGGTCGAACAGGATCGCCAGGTCGGCCCGCCCGGCGATGAGCCACTCGCGCAGGCGCAGGCTCAGGCCCTCCATCACGGTGATGCCCGCTTCGGGGAAGCGCGCCTGGAAGCGCTCCACCAGGTCCGCGGTGATGACGTGGGCCACGCGCGGCGGCAGGGCCACGGTCAGGCGCCCGCGCGGATTCTGCTGGCGATCCAGCATGTCGCTGCGGGCCCGCTCGGCCAATTCCTGGATGGCCCGTGCGTGGCCGAGCAGCGCGGCGCCGGCCTCCGTGGGCGCCACGCCGCGGCCGTGCCTGTCCAACAGGCGCTGGCCGACTTCGGCCTCCAGCAGCTGCACCTGCCGGCTCAGCGACGGCTGTGTCAGGTGCAGTGCGGCGGCGGCGCGGCTGAAGCTGCCTGCCTCGGCCACGGCGGCGAAGTACTGCAGGCGGGTCAGGTTCATGCGCGGATTATGCGTTCCTCCTATAGCTGAAAGAGAAGTTTCCACGCGCACGCGCCCGCCATGCGCCCACAATCCGGCCCGTGCCAGCCGCCCTCGATCCTCCCGTCCTCACCTACGACCCGCACCCGGCGCCGCCGGCCCTGCGCCTGCCCGCCGGCGCCTGCGACAGCCACGTGCACGTGTTCGGGCCCGCGGACCGTTTCCCCTATGCGGCGCAGCGCAATTTCACCCCGGTGGATGCGCCCAGGGAGGCGCTGTTCGCGCTGCACCGCACGCTGGGCATCGGCCGCTGCGTGATCGTGCAGTCGCTGGTGCACGGCTTCGACAACCGGGTGGTCGAGGACGCCATCGCCGCCGGCGAGGGCCGCTACCTGGGCGTGGCCCTGGTCCCGGTGGACGTCCCGGACGCGGAATTGCAGCGCCTGGCCGCCGCCGGCTTCCGCGGCGTGCGCTTCAACTTCATGCGGCACCTTGCCGGCGCCACCGACGTGGCGGCCATCCTGGCGCTGACTCACCGGCTGAAGGCGGTGGGCATGCACCTGCAGGTGCACTTCCAGAGTGCGCTGGTGCACGAGCTTGGCGAGCCGCTGGCGCGCAGCGCGGTGCCGGTGGTCATCGACCACATGGGCCGCGTCGATGCCTCGCTCGGGCCGGACCATGCCGACTTCCGCGCACTGTTCGAGCTGCTGGCGAATCCGCTGTTCCGCGTGAAGGTCAGCGGCATCGACCGCGTCGACGCGGACCCGGCGTCGGCGCCGCTCTATGCCCGGGGCGTCGAGCTGGCGCAGCGCCTGGTGGCGGCCTATCCGGACCGCTGCCTGTGGGGCACCGACTGGCCCCACCCGAACCACACCCACGTCCCCCGCGACGCCGCCTTGGTCGACGCGCTGCAGCGCATCGCGCCGTCGCCGGACCTGCTGCAGCGGCTGCTGGTGACCAACCCCGCCCACTTCTACCGCTTTCCATCATGAACGCACCTTCTGGCGCGCAGCCCGGCCGCCTGGCCGGCAAGGTCGCCATCGTCACCGGCGCCGGATCGGTGGGCCCGGGCTGGGGCAACGGCCGGGCCATCGCCACCCGCTTCGCCGAGCAGGGTGCGCTGGTCTACGGCGTCGACTGCGATCCCGAACGCATGGCCGAAACCGCGCAGCGCATCGCGGCCGCCGGCGGCACCTTCGCCGCGGGCAGCTGCGACGTGACGGACGGCGCTTCGGTGGCGCGCATGGTGGCCCAGTGCATCGAGCGCTTCGGCCGCATCGACATCCTGGTGAACAACGTCGGCGGCTCCGCCAAGGGCGGGCCGGTGGAGATGAGCGAGGAGGTCTGGGACGCCCAGGTCGACTTCAACCTCAAGAGCGTGTTCCTCGCCTGCAAGAACGTGCTGCCGCACATGGTGGCGCAGGGCGGCGGCGCCGTCGTGAACCTGTCGTCCACCTCGGGGCTGCGCTGGACGGGCGCGGCGCAGATCGCTTACGCGGCCACCAAGGCGGGGATCATCCAGTTCTCGCGCGTGCTCGCGGTGCAGTACGCCAAGCAAGGCATCCGCGTGAACACCGTCGTGCCCGGCCAGCTGCACACGCCCATGGTGGAGGCGCGGCTGGCCGGCCAGCGTGCCGGCGGCAACGTGGCCGCGCTGCTGGAACAGCGGCAGGCGCGCATCCCGCTGCCTTTCATGGGAGACGGGCGCGACACCGCCAATGCAGCGCTGTTCCTTGCCAGCGAGGAGGCCCGCTTCATCACCGGCACCGAGATCGTGGTGGACGGCGGCATGTCCGTCCGCTGCGACTGAGTCATCACCATCGAGAGGAGACCGCCATGCAGAGGATTTCAACCACCCGCCGGGCCCTGGTCCTGGCCGGCGCCACCGCTTCGTTCGCCCTGCCGCTGGCCGTGCGGGCGCAGTCGGCCACGCGCCTGGTCGTGGCTTTCCCGCCGGGGGGGCCGGTGGATTTCGTCGCCCGCGTCATCGCCGACACCCTGGGCGGGGAGCTGGGCCAGCAAGTGATCGTGGAGAACCGCGCCGGCGCCAACGGGGCGATCGCCGCGCAATTCGTCGCGCACGCGCCGCCGGACGGCACGACGCTGTGGTTGACCAGCGTGGGCGCGGTGGCGATCAACCCGTCTCTCTACGAGAAGCTGCCCTACGACCCCGAGCGCGACCTGGTGCCGGTGTCGCTGGTCGTGGACAACGTGGAGGTGATGGTGGTAGGCGCGAATGCTCCGTACGCGACGGCCGCGCAGTTCGTCGAGGCGGCGCGCCGGCCCGACGCAAAGATGAGCATGGCCTCCTCGGGCACGGGCAGCGTGCCGCACCTGGCCATGGAGCAGCTCAATGACGCAGCCGGAATTCACCTGCTGCACGTGCCCTACAAGGGCGCGGCGCCGGCCATCACCGACGTGATCGCCGGCAACGTCAACGGCTTCTTCGGCGACATCCCGGGACTGATCGGGCACATCCGCGCCGGCCGGTTGAAGGCGATCGGGATCGCTGCCGCGCATCGCCATCCCCTTTTGCCGGAGGTGAAGACCTTCGACGAGATGGGCATTCCCGGTGTCGATTCCGACAACTGGTATGCGCTGTTCGCGTCCAAGGGCACGCCGCCCGCGCAGGCTCAGCGCCTGGCCGCCGCCGTGCGAAAGACACTTGCCAATCCGGCCGTTCGCGGCAAGCTGGAAGCCTCCGGCGCTCAGGCTTCCGCCTCCACGCCGGCGGAGCTGGCCGCGCTGCTGAAGAAGGACACGGCCAAGTGGGGCCGGCTGGTGAAGGCCAAGGGCATCAAGGCGGACTGAGGCCGGCATGCGCATTGAACCCATCGCGCCCGGGACCCGGCTGGAGCTCGCGGACCAGGAGCGGCGCATCCTGACCGAGCGCGGCCGCATCTCCCCGCTGTACCAGGTCCTCCTGAACAGCCCACCCATCGCGCATGGCTGGGAGCAGATGCTGTCGGCGGTGCGCAACCGCAACAGCCTGCCGGCCGACGTGCGCGAGCTGGTGATCCTGCGGGTCGCCGTGCTGAACCGGGCGCCTTACGAATTCGACGCGCATGTGCCGCACGCTCTGGCTGCCGGCGTGACGCACGAGGCCATGGCCGCGATGCGCGCGCAGCCGCTGCCGGCAGGCGCGCCGCTGACGCCGGCGCAGCGGGTCGCGATCCGGCTGGCCGATGCGATGACGCGCGACATCGAGGTCGGCGACGCGCTCTATGAAGAAGTGCGGGCGCAGTTCGATGCGCGCACGCAGCTTGACCTTGTCGCCACGGTGGCCGCCTACAACATGGTGTCGCGGCTGCTGGTCGCCCTGCAGATCGGGCACTGAGTCATGCGCGCCGAAGAAACCGACCTGGTCCTCGTACGCTGCCGCCTGGCGGGCGCGGAGGGCCTGCGCGATGCGGCACTGCGCTTCTGCACGGACTCCCGCCTGCAGTTGCAGCGTGCCGCGTGGTCCCCGGCGAGCGGCTGGGCCTACGCCTACGCGCGGCCGTCCGATCCCATTGAGCGGGCGGAGGTGGCGCCACTCGCCTGGCGCTGGGAGTCACTGTGCCCCTCCGCGCAGGACGTCGATGTCTCGCGCCTGAAGCGCCTGCAGGACCTTCCCGGTGCCTCGTCGGGCGAGCGGCCCACCCGCCACTACGTCGTCGAGACCGACCCCGAGGCCGGCTGGGAGGAGGAGCTCGCCCACTGGTACCAGCAGGAGCACCTGCCGGGACTGGCGTCCGTGCCGGGTTGCGTGCAGGCGAGTCGTTTCGTCAATCTGGACGCCGGCCCGAGCTCACACGCCTGCTACGGGCTCGTCACCGAGGCGGTCCTCGGCGGCCCCCCGTGGCTGGCGGTGCGCGGCACCGAATGGAGCTCCAGGGTGCGGCCGCACTTCACCAACACCCGCCGGACCATGATGGACGTGGTGGTCTGAGCAAGCTTCCCGGCGCTGTGCGGCCGCCTCAGGCGGAATCGATCTCCCACTTCTCCGCGCTGGCGCCGGCCAGCGCGCGCACGCGTTCCTCGTCCCGGGCGAACTCGGCGGCGCTGCCCTCGTAGGCGACGTGCCCGTCCTCCAGCACGTAGGCGCGGTCGGCGATCTCCACCGCGGCGCGCACGTTCTGCTCCACCAGCAGGATGGAAATGCCTTCCTTGCGCATCGCCACCACCGTGTCGAACACCTGCTTGACGATCAGCGGCGCCAGGCCCTGCGAGGGCTCGTCCAGCATCAGCAGCTTCGGGTTGAGCAGCAGCGCGCGGGCGATCGACAGCATCTCCTGCTCGCCGCCCGACAGCTGCCGGCCGCGGCTGGCGCGGCGCTCCTGCAGGCGCGGGAACAGCTGGTAGACGCGTTCCACCGTGAACGGGCCCGGCCGGTCCATCGGCACGCGCAGGTTCTCCTCCACGGTGAGGTTGGCGAACACGCGCCGGCCCTCCGGCACGAAACCGACGCCCAGCGCCGCGACGCGATAAGGCGGCCAGCCGGTGGTGTCCTGCCCCAGCATGCGGATGCTGCCGGAGCGCGCCGGCGTCAGCCCCATGAGCGTGCGCATGGTGGTCGTCTTGCCGGCGCCGTTGCGCCCGAGCAGGGTGACGATCTCGCCTTCGCCCACCGTCAGGCCGACGCCGTGCAGGATGTGGCTCTTGCCGTAGAAGGTATGCAGCCCCTGGGCTTCGAGGACGTTCATCATCGCGCGCGAGAAACTCCGTCCCTCAGGGCAGGCAGTGATAGCGCGCCTTGCGGGAGCACGGCCCTGATCTCGCTTTCCTTTCTTCGTTGGGCTATCTTGTTTATACTGTATGCGTGTCCAGTACTTCCGCCTTGACCGCCACGCGCGTGCTGCGCGTGCGCATCAAGGACCGGCACGCGACGTGGCTGTCGTCGCTGGCTCGAGAGGTCAACCTGGTGTGGAACTACTGCAATGAGCTGCAGGCCCGCGTCTTCGAGCGTGAGCGCAGGTTTCTCAGCGGCTTTGACTTCTGGCCGTACCTGAAAGGCAGCACCAGGGAGAACGTGTGCGGCGACGCCGCTCTGCAACTGCCAGTCCAGGCCGTGCAGGAGACGGCCGAGCAGTACGCCAGAAGCCGTGTCCTGCACCGCAAGATCCGGCTGGCCTGGCGAGCCAGCGGCGGCGCACGCCGCTCGCTTGGCTGGATCCCGTTCAAGGTGCGAACGATCAAGTACGCCCACGGCCAGGTCTACTTCGCAGGCCGCTGGCTGTCGGTGTGGGACAGCTG
>JAGWTH010000042.1 GCA_028868995.1 Burkholderiales bacterium | reverse complement strand
TGCACGCGATCTCGCATACAGCGATTTCGAATCCCACCCCGGGCAGCAGCCGCTTTCCTGTTGCGCGCCAACTACTTAGCACGCTGGCCCGGATTCATTCCGGACACCAGTGCGCCTGCGCGGGAATGACGGGAGCACGAGGCTCACATCAGCAGGTGCTCGCCTGCGTTCTCGCCGCCGAGGATCACGTAGTTCACCCGCTTCAGGTCGGCGAGCCGGGTGCCGCCGGCGTAGCTGATCGAGCTCTGCAGGTCCTCGCGCATCTCGCGCAGCGTGTCGGCCAGCCGGCCCTTGACCGGCTCGAGGATGCGCTTGCCTTCCACGTGCTTGTACTCGCCCTTGTTGAAGTCGGAGGCGCTGCCGTAGTACTCCTTGTACAGGCGGCCGTCGACTTCCACGGTCTGGCCAGGCGATTCCTCGTGGCCGGCCAGCATGGAGCCGACCATCACCAGGGTCGCCCCGAAGCGGATGCTCTTGGCGATGTCGCCGTGCTCGCGGATGCCGCCGTCGGCGATGATGGGCTTGGTGGCCACGCGGGCGCACCATTTCAGCGCCGACAGCTGCCAGCCGCCCGTGCCGAAGCCGGTCTTCATGCGCGTGATGCAGACCTTGCCCGGGCCGATGCCCACCTTGGTGGCGTCGGCGCCCCAGTTCTCCAGGTCGATCACCGCTTCCGGCGTGCCGACGTTGCCGGCGATCACGAAGGTCGCGGGCAGCTTCGCCTTCAGGTGCGCGATCATGTTCCTGACCGTGTCGGCATGGCCGTGGGCGATGTCGATGGTCACGTACTCGGGCACCAGGCCCTCGGCGGCGAGCCGGTCCACCGTCTCGTAGTCGGCCGGCTTCACGCCCACCGAGATCGAGGCGAAGGCGCCTTGTTCCTTCATCCAGCGGACGAACTTCACGTTGTCCAGGTCGAAGCGGTGCATGACGTAGAAGTAGCCGTTCCTCGCCAGCCACAGGCAGATTTTCTCGTCCACCACCGTCTTCATGTTGGCCGGCACCACCGGCAGCTTGAAGCTGCGAGCGCCGAACTCGATCGAGGGGTCGCACTCGGCGCGGCTTTCCACGCGGCACTTGCGCGGCAGCAGCAGCACCTTGTCGTAGTCGAAGATTTCCATGGTTCCAGGCTCCGTAAGTCTGTTGTCGAACAGGTGGACGCTTGGACTGGGACCCGGATTCGTCGCCCGCGCGCGGGGGGGACGAAAAACCGGGCCTCAAATGCTTGGGCCCGGTGCCTGATTCTACGGCGGCGCGCCTATTCGGTACATGCGGTGCGGCGGATGGCCCGGATACGGCCTTGCGGATCGGCCAGCACGCCCACCAGGCTCAGGCGGTCGCGCCGCGTGCCCTCGTGGATCTGCATCGCCCGCAGCTCGCTCAGCAGCTTCGGCGCCCGGCCGGTCCGCGCGCCCCAGTCCGGGCGGAACACGTTGCGCACCAGCAGGCGCTCGACCGGGCTGCCCTCGGTGCCGGCCGGCAGGTCCTCCACCAGCAGCAGCCAGGCGTCCCAGGCCTGCCGGCCCGGGGACCGCAGTTCCATGGTGATGCCCACGTAGTCGTTGAAGGTCTCGCCCTGGGCCAGCCGCAGGCGCGCCGGCGCGCCCACGCGCCGCTCGAACACGGCGTCGCTGCCGGCGGGCACCGGTCGCCCCAGGGCCTGCAGCCGCTGCTGCGCATCGTCCAGCGCCACGGCCGACAGGGGGGCGTCGTCGCCCTGGCGGCCCGGCACCACCCAGTCGACCGCGACCGTGCCGGCGGCGGGCTCGGGCGTGGCCGGGTCGCGCCAGCAGTCGGCGCAGTCGGCGCTGATGAAGCGTTCCAGCACGGCGCTGGGCTGGGGCACGCCGTCGCTGGTACACAGGGCGCGGGCGGCCAGGGGCAGGGCGAGCAGGGCGGCGGTCAGGAGTCGGGCGTTCACGGCGGTTCGGAGGGGACGGGGGGCCGGAGGTTCCCGGCCGGATTCCTACAATGCCACATGTTCCCAGAAGTCGCCGCCGACCTGCCGCTGCTGCAGACCCTCAACCCCGAGCAGCGCGCGGCCGTCACCCTGCCCGCCGAGCACGCGCTGATCCTCGCCGGCGCCGGCTCCGGCAAGACCCGCGTGCTCACCACCCGCATCGCCTGGCTGCTGGCCACCGGCCAGGTCGGCCCGGGCAACGTCCTGGCCGTGACCTTCACCAACAAGGCCGCCAAGGAGATGATGACGCGCCTGCAGGCCATGCTGCCGGTCAACGTGCGCGGCATGTGGATCGGCACCTTCCACGGCCTGTGCAACCGCTTCCTGCGCGCCCACTACAGGCTCGCCAGCCTGCCGCAGGCCTTCCAGATCCTGGACACGCAGGACCAGCTGTCGGCCATCAAGCGGCTGATGAAGCAGCACAACGTGGACGAGGAGCGCTTCCCGGCCAAGGAGCTGCAGTGGTTCATCGCCGGGGCTAAGGAAGAGGGCCTGCGCCCCAACATGGTGGAGGTCCGCACCGAGGACGACCGCCGCAAGGTGGAGATCTACCAGCTGTACGAGGACCAGTGCCAGCGCGAGGGCGTGGTGGACTTCGCCGAGCTGATGCTGCGCAGCTACGAGCTGCTGCGCGACAACGACGCGATCCGCGAGCACTACCGCCGGCGCTTCCACCACATCCTGGTCGACGAGTTCCAGGACACCAACAAGCTGCAGTACGCCTGGCTCAAGATGTTCGCGGGCGACCCTGGAGGAACCTCTGGTTCCGCAAACGCGGTCTTCGCCGTCGGCGACGACGACCAGAGCATCTACGCCTTCCGCGGCGCGCGGGTGGGCAACATGGCCGACTTCGTGCGCGAGTTCGACGTGCGGCACCAGATCAAGCTGGAGCAGAACTACCGCAGCTTCAGCAACATCCTGGATGCGGCCAACGCGCTGATCGCCCACAACAAGACGCGCCTGGGCAAGAACCTGCGCACCGACCTGGGCCCGGGCGAGCCGGTGCGCGTGTACGAGGCGCCCACCGACCTGGCCGAGGCGCAGTGGACGGTGGAGGAGATCCGCAACCTGGTGCGCGAGGACCTGCCGCGCCACGAGATCGCCGTGCTGTACCGCAGCAACGCGCAGAGCCGGGTGATCGAGACCGGCCTGTTCAACGCCTCCGTGCCCTACCGCGTGTACGGCGGCCTGCGCTTCTTCGAGCGGGCCGAGATCAAGCACGCGCTGGCCTACCTGCGGCTGCTGGAGAACCCGCACGACGACACCAGCTTCCTGCGGGTGGTCAACTTCCCGGCCCGCGGCATCGGCGCGCGCAGCATCGAGCAGCTGCAGGACGCGGCGCGCGCGGCCGGCTGCTCGCTGCACGACGCGGTGCGGTCCACCACGGGCAAGGCGGGCGCCAACCTCGCGGCTTTCGTGCAGAAGATCGACGCCATGCGCAGCCAGACCGAGGGCCTCACGCTGCGCGAGATCATCGAGGTGGTGCTCCAGGGCAGCGGCCTGGTCGACTTCTACCGGACCGAGCGCGAGGGAGCCGACCGCATCGAGAACCTGGAGGAGCTGGTCAACGCGGCCGAGAGCTTCGTCACGCAGGAGGGCTTCGGCCGCGACGCGGTGGCGCTGCCGGTCGACGAACTGGGCACGACCGTGCTGCGCCAGTCGCCGGCCAGCCAGGGCCTGGATCCCAGCGCGCCCGAGATCAACGAGCCGGCGCCCGACTACGTGCCGCCGGACGCCGACACCGGCGAGACCCTGTCGCCGCTGGCCGCCTTCCTCACCCACGCCGCGCTGGAGTCCGGCGACAACCAGGCCCAGGCCGGCGAGGACGCGGTGCAGCTGATGACGGTGCACGCGGCCAAGGGCCTGGAGTTCGACTGCGTGTTCGTCACCGGCCTGGAGGAGGGCCTGTTCCCGAGCGAGCGCTCGCTGGCGGACCACGGCGGCCTGGAGGAGGAACGGCGCCTGATGTACGTGGCGATCACGCGCGCGCGCAAGCGCCTGTACCTGAGCCACTCGCAGACGCGCCTGCTGCACGGCCAGACCCGCTACAACGTGCGCAGCCGCTTCTTCGACGAGCTGCCCGAGCACGCGCTGAAGTGGCTCACGCCCAAGAATCCGTCCTTCGGCGGCTCCGCCTTCGGCTTCGGCATGGGCTACCCGACGTCGCGCCCGGCCGGGTCGGCCGCAGGCTACGGCCGCGGCGAGACCTTCGCGAGCCCGCCGGTGCCCCCGCAGAAAGCCGGGCCGGCCCACGGCCTGAAGGCCGGCATGAAGGTGTTCCACACCAAGTTCGGCGAGGGCAAGGTGCTGACGCTGGAGGGCAGCGGCCAGGATGCGCGGGCGCAGATCGACTTCCCGCGCCACGGCCAGAAATGGCTGGCCCTGGCGGTGGCGAAGCTCACGCCGGTGGACTGAGCTTCAGCCGCCGTAGTACCAGTCGGACTTCGGCAGCGCGCTGAGGAATTCGTAGGCCTGGGGGACGCAACCCTGCTCCACGGCCCAGGCCACCTGGGCGGCGAAGCAGTTGCGCTTGGTCGCCGGCGTGTTGGCCGCCCAGGCGGAGCCCGACATGGGCGGCGCCGGCAGGGCCGCGCCGTGGGCCGCGTCCTGCAGCACTCGGTAGAACTCCAGCCAGCGCGTGGGCAGCGGGCAGATCCGGCCTTCCTTGCGGATTTCGGCCATCAGCTCGTATTCGCCGGCGCCCACGGGCGCCAGTTCGAGGCTGAGGCCTCCGGGGGCGGCCGCAGCCGGGTGGAGTTCCGCCAGCGGCATCGGTTCCGTGGCGGCGTATTCCTCTGCATGCGGGACCATGGAAAGGGGTTCGGTGTCGGGGAAGTCCCTGCCCTGGCCCGACTTCGGGTTGTTCATTTCTTGTCCTCAACTCCGGCAAGTGCGAAAGTGTAACAACAGCTTACATCCACTGGCGACCGTCCGGCGCCTGGGGCGCCGGCCCCGGCGCGCCCTTTGACGTCGGGGCACGCGATCAGGTGCTTTCCCCCTCGGGGGTAGGCTCGGCCAGCGGCGACTCGTCGGCGCGGAAGCTGTCGCGGAAGGTGAAGTAGAGCGAAGTGGAGAACATCACCACCAGCACGAGCACCGTCGGCATCATCACGAGGTGGGCCGTACCGGCGCCGCCCAGGGCGACCAGCAGCGTGCTGATGCCGAAGCCGATGGCGGCGAACACGGCCAGCCAGGCCAGCCCGAAGACCAGCATGGCGCCGAAGTTGCGCGCGAAGGCGACAGCGCTGAAGAACAGGGCCTTGACCGGCTCGACGCCGTGCCAGTGCACCAGGGCCGGGGCATGCCAGAACAGCACCACCAGCGGCGTGTGGAACAGCAGGCTCGCCAGCATGGCCGTGTCGATCTCCGGCACCTGCCCGTCGCCGGGAACGGGCCCGGACGCCGTCCCCAGCAGCAGGGAGGCGAGCAGGTTGGCCAGCAGGGAGCCGACGGTGTAGAGCGCGCCCAGGGCCAGCATCGCGCGGGCGCGCTGGCGGCCCACGCGGAAGGCGCTCACCAGCACCGCGGGCATGGGGAAGCGCCCGTTGGCGGCTTCGGCCGTGGCGGCCATGAAGCCCAGCGTCGCGGCCGGCACCAGCATGGCCGCCAGCAGCGGCCCCACCAGCGGCAGCTGGGAGATCACCAGCACCGCCGCCATGTACATGAAGAACAGCCCCGTGAGGGCCAGGGGCTGCCGGAAGAAGGTGCGCACGCCGAGTTTCACCCACGTGAGGCCGGTGCGGGCGGGAACGATGTTGAGTTTCACGGCGGGGCGGGCGGGCTTCAGAGGGTGTCGGCGCTGACGGGGTGGCGCACGCGCTCGCGCAGCACGCGCTCGAAGTGCGTCGGATCGTGCGGCTGGAGCAGCGAGGCCTCGCGCGGCAGGTGGAAGTCCCACAGGCGCGACAGCCAGAAGCGCAGCGCCCCAGCCCGCAGCATGGCCGGCAGCAACTGGCGCTCGGCGGCGGTCAGCGGCCGCACCGACTGGTAGGCGGCGACGAAGGCGCCGGCGCGCACCGGGTCGTGCGCGCCGGTGGGCAGGTCGACCGCCCAGTCGTTCAGGCACACCGCCAGGTCGAACAGCCAGCTGTCCACCCCGGCGAAGTAGAAGTCGAAGAAGCCGCTGAGCCGGCCGTCCCGGAACATCACGTTGTCGCGGAACAGGTCGGCGTGGACCGGGCCGCGCGGCAGCGCCCCGTAGGCCGACCCGGCCGCCACGTGGTTCTGGAAGGCGAGTTCGCCGCGCAGCAGCGCCGCCTGCGCCGGCTCCAGGAAGGGCAGCACCACCGGCACGGTCTCGTTCCACCACGCCAGGCCGCGCAGGTTGGGCTGGCGGCGGTTGTAGTCGCGCCCGGCCAGGTGCATGCGCGCCAGCATGGCGCCCACCTGGGCGCAGTGGTCGGGGCCGGGCGCCAGCTCGTGGCTGCCTTCCAGCTTGTTCACCAGGGCCGCCGGCCTGCCGCACACGGTGTGCAGGATGTCGCCGTTCGCGTCCGCCGCCGGGTCCGGCACGGGGATGCCGTGCTGGGCCAGGTGCTTCATCAGGTGCAGGTAGAACGGCAGCTGCTCGAAGGTGAGGCGCTCGAACAGCGTCAGCACGTACTCGCGCCGGCCGAACATATCCTCGGCGGTGACGAAGTAGTTGGTGTTCTCGATGCCGCTCTGGATGCCGCGTAGCGAGCGCAGCTCGCCCAGCTTCAGCTGGCGCAGCAGCGCGCCTGCCTCGTCTTCCGAGACCTCGGTGAAGACCGCCATGTCAGAAGCCGAGGACGTTCCAGACGCGCTGCGGGCGGTCGGAGAAGCTGTCGCCGCCAACGGGCGCGCGGCTGTGGGCCAGGTCGCTGGGCTGCAGCTCGTAGGCGGGCGCGCCCGACTTGGGCGTCACCTTCACGCTCATGCTCTGGCCGCCCACGCGCACCTCGTCGATGCGGTTGCTCCTGTCTTCCACGCGCAGATGTTCGATCTTCTGGTTCTGCCGCGGGTCCGCCTTGGCGTCCCGCTCGACGGGCACCTGCGCAGGCGCATGCAGGGGCGCCTGTGCAAACGCGGGCAGGGCGCACAGGAAGGCGATCGGGACAAGGCACTTGCGCATGGCCGGATTGTAGGCCGCCGGCCGCCGCCGCGCCGGCCCGCGGCGCGGCCCGGCCGCGGGATCGGGGCACAATGCCCCGGCTATGAGCGACACGGACGACGTCCCCCCAACCGAACCCAAGGTGCTGCTGCTGGTGGACGGCTCCAGCTACCTCTACCGCGCCTTCCACGCCATGCCCGACCTGCGGGCCGTGCCGGGCGACCCGTCGAGCCCGGCCACCGGCGCGATCCGCGGGATGATCAACATGATGCAGAAGCTGCGCCGCGAGGTCCGCGCGGACTATGCCGTCTGCGTGTTCGACGCTCCGGGCCCCACCTTCCGCGACGCCCTGTATCCCGAGTACAAGGCCACCCGCTCGCCGATGCCGGACGACCTGCGCGCGCAGATCCCGCCGATCCACGAGGTCGTGCGCCTGCTGGGCTGGAAGGTGCTGGACGTGCCGGGCGTGGAGGCCGACGACGTGATCGGCACGCTGGCCCGGCTGGCCGGCGAGCGCGCCATCGCCACCGTGATCTCCAGCGGCGACAAGGACCTGTCGCAGCTGGTCAACGAGCACGTGACCGTGATCGACACCATGAACGACCGCAGGCGCGACGTGGCCGGGGTCGAGGCCGAATTCGGCGTGCCGCCGCGGCTGATGGTGGACTACCAGGCCCTGGTGGGCGACGCGGTCGACAACGTGCCGGGCGTCGACAAGGTCGGGCCCAAGACGGCGGTCAAGCTGCTGCAGGAGTACGGCTCGCTGGACAACCTGGTCGCGCGCGCCTCCGAGGTGAAGGGCGCCGTCGGCGAGAACCTGCGCCGGGCGCTGGACTGGCTGCCCAAGGGCCGTCAGCTGCTGACCATCCGCACCGACTGCGACCTCGGCGAACACATCCCGGGCTTCCCGGCCTTCGACGACATCGCGATCGGCGGCCAGGACGTGGATGCGCTCAAGGCCTTCTACGAGCGCTACGGCTTCAAGGGCCTGGTCAAGCAGCTGGAGGAGCACGCGGTGCCGCCGGAACTGCTGGAGGAGCACAGGAAGGCGGGCGGCCGGCGGGCCGCGCCGGCGGTGCACGCCGAAAGCGCCGAGCCGGACCTCGCGGGCCTGTCGCGGGTGACCACGCTGCACTACGAGACGGTGCTCACCTGGGAGCACTTCGACCACTGGCTGGCGCGCATCGAGGCGGCGCAGCTGGTGGCGCTGGACACCGAGACCGATTCGCTGGACGAGATGCGCGCCCGCATCGTGGGCCTGTCCTTCAGCACCGAGCCGGGCATCGCCTGCTACGTGCCGCTGACCCACGACTATCCCGACGCGCCCGCCCAGCTGCCGCGCGACGAGGTGCTGGAGCGCCTGCGGCCCTGGCTGGAGGACCCGGCGCGGCACAAGCTCGGCCAGCACATCAAGTACGACCGGCACGTTTTCGCCAACCACGGCGTCGAGGTGCGCGGCTACGTGCACGACACCATGCTGCAAAGCTACGTGCTGGAGGTGCACAAGCCGCACGGCCTGGCCAGCCTGGCCGAGCGCCACCTGGGACGCACCGGGATCGACTACGAGACGGTGGCGGGCAAGGGCGCGAGCCAGATCGGCTTCAACCAGGTGCCGATCGACCAGGCCTCCGAATACTCCTGCGAGGACTCGGACCAGACCCTGGACGTGCACCTGGCCCTGTGGCCGAGGCTGGAGCGCGAGCCGAAGCTGCGCTCCATCTACGAGCTGGAGATCGCCTCCAGCGAGGTGCTGTTCCGCATCGAGCGCAACGGCGTGCTGATCGACGCCCGCGTGCTGGCGCAGCAGAGCCACGAGCTGGGCCAGCGCATCATGCGCCTGGAGCAGGAGGCCCACCAGCTGGCCGGCCAGCCCTTCAACCTGGGCAGCCCCAAGCAGATCAGCGACATCCTGTTCACCAAGCAGCAGCTGCCGGTGGTGAAGAAGACCGCCAGCGGCGCGCCCAGCACCGACGAGGAGGTGCTGGAGAAGCTGGCCGAGGACTACCCGCTGCCGGCGCGCATCCTGGAGCACCGCAGCCTGTCCAAGCTCAAGGGCACCTACACCGACAAGCTGCCGCAGATGGTGAACCCGCTCACGGGCCGCGTGCACACGCACTACGCGCAGGCGGTGGCCGTCACCGGGCGGCTCTCGAGCAACGACCCCAACCTGCAGAACATCCCGGTGCGCACGGCCGAGGGCCGGCGCATCCGCGAGGCCTTCGTGGCGCCGCCGGGCGCCTTCATCGCCAGCGCCGACTACAGCCAGATCGAGCTGCGCATCATGGCGCACATCAGCGAGGACGAGGCGCTGCTGCGGGCCTTCCGCGACAACCTCGACGTGCACCGCGCCACCGCCGCGGAGGTGTTCGGCGTGCCGGTGGAGCAGGTCTCCAGCGAGCAGCGCCGCTACGCCAAGGTGATCAACTTCGGCCTCATCTACGGCATGAGCAGCTTCGGCCTGGCGCGCAATCTGGGGATCGACAACACGGCGGCGAAGAACTACATCGACCGCTACTTCCAGCGCTACCCGGGGGTGCGCCGGTACATGGACGAAACAAGGCTGGCGGCCAAGAGCCGGGGCTACGTGGAGACCGTGTTCGGCCGGCGCCTGTACCTGCCCGAGATCAATTCGCCCAACGGGCCGCGCCGCGGCGCCGCCGAGCGGCAGGCGATCAACGCGCCCATGCAGGGCACGGCCGCCGACCTGATCAAGATGGCCATGGTCGAAGTGCAGAAGGTGCTCGATGGCGAGCGCCGGCGCACGAGGATGATCATGCAGGTGCACGACGAACTGGTGTTCGAGGTGCCGGAGGTCGAGGTCGACTGGCTGAAGGCCGAGATCCCGCGCCTCATGGCCGGCGTCGTGCAGCTGAGCGTGCCGCTGCTGGCCGAGATCGGTGTCGGCGCCAACTGGGACCAGGCCCACTGAGCCGGCGCCGTGGGGCTCAGCCCTTCTGCTTCTCCGACCACAGCTCCCCGCCGGTGGCCCAGTCGGAGGGCTTGATGTCGTACAGCAGCACGTCGACGCCTTCCGGCTTGCTGCCCAGCGTGTCGACGCAGGCCTGGGTGAGCGCCTTGACGAGGTTTCTCTTCTGTTCCGGCGTGCGTCCCTCGAACAGTTCGACACGGATGGTGGGCATGGGTTTCTCCTGGTGAACGGACCCCATTTTGCGGCTGTTCAGCCATGCGGCATCGCCTGTGCGAGGAAGTCGAACAGGCGATGCTCGCTGTCCCGCGTGTCGGCCTCGTTGTAGTGGTAGACCACATGGGAGCCTCGCGCGTCCACCTTCGAGAAGCCGTCCAGGTTCTTGCAGTCCCAGCAGTGGGTCGCGTCCGGGTACAGGTGCACGCTCACCGGGGCGCCCGCTGCCTGAATGCGCTCCAGCCGCGGAATGCAGTCGCCGGCCGGCGTCTCCGTGTCCTGTCCGCCCACCAGCACCAGCAAGGGCCGGTCGATGTCAGGGTTGACGACTTCCAGGTCGGGCGCATGGGCCCGCTTGAATGTGAAGCACCCTGGATAAAAGGCCCCCGCCGCGCGGAAGCGGAAGCCGTCGCCCAGCGCGCCGGCCCATCGTCTGCTGCTGGCCAGCACAGTCACCATGGCCCCCCAGGAATAGCCCGCTACGGCGATGCGGTCCTTGTCGACGTACGGAAGCGTCGCGAGCTGCGCGCCCGCCAGCAGGGCGTCGCGCACGCCGCGCGCGAAGTTCACGCCGTTGCGCGGTCCCATGCAGACCGTATCCACGTTTCGCGGGCCCAGACTGTCGACGACGAGCGCGACGTAGCCGCGGGCCACCGCGGCGCGCGCCCAGTCGAGGATGGCCATGTTCTGCCAGCCGGCGCGGCTGCGCAGGCCGCCGCACTGGTGCATCAGGACGAGCGCCGGAAACGGGCCGTCGCCGTCCGGCTTGTACAGGGCCATGCGCGGCGCGCTGAAGATGGACAGCCTCGACGGGCCCGCCGGATACGAAAGGTCGGGCGCGGCCAGGGCGGAGGCCCGCAGGCCGTGGGGAGCCCCTTCCTGGGCGAACGCGGGGGCGAGCAGGAACGAGACCAGCAGCAGGAGGAGGGGGCGCATGGCCGGCCTTATACCCTCGCAGCTGGCGCGCTGCCAGCGTGCCTGTCCGGGAACCCCTAGACTCCGCGGCTGGGAACCACGACAGGAGGATCCATGCTCAGGGACGACCTGCAGAAAGAATTCGAAGCCCTGCTGCCCGGCACCGCGAAAGACCGCGGCGCGACCCGGCGGACGGCCCTCCAGGCGGCCCTGGGGGTCGGCTATGCCGCCGCCGCTGGCCCGCTCATGGCCCAGACCGCGATCCGAACGTCCGCCGATGGCCTGACGGTGGGCGACATCAGCTACGAGGTGGGCGGCTTCAAGGTGCCCGCCTACCGGGCTGCGCCGGCCGGCCGCACGGGCCTGCCGGTGGTGCTGGTGGTGCACGAGATCTTCGGCGTGCACGAATACATCGCCGACACCGCACGCCGCCTGGCCCACGCGGGCTACCTGGCGATCGCGCCGGAGCTGTTCGCGCGCCAGGGCGACCCGGGCGAGTACGGCGAGATGGCCAGGCTGCTGTCGGAGATCGTCTCCAAGGTGCCGGACGCCCAGGTCCTGGGCGACCTGGACGGCGCCCTGAAGTGGGCCGCCGCCAACGGCGGCGACGTGTCCCGGGCCGGCATCACCGGCTTCTGCTGGGGCGGGCGCATCACCTGGCTCTACGCCGCCCATGCGCCGGTGAAGGCAGCGGTGGCCTGGTACGGCCGGCTGGTGGGGCCGTCGACCGCGCTCACGCCGAAGAACCCGGTCGACGTGGTCGCCGACCTGCGGGCGCCGGTGCTGGGGCTGTACGGTGGCGACGACCCGAGCATCCCCCTTGACACGATCGCTAAGATGAAAGCAGCCTTGGCGAGCGGTCCCGCCGCCGCCCGGGATTCGCAGTTCGTGGTCTATCCCGACACGCCGCACGCCTTCCACGCCGACTACCGCGCGAGCTATCGCGAGGGACCGGCCAAGGACGGCTGGAAGCGGGCACTGGAGTGGTTCCGTGCCCATGGCGTGGCCTGACCCGGACCCGGTCAACCTTCGCTTGTCGCCGCCCCCCGGGGCGGTTTTTCGTCCATGACCCTGATCGCCATCCTCCTCGCCACCCTCGCCGTCGGCATCGGCAGTGTGTGGGTCGCCGCCGTCCTGATGCGCCTGGGCTGGAAGGACGCCGGCACCGGGCCCGGAGGCCGCGGCCTGCCCGAGCAGCACCTGCTGAGCTTCGCGGCCGGCGCGCTCCTGTCCACCGCCTTCATGCACCTGCTGCCCGAAGCCCTCGAGAGCGGGCACGAGGCCCATCCGCTGTTCGCCACGCTGCTGACGGGCCTGGTGTTCTTCTTCCTCCTGGACAAGGCGGAGCTGTGGCACCACGGGCACGAACACCACCACGACGACGCGTCGCATGCGCATGCCCACCACCCGCACGCGCCGCGCGCCGGCGGCTGGACCGTGCTGACCGGCGACAGCGTGCACTGCTTCGGCGACGGCATCCTGATCGCCTCGGCCTTCATGGCCGACCTGCGCCTGGGCCTGGTCGCGGCGCTGGCGGTGCTGGCCCACGAGGTGCCGCACCACATCGGCGACCTGGCGGTGCTGCGCCAGACAAGCAGCAGCCGGCGGGTGGCGCTGGTCAAGGTCTCGCTCGCGGGCGCCATCACGCCTCTGGGCGGGCTGGCCGGCTGGTGGCTGCTGGAGCACCTGAAGGACTACCTGCCCTTCTTCCTGGTGGTCGCGAGCAGCAGCTTCATCTACGTCGCGCTGGCCGACCTGATCCCGCAGCTGCAGAAGCGGCTCGGCGCGCGCGAAACCCTGGCGCAGATCGCCTGGCTGCTGGCCGGCATCGCGCTGGTGGTGCTCACCGCGAGCCTGGCGCACGAGTGACCCGCCCGCGGGACGGGCTGGAGGCGCGTTACTGGTTCTGGGTGCCGTAACCCGTCACGCGCCAGCGGCCGTCGCTCTCGCGCACGGTGGTCACCATCTCGATCACCTGCCTGTTCGCGAACTTGGAGCGGAAGGAGACAGTCACGTAGTCGGCCTCGGGCTGGCCAGGCAGCCTCTTCGTGTAGATCGGGTCGCCCGGCTGGCGCTCGACGAAGGCGCCCAGCGGGTCGCGCAGCTTGGGGATGTTGTCCATCCACTTGTCGAGCGGGACGTTCTTGCGGAAGACGGCGCTGGAGGTGTCCCAGGCGGTGCCCCAGTCCTTGCGGTCCAGCAGCAGCAGCCAGGCCTGCGCGGCGAACGCGCCGGCCTTCTCGTACTCGGGATTGCGGACGATGTCGCCGGCGCCGGCCGGGGGCGCCGCGGAGGCGGGCGCGGAGGGTGAGGCGGACGGCTTGTTCTGCGCCTGGGCCGCGAACGCGCAGGCGGCGAGGCCGGCGGCCAGCAGGGTGAGGCGGATACCCGGTTTCATGCAGTGCTCCAGACAAGGGACGGGGCGAAGTCTAGCGGCTCGGGCGCCTCGTTCCGCCCTGTCACGGATCTTTACCCGCGGCCGGTGCGCAGCAGCTCGCCCAGGATGCGCGCGCCCACCTGGCCCTGGTCCTCGTGGTTGGTGTTGAAGATCACGTGCACGCGCCGCGCCAGCGTGGCCAGGTGCTCGATCTCCGGCTGCATCGCGGCCAGCTCCTCGCGGCTGTACTGGTAGTCGAAGCGCGCGGAGGAGGCGGCCAGCCCCTTCTTGTTCCAGGTCTCCTTGTTGCGCCCGTGCAGGCGCACGATCGCGAGCTCGGGATTCGTGACATCCCACACGCAGGGCACGCAGTTGGCGAAGCCCTGGGGCGAGTCGACCACCGTGTGCACCAGGCCCAGGGCGCGTTCCCAGGCGAGCGTTTGTTCCAGCTGCTCGCCGAAGAACCAGGTGGCGTGGCGGAATTCCGCGGCGACGAGGTGGCCGCGCATCTGCTCCACGCAGTGCTCCACGTGGGCCATGCCGTGCCGGTTGCGCAGCAGCCAGGGGGCGAACTGGAAATGCACCGCGCCCAGCTTGCCCGCCTCCTTCAGCGGCGCCAGGGCCGCCAGGAAGCGGCGCCAGAGTTCCTCGCGGATCTCCTGCGGCAGCTTCTCGTAGTAGAGCGTGCGCGGCGGCTCGGGGCCGAGCGCCCGGCGCAGGTCGCGGTCCAGCGCCGTGGGCAGCGCCTGGTGCCCGGTGAACAGGCGGAAGGCCTTGACGTTGAAGGTGAAGTCCGCCGGCGTGCGCTCGGCCCACAGGCGCGCCGTCTGCGGCGGCGGCATCGCGTAGTAGCTCGAATCGACCTCCACCAGCGGGAACTGCCTCGCGTAGAAGCGCAGGCGCTGCTCCGCCGTCGTGCAGCCGGGCGGATAGAAGCGGCCGCAGGCGATGAGGGTCTTGTCGGTCCAGGAGGCGGTGCCGACCAGGATGTTCGCGCGCACTGGATTAATATACAGCTGACGACGTCCCCATGCAGCATCCCGACCCGCTCGAATCCCTCAACCCGCAGCAGCGCGAGGCGGCCACCCACGGCACCGGCGACACGGCCGGCGACACGCGACCGCTGCTGGTGATCGCGGGCGCCGGCTCGGGCAAGACGAACACCCTGGCACACCGCGTCGCCCACCTGATCCGCCACGGCGCCGACCCGCAGCGCATGATGCTGCTGACCTTCAGCCGGCGCGCGGCGCAGGAGATGGAGCGGCGCGTCGGCCAGGTGCTGCAGCAGGCGCTGGGCCTGGCGGGCGCGCAGGCCCTGCCCAGCCTGCCCTGGAGCGGCACCTTCCACGGCATCGGCGCGCGGCTGCTGCGCGAGTACGCGCAGCGCATCGGCCTGGAGGAATCCTTCACCATCCACGACCGCGGCGACGCCGAGGACCTGATCGGCCTCGTGCGCCACGAGATCGGGCTGGCCGAGCAGAAGAAGCGCTTTCCGCTCAAGGGCACCTGCCTGGGCATCTATTCGCGCGTGATGAACACCCGCGAGCCGCTCGCTCTGGTGCTGCAGTCGCTCTATCCCTGGTGCAGCCAGTGGGAGGAAGAGCTGAAGAAGCTGTTCGGCGCCTACGTCGAGGCCAAGCAGCAGCAGAACGTGCTGGACTACGACGACCTGCTGGCCTTCTGGGCCGACCTGATGGCCGAGCCGCAGCTGGCCGCCGAGGTCGGCGCGCGCTTCGACCACGTGCTGGTCGACGAGTACCAGGACACCAACCGCCTGCAGGAGGAAATCCTGCTGGCCATGAAGCCCACGGGACAGGGCGTGACGGTGGTGGGCGACGACGCGCAGAGCATCTACTCCTTCCGCGGCGCCACGGTGCGCAACATCCTGGACTTCCCGCACCGCTTCGCGCAGCCCGCTCGCGTGGTGACCCTGGAGCGCAACTACCGCAGCACCCAGCCCATCCTGGATGCCAGCAACGCCGTGATCGCGGCGGCCCGCGAACGCCACGCCAAGAACCTGTTCACCGACCGGGCCTCCAGCCAGCGCCCGCAGCTGGTGCTGGTGCCCGACGAGGCCCAGCAGGCGCGCTGGGTGGCCGGCGAGGTGCTGCGCCAGCGCGAGGCGGGCGCGCAGCTCAAGTCGCAGGCGGTGCTGTTCCGCGCCAGCCACCACAGCGCGGCGCTGGAACTGGAACTGGCCCGGCGCAACGTCCCCTTCGTGAAATTCGGCGGCCTCAAGTTCCTGGAGGCCGCGCACGTCAAGGACCTGCTGGCGGTGCTGCGCTTCGCGCACAACCCGCGCGGACGCATGGCGGGCTTCCGCGTGGCGCAGATGGTGCCGGGCGTCGGCGCGGCGACCGCCACGCGCCTGCTCGACGCGATGGCCGAGGCCGGCGACCCGCATGCGGCGCTGCAGGCCTTCGAGCCGCCGGCGGCGGCGCGCGAGGACTGGGCCGCCTTCGCCGCGCTGTACGCGCGGCTCGGGGAGCCGGGCCTGGCCTGGCCGGCCGACATGGAGCTGGCCCAGGCCTGGTACCTGCCGCGGCTGGAGCGCCTGTACGACGATGCGCAGGTGCGCAGGCTGGACATCGAACAGCTCGCGCGGCTGGCCACCGGCTACGCGAGCCGCGAGCGCTTCCTCACCGAGCTGACCCTGGACCCGCCCGAGGCGACCAGCGACCAGAGCGGCCCGCCGCTGCGCGACGAGGACTACCTGATCCTGTCCACCATCCACAGCGCCAAGGGGCAGGAATGGAAGGCGGTGCACGTGCTCAACGTGGTGGACGGCTGCATCCCGAGCGACATGGCCACGGGCACCGCGGAGGAACTCGAGGAGGAGCGCCGGCTGCTGTACGTGGCGATGACCCGTGCCAAGGAGCACCTGCACCTGCTGGTGCCGCAGCGCTTCTACGTGACGCAGCAGGCGGGCGGCGGCGACCGCCATGTCTACGCGGGCCGCACGCGCTTCATCGGCGAGGCCATGCTGGCGCGCTTCGAGCAGCTCGCCTGGCCGCAGGCCGAGGCGCGGCCGGACGCGGCGGCGCGGCCGCAGGCGCCCGTGATCCAGGTGCGCGCCCGCGCGCGGGCGGCGTGGAAGTGACGTTTCCGTGCAATCCGACCCACGGCGCTGGTGGGTCGGGAGGCGCACTCCACCCCACGGGGCGGGCGATCCAGGACAATTCAGGCATGCGCATCGCGAATTCCGCCAATTTCCGCCGCGTCGGCACCGGCCCGGCGCCCGGCCTGCCCCTGCGCAACCTGTTCCGCTCCGACCACCTCGGCGCGCTGGACGCCGCCGACGCCGCCCGGATCCGCGAGCTGGGCGTGCGCCGGGTCCTGGACTTCCGCGGCGTGCAGGAGCGCGAGGCCTTCGCCTGCAGGCTGCCGGACGTGACGGTCCATTCGCTGGCGATCGAGCCCACCATCGTGCAGGTGCTGCAAGAGTTGGTCGCGGCGGGCCACCGGCTCACCGGGGCCGACATCGCCGCGCACATGCAGGACACCTACCGCGGCTTCGTGCGCAAGGGCACGCCCCGGTTCGCGCAGTTCTTCTCCTTGCTGCTCGCCTCCGACGAGCCCACGGTGTTCCACTGCACCGCGGGCAAGGACCGCACCGGCTTCGCCGCCGCGCTGCTGCTCAAGTCGGTGGGCGCCTCCGACGACGAGGTGATGCGCGACTACCTGCTGACCAACGAGCGCCTGCGGCTGCCCGCCGGCGGCCTGCTGGGACTGCCGCCCGAGGCCGCGAACGTGCTGTGGCGCGTGGACGCCAGCTTCCTGCAGGCGGCCTTCGACGAGGTCGACGCCGCCTACGGCTCGCTGGAGGGCTACCTGCGCGAAGGGCTCGGGCTGGGCGACGCCGAGCGTGCGCGGCTGAAGGCCTCCTACCGGCGCTGAGGGCTCAGCCCTTCTCCACCGGCAAGCCGCGCGTGCGGCACCATTCGCTCCAGCTCCCCGCGTAGAGGCCGGTCGGGGCGAAGCCGGCGACCTCCATCGCCACCAGGTTGGGCACGGCGCTCACCCCGCTGCCGCACTGGTGCACCACGGTCGCCGGGTCGCGGCCGGCCAGCAGCGCCTCGAATTCCGCCCGCAGCTGCTCGCGCGGCTTGAAGCGGCCGTCGGCGCCGATGTTGAGCGCGAACGGCCGGTTCAGCGCGCCGGGGATATGGCCGGCCACCGGGTCCAGCGGCTCCACCTCGCCGCGAAAGCGCTGGGGCGCGCGGGCGTCGACGATCGTCTGGCCCGGCTGTCCCAGGCCGCACCGGACCTCCTCGGTGACCACCAGCCGGCGCAGCGGCGCTCCGAGCTCGAAATTGGACTGGAAATGCGAGGGCTCCGGGCCCGGGCGCACCTCGCCGCCCGCGGCCTGCCAGGCCTGCAGTCCGCCATCGAGGATGGCGACGGCCTCGTGGCCCGCCCACTTGAGCATCCACCACAGGCGGCCGCAGTAGTTGGCGGCGTTGCGGTCGTAGACCACGGCCTGCATGTCGTTGGCGAAGCCCACGGACGACAGCCACATCGCGAATTTCTCGCGGCTGGGCAGGGGATGCCGGCCGCCCGAGGCCGCGCCCGGATGCGGCTGCGGCTCGCCGCTGGCATCGGGCGAGCCCTTGTCGCTCAGCGCGTGGTCCAGGTGCGCATAGACCGCGCCGGGGATGTGCGCCTGCAGGTACGCCTTCTCGCCCGCCGTGGTGTCCATCAGTTCGAAACTGCAGTCGAAGACCATCAGGCGAGCTTTGGCGGCCTGCAGGGCCTGCAGCTGTTCGGCGGTGATGAGCGTGGTGTACATGGTCGCATTCTCGCGTGTTTCATCATCCCCGCGGAGGCGGGGATGAGGCGCGTCAGTGTTCCTCCGCGGGCGCATCCGGCGCCGCCCGCGCGCGCAGGATGGTGCCGGCGATGCCGCTGGCGCAGATCAGGGCCATGCCGGCCCAGCCGCCCGGCGGGATGCGGTCGCCGAACAGCACCAGGCTGTACAGCGCGCCGAACACGATGCCGGAGTACTGCAGGTTGGCCACCAGCAGCGTCGGACCGTGGCTGTAGGCCCGCGTCATGCACCACTGGCCCAGCGAGGCGAGCACCGCCATCGGCAGCAGCCACAGGGCATGGCCCCAGTCCCAGGGTGACCAGCCGGTGAGCAGCGTGCCGATGGCCCCGGCCACCGTGGAGCCGGCGGCGAAGTAGAAGACGGTGCGCACCTCGGGCTCGCCGGTGCGCCCCAGGGCCATCACCTGGAGGTAGGCGAAGGCGGACAGCATCCCCGACAGCAGCCCCACCAGGCCCGCGAAAACCTGGTGCTGCTCGATCGTCGGCCGCAGCATCATCAGCACGCCGGCGAAGCCCGCCAGCACCGTGAGGGCGAGCGGTCCCTGCCGGGCCGGCAGGCCCGAGCCCGAGCGCGGATTCCAGGCGACCAGGGCCCCGCCCACCAGGAAGGCCGCGATCCAGACGCTGCTCATGTAGTTGAGCGTCATCGCGGTGGCCAGCGGCAGTCCCGCGATCGCATAGAACCAGGCGCCCAGCGCCAGCACGCCCACCAGGCTGCGCCAGGCGTGCATCCAGGGGTAGTGCGTGGCGAGGCTGGTGCGGCGCGAGCGGGCCCAGACGGCCATCACCCCCATGCCCAGCAGCCCGCGCCAGAAGATGAGTTCCGCCGGATGGAACCAGGCCGAGGCGACCTTGATGCACACCGCCATCGTGGCGAAGAACAGCGAGGCCGCGAGCATCCACAGGGCCTGCATCAGCGCTCCTGCGGGAACATGCGGTCCAGCCAGGGCTGGCGCGCCAGGCGTCGCGTCTCGAAGTCGGCGATGCGCGCGCGCTGGGCAAGCGTGGCGGCGATCCAGTCGACGTCCTGCGTCAGCAGCAGGCGCTGCCGGGGCGTGAGCCGGAAGGCGAGGTCATGCGCGCCGGCCTGCAGGCGGCCCGCGTTCACATCGATCGTGACGGCCAGCGGCGCGAGGCGCGCCAGGTCGAACAGGTCCCGTACCTCCTGCTCGGCCAGCACGATGGGGGCCACGCCGTTGACGGCGCAGTTGTCGCGGAAGATATCGCCGAAGCCGGGCGCCACCACGGCGCGGAAGCCGTAATCGCGCAGCGCCCAGACCGCGTGCTCGCGGCTGGAGCCGCAGCCGAAGTTGGGGCCCGCCAGCAGGACGGTGGCGCCGCGCAGCGCCGGGTCATTCAGGACGAACGCGGGGTTCGGCCGGCGCAGGGCGTGATCGCTGTCCAGGTCACCCGGGTCGAGGTAGCGCCAGTGGTCGAACAGCACGGCGCCATAGCCGCTGCGGGCGGTCGAGCGCCCGTACTGCTTCGGGAAGATGGCGTCGGTGTCGACGTTGCGGCGTTCCAGGGGCACCACCGTGCCCCGGTGGACCCCGTCAGGGAACGCCGGCACCGCAGCGCAGGGCGGGATCGGGCCCCATCATTTCGCGGTACCACTCGTGGAAGTGCTGCATGCCGTCCTCCATGGGGCTCTGGTAGGGGCCGACCTCGTTGTCGCCCCGCTCCAGGAGGGCCTTGCGGCCGGCGTCCATGCGCAGGGCGATCTCGTCGTCCTCGACGCAGGTCTCCATGTAGGCGGCCTGCTGGGCCTCGACGAACTCGCGCTCGAAGGCCTGGATCTCCTCGGGGTAGAAGAACTCCACCACGTTGAGCGTCTTCTGCGGCCCCCGGGGGAACAGCGTGGAGACGACCAGCACGTTGGGATACCACTCCACCATCACGTTCGGGTAGAGCGTGAGCCACACGGCGCCGTGCCGGGGCAGCTGGCCGCCCTGGTAGCGCAGCACCTGCTCGTGCCAGCGCTGGTAGACGTCCGAGCCCGGCTTGCCCAGCTTGCCGGCCACGCCCACGGTCTGCACCGAATAGTGCCGGCCGAACTCCCAGCGCAGGTCGTCGCAGGTGACGAAGTTGCCCAGGCCCGGGTGGAAGGGACCGACGTGGTAGTCCTCCAGGTAGACCTCGATGAAGGTCTTCCAGTTGTAGTCCACCTCGTGCAGCTCGGTGCGGTCGTAGACGTAGCCGGAGAAATCCAGGTCGCCCCGGGGGCCCAGCTTCGCCAGCGCGCGGTTCACGTCGAAGCCGTTGCCCGCCTCGAACACCAGGCCGTTCCAGGTCTGGACCCGGTAGTTGTTCAGGTTCAGGCAGGGATCGGTCGCGAAGTGCGGCGCGCCCAGCAGCGTGCCGGCCTGGCTGCCGTGGCCGGCGCTGTAGGTCCAGCGGTGCAGCGGGCAGACGATGTTGCCGCCGGCGGAGGACGGGCCGGAGCGCACCGAGCCGCGCCCGCGCAGCATCACCGCCTGGCGGTGGCGGCAGACGTTGGAGATCAGCTCGATGCCGCCCGGCGTGCGCAGCAGCGCGCGCCCCTCGCCTTCCTGCGGCAGGGCGTGGTAGTCCCCGGTGTCCGGGATCGCCAGTTCGTGCCCCAGGTACCGGGGCCCGCGCTGGAAGATGAGCTCCATCTCGCGCGCGTGGAGCGCCTCGTCGAAGTAGCTGGTAACGGGAAGTTGGCTTGCGGCCTGCTGGAGTTGAAGACTTAAATCAGACATGGGACCTGACCTAGAGACTCCCCCTATGAAGGGGCAGGGCCACGCTCGGGAGCGCGACTGGAAGGGAGGGGGATTCTACCCCCCGGGGCCGGATGGGGGGCGCTCGCCTAAAATCCACTCTTGATCTGAAGCAAATCGATGTCCAAGCCGCCATTCCAACCCCCTGCCAGCTACGAAGCGGCCATGGAAGAACTGGAGCAGCTCGCCGGCCGCATCGAGTCCGGCCAGCTGCCCCTGCAACAACTGCTCGCCGGCTACGAACGCGGCGCCGAGCTCCTGAAGTACTGCCGCGACCAGCTGCAGGCCGTCGAGGAGCAGATCAAGGTGCTCGATGCGGGCGTGCTCAAGCCCTGGGCCGGCGAATGAGCCTGGGGGAGGTTGCTTGAGTTTTTCCCTGAAGGACTGGTCGTCCGAACGACTCGCGCGCGTGGAGCAGGCCCTGTCGGCCTGGGTGCCCGCGGATGCCCCGGCAGGCCTGGGCGAGGCCATGCGCTACGCCGTCCTGGACGGCGGCAAGCGCCTGCGCCCGCTGCTGGTGCTGGGGGCGGCCGAGGCCGTCGGGGGCAACCCGGACGCCGCCCTGCGCGCCGCGTGCGCGGTGGAGCTGATCCACGCCTACTCGCTGGTGCACGACGACATGCCCTGCATGGACAACGACGTGCTGCGCCGGGGCAAGCCCACGGTGCACGTGGCCTACGGCGAGGCCACCGCGCTGCTGGCCGGTGACGCGCTGCAGGCCCTGGCCTTCGAGCTGCTGGCCCCGGAGGGCGCCGGCATCCCCGACCGGGTGCAGGCCAGCCTGTGCCGGCTGCTGGCGCAGGCCGCGGGCCAGGCCGGCATGGCCGGCGGCCAGGCCATCGACCTGGCCGCCGTGGGCCGGTCGCTCACCGAGGCCGAACTGCGCCACATGCACCGCCTGAAGACGGGCGCCCTGCTGCAGGCCAGCGTGATGATGGGCGCCGCCTGCGGCGAAGCCACGGCGGCGGCCCGCGCCGGCCTGTCGGAGTACGGCCGGGCCCTGGGCCTGGCCTTCCAGGTGGTGGACGACATCCTGGACGTCACCGCCGATTCGGCTACCCTTGGCAAGACGGCCGGCAAGGACGCGCTGCACGACAAGCCCACCTACGTGTCCCTGCTCGGACTGCAGCGCGCCCGCTCCTATGCCCGTGACCTGCTGGGCGAGGCGCGCGGCGCGCTGGCCACCACCGGCCTGGCCGACACGCGGGCGCTGCTCGCGCTGGCCGAGATGGTGGTACACCGGGACAACTGAAGCAAGCCAATGGGAACGCTGCTCGAAACCATCAACGACCCCGCCGACCTGCGGCGGCTGCCGCGCACGCAGCTCGCGCCGCTGGCCGAGGAGCTGCGCGCGTACGTGCTGGAGTCGGTGGCTCGCACCGGCGGTCACCTGAGCTCCAACCTCGGCACGGTGGAACTCACCATCGCGCTGCACTACGTGTTCAACACGCCCTGGGACCGCATCGTCTGGGACGTGGGGCACCAGACCTACCCGCACAAGATCCTGACCGGCCGGCGCGACCGCATGGCCAGCCTGCGCCAGCTGGGCGGGCTGGCGGGCTTCCCGCAGCGCGCCGAGAGCGAGTACGACACCTTCGGCACCGCGCACTCCTCCACCAGCATCTCCGCGGCGCTGGGCATGGCGGTGGCGGCGAAGCAGAAGGGCGAGCAGCGCAGCTGCGTGGCCGTCATCGGCGACGGCGCGATGAGCGCCGGCATGGCCTTCGAGGCGCTGAACAACGCCGGCGTCATGGACACCGACCTGCTGGTGATCCTGAACGACAACGACATGTCGATCAGCCCGCCGGTGGGCGCGCTGAACCGCTACCTGGCCCAGCTCATGAGCGGGCGCTTCTACGCCGCGACCAAGGAGCTGGGCAAGAAGGTGCTGCACGTCGCGCCGCCCCTGTTCGAGCTGGCCAAGCGCATCGAGGAGCACGC
Organism: Burkholderiales bacterium; assembly: GCA_028868995.1. Classification (GTDB taxonomy): domain Bacteria; phylum Pseudomonadota; class Gammaproteobacteria; order Burkholderiales; family Burkholderiaceae_C; genus Ramlibacter. The sequence goes on along the minus strand of JAGWTH010000042.1, from coordinate 10,292 downwards.
CAAGGGCATGGTGGTGCCGGCCACGCTGTTCGAGAAGTTCGGCTTCAACTACGTGGGGCCGATCGACGGCCACGACCTCGAGTCGCTGATCCCGACGCTGCAGAACATCCGCCAGCTCAAGGGCCCGCAGTTCCTGCACGTGGTGACGAAGAAGGGCCAGGGCTACAAGCTGGCCGAGGCCGATCCGGTCGCCTACCATGGGCCCGGCAAGTTCGACCCCGCGGTGGGCCTGGTCAAGCCGGCGACGCCGCCCAAGCCCACCTTCACCCAGGTGTTCGGCCACTGGCTGTGCGACATGGCGGCGCAGGACCACCGGCTGGTGGGCATCACGCCGGCCATGCGCGAAGGCTCGGGCATGGTGGAGTTCCACCAGCGCTTCCCGGACCGCTACTTCGACGTCGGCATCGCCGAACAGCACGCGGTGACCTTCGCCGCGGGCCTGGCCTGCGAGGGCCTGAAGCCGGTGGTGGCGATCTACTCCACCTTCCTGCAGCGCGGCTACGACCAGCTGATCCACGACGTGGCCCTGCAGAACCTGCCGGTGGTGTTCGCGCTGGACCGCGCGGGCTTGGTGGGTGCCGACGGCCCCACGCACGCGGGCGCCTACGACATCCCCTACCTGCGCTGCATCCCGAACATGGCCATCGCCTGCCCGGCCGACGAGAACGAGTGCCGCAAGCTCCTGACCACGGCCTGGCAGCAGGACCACCCGGTGGCCGTGCGCTATCCGCGCGGCGCCGGCGTGGGCGCCGCGGTGGAACCGGGCCTGCAGCCGCTGCCCTACGGCCGCGGCGAGCTGCGCCGCCAGGGCCGCCGCGTCGCGGTGCTCGCCTTCGGCACGTTGCTCCATCCGGCGCTGCAGGCCGCCGAGCGCCTGGACCTCACGGTGGCCAACATGCGCTGGGCCAAGCCGCTGGACACCGAACTGCTGCTGCAGCTGGCGGCCACGCACGACGCGCTGGTGACGGTGGAAGAGGGCGCCATCATGGGCGGCGCCGGCAGCGCCGTCACCGAGGCGCTGAACGCCGCGGGTGTCGTGAAGCCCGTGCTGCAGCTGGGCCTGCGCGACGAATACGCACCGCACGGCGACCCGGCCAGGCTGCTGGCCCTGCAGGGACTGGACGCGGCGGGCATCGAGGCCTCCGTGCGCTCGCGCTTCGGCGAACTGGTGCAGGGTCGCTCCGGCCCCAGCCTCAAGGTCGTCGGCTGACGCGCGGCTGCGCCGACCGCCCCACCTCGCAAGGGTCCGCCACGGCGGACCCTTGCCTTTTCCTGTAGTTGTGCCCGGCCGCAAGGGAAAACCCCGGGCTGACCGGAAGCTGCCCTTCCTAGAATCGGTCCACCCTCATCCAACGACACGAAAGTTGGAAGCCGAGGCACCAATCCAACCTGATTTTCTGAACCTAGGAGTTTTCATGGATCGTCGTTCCCTGATCAAGCAGGCGGGCATCGCCGGCGTGCTGGCCGCCGGCGTCGCCCCGGCCGTGCATGCCCAGGCTGCCATCCGCTGGCGCCTGGCGTCTTCCTTCCCGCGATCGCTGGACACGATCTTCGGCACCGCCGAAGTTTTCGCCAACAAGGTGAAGGCCATGTCTGGCGGCAAGTTCGAGATCACGGTCCATGCCGGCGGCGAGCTGATGCCCCCCTTCGGCGTGGTCGACGGCGTGCAGCAGGGCACGGTGGAGATCTGCCACACCGCCCCGTACTACTTCTTCGGCAAGAACGAGGTGTTCGCGCTGGGCTGCGCCATCCCCTTCGGCCTGAACAGCCGCCAGATGACCGCCTGGATGTACGACGGCAACGGCCTGAAGCTGCTGCGCGAGTTCTACGCCAAGTACAACATCGTGAACTTCCCCGGCGGCAACACCGGCGCCCAGATGGGCGGCTGGTTCCGCAAGGAGATCAAGTCGGTGGCCGACCTCAAGGGCCTGAAGTTCCGCATCGGCGGCTTCGCCGGCAAGGTGATCGAGCGCATGGGCGGCGTGCCGCAGAACATCCCCGGCGGCGAGATCTACCAGGCGCTGGAGAAGGGCACGATCGACGCGGCCGAGTGGATCGGGCCGTACGACGACCTGAAGCTGGGCTTCAACAAGGTGGCCCCCTACTACTACTACCCCGGCTGGTGGGAAGGCGGCCCCGAGCTGGACTTCTTCATCAACGACAAGGCCTGGAACGCCCTGTCGGCGGACCACAAGGCGATCGTCGAGACGGCTGCCTCCGAGGCGCACATCGTGATGCAGGCGCGCTACGACGCACGCAACCCCAATGCGCTGAAGCAGCTGGTGGCCTCGGGCACCAAGCTGCGTCCCTTCTCCGCGGACCTGATGAACGACGCCTTCAAGCATTCCATGGCGCTGTACGACGAGCTCAACGCCAAGAACCCGGACTGGAAGAAGATCTACGGCGACTACTCCAAGTTCCGCGCCGACCAGAACCTGTGGTTCCGCTTCACCGAGGCGACCTTCGACCGCTTCATGCAGGCGCAGAAGCTGTAAGAAGGCTGACCACCAGCGGCGGATCCATCCGCCGTGGCGAGGGCTCCTCCGGGAGCCCTTTCTTTTGCGGGGCGTCCTGCCGGGGGGCCCCGCCAGCCGCCTGACAGCTTGCCGCGCCGGGCCGCGTCGATCATCCGCCGTGTTCCCGACACAGAACCGGAGGAGAGTATCCATGGATCGTCGTTCCGCCCTCAAGCAAGCCGGCCTGGCCGGCGTCCTCGCCGCCGGCGTCGCCCCGGCCGTGCATGCGCAGGCGTCCGTGCGCTGGCGCATCGCCTCGAGCTTCCCGCGCTCGCTGGACACCATCTTCGGCGCCGCGGAGGTGTTCGCCGAGAAGGTGAAGGCCATGTCCGGCGGCCGCTTCGAGGTCTCGGTCCACGCGGGCGGCGAGCTGATGCCCCCCTTCGGCGTGGTCGACGGCGTGCAGCAGGGCACGGTGGAGGCCGCGCACACCGCGCCCTACTACTTCTTCGGCAAGGACGAGACCTTCGCCATCGGCGGCGCCATCCCCTTCGGCCTGAACAGCCGCCAGATGAGCGCGTGGACCTTCGAGGGCAACGGCCTGAAGCTGATGCGCGAGTTCTACGCGAAGTACAACATCGTCAACTTCGCCTGCGGCAACACCGGCGCCCAGATGGGCGGCTGGTTCCGCAAGGAAGTGAAGTCGCTCGCCGACATGAAGGGCCTGAAGTTCCGCGTCGGCGGCTTCGCCGGCAAGGTGATCGAGCGCCTGGGCGGCGTGCCGCAGAACATCCCCGGCGGCGAGATCTACCAGTCGCTGGAGAAGGGCACGATCGACGCGGCCGAATGGATCGGCCCCTACGACGACCTGAAGCTGGGCTTCCACAAGGTCGCGCCCTACTACTACTACCCCGGCTGGTGGGAGGGCGGCCTGCAGCTGGACCTGTACGTCAACCAGAAGGCCTTCCACGCCCTGTCGGCGGAGCACAAGGCGATCGTGGAGACCGCGGCGTCCGAGGCGCACGTGGTCATGCAGGCGCGGTACGACGCGCGCAACCCGGGCGCCCTCAAGCAGCTGGTGGCCCAGGGCGCGAAGCTGCGCCCCTTCCCGTCCGACCTGATGACGGTGGCCTTCCGGGAGTCGATGGCGCTTTACCGGGAGCTGTCGGACCGGAACCCGAACTGGAAGAAGGTCTACGCCGACTACGCGAAGTTCCGGTCCGACCAGAACCTCTGGTTCCGCTTCACCGAGGCGACTTTCGACCGGTTCATGCAGTCGCAGAAACTCTGAGGCGGCACCAGGTCGGAGATTCCGCACGTCCCTGGTGCCAGCCTCCTGACAGCTTCGCACCGCGACGGGGCGCATGATCGTACGTTCACGTATCGATCATCCCCGCAGCTCAGGAGCAGCCATCCCATGGACCGTCGTTCCCTCATGACGCGCGCCGGCATCGCCGGCGTGCTCGCCACCGGCATCGCCCCCGCGGTGCACGCCCAGGCCGCCGTTCGCTGGCGCCTCGCCTCGTCCTTCCCCAAGTCGCTGGACACCATCTTCGGCAGCGCCGAGAAGTTCGCCGCGACGGTCAAGGAACTGTCGGGCGGCAAGTTCGAGGTCTCGGTGCATGCGGCTGGCGAGCTGATGCCCGCCTTCGGCGTGGTGGATGCGCTGCAGAACGGCACCATCGAGATGGCGCAGACCGCGCCCTACTACTTCACCGGCAAGGACGCGATCTTCGCCTTCGGCTGCGCCGTGCCCTTCGGCCTGACGGCGCGCCAGATGGACGCCTGGATGGACTACGGCAACGGCCGCAAGCTGATGGACGCCTTCTACGCGAAGTACAACATGAAGAGCTTCAGCGCGGGCAACACGGGCACCCAGATGGGCGGCTGGTTCCGCAAGGAGATCAAGACCGTCGCGGACCTGAAGGGCCTGAAGATGCGCATGGGCGGCGGCCTGCTGGGCGAGGCCATGGCCAAGCTGGGCGTGGTTTCGCAGAACATGCCCGTCGGCGAGGTGTACCAGGCGCTGGAGAAGGGCACCCTGGACGCTACCGAGTTCGTCGGCCCCTACGACGACGAGAAGCTGGGCTTCGCCAAGGTCGCTCCCTACTACTACTACCCGGGCTGGTGGGAAGGCGGGGCCGAGCTGGAGTTCTTCGTCAACACCAAGGCCTACGCCGCGCTGTCCGCGGAGAACAAGGCGATCGTCGACGCCGCCACCCGGGTGGCGGCGAGCGACATGATCGCCAAGTACGACGCGGTCAACCCGATCGCCCTGAAGCGCCTGGTGGCCAACAAGACGCAGCTCAAGGCCTTCCCCAAGGAAGTGCTGCAGGCCGGCTACAAGGCCTCGATGGAGGTGTTCGCCGAGCACGAGGCCAAGTCGCCCGAGTTCAAGAAGATCCACCAGGACATGCGCGCCTTCCAGCGCGACCAGCTGCTGTGGGCCCGCTTCTCGGAGTTCTATTTCGACAGCTTCATGACCAACGTGAAGGTCTGAGCGCCTTCGGCGCGACGCGAGCCAAGGCCGCCCGAGGGCGGCCTTTGGCCTTGAGGCGCCGTAGTAGATTGGGGGCATGGAACACGACCTGCCCCTGATCACCACCATCGCCGCCGCCCTCGGCCTGGCCCTGGTCTTCGGATTCGCGGCAGCGCGGCTGCGCCTGCCTGCCCTGGTGGGCTACCTGCTCGCGGGGGTCGTGATCGGTCCCTTCACCCCGGGCTTCGTCGCCGACACCCACCTGGCCTCGCAGCTGGCCGAGATCGGCGTGATGCTGCTGATGTTCGGCGTGGGGCTGCACTTCTCCTTCGCCGACCTGATGGCGGTGCGGCGGATCGCCGTGCCGGGCGCGATCGTGCAGATCGTCGCCGCCTCGGCCATGGGCGCCGGCGTGGCCCTGCTGTGGGGCTGGAGCCTCGCCGGCGCGCTGGTGTTCGGCATCGCGCTGTCGGTGGCCAGCACGGTGGTGCTGCTGCGCGCGCTGGAGGGCCTGGGCGTCCTGGACAGCTTCAACGGTCGCGTGGCCGTGGGCTGGCTGGTGGTGGAAGACCTGGCCATGGTGCTGGTGCTCGTGCTGCTGCCGCCGCTGGCCGGCGTGCTCACCGGCGGCAGTGCCGATGCCGCCGCCGTCTGGCGCAGCGTGGGCCGCACGCTGCTGCAGGTGGGCCTGTTCGTGGCGCTGATGCTGGTCGTGGGCCGGCGCCTGTTCCCCTGGCTGCTGTGGCAGGTGCAGAAGCTCGGCTCGCGCGAGCTGTTCACGCTGTGCGTGGTGGCGGCTGCCGTCGGCATCGCCTACGGCGCGACCATGGTGTTCGGCGTGTCCTTCGCCCTGGGCGCGTTCTTCGCCGGCATGGTGCTGCGCGAGTCGCGCTTCAGCCACCGCGCGGCGGAGGAGACCCTGCCGCTGCGCGACGCCTTCGCCGTGCTGTTCTTCGTCTCGGTGGGCATGCTGTTCGACCCGCGCATCCTGGTGGAGCGGCCGCTGCACGTGCTGGCGGTGGTGGGCGTGATCGTGCTGGGCAAGTCGATCGCGGCGGCGCTCCTGGTCCTGCTGCTGCGCTATCCGCTGCACACCGCGCTCACCGTGTCGGCCAGCCTGGCGCAGATCGGCGAGTTCTCCTTCATCCTGGGCAGCCTGGGGCGGGCGCTGGGCCTGCTGCCGCCCGAAGGCGCGAGCCTGATCGTGGCGGGTGCCCTGATCTCCATCGCGCTCAACCCGCTGGTGTTCAAGACCATAGGCCCGCTGCAGCAATGGCTGCTGGCGCGCTCGCCGCTGGCGCGCCGGCTCGCGGGCCGCGACGACCCGCTGGCGGAGCTGCCCACGGGCACGGATGCGAAGTACCTGTCGCACCAGGTGGTGCTGGTGGGCTGGGGCCGGGTGGGCCGCAAGGTGGGCGAGGCGCTGCGCGCTGCGTCCGTGCCCTTCGTGGTGGCCGAGGAGAACCGCGATCTCGTGGAGCGCCTGCGCGCCGAGGGCCTGCCCGCCGTCAGCGGCGACGCCAGCCGGCCCGAGGTGCTGGTGCAAGCGCACATCGCGCGTGCGCGCATGCTGGTCATTGCGATCCCGGAAACGATCGCCGTGCGGCAGATGGCGGATGGCGCGCGCCAGCTGAACCCCGGCATCGAGGTCGTGGTGCGCTCGCACGACGAGGAGGAGGCACAACGGCTGGAGCAGGAGCTGTCCGGGCGCGTGTTCGTGGGCGAGCACGAACTGGCGGCCGCGATGAGCCGCTACGTGCTGGAGCGTTGCCGGACCTGAGGCCGCGGCGGGTCAGAGCAGCAGGAACGCCGCCGCGGCCACCGCCGTGGGCAGCAGCGCCCCGAGCAGCAGACCGCCCGCGCCGATCGAGCCGTCCGCGAAGCCGCCGCGCAGCAGCGCCACGCCGGCCGGGTTCGGCGCGTTGGCGATCACCGTGAGGCCGCCGCCGGCCACGGCGCCGGCGACCAGGGCGTACCTGGAGGCTTCGGACAGGCCCTCGATCAGCGAACCCAGGTAGGTCAGGGCGGCGTTGTCGGTGATCGCCGTCAGGCCCAGGGCGCCGAAGAACAGCGCGTGCGAGTCCATGCCCGAAACCAGCGGCTGCAGCCACCATTGCTGCAGCCCGCCCAGCACCACCAGCCCCGCCAGGAAGAAGGCGACCAGCAGGGCTTCCTTGATCAGCAGGGGGCGCTGGTACTCGGCATAGGCGGTCGTGAAGCCCAGGAAGAACAGGAACAGGCCGAAGAACACGACCTGGTGGTGCGCGGCCAGCACCACGGCGGCCAGGAAGGCCAGGTGGACCAGGCGCACGGTGAGCGGCACGCGCGGCCCGCCGTCGCCCTGGACCGGCGGCGGCTCCTGGCGCAGCGGTTGCCACAGCAACGCGCAGGCGAGGCTGGCGTTCACGACGACCGCCAGCGCCGCCTTCCAGCCGAAGGTCTGGACCATGAACAGCGAATCCCATTTCCACGTGCCCGCCACCATGAGCACCGGCGGCGCCGCATAGGAGGTGAGCGTGCCGCCGATGGAAACGTTGACGAACAGCACGCCGAGGCTGAAGTACTTGACCCACTCGCGCATGCCGGGACGGAACACGAGGGGACCCAGCAGCAGCGCCGCGATGGTCATGGCCGCCGGCTCGGTCACCAGCGAGCCCAGCAGGGGCACCAGGGCCAGGCACAGCCAGGCCATGGCAACGGCGCGCGGCAGGGGCAGGGCGCGAGCGCTGGCGCCGATCACGGTGCGCAGCGTGGCGAGCACCGGATGCGACGCCGCGATCACCATGATCACGAACACGAACAGCGGTTCGGTGTACTGGCGGCCCTCGAGGTAGGAGACCGCTTCCTGCCAGTTCGCCAGCGAGGCGAACGCCAGCACCAGCACCGCCGACCAGAAACCGAACACCACCTCCACTTCGCCGAGCAGGTGGAACAGGCCTTCGTGGCGCGGGAAGCGGCGGCCCAGGCGCACCAGCTGGCGCGCGGCGAAGGTGTGCACCAGCGCCACGGCGAACAGGAGGGCGGCGGCGATCTCGATGGCGTGCATGAGCTGGCTTCCCCAAAAGGGCGAGGGCCCCGAAGGGCCCCCGCTGCTTTCATTTCTTCTGCGTTCCGAACAGCTCGTCGATCTTCTTCTGTTCGTCGGCGTCGCTGTTCGCCGGCGCCGCGGGCGCCGCCCCCGGCTTCGCGTCGCCCGAGGGCGGCGCGAAGGGATCGGTGCCCGGGCCGAAGTCCGGCGCCACCGGCATCTCGATCTTCACCTTGTCGAGGTCGATCTTCTTGACCTTGTCGCGCGACACGATGCCCGGGAACGCGATGATCAGGCCGACCATGATGACCTGGATCAGCACGAAGGGCACCGCGCCCCAGTAGATCTGCATCGTGGTGACCGGCGCCACCGGCTTGCGCGTGATCTTGTCGATGTACTGCTTCACCGGGGCCACGCTGCGCAGGTAGAACAGCGCGAAGCCGAAGGGCGGATGCATGAACGAGGTCTGCATGTTCACGCCCAGCAGCACGCCGAACCAGATCAGGTCGATGCCCAGCTTGTCCGCCACCGGGCCGATCAGCGGCACGACGATGAAGGACAGCTCGAAGAAGTCCAGGAAGAAGGCCAGGAAGAACACCAGGATGTTCACCGCGATCAGGAAGCCCGTCTGGCCGCCCGGCAGGCTGGTCAGCAGGTGCTCCACCCAGATGGGGCCATCCACGCCCTGGAACACCAGGCTGAAGAAGGTCGAGCCGATCAGGATGAACACCACGAAGGTGGCCAGCTTGGTGGTCGTGTTCAGGCCCTGCTTGAGCAGCGCGAAGCTCAGGCGGCCGCGGACCGCGGCCATGATCACCGCGCCGAGCGCGCCCATGGCGCCGCCCTCGGTCGGCGTGGCCACGCCCAGGAAGATGGTGCCCAGCACCAGGAAGATCAGCAGCAGCGGCGGGATCAGCACGAAGGTGACGCGCTCGGCCATCTTCGACAGCAGCTTCAGGCCCGTGACCTTGTTGATCACCGCGATCACGAAGGCCAGCATCACGCCGGCGCACATCGAAACGACGATGGTCTCGTCGGTGGCCACCGGGTTCACCGTCGGCGAGTGCTCCATCCAGGCGAGGATGCGCGCATAGTTCTCGCCCATCCAGAAGGCGAGGCCGGCCGAGATGCCCGTGAGCACCAGCAGCGAGGGGACGCCGCTCTTGCCGTTGTCCTCGCGGATCGTGCGCGCCTCCAGGGGCAGCGCCGGAACCCAGTCGGGCTTGAAGATGGCGCAGCCGACGATGTACAGCGTGTACATGCCGGTCAGCATGAAGCCCGGCACGAAGGCGCCCTTGTACATGTCGCCCACGCTGCGACCGAGCTGGTCGGCCAGCACGATCAGCACCAGCGAGGGCGGGATGATCTGCGCCAGCGTGCCCGATGCCGCAATGACCCCGGAGGCGATGCGATGGTCGTAGCCGTAGCGCATCATGATCGGCAGCGAGATGAGACCCATGGAAATCACCGAAGCCGCCACCACGCCGGTGGTCGCGGCCAGCAATGCGCCGACGAAGATCACCGCGTAGGCGAGACCGCCGCGGATCGGCCCGAAGAGCTGGCCGATGGTGTCGAGCAGGTCCTCGGCCATGCCGCTGCGCTCGAGGATCAGCCCCATGAAGGTGAAGAACGGGATGGCCAGCAGCGTGTCGTTGGCCATGATGCCGAAGATGCGCTCTGGGAGGGCCTGGAACAGCGCCGGGCTGAGCAGGCCGAGTTCGATGCCGACGAGGCCGAACAGGATGCCGTTGGCGGCGAGGGCGAACGCGACCGGAAAACCCAGCAGCAGGAAGAACACCAGCGCCGCGAACATCACCGGCGCCATGTTGGCGATCAGGAACTGGGTCATTGCGCCCCCCCCTGCTTCTGCGCCTTGATCAAGGCGGCGAGTTCTTCCTCGGCCGAAGGTCCCTTGCGCCTGTCCAGCGGATTGGGGATATGGCCGGCAAGGAAGGCCACACGCTTGATCAGTTCCGAGATCGCCTGCAGAAACAGCAGCGCCATGCCCGCCGGCAGCAGCAGCTTGACCGGCCAGCGGATCAGGCCGCCGGCGTTGGCCGACATCTCGCCGGAATTGAAGGACAGCATGAAGGGTGCCCAGGACAGCCACAGCACCAGCCCGACCATGGGCATCAGGAAGAACAGGATGCCGACGATGTCCACGATGTTCTGGCCTTTGGCCGACAGGTGGCTGGTGACGACGTCGATGCGCACATGCTCGTTGCGCAGGAAGGTGTAGCCCGCGGCAAGCATGAAGATCGCAGCAAACAGATACCACTGGATCTCGAGCAGTGCGTTCGAACTTGTGTTAAACAGCTTGCGGACGAGC
>JAGWTH010000041.1 GCA_028868995.1 Burkholderiales bacterium | reverse complement strand
CCCCAAGGCAACGCTGAAAAAGGTGCACCGCCTGCCCCGCTGAGGCGTTGAACTCCATATGAAGCAGCAGACTCTTGCCATGGAATTCGACAAGGGCTTCGAACAATTCCGTCGGCCGACCAAGCGGGACGTGTTCCTCAAGACGATGAACGACATCGTCCCGTGGCTGGAACTGTGTGCGGTGATCGAGCCCTACTACCCCAAGGGCGAGGGCGGCAGGCCGACCATCGGGCTGGATCGCATGGTGCGCATGCTGTTCGTACAGCACTGGTTCAACCTGGCCGACGAGGCTTGCGAGGAGGCGCTGTACGACAGCGCCAGCTTGCGCAGCTTCGTCGGCATCGATCTGGGGCGCGAGCGCGTTCCGGACGCCACCACGCTGTTGAAGTTCCGCCGTCTGCTGGAGACCCACAAGCTGGGCGAGAAGCTCTTCGCCAAGGTCGGTGAGGTGCTGCAAGGCCGCGGCCTGAAGGTGGGTACCGGCACGATCGTGGACGCGACCATCATCGGCGCGCCGAGCTCCACCAAGAACGCCGACAAGAAGCGCGATGCGGAGATGCACCAGACGCGCAAGGGCAAGCAGTGGTATTTCGGCATGAAGATGCACATCGGCGTGGACAGCCGCACCGGCTTGGCTCATAGCGCGGTGGTCACTGCGGCCAACGTCCACGACAAGCATCCATTGCCCGACCTGTTGCATGGCGAGGAGGAGCGCGTCTACGGCGACAGCGCCTACTCCAGCCAGAAGGCCCTGATCAGTGGCAAGGCGCCGAAGGCGAAGGACTTCACCAACAAGCGGGTGCGCAAGGGCGAGGAGATCAACGAGATCGAACGCCGGAAGAACCGCAACAAGTCGCGCGTGCGTGCCAGGGTCGAGCACGTCTTCGCCGTGGTGAAGCGCCTGTGGGGATTCACCAAGGTTCGCTACCGTGGGCTGCAGAAGAACGCGACGCGCGCGTTCACGGCGCTTGCGCTGGCGAACATCTACTTGTGCCGACGCCAGTTGCAGGCACAGGTGCGCCCGTAATAGGCAAAAGGAGGGGCGAAAGCCCCCCAAAACGGTCGAAGGGCGCCTCAAAACGGTCGTTGGACCGTGCATATCTCGCAACGCGAAATAAGTCATGAGCCTTCGTCTGAAAACCATGGCTTCTTCAGCGTTGCCTTAGACTGGCGTCGCCCGCAACCGACGACGCCCCCCATGAACCCCACCGCCCCCCGCTACGACGCCTCCCGCCTGCACGACTACGCCTGCGCGCTGCTGGCCGCCGCCGGCATGCCGGACGACAAGGTGCAGGCCGTCGCCGACATCCTGATCGACGGCGACCTGATGGGCCACACCACGCACGGGCTGCAGCTGCTGCCGTCCTACCTGCGGGAGGTGGAATCGAAGTCGATGAACGTGCAGGGCCAGCCGCACGTGATCCACGAGACCGCGGCCACGCTCACCTGGGACGGCCGCCGCCTGCCCGGCCCCTGGCTGGTGCTGGAGGCGATGAAGAAGGGCGTCGCCATGGCGCAGCGCTGCGGCACCGGCACGGTGGTGATCCGCCAGAGCCACCACATCGCCTGCCTGGCCGCGTTCCACAAGCGCGCCACGGAGCAGGGCGTGATGATGATCCTGGCCTCCTCGGACGCCAACTCCGCCAGCGTCGCGCCCTACGGCGGCCTGGACGCGGTGTTCACGCCCAACCCGATCTCGGTGGGCATCCCGAAGACCGGCGAGCCCATCGTCACCGACATCTCCACCTCCGCCACCACCAACGGCCTCACCAACCGCCTGCACCAGGAAGGCGGCCGGCTGCCGGCCGAGTGGGTGATCGACGGCCACGGGCGCCCCAGCAACGACCCGTCGGTGCTGTTCCAGGAGCCCAAGGGCACCATCCTGCCCCTGGGCGGGCTGGACTCGGGGCACAAGGGCTATGGCCTGGCGCTGACGGTGGAGGCCCTCACCGGCGGCCTCGCGGGCTTCGGCCGGGCCGACCCGAAGCAGGGCTGGGGCGCCACCGTGTTCCTGCAGATCCTGGACCCGGCTGCCTTCGCCGGCCGCGCGGCCTTCGTGCGGCAGATGGACGAGGTCGCGCGCCAGTGCCACGCCTCGCGCCCGGCCCGGCCGGGCCGGCCGGTGCGCCTGCCGGGCGAGCAGGGCTACGCGCTCGCCGCGCGGCAAGGCGCGGAGGGCGTGGCGCTGCACCCGGGCATCATGGAAGCGCTGAGGCCGTGGGCGGAGAAGCTGCAGGTGGCCGCGCCGGCGCCGCTGTAGGACGTCGCTGCACGGGGTCCGTTCCGGCACCAGGGGCGCAGCACGTTGTGCAGCTTGAAGTCGGTGTCGGCCATCGTCCGGAAAGCGGTTTCGTGCGGCCGGGCTGCCGGCGCGGCCGCTTGACCCAGCGCAAACCGCCGCGTGTCCCGTTCCCTAGGATCGCCAGCATGGTCGTACATGCCATGCGTTCCCTCGTTGCCGCTCTCGCCTTCCTGCTGCTGGCGCCCTGCGCGCAGGCGCAGGCCAATCCCAGCCGCGGCCAGCTGCTGTACGACACGCATTGCATCGCCTGCCACACGTCCCAGGTGCACTGGCGCGACCAGCGGCTGGCCCGCGACTGGCCCACGCTCAAGGCGCAGGTGCGCCGCTTCGAGGGCATGGCGGCGCTGCAGTGGAGCGAGGACGACGTCGACGCCGTCACCCGCTACCTGAACGACAGCGTCTACCACTTCCCGTCCAACCAGGCCCGGCGCTGAGGCCGCCCGCCCGCTGCCGGTAAAATGCCGGCATGCGCCCCTCCGGAGGCGGCCTCGTCTATTCCACCGACGGCGGCCGCATGTGTCCCGCCTGCCGGCGCCCCGTGGCGCAGTGCAGCTGCTCCCGCGCGGCGCCGCCCCCGCCCACCGACGGCACCGTGCGCGTGCTGCGCGAGACCAAGGGCCGCGGCGGCAAGGCGGTGACGGTGGTGCGCGGCGTCCCCGCGGACGCGGCTGCGCTCGCGAAGCTGGGACAGGAACTGAAATCCGCCTGCGGCAGCGGCGGCACCGTCAAGGACGGCGCCATCGAGGTCCAGGGCGACCACGTGGACAAGCTGATGCAACTGTTGCAGCAGCGCGGCTTTCGGGTGAAGCGCGCCGGCGGCTAGTGTCTCGACCTTGCAGATTGTGCTGAACCGTCGGCTGGTGCGCGGACCCGACCGCGCCGCGCCAGCCACCTTCATGGATTCCCGCGGATGAAACCCTTCCTCGCCCGGGCCCTGGCCTGGGCCGGCCTGCAAGCGCGCCAGGCGCTCGCCCTCGCGCGCCGGCACCCGGTGCGCGCGGCGCTGCTGCCGCCGGCCCTGGTGCTGGCCTGGCTGCTGGCCCTGGTGCCCTTCACGCCCAGCATCTCGGACCTGCGCAAGGCCCGGGCCGAAGTGCCGAGCGTGATGATGTCCTCCGACGGCGTGGTGCTGGCGGAGTTCAAGCGGGTCAACCGCGAGTGGGTGCCGCTGGCGAAGATCTCCCGGCCCGTGATCGACGCGCTGATCGCCACCGAGGACCGGCGCTTCTACCAGCACCACGGGATCGACTTCCACCGCACCGCCGCGGCCCTGTACTACACGCTGCGCGGCCGGCGCGAGGGCGGCTCCACCATCACCCAGCAGCTCGCGCGCAACCTGTACCCGCAGGAGATCGGCCGCAAGGTGACGCTCACGCGCAAGGCGAAGGAGGCGATCACCGCGCTGAAGATCGAGGCGATCTACTCGAAGGACGAGATCCTCGAAACCTACCTCAACACCGTCCCCTTCCTCTACAACGCGTTCGGCATCGAGATGGCCGCGCGCACCTACTTCGACAAGTCCGCCGACCAGCTGGACGTGCTGGAGAGCGCCACGCTGATCGGCATGCTCAAGGGCACCGCCTACTACAACCCCGTGCTCAACCCCGACCGGGCGCTGGAGCGGCGCAACACCGTCCTGGCGCAGATGGCGAAGTACGGCAAGTTGGACCCCAAGCGCGCGCAGCAGCTCGCGGCGCGTCCCCTGCACATCAACTTCGAGCGGCAGGAGGAGCAGGTCGGCATCGCCCCGCACGCGGCGCAGCTGGTGAAGAAGTGGCTGATCGCCTGGGCCGACCGCAACGACTACGACATCTATGCCGACGGCCTGGTGGTGCGCACCACCATCGACGCGCGCCTGCAGAAGGCGGCGGACGCCGCGGTGCAGCGGCAGCTGCGCCAGCTGCAGGCGATCGCCGACCGCAGCCGGCGCAAGGGCCAGGAGCGGCAGCTGCTGCAGGCGGGCTTCCTGGCGATCGACCCGCGCAGCGCCCAGGTCAAGGCCTGGGTGGGCAGCGCCGACTACGCACAGGAACAGTTCGACCACGTCGTGCAGGCGCGGCGCCAGCCCGGCTCCACCTTCAAGCCCTTCGTCTACGGCGCCGCCTTCGCGCAGGGCCTGACGCCGCAGGACACCTTCCCGGACCAGGTGGTCAGCTACCGCGACGGCGGCGGTCCCGCCTGGACCCCGCGCGACCCGGAGCCGCCCACCGGCCAGCCGATGACGCTGCGCGACGGCCTGGCGCAATCGCGCAACCGCATCGCCGCGCAGGTGATGCAGCAGGTGGGCCCGGCCAAGGTGATCTCGCTGGCCTACAAGCTGGGCGTGCGCGACAGCACCCTCGAGGCCGTGCCCTCGCTGGCGCTGGGCACCAGCCCGGTCACGCTGCGCGAGATGGTCACCGCCTACGGCACCCTGGCCAACGAGGGCCGCTACCTCGGCGAGCCCCAGATCGTCACGCGCGTGGAGGACCGCTCGGGCCGCGTGCTGGCGGTGGTGCCCGCCCCGCTGCCGCAGGAGGTGATGCCCCGCGCGCGCGCGCTGCAGCTCGTGGACGTGATGCGCGCCGTGGTGGACGAGGGCACCGGCGCCGCGATCCGCACCCGCTGGGGCATCCAGGCCGACGTCGCCGGCAAGACCGGCACCACGCAGGACAACACCGACGGCTGGTTCATCCTCATGCACCCGCAGCTGGTGGCCGGCGCCTGGGTGGGCTTCGACGACAACCGCATGACCATGGGCGACAGCTGGGGACCGGGCGCGCGCAGCGCGCTGCCCATCGTGGGCGACTTCTTCGTCCAGGCGCTGCGCCTGAAGGTGGCCGACCCGAAGGTGGAGTTCGCCATCCCGCGGCCGAAGCCGAAGCCGGTCGAGCCGCCGCTGGCGCCGGTGCAGGTCCCGCAGTTCGTGCAGGACGTGCTGGACCGGTTGAAGAAGGTGTTCCAGTAGGACCCGCCCTCAGGCGGGCGCAGCCAGCCCCAGCGCGTGGTACACCCGCAGCGCCGCCCAGGCATCGTTGGCCGCATAGAGCAGCTGGGCCTCGGTGAGCTGCCGCTGCGCCCAGTTGGAGGTGGCCGCCCGCTTGGACTTCTGGAAGCGCTGCCCGAACAGCACCGCGACGGCGGCCTTGATCCCCATCTGGCGGCGCCAGCCGCGCTGGCGCAGCACCGTGTCCAGGTCCAGCACGTCCTGCGGCTGCACCCCCAGCTTCTCCACGATGCGGCGCCGGTCGTCCTGCAGGCCGAAGCCGGCCTTGACGATGCCGGTGCGCGCCAGCAGCTCGCCGGTGAGCGCGCGGCATTCGGCGTCGTGCAGCTGGAACACGAAGGCCTGCTCCAGGGTCGCGAGCTGCACCACGTGCGGCCCTTCGGAGGCCTGGCCGGCGGTGAAGGTCGGCCGCGACTCGGTGTCGAAGCCCCAGGCGGGCTCGGCCAGCAGCCTGCGGGCGGCGTCTCGCGCCTGGCTCGCGGTGGCGACCAGCACGATGCGCTCCCGCCCCAGGCGCTCGAAGGGCGGCAGCAGGGCGATCTCCTCGGGGGTGGGCAGGGGCGGCTTCATGGCGCGAGCATAGGGCAGGGGCGCGGGCCAGGCGGCGCCCCGCGCGCGATCGCGACCGCGACAGCCGGCAGCGGCCGGTCGTGGAAGAATGCGGGATCCCCATCGCCAGGACGCCCACGATGCTCACCCTCCACGGCTTCGCCCTCAGCAACTACTACAACAAGGTCAAGCTCGCCCTGCTCGAGAAGGGCCTGGCCTTCGAGGAGCAGTATGTCGGCGTGAAGGAGAAGGACGAAGCCCTGCTGGCCGCCTCGCCCCTGGGCAAGATCCCCTACCTCACCACCGAGCGGGGCTGCCTGTGCGAGAGCCAGGCGATCCTGGAGTACCTGGAAAGCGCGCATCCGCAGCCGCCGCTGCTGCCGGCCGACCCGTTCGAGGCGGCCAAGGTGCGAGAACTGGTGACCTTCATCGACTGGCACCTGGAGATGGCGGCGCGCCAGCTCTATCCCTCGGCCTTCTTCGGCGCGGCGCCCCTGAGCGAGGCCAATGCGGCGCGCATCCGGCGCGAGATCGAGCAGAAGATCGGCGGCCTGAAGCGGCTGCTGAAGCTGGCGCCCTTCGCCGCGGGCGAGACCTTCACCATGGCCGACTGCGCGGCCTTCGCCAGCCTGCCGCTGGTGGGCATGGCGACCAAGACGATCTACGGCGAGGACCTGCTGCTGGCCGGCGGCGTCGACTACAAGCCCTACGTCAAGTTCATCGGCGAGCGTCCCTCCGCGCAGAAGGTCCTGGCCGACCGCAAGGCCGCGGCCACCCAGGCCTGAGCCGGACGGGGCCGCCGCGCCCGCGCTATCCTGCCGCCCGTGACCCCCGAACACATCCTCCTGCACCACGACGAGGCCACCCTGTGGCCCGGCGGCTGCGGACTGTCCGTCCCCGAGGCCTACGAGCGGGCCCTGAGCGTGCGCCAGCTGCGCCTGCGCCGCGGCGAGCAGCCGCGCGGCTACAAGATCGGCTTCACCAACCGCACGATCTGGGACCGCTACGGCGTGTACGCGCCCATCTGGGGCACCGTGTGGAACACCACGCTCGGCTTCTGCGAAGGCGAGGGCGAGCTGTCCCTGGCGGGCACCTGCCAGCCCCGCATCGAGCCCGAGTGCGTGTTCGGCCTGCGCGCGACGCCGCCGGCGCGCGCCGGCCTCGACCAGCTCGCGGCCTGCATCGAATGGATGGCGCCCGGCTTCGAGATCGTGCAGTCGCACCTGCGGGATTGGAAGTTCAGCGCCGCCGACACCGTGGCTGACAGCGGCCTGCATGCGCGCCTGCTGGTGGGCCGGCGCATCCCGGTGGCCGGCCTGCCGGTCGCAGGCGCGGCCTTTGACGCGCAGCTCGCCGCCGCCCGCGTCACGCTCTCGCGCGACAGCCATCGGGTGGACGAGGGCAGCGGCGCCAACGTGCTGGACGGCCCGCTGCACGCGCTGGCGCATTTCCTCGCGGCCCTGCGCGACGAGCCCGGCGCGCCGGACCTGCAGCCGGGCGACGTGGTCACCACCGGCACCTGGACCGACGCCTGGCCGGTGCAGCGCGGCGAGTGCTGGCGCGCGGAATTCGAGGCGCCGCTGGCACCGATCACGGTTCGTTTCACCTGAATCCCATGCAGGACCCCACTCCCGAACAATGCCTCGCGCCCACCGACCTGGTGGACAGCGACCATCCGGCCGTGCGCGATTTCGCCGCGCGCCATGCCCGCGGCGCCACGCCGCGCGAACAGGCCGTGGCGCTGTACTACGCGGTGCGCGACGGCTTCCGCTACGACCCCTACCGCCTGGACCTGGGACCCGCCGGCATGCGCGCGAGCGCCGTGCTCTCGCTGGGCTACGGCTGGTGCGTGACCAAGGCGGCGCTGCTGGCCGCCGCCGCGCGCGCCGCCGGCATCCCGGCGCGGGTCGGCTTCGCCGACGTGCGCAACCACCTGTCCACGCAGCGCATGCGCGAGACCATGACCACCGACGTCTTCATCTGGCACGGCTACACCGAGCTGTGGCTGGACGGCGCCTGGCGCAAGGCGACGCCCGCGTTCAACGTGGAGCTGTGCGACCGCTTCGGCCTGCTGCCGCTGGAGTTCGACGGCGTGGGCGACTCGATCTACCACCCCTTCGACAAGTCGGGCCAGCGGCACATGGAATACCTGCGCGAACGCGGCAGCTTCACCGACGTGCCGCTGGCGCGCATCGTGGCCGACTTCCGCGAGGTCTACCCGCGCTGGCTGCACGGCCCCGGCGTGCGCAGCGGCCTGCACGACGGCGATTTCCTGCAGGACGTGGCGCGGGAGCCGGGGACGCAGGCGGGGTGAAGTCGCGGCTGGTGGGGTTCGGCCTGCGGCGCTAGCCCTCGCGCATCGGATGCATGCGCTCCAGCACCACGTACATCGCCGCTCCCAGCACCAGCAGCCCGCACGCGATCTCCAGCGACAGCGCGAACCCCCGCGCCGCGTTGCCGCTGCGCGCCACCAGCCCGGCGGCCAGCGGCGGGCCGGCGATCTGGCCCAGCCCGTACATCGCCGTGAGCAGCCCCATCCAGCTGGTCGCCTGCCGCGGCCGCAGGCGCCGCACCTCCTGCATGGCGAAGAAGGTGATGGCGGTGAAGGGCAGCCCCAGCAGCAGGCTGCCCAGGGCGAAGCCCGCCAGCGTGGGGCTCACCAGGCTGGCCGCCACGCCCGCGGCCTGGATCGCGTAGCAGGCCGCCAGGCGCAGCCGCAGGTCCCCGCCGGCGGGCAGGCGCGAGGCGCCCACCGCCCCTACCATCACGCCCACGCCGAACAGGGGCCAGAACAGGTCCAGCCAGTGCGACTGCGGCAGGGCCTGGCGAGCGATCACCGGCAGGAAGGTCGCGGTGATGATGTAGCCGATGCCCGCCAGGCCATAGGCCAGCGTCAGCAGGCCCAGCCCGAGCCCGCTGGTGGCGGGCGCCGCGTCGCCGCGGCCACCGCCGGCGGCCGCGCCCACGGTCGGCGCCGGCACGCCGCGGCGCGCATCGAAGACGGCCCAGGCCAGCGCGGTCAGGGCCGCGGCCAGCAGCCCGAAAGTGAGCCAGCCGGCCGCGGCCGGGACATGCAGCGCCACCAGCGCGCTGGCCGCCAGGCCGCTGGCGACGATGCCCCCGCCGGGGCCGACGTAGATCAGCGCACCCATCGCCGGCACGCCGCGCCGGGCCAGCTGCTCCAGCACCCAGCCGGAGGTGTAGAGGAACACCACCGCGCTGGCCACCCCGGCGGCGAAGCGCAGCAGCGGCCACAGCGCCGGCAGGTCCAGCGCCATGCCCAGCGTCAGCACCACGGTCGCCACCAGGCCGCCGCGCACCCAGCGCGGCCCGTCCACCGTGGCGCGCCAGCCCAGGCGGGTGGCGATCCAGGGCTGGAAGGTGCAGGCGAGCGCCCCCACCAGGTAGCCGAAGTAGTTCGCGCTGGCCAGCAGGCTGGCGCCGGCGAGGCTGACCGAGCGTTCGGCCAGCATGAGGGGCAGCAGGGGGGTGAAGGCGAAGCGGCCGATGCCCATGGCCACGGCCAGGGCCACGAGGCCGGCGAGGGCGAGGGGCAGCGCCCGCGAGGGTGCGACGGGATCGGACATGGGCCGCGCAGTGTCGCACGCCGCGCGGCCCCGGCGCCGCGCGCTCAGCGCACGACCAGCACCGGCACGGGGGATTCGGCGACGACCTTGGTGGCGACGCTGCCCAGCATCAGGCGGGCCATGCCGGTGCGCCCGTGCGAGCCGACGACGACCAGGTCGGCGTCGACCTGCTTGGCCGACTGGATGATGCCCGCGGCCGCGGCGACGTCCTCGGCCACGCGGGGCTGGCAGTCGACGCCGACCTTCTCGGCCAGCGTCATCACCTTGTGGTGCGCCTCGGAGGCGTGCTGCAGCGCCGCCGACATGTAGGCCTGGAAGCCCAGGGGATTGGACTCGCCGATGCCCAGGTAGGGATAGGGATCCACCACGTAGAGCACCGTGAGCTTGGCGCCGTGCGCCTTGGCGAGGTCGACCGCCAGCCGGGCGGCCTGCTCCGAGGCCGCGGAGCCGTCGGTGGCGAGGAGGATGCGCTGGAACATGCAGGACTCCGTGAAATTGGAATGGCCGCATCGTGCGGCGCCGGCGCGTCGGTCCGCTTGACGTGAGTCAAGCGGGGGCGGACCCTCGGCGCGGCTCCATCCTGCCACGGACCGGCCCTTGTGGCAGCCGGCGGGCACGGTTAGCATGGGCTCGCCGCCCGCCAGCGGCCGGAGACCATCCCCATGCCGCAACTGATCGCCACCGTCAAGGGCGTCGAGGTCAAGCACGTGTACCTGCACAAGGACCGCACGACGCTGGGCCGCAAGCCCGGGAACGACATCGTGCTGGATACGATGGTGGTCAGCGGGCGCCACTGCGCCTTCGACCTGGTGGGGGTCGCGGACGTCTTCGTCGTCGACCTGGGCAGCACCAACGGCACCTACGTCAACGACCGGATGGTCAAGGAGCGCACCCAACTGTCCGACGGCGACGTGATCACCATCGGCCCGTACCGCATCAAGTACCTGCAGGCGAGCGAGGAGCCGAGCACCTTCGGCGGCACCCAGTCGTTCGCGCCGGACGCCCCCCTGCTGCACGCCAGCTTCCTGGTGGAGTCCGGCACCTCCGCCGGCCTGGAGGTTCCGGTGGTCAAGGCGGTCACCACCTTCGGCAAGCCGGGGGTCTCGGTGGTGTCGGTCGCCCACCGGCGCGGCGGCTTCTTCGTCACCCACCTGGGGGGGACGGCGCCGCCCCTGGTCAACGGCCAGGCCCTGGGCGGCGATCCGGTGATGTTGTCGGATCAGGACGTCCTGGAGCTGGCCGGCACCCGGATGCGCTTCCAATTGCGGGAATGAAGGCACAATGACCGGATGGGTCTATTCGGTCGTCTTTTCGGCAACAAGGGGAGCGAAGCGGCGGGAGCCGCCTCGACGCAGTTTCGGGAGAGCGACTCCGACTATCCGGACGAGGGCGAGGGCTCCCGCAACGCCCCCCGGCGGGAGCTCGTCCAGGTCGTCCTGCGCGACACCATGCGCAAGCACGGCATCCCGTCCGACTGGATCGACTGCCGGATCCTGTCCACCGTCAACAAGGCGGGCCGGCACGGGCTGCACGCCAGCTTCATCGTGAAGCAGGCGCACGACCGGATGCTCGGTTACGTCTTCGCCTTCCAGGACAGCTTCGAACGCGAACTCGCCCGGTTCGAGCCGCGGGCGCGCGACTGGCTCCTGAGCATCGGCTGGGAGTTCCAGGGTTTCAGCGCCGCGGACATGCCGCAGCCCCGGACCTTCACCCACAGCGTCCCGGCTCCGTCGCCGGCGCGGGCCGACTTGCCCGAAGCCGCCAAGGACCTGCCGCCGCTCGATATGCCCGGGGCCAGGGCGCTGGACGCCGAGCCGCCCAAGAGCGACGAGGACGTGCAGCGGGACCTGGCCGCCCTGTTCGCGATTCGCGATGCCGCCCTGGCGCAGGCGGCGGGCCGCAAGCCGCCGGAAGGCGACGATTTCCAGCCGACCCAGCCCTTCGCGGACTCCGGCGACGGCCCGAGGAAGTAGGTCCCGCGCGCCGCGCCGGTCCGTCCTTCAGCGGAAGGTCTGGATCGTCTCGTAGCCGCGGCCGTTGCCCAGCGAGCGCACCAGCGCGTACGAGGGCCCGGCGTGCCAGCGCAGCGGCGGGCCTTGCGCCGGCGGCGGGGGCTCGGCGCCCTGGGCCTTGCGGGCCAGGGTGACGTGGGGCCGCCAGCGCCGCCCCTCGACCGCCACGCCCAGCTCCTGCAGGTCCTCGCCCAGCGCCGCGTGCAGCCGCTCGAGCGGCGCGGGCAGCTCGCTCGCCTCCAGCACCGCGATCCCGCCGGACCACACGGCGCATCGGTCCAGAACCAGGACGCAGCCGTCCCATTCCGCCCTGAGGCCCGCGCGCAGCGAGGGCAGGGCGCCGGCGGGGATGCTGCCCAGGAAATGCAGCGTGATGTGCAGCTCCTGCGGCGCGACGCGCCGCGCCGGGGCGGGCCAGGTCCAGGCGTCGGCCTGCGCCACCAGCTGCTCCAGCACTTCGGCGGACGGCCACAGGCCCAGGAACAGGCGCAGGGAGGCTTCGGCGTTCATGGCGCTAGAACTTCGGGATGCGCAGCGTCTTGCTGATCATGAGGCTGCCCGAGAGCACGAACAGCAGCGCGAGCGGGTGCAGGTCCCAGGGGCCCAGCGCCAGCACGCCGCCCCACAGGTTCGCGCCGAGCCGGTCCTGCCAGGCCGCCCAGGCGAGCAGGGCCACCAGCACCACGCTGGTGGGGATGGGCGTGCCCTCGAAGTACTTCACCTTGCCGGAGTCGCTGTCCGCGAGCTGCTCCCCGGAGACGTTGTAGCGCGCGAGCCGGCTCACCCCGCAGCAGACGAAGTACAGCAGGCAGGTGGCGTCCCAGCCGCCGCGCAGGCCGGCGGCGAAGGCCAGCGCCGCCGGCGCCATGCCGAAGGAGATCACGTCGGCCAGCGAGTCGAGCTCGCGGCCCAGCGGCGAGTGCTGGTGGCGGGCGCGGGCGATGCGGCCGTCCAGCACATCCAGCACCAGCGCGGCCGGGGCGAGGGCGGCGGCGAGGTGGAAGTGCGCGCGCTCGCCGCTGGCCAGGAACAGCATCGCCAGCAGGATGGCGCCGGCACCGCAGGCGGCGTTGCCCAGGGTGAAGAAGTCGGCCAGGTGGAAATCCCGGACCATGGAGAAGTGGCGCTGCGGCATGGGCCTGTCCTCGTGCGGTGCCAGTGCGCAGCATAGCGCCCGGCGCGTTAGGATGCGCGCTCGCATGAGCTCCTCCGACCGCCACCTGATCGAATCGCCCTACGCCTGGCTGCGCCTGGCCATGTCGCTGCTGCTCATGACCATCGGCGGCTCGGGCATGTACTCCATCACCGTGGTGCTGCCGCGCATGCAGCAGGACTTCGCGGTGGCGCGCGGCGACGCATCGCTGGCCTACACGCTGACCATGGTCGGTTTCGGCGCGGGCGGCATCCTGATGGGGCGGCTGGCGGACCGCTTCGGGGTGATGGTGGCGGTGATGCTGGGCGCCGTCGGACTGGGCCTGGGCTATGTCGCCGCGGGGCTGGCGCCGGGCCTGGCCCTGTTCTGCCTGGCCCAGGGGCTGCTGGTGGGCGCGCTGGGCACCTCGGCGACCTTCGCGCCGCTGGTGGCCGACACCTCGCGCTGGTTCGACCGCCGGCGCGGCATCGCCCTGGCGATCTGCATGAGCGGCAACTACACCGCCGGGGCCTTCTGGCCGCCGGTGATGCAGCACTTCATCGACGCGTACGGCTGGCGCGCGACCTACGTCGGCATGGGCGTGTTCTGCCTCGCCGGCATGCTGCCGCTGGCCCTCGTGCTGCGGCGGCGGCCGCCGGCGATGGAGTTCGTCGGGGCGGAGCGCGGCGGGCCGGCCGTGGTGGACACCACTTCGGAGCGCCCGCTGGGCCTGTCGCCCAACGTGCTGATCGGGCTGCTGTCGCTCGCGGGCGTGGCCTGCTGCGTGGCCATGTCCATGCCGCAGGTGCACATCGTGGCCTACTGCGGCGACCTGGGCTTCGGCGCGGCGCGCGGCGCCGAGATGCTGTCACTGATGCTGGGCATGGGCGTGGCGAGCCGGCTGGTCTCGGGCTGGATCTCCGACCGCATCGGCGGCCTGCGCACGCTGCTGCTCGGGTCGCTGCTGCAGGGGGTCGCGCTGCTGGCGTTCCTGCCCGCCGACGGACTCGTGTCGCTGTACGTGGTCTCGGGCATGTTCGGCCTGTTCCAGGGCGGCATCGTGCCCTCGTACGCGCTGATCGTGCGCGAGTACTTCCCGGTGCGGGAGGCGGGCGCGCGCGTGGGCACGGTGCTGATGGCGACGCTGCTCGGGATGGCCCTGGGCGGCTGGATGTCGGGCGCGGTGTTCGACCTCACGGGCTCCTACCACGCGGCCTTCCTCAACGGGATCGCCTGGAACCTGCTGAACCTGTCCATCGTGTGCTTCCTGCTGTGGCGGGCCACCCGCCTGGGCCTCATCGAGGGCTGGCCGGCGCGCCGGCCGCGCTTCGCGACCTGAACGACCGCCCGCTCGCCATGCCGACTCCCGTCATCGACCGCCGCCGCCTCCTGCAACTCGCCGCCGCCGCCGCGGGCTCGGCCTGGCTGCCTCGCAGCGCGTGGAGCCAGCCGCGCCTGCGCGAGTCGCCCTTCGGCGCCGGCGTGGCCAGCGGCTCGCCCGATGCCAGTTCGGTGGTGTTGTGGACACGCCTCGTCGCGCCGGAACTGCCCCCGCAGCCGGTCACCGTCCGCTGGGAGATCGCCGACGACGAGGGCTTCGCGCGCGTGGTGGCCGCAGGCCAGGCGCAGGCGCTGCCGGAGCTGGCGCATTCGGTGCATGTCGAGGCGCAGGGGCTGGCGCCGGACCGCTGGTACTTCTACCGCTTCCTGCTCGGGTCCTGGGTGAGCGACGTCGGCCGCACCCGCACGCTGCCGGCGCCCGACGCGCAGGTGGCGCGCTTCCGCCTGGCCTACGCCTCCTGCCAGCGCTGGGACCACGGCTACTTCAGCGCCTACCGTGCGATGCGCGAGGACCAGCCCGACGCCGTGCTGTTCGTCGGCGACGCCATCTACGAATACGCCCGCTCGGTCAACCAGGTGCGCGCCACCGACGGCCAGACCTGCGTCACGCTGCCGCAGTACCGCGACCGCTACCTCCTTTACCGCGGCGATCCCGACCTGCGGGCCATGCACGCGGCCTGCCCCTGGTTCCTCACCTGGGACGACCACGAGGTGCAGAACGACTACGCCGGCGACGCGCCGGGCGACGGCCTGCCCGGGGTCGCGGACTTCCTCGCCCGCCGTGCCGCCGCCTACCAGGCCTACTACGAGCACATGCCCTTGCGCGCCTCGACGCTCACGCAGGCGCTGGGCGGCCTGCTGGCCGGCCGCGAGGTGCGCCTGTACGGCGAACGGCGCATCGGGCGCCTGGTGCAACTGGCGCTGCTGGATTGCCGCCAGTACCGCAGCGTGCAGGCCTGCCGGCCGGCGGGGCGCGCGTCGACCACGCTGGACCCGCAGGACTGCCCCGCATTGCAGGACCCGGCCCGCAGCTTCCTCGGCGCCGCCCAGGAGCGCTGGCTGGACGAGCGCCTGGCCGCCGGCGGCGCGGCCTGGACGGTGATCGGCCAGTCGACGCTGTTCGGCCAGCGCGACCTGAGCCCCGGCCCGGGCCAGCGCTTCTGGACCGACGGCTGGGACGGCTACCCGGCCGCGCGCCGCCGCCTGCTCGATTCGCTCGCGAAGCACCGGCCGGCCAACCCGGTCCTGCTGGGCGGCGACGTGCACGAGAACTGGGTCGGCCAGGTGAAGGCCGACTACGACCGCCCCGACAGCGCGAACCTGGGCGTCGAGTTCTGCGGCACCAGCATCAGCTCCCGCTCCTCGCATCCGGAGCGCGTCCCGGACTTCCTGGCCGAGAACCCGCATTTCATCCACGCCGACGGCACGCAGCGCGGCTACGGCCTGGCGGAGTTCACCCCCGAACGCCTGCAGGTGGCGCTGCGCGTGATGGACGACGTGACGCGCCCGGACGGAAAGGTATCCACGCAGGCCAGCTTCGTGGTGGAGGCGGGGAGGGCGGTGGTGGAGCGGGCGTGAGGCGGCCCGGGCCCTAGCGGAGGATCTCCAGCAGCCGGTCCAGCCCGCCCTGGTCGATCGCCACGTGCGCCGGTTCGCGCACCCTGGGCTTGGCGTGGTAGGCCACCGAGAGCCCGGCCTCGCCCATCATCGGCAGGTCGTTGGCGCCGTCGCCCATGGCGATGCCCTGCTTCGGCGAGATGCCCAGGTGGGCGCAGGTTTCCAGGAACATCTTGCGCTTCTCGGCGCCGTCGCAGATGTCGCCCCAGGGCTGGTCCACCATCCGGCCCGTCAATTCACCGCAGTTGGGGCCGGAGCGGATCTCCAGCACGTTGGAGCGCACGAAGTCGATGCCCAGGCGCTCGCGCACGCGGTCGGTGAAGAAGGTGAAGCCGCCGGAGACCAGCAGGATCTTCATTCCTGCCGCCTTGCAGGCCTCGACGAGGCGCTCGGCGCCGGGGTTGAGCCGCAGGCGCTCGGTGTAGACCTGCTCCATGTCGGCCACCGTCACGCCGCGCAGCAGAGCCACGCGGCGGCGCAGGCTCTCCTTGAAGTCGGCGATCTCGCCGCGCATCGCCGCCTCGGTGATGGCCGACACCTCGTCCTTCTTGCCGACGGCATCGGCGATCTCGTCCACGCATTCGATGTTGATCAGCGTGGAGTCCATGTCGAACGCGATGAGCTTGTAGTCGCGCAGGGCCAGCGGGGGGGTGATGCCCTGGATCGCGAGGCCGGGGGCGAAGTCCTGGAATGCCATGGATGGATTTTCGCAGACGGGCACGCCTCGCGCCCGCGGACCTCAGGCGGCCCGCGACCTCAAGGCCGCCTCCATCGCCAGCCTCGCCCACGGCCGCATCGCCGTGGGTGAGTCCATCGCTTCGGCCGGCGCCGCGCGGTACTGCAGCGCATGGGTGCGGCCGCGGGCGGTGTAGGTGAACAGGGCGCAGCCGGCCGCCTCGAAGCGCGGCGTGGTCTGCGCGTCCGCCTTCAGGTACAGCGTCTCGCCCGCCACGATGGCGACGAACACCTCGTCCAGGTAGATGCCGTGGCCGCCGAACATGCGCTTGACGCGCACCGGGCCCAGCGCCGACAGCAGTTCAGCGCAGTAGCCGGCGAAGGCGTCCTTCGTGGCCATGGCTTCAGGGCTTGCGCAGGTAGCGCTCGTCCGACCAGGTCAGCAGCCACTGCGGCTTGAAGGCCACGAAGATGGCGGTGAGCATGCCGGTGACGAAGGCGTCGCTCCAGGCCATCAGCCAGTGGGCGATGCTGCCCAGGCCGGCGGGCACGCCGGGCAGGGGCGCTCCGAAGTACTGAGCCAGCAGGCCGGAGGCGAACAGGCAGACCACCGCGCCCAGGAAGCCCCGCCCCAGCACGTAGATGAAGGGGTGCGGCGGCAGCCAGCGCCGCAGGGCCGCGCCCAGCGCCAGCGCGAAGGTGGCCGGCACCACGCCCTGCCAGACGGCCGCGGCCAGCGCCGCCTGGGGCGTGAGCGGCGAGATGGCCCAGGCCAGCGCGCCCACGGCCAGCAGCACCGGCACCGCCAGCGGCCAGCCGAGCATCAGCAGCACCAGCACCGCGCCGGACCATTGCAGCTGCAGCGGCATGCGGTGCAGCGCTGGCAGGGCCCACAGCCAGGGCAGGAGGACCAGCGTGGCCGCGAGCGGCGTGACCAGGGCCGGGTGGCCCGCGAACAGGCGCCAGGGCCGCAGGGACAGCGCGACCGCCAGGGCGAGGGCGGCCAGGGCCGCTTCGAGCAGCATCATGCCGGCTCCGCCACTTTGGGCTGGCCCAGCGAACGCAGCACGTCGCGCACCATGTGCGCCCGCTCCTTCGGGTCCGCCAGCGCCTTCTCGATGCGCAGCTTGTCGTTGCCGGCGAGCTTGATGTGCCTGTTCTTCTGCACCAGCTGGATGATGGACAGCGGCTCGATCGGCGGGTTGGGCTTGAAGGTGATGTGGATCACCGTCGGTGCCGCATCGACCTTCACCACGCCGTAGGGCCGCGCCAGCACGCGCAGCCGGTGGACGTCGAGCAGGGTCTGCGCCTGCGGCGGCAGCTTGCCGAAACGGTCGACGATCTCCTCCAGCAGGCGGTCGATCTGGTCGGCGTTCTTCGCCGTGGCGAGCTTCTTGTAGAAGGACAGCCGCAGGTGCACGTCGCCGCAGTAGTCGTCCGGCAGCAGGGCCGGGGCGTGCAGGTTGATCTCGGTGGCGGCCGCCAGCGGCGCCAGCAGGTCCGGCTCCTTGCCGGCCTTGAGCGACTTCACCGCCTCCCCCAGCATCTCGTTGTACAGCTGGAAGCCGACCTCCAGCATGTTGCCGCTCTGGTGCTCGCCCAGCACCTCGCCGGCGCCGCGGATCTCCAGGTCGTGCATGGCCAGGTAGAAGCCCGAGCCCAGTTCCTCCATCTGCTGGATCGCCTCCAGCCGCTGCGCGGCCTGCTTGGTGAGGCCCTCGACGTCGGGGACCATCAGGTAGGCGTAGGCCTGGTGGTGGCTGCGGCCGACGCGCCCGCGCAGCTGGTGCAGCTGCGCCAGGCCGAACTTGTCGGCGCGCGAGATCACGATGGTGTTGGCCGTGGGCACGTCGATGCCGGTCTCGATGATGGTGGAGCACAGCAGCACGTTGAAGCGCTGCTGCACGAACTCGCGCATCACCCGCTCCAGCTCGCGCTCGGGCATCTGGCCGTGGGCCACGGCGATGCGCGCCTCGGGCAGCAGCTGCTCCAGCGCCTGGCGCCGGTTCGCTATGGTCTCCACCTCGTTGTGCAGGAAGTAGACCTGGCCGCCGCGCTTCAACTCGCGCAGCACCGCCTCGCGGATCACGCCGTTGCCCTCGTTGCGGACGAAGGTCTTGATCGCGAGGCGCCGTTGCGGCGCGGTGGCGATCACCGACAGGTCGCGCAGGCCCTCCAGCGCCATGCCCAGCGTGCGCGGGATCGGCGTGGCGGTGAGCGTGAGCACGTCGACCTCGGCGCGCATGGCCTTGATCGCCTCCTTGTGGCGCACACCGAAGCGGTGTTCCTCGTCGATGATCAGCAGGCCCAGGTCCTTGAACTTGGTCGACTGCGCAAGCAGCTTGTGCGTGCCCACCACGATGTCGATGCTGCCGTCCTCCAGGCCCTTGAGCGCGGCGGCGATCTCCTTGGCGGAGCGGAAGCGGCTCATCTCGGCGATCTTCACCGGCCACTTGCCGAAGCGGTCCACCAGGGTCTGGTAGTGCTGCTCCGCCAGCAGGGTGGTGGGCGCCAGGAAGGCGACCTGCCGGCCGCCGGTGACGGCCACGAAGGCCGCGCGCAGCGCCACTTCGGTCTTGCCGAAGCCCACGTCGCCGCAGACCAGGCGGTCCATGGGGTGGGGCGAGACCATGTCCTGGATCACGGCGTGGATCGCCGCGTTCTGGTCGGCCGTCTCCTCGAAGCCGAAGTCGTTGGCGAAGGCCTCGTAGTCCTGCGGCGAGAAGCGGAAGGCATGGCCCTGCCGCGCGGCGCGCCGGGCATAGAGGTTCAGCAGTTCGGCCGCGGTGTCACGCACCTGCTCGGCCGCCTTGCGCTTGGCCTTCTCCCACTGGCCCGAGCCCAGCTTGTGCAGCGGCGCCTCCTCGGCGCCGACGCCGGTGTAGCGGCTGATCAGGTGCAGCTGGCTCACCGGCACGTAGAGCGTTGCCTTGTCCGCGTACTCAAGGTGCAGGAACTCCTGCATCAGAGGGCGACCCTCGGGGTCGCGGCCCTGGCCCAGGTCCAGGTTCACGAGGCCCTGGTAGCGGCCGATGCCGTGCTGCGCGTGCACCACCGGGTCGCCCACGTTCAGCTCCGACAGGTCCTTGATCAGCGCGTCGACGTCGCTGACCTGCTCCTGTTTCCTGCGCCGGCGCGCCGTCGGGGCGCTGGCGAACAGCTCGGTCTCGGTGACGAGGTCGATCGCCTCCTCGACCCAGGCGAAGCCGCTGGCCAGCGCCGCGGTGGCGATGCCCAGCTTCTCCTCGCTCGCCTGGAACTCGGCCAGCGTGTCGAAGGCCGGCAGGGTGAGGTGGCTGGCGCGCAGGAAGTCCAGCAGGCTCTCGCGCCGGCCGGCGCTCTCGGCCAGCACCAGGATGCGGTGCGCGGTCGACTGCGCGTGCTGCTTGAAGCGCGCCAGCGGGTCCTCGGCCCCGCGCACCACCGCCAGGTCGGGCAGGCGCTGGACCACCGCGCTGTCCTCGACGTCCTGGCCGCGCAGCGCGAGTTGCGCGTGCGCATTGGCCTGGGTGTAGAACTGTTCCGCGTTCAGGAACAGCGCCTCGGGCGGCAGCACCGGCCGCTCGGGGTCGCCCTGCACCAGGCGGTGGCGGTCGCGCGTGTCCTGCCAGAAGCGCTGGAAGGCCGGCTCCAGCTCGCCGTGCAGCACCAGCGTAGCCTGCGCACCGAAGTAGTCGAAAACGGTGGCCGTCTGCTCGAAGAACAGGGGCAGGTAGTACTCGATGCCGGCGGTGGCGACGCCGTTGCCCATGTCCTTGTAGATGCGGCTGCGGGTCGGGTCGCCCTCCAGCAGCTCGCGCCAGCGGCTGCGGAAGCGCGCGCGCGCGTCGTCGTCCATGGGGAACTCGCGGCCGGGCAGCAGCCGCACCTCGGGCACGGGGTACAGGCTGCGCTGCGAGTCCGGGTCGAAGGTGCGGATCGAGTCGACCTCGTTGTCGAACAGGTCCACCCGGTAGGGCACCGGCGAACCCATGGGAAACAGGTCGATCAGGCCGCCGCGCACCGCGTATTCGCCGGGACTCACCACCTGCGTGACGTGGCTGTAGCCTGCCAGCGTGAGCTGGGCCTTGAGCTTCGCCTCGTCCAGCTGCTGCCGCACCTTGAACTCGAAGGTGTAGCCGGCCAGGAAGGCTGGCGGCGCGAGCCGGTAGAGCGCGGTGCTGGCGGGCACCAGCACGACGTCGGCCTCGCGCTGCAGGATGCGCCACAGCGTGGCCAGCCGCTCGCTGATCAGGTCCTGGTGCGGCGAGAAGGTGTCGTAGGGCAGCGTCTCCCAGTCGGGGAAGAGGGCGCAGCGCAGCTGCGGCGCGAAGAAGGCGATCTCATCGGCCAGGCGCTGCGCGTCGTTGGCGTCGGCCGTGACGACCGCCGTGAGCCGGCCTTCCTGCAGCTCCCGCTGGGCCAGGCGGGCCAGCAGCAGCGCATCCGCCGAGCCCGCCGGGCGCGGCAGGGCCAGGCGGCGGCCGGGTTGAAGCTTGGGTAAATCCATCGTCGGATCCGAGAAATGCAAAACACCCCCGCGCCGCGAACGAGGGGGTGTGCGAGCATTGTACGGACGAACGAAAGCCCGCGCGGCCGCACGCCGATCCGCCCCGGACCGCATGGCGGGCCGTGCCGGCGCGGGCATAGAATGGTCCTCGAAGGTCATGAACGCGAACGCAACCCCTCCCCGGTATTTCGCCCTCATCCCCTGTGCCGGCAATGGCAGCCGGGCCGGCACCGCAGGGCCCAAGCAGTACGAGCGCGTCGCCGGCCAGCCCATGGTCTGGCACACGCTCTCGGCCTTCGCCGGCGTCCGGCGGATCGCCCGCACCCTGGTGGTGGTGGCGCCCGGTGACGGCTTCTTCGAGCGCAACCCGACGACTTCGGCCCTGGTGGTCCAGTGCGGCGGCCCCACGCGCGCGGCGAGCGTCGCCAACGGCCTGCGCGAACTGCGCCGCGCCGGCGCCGTCGACAACGACTGGGTGTTGGTGCACGACGCCGCGCGCTGCCTGGTCACGCCGGAGCTCATCGACCGCCTGATCGACGCCTGCACCGGCGACGAGGTCGGCGGCCTGCTGGCCCACCCGCTGGCCGACACGCTGAAGATCGGCGAGCAGGGGCGGGTCGCGGCCACGCTGGAGCGCGGCGACAAGTGGCAGGCGCAGACGCCGCAGATGTTCCGCATCGGCATGCTGCGCCAGGCGCTGGAAGCGGCCGGCGACAAGGTCACCGACGAGGCCGGCGCCATCGAGGCCATGGGCCTCAAGCCGCTGCTCGTGGAGGCCGGCGGCCAGAACTTCAAGGTCACCTATCCCGAGGACTTCGCCATGGCCGAGGCCGTGCTGCGGGCCCGGGCGCGCTAGTGGCAATGCTGCCCCGGTTGCGCATCGGCGAGGGCTGGGACACCCACGCCCTGGTGCCGGGCCGCAAGCTGGTGCTGGGCGGGGTCGAGATCCCCTACGAGCGCGGCCTGCTGGGCCACTCGGATGCCGACGCCCTGCTGCATGCGATCACCGACGCCCTGTTCGGGGCGGCGGGACTGGGCGACATCGGCCGCCATTTCCCCGACACCGACGAACGCTTCCGCGGCGCCGATTCGCTCACCTTGCTGAAGGAGGCCGCCGCACGCGTGCGCCAGGCCGGCTGGAGCATCGTCAACGTCGACAGCACCGTGATCGCGCAGGCGCCGAAGCTGGCGCCGTACATCGAGGCCATGCGCGAACGCATCGGCCAGGCGCTGGACCTGCCGGCCGAGCAGGTCAACGTGAAGGCCAAGACCGCCGAGAAGCTGGGCCCGGTCGGCATGGGCCAGAGCATCGAGGCCCGGGCCGTGGTGCTGCTGGCGACTTAGCGAGCCGGCTCAGGCCGTCTCGCGCGCGGCCTCGGAGGGGCTGCCGCCCGGCACCGAGGGCATCATGCGCGGACGCTGCAGCTTGATGTGGGCGGCCAGGCCGCCCGAGCTGGTGTTCGAGAGCGCGAAGATGCCGCCCATGCGCTGCACCGTCTTGTCGACGATCGCCAGGCCCAGGCCGGCACCGGTGGCCGCGGTGCGGGCCGCGTCGCCACGGAAGAAGGGCTTGACCAGGTTGGGCAGCGCCTCCGGTGACACGCCCATGCCGTGGTCGCGCACCTTCAGCAGCACCCATTCGTTGCGCGCCCGCGCGGCGATGTCCACCACCGCGATCCCGGTCTCCGGCGTCTTGCCGTAGCGGCGGGCGTTCTCCAGCAGGTTGGAGATCACGCGGGCCAGTTCCACCTCGTCGGCCAGCACCTGCAGGTTCTTGGGCATGTCGACGTTGACCCGGATGTCGCCGTGGTCCTCGATCGCGTACATGCAGGCCTCGATCACGTCGTTGAGCACCACCGGCTTGAGCTCGGCGTGGTCGGGCCGCGCGTAGTCGAGGAACTTGTCGATGATGGCGTCGAGCTGGTCGATGTCGGCGGCCATGTGCTCGCGCGCGTCGGCATCCACCACGCTCATCTCGGTTTCCAGGCGCAGGCGGGCGAGCGGGGTGCGCAGGTCGTGCGAGATGCCCGCGAGCATCACCGCGCGGTCCTGCTCGATCTTGGCGAGCTGCTGCGCCATGCGGTTGAAGCCGATGTTGACCTCGCGGATCTCGCTGGTGACGGCCTTCTCGTCCAGGCGGCTGGCGTCGAAATCGCCGTCGCGCACGCGGCTGGCGGCGAAGGACAGCTGCTTGAGCGGGCGGTTGATCAGCCGCGCGATCAGCGCCGCGCCGGCCAGCGACAGCGCCGCCGCGGTGATCAGCCAGACCACCCAGGTGCGGCCCCCCACCACCGAGAACCGGGTGCGGTCGAGCAGCATCCAGAAGTCGTCGCGGTCGATCCTGAAGCCGATCCAGATCCCCTGCTCGCCGTTGACCGAGCCGGCCATGATGGCGCCGCTGCCCAGCCGGGTGACCAGCTCGTCGACGATGCGGCGGTCCAGGGCGCTGCCGTCCAGGGGAGTGGAGCGGTCCTTGGGCTCGCGCGGCACGATGTGCACGCCCTCCTGGTCGGCCAGGGTCTTGATCAGAGACACCCGGGCGATCGGGTCGGCATGGACCAGCGCGGCGCGGCTGAGGTTCACCAGCGAGGCGATCTGCTGCGCCGTCTGCACGGCGCGCGGCTCGAACTCCAGGGCGCGGAAGGTCTGCAGCCAGGCGACGATCGAGCCGATCAGCAGCAGCGACAGCAGGAAGAAGGTGCGCCAGAACAGCGACAGGCCCAGCCTCGGCCGCATTTCCAGCGGCGCGGGGGCGGTCTCCAGCGGGGCCGGGCTGGTCTGTTCGATCTGGGCCATCACGGGACGGATCATGACGGCATCGTGCCCCCGCTCAGCCCGCGCCGTCCGGGACGAACACGTAGCCCACGCCCCAGACCGTCTGGATGTAGCGCGGCGAGGCCGGGTCGGCCTCGATCAGCTTGCGCAGGCGCGACACCTGCACGTCCAGGCTGCGGTCGAAGGGCTCGAACTCGCGGCCGCGGGCCAGCTGGGCCAGCTTCTCGCGCGACAGCGGCTGGCGCGGGTGGCGCACCAGGGCCTTGAGCATGGCGAACTCGCCGGTGGTCAGGGGCAGCTCCTCGCCGTTCTTGCGCAGGGTGCGGGCGCCCAGGTCGAACGCGAAGGGGCCGAAATTGACCACCTCGTTGTCGGACGAGGGGGCGCCGGGCGCTTCCTGCGCCGGGCGGCGGCGCAGCACGGCGTGCACGCGGGCCAGCAGCTCGCGCGGGTTGAAGGGCTTGCCCAGGTAGTCGTCGGCGCCGACTTCCAGGCCGACGATGCGGTCGACGTCCTCGCCCTTGGCGGTCAGCATGATGATGGGGGTGCGGTCGTTGGCCGCGCGCAGGCGGCGGCAGATCGACAGGCCGTCCTCGCCGGGCATCATCAGGTCGAGCACGATGAGGTCGGCGGTCTCGCGGAGCATCAGCCGGTTGAGCGCCTTGCCGTCCTCGGCGAGGATGACCTCGAAGCCCTCCTGGGTGAGATAGCGGCGCAGGAGGTCCCGGATGCGGGCGTCGTCGTCCACCACCAGGATCTTGTCGGTCCGAGCTGCAGCTTGGGTCATGGTTCTCCAGAAGCCAATTTGTAACAGCGCCGATTCTGAGGCCCTGTCGAGCCCGATTCCGGGTTTTCCGCAGTGGTTTTTCAGCGTGTTACACATGTTGCCCCGGCCCCTGGCCATTGACAAGAGGGATGTGCACGCTGTGCCGTCGCAGCCGTTCTCACAGACATGAACAAATTCACGACCTTCCTGGCCGGCGGCGCGCTGGCCGCCGCAGCCACCCTGGCGAGCGGCCAGACCCTGCCCGTGCCGCAGAACGTCCTGCAGCTGCAGGCCGCCGGCACCGTCGAATTGCAGCAGGACCTGCTGCAGATGCGGCTGAGCGCCACCCGCGAGGGCAGCGACCCGGCCGCGGTGCAGACGCAGCTGAAGACGGTGCTGGACGCGGCCCTGGCCGAGGCGCGCAAGTCCGCCCAGCCGGGGCAGATGGACGTGCGCACCGGCAACTTCGCCATCTACCCGCGCAGCGGCCGCGAAGGCCGCATCAGCACCTGGGTCGGCACCGCCGAACTGCTGCTGGAGGGGCGCGACTTCCCGCGCATCACCCAGGCCGCCGGCCGCATCCAGACCATGACCCTGGCGGGCGTGAGCTTCGGCCTGAGCCGCGAACGGCGCGCCCAGGTGGAGGGGCAGGCGCAGGCGCAGGCCATCGAGCGCTTCCAGGCCCGCGCCGGCGAACTCGCCAAGGCCTTCGGCTTCGCTAGCTACACGCTGCGCGAGGTTTCGGTGAACAGCAGCGAACCCGGCTTCGCGCCGCGCTACCGCATGGCCTCCGCCATGGCGGCCGGTCCCGCCTCCGCCGAGGCCCCGGTGCCGGTGGAGCCCGGCCAGAGCGCCGTCACGGTGACGGTCTCGGGCTCGGTGCAGCTGCACTGAGAACGAGACGGCTCACTGGGCGGCCCAGCCGCCGTCCATGTTCCAGGCGACGCCGCGCACGTTCCGGCCGGCGTCGGAGCAGAAGAACACCGCCAGTTCGCCCAGCTCCTCGGGGGTGGTGAACTGCAGCGAGGGCTCCTTCTCGGCCAGCAGCTGCTTCTTCGCCTCCTCGTTGGACAGGCCCGCCGCGGCGGCCCGGGCGTCCACCTGCTTCTGCACCAGGGGCGTGAGCACCCAGCCGGGGCAGATGGCGTTGCAGGTGACGCCGGTGGTGGCGGTCTCCAGCGCGGTGACCTTGGTCAGGCCGACGATGCCGTGCTTGGCCGCGACGTAGGCCGACTTCTCGGCCGAGGCCACCAGGCCGTGCACCGAGGCGACGTTGATGATGCGGCCCCAGTCCGCCTTCTTCATCGCCGGCAGCGCCAGGCGCGTGGCGTGGAAGGCGCTGGACAGGTTGATGGCGATGATGGCGTCCCAGCGCTCGGGCGGGAAGTCCTCGATCTTCGCCACGTGCTGGATGCCGGCGTTGTTCACCAGGATGTCGACGCGGCCGAAGGTGTCGGCGGCGTACTTCATCATGGCCTCGATCTGCTCGGGCCTGCTCATGTCGGCCGCGTGGTAGCCGACCTTCACGCCCAGCGCGGCGACTTCGGCCTGGGGGCCTTGCGCGTCGCCGAAGCCATTGAGCACGATGTTCGCGCCCTGGCGTGCCAGGGCCTTGGCGATGCCGAGGCCGATGCCGCTGGTGGAGCCCGTGACGAGGGCGGTCTTGCCTTGGAGCATGGGTTGGACTCTCCGGGATGATTTAGGATGACGTCGATCCCGCGAAGCGTACCCCGATTCCGGTCCCGCGCGCGCCCCCATGACCGACCCTAAGCTGAACTACGTACCCTGTCCCGATGCCGCCGGCGGCCATCGCATGGCCTGGTGGTCCTGGGGGGACGAGCGCGCGCCGCATGTCGTCGTCTGCGTGCACGGGCTGTCGCGCCAGGGGCGCGACTTCGACACGCTGGCGCGCTCGCTGGTGGAGGCGAGCCCGGCGCCGCTGCGCGTGGCCTGCCCCGACGTGGTGGGCCGCGGCCGCAGCGACTGGCTGGCCGATCCCA
Source organism: Burkholderiales bacterium (assembly GCA_028868995.1). GTDB lineage: Bacteria > Pseudomonadota > Gammaproteobacteria > Burkholderiales > Burkholderiaceae_C > Ramlibacter. Next base: position 7,206 of record JAGWTH010000041.1, on the reverse strand, counting down.
TGGGCTACGCCGTGCCGACCTACGTGGCCGACATGCTGCAGCTGCTCGCGCAGCTGCACGCGGCCGCCCCCGTGACCACCTTCGACTGGGTGGGCACCAGCATGGGCGGGCTGATCGGCATGGGGCTGGCGGGCACGCCCAGGCTGCCGCTGCCGGCGCCGCTGCGCCGGCTGGTGCTCAACGACGTCGGGCCGGTGATCCAGTGGGCCGCGCTGCAGCGCATCGGCAGCTACCTCGGGCAGACCGGCCGCTTCGAGACGGTGCAGCAGGCCGCCGACGCCATGTGGGCCATCTCCAGCAGCTTCGGCGCCCACACGCGCGAGCAGTGGCTGGCGCTGTCGCGGCCCATGGTGCGGCCGCTGCCCGAAGGCGGCTGGACGCTGCACTACGACCCGGCCATCGCCGTGCCTTTCCGCGCGCTCGACGAGGCCGCGGCCGCGGCGGGCCAGGCCGCGCTCTGGCAGCTGTACGACGCCATAGTCGCGCGCACGCTGCTGCTGCGCGGCGCCGAGTCGGACCTGCTGTCGCGCGCGACCGCCGAGGACATGGTGCGCCGCGGCCCGCGGCCGCAGCTGGTCGAATTCGCCGGGGTGGGCCACGCGCCCACCCTCATCGCACAGGAGCAGGTGGAGGCCGTGGCCTCCTTCCTGTTCGCCACCGATTCCGCTTCCGATGAAAAGCCAGACAGCGGGGCAGGGTGACGCCGCCGCGGCCGTGCCCGAACTGGTCGCGGCCGCCGAACAGGCCCTGCCGCAGCAGGCGAACGCGCTCGCGCGGGCCCGCGCCTTCGCCGAGCCGCTGATCGCCGGGGAGACGCTGGACACCGGCGAGAACACGCTGGCGCACGCCGACGCCGTGGCCGCCATCCTCAAGTCCATGGGCGGCTCCGAGGCCATGCAGGCCGCCAGCTACCTGGTCTACGCCTGCGCCCACCTGAACAAGCCCGGGGAGGTGATCGCCAAGGCCTTCGGCGAGAGCTATGCGGCGCTGGCCCTGGAGACCAACAAGCTGGTGCGCGTGCAGCTGCAGGCGCGCGACGCGGACGGTGCCTCGCGGCTGCTGGACGACCCGCAGGCGCACACCGAGATGGTGCGCAAGATGCTGCTGGCCTTCTCGCGCGACCTGCGGGTGGTGATGCTGCGCCTGGCCTCGCGGCTGCAGACCCTGCGCTACTTCGCGGCGACGAAGCAGGCGGTGCACCCCAGCGTGGCGCGCGAGGCGCTGCAGGTGTTCGCGCCCCTGGCCAACCGGCTGGGCATCTGGCAGGTGAAGTGGGAGATGGAGGACCTGGCCTTCCGCTTCCTGGAGCCCGACACCTACCGGCAGGTGGCCGGCTGGCTGGACGAGAAGCGGGTCGAGCGCGAGCAGTACGTCGAGCAGCTGCGCAGCCAGCTGGAGGCGGACCTGCGCGCGCAGGGCATCGCCGCGCAGGTGCACGGCCGGCCCAAGCACATCTACAGCATCGTCAAGAAGATGCGCGGCAAGTCGCTGGACTTCGGGCAGGTGCTGGACGTGCGGGCGCTCAGGGTGATCGTGCCGGACGTGAGGGACTGCTACGCGGCGCTCGCCTGGGTGCATTCGCACTTCTCCCCGATCCTCGAGGAGTTCGACGACTACATCGCCAGGCCCAAGCCCAACGGCTACCAGTCGCTGCACACGGTGGTGCGCGACGCCGCCGGCCGGCCGATCGAGATCCAGATCCGCACCCAGGCGATGCACGAGCACGCCGAGCACGGCGTGGCGGCGCACTGGGCCTACAAGGAGGCGGGCCAGAAGGGCTACGCCGGGGTCAGCGCCTCCAGCGAGTACGACCTGAAGATCGCGGTGCTGCGCCAGCTGCTCGCCTGGGAGCGCGACCTGGCCGGCTCGGCCCAGGGCCTGTTCGAGGACCGCATCTACGTGCTGACGCCGCAGGCCTCGGTGGTGGAGCTGCCGCAGGGCGCGACGCCGGTGGACTTCGCCTACAGCGTGCACACCAGCCTGGGCCACCGCTGCCGCGGCGCGCGCGTCGACGGCGCGATGGTGCCGCTGAACACGCCGCTGAGGAACGGCCAGACGGTGGAGATCGTCGCGGCCAAGGAGGGCGGGCCTTCGCGCGACTGGCTGAACCCGGACCTGGGCTTCCTGGCCAGCCACCGCGGCCGCGCCAAGGCGCGCGCCTGGTTCAACGAGCAGTTGCGCCACGAGACCGAGGCGCGCGGCCGCGAGCTGGTGGAGCGCCTGCTGCAGCGCGAGGGCCGCACCGCCCTCAAGCTGGAGGAGCTGGCCTCGCAGCTGGGGTTCAAGTCGGCCGAGGACCTGTTCTTCGTGGTCGGCAAGGACGAATACTCGCTGCGCAACATCGAGCAGCTGCTGCACCCCGGCGCGCCGCCGCCCAGCGAGGACGAGGTGCTGCTGGCGAAGAAGTCGCGGCCGGCGCCGGCAAAGGCGCCCAAGGGCGGCGTGCTGGTGGTGGGCGTCGACTCGCTGATGACGCAGCTGGCCAAGTGCTGCAAGCCCGCGCCGCCGGACGCGATCAGCGGCTTCGTCACCCGGGGCAAGGGCGTGAGCATCCACCGCAGCGACTGCGCCAGCTTCCGCGAGATCGCCGCGCGCAGCCCCGAGCGGGTGATCGAGGTGGAATGGGGCCGGCCCAAGGCGGGCGAGGCCGCCGTCTACCCGGTGGACGTGGCGATCGAGGCGGCCGACCGGCAGGGGCTGCTGCGCGACATCTCGGAAGTCTTCGCCAAGGAGAAGATGAACGTGGTGGGCGTGCAGACGCAGTCGGTCAAGGGCACGGCCTGGATGACCTTCACTGTGGAGATCGCCGACTCGCAGCGCCTGGCCAAGGTGCTGGTGACGGTGCGTGAGGTGCCCGGGGTGCGCAGCGCCCGCAGGCGCTAGCAAACCTCTGCTACAATGGCGGGCTCAACGACAGGCGCGTAGCTCAGCTGGTTAGAGCACCACCTTGACATGGTGGGGGTCGTTGGTTCGAGTCCAATCGCGCCTACCAAACAACCGCAAATGTTCCCTCTGGGAACGCCATGATAGGCCCGCCCCTCTTCTGAGGGCGGGCTTTTTCTTTGTGCAGCGGTGTTCGGGAATGTTCAGCGAAGTTCTGGCCTCAGGGGGTAAATCCGTGGGGTAAAAACCTGCGGAGCGCACGGCGGCGAAATTTTTACCCCCGGCGTGCGAAGCATGACGTTGAATCCTGAACATGGCCGCACAGATTTGCCAACTGCGGCGTGCCGTGGCAACATACGGTTGTTGGTCGAGTTTGCTAAAGCTTGCCCGACCTTCGTCGCCAACTGGTGACAATCAACACCTTCAAGGTCCACACCTTCAAGGGCTAGCCGCCTGGTCTCCAAGCTGCCGCGCGGCCAGCTCCAAACAGCAGGGCTTTGCCACTGCGAACCCGCCGTCAGGGTCATGACGGCAAGCTGGCCTCCCCGCTGCGATTTGCGAGGGGAAGGCAAGGCTACGCACGCGTTTTCCTTTAGTTGGCACAGCGTGTCTGGCCGCTTGGTTCGTGCCGAGCACAACCGTGGACAAATCGAGAAAAGAAGAGCTGCGCGAGGCGCAGGGTCGCCTGCTGCGAACGCGGGAGGTTCTCGCCCGCCTGAGCATCGGGCGCACAACTTTGTATGTGGGGGTCAGAGATGGCCGGTACCAGCCCGATGCCAGTACGAGACGCACTCAAGCGCCTGGTCGCAGAGCACGCGCTGGAACTTGCGCCCAGCCGCTCCGTGGTGTTGCCGCAAATGTCACGCGCACGCTTCCTGGAAATCCTGGAGATCAGGCTGGCGGTGGAGCCGCGGATCGCCATGCGCGCCGCGTCGAAGATCGGCCCGGAGATCATCGATGCAATGACGCAGGACCACGCCGCCATGTGTGGCGCCCTCGAACGCGGCGATTCCCGCGAGTACCTGGCGTCCAACCGACGCTTCCACTTCAGGCTGTACGAGGCCGCGCAGACGCAGGTGATGTTTCCGGTCGTCGAGAGCATGTGGATGCAGATCGGACCGCATTTGAACCAGATCTTCCGCGCCCGCGACGGCGCCACGGCCACGGCCGATCACCACCACAACGCGCTGATCCGCGCGCTGCGACGCCAGGACGCGCAGGCGGCCGGCAAGGCCGTGTGGGATGACCTGTCCAACGCGGCCGACGCGATCCTCGCGGGCAAGCACTTCAAGGATTGACGCAATGACCTCGAACACCCCGCCCGGCAAGACGGCCCTGATCACCGGCGCCTCGCGCGGCATCGGAGCCGCCGTCGCGATCGCGCTCGCCCGGCGCGGGATCGCGACCGCTCTGGCAGTGCGCCGGCCCGAAGCGGCACACGAGGTCTTGCGCGCGGTCACCGCTCTCGGGCTGCCCTGCCTCGTCGTCGCTTGCGACGTCGCCTCGGAGCGCAGCGTGCGGCAGGCTGTCGACGCCGTCCTCGCCTCCTGGGGGCGGCTGGATGTCGTCATCAACAACGCTGGGCAGATCGAACCGATCGGTCACATGCACGAGACGGAACCCGTTGCCTGGGCGAATGCGGTCCAGGTGAACCTCGTGGGGGCCTACAACGTGATCTATGCCGCACTTCCCGCCCTGCTGCGCGTCAAGGGGTCGGTCGTGAATGTGTCCACCGGGGCTGCGCACACGCCGCGCGAAGGATGGTCGGCCTATTGCAGCTCCAAGGCGGCGCTGGCTATGCTGACCCGCTGCGTCGCTACCGAGTACGCGCCCCGCGGCGTCTGCGCTTACGGCCTCCAGCCCGGGCTCGTCGACACGGAAATGCAGGTGCGGATCCGTGCGTCGGGCATGAACGAGATCAGCCGCGTGCCAAGGGAAAAGCTGGCGCCGCCCGAGCGCGCGGCGGGCGTGATCGCCTGGATCGCAGACGAACGTCCCGGCGACCTCGTCGGCCAGGACCTCGCGCTCGATGAAGCGCTGCTCGAACGCGCGCTAGCTGCCCACCCTTGAACCTGATCGCCTTCCGATGCCTCAACGCAAAGTCATCATCAGCTGCGCCGTAACCGGCTCCATCCACACGCCGAGCATGTCTCCGTACCTGCCGGTCACGCCCGACGAGATCGCGCAGGCCGCCATCGGCGCCGCCGAGGCGGGCGCCGCCATAGTCCATATGCACGCCCGCGACCCGGGCGACGGGCGCCCGGACCAGACACCGGAGGCTTTCCTGCGGTTCCTTCCGCGCATCAAGGAGGCCTCGGACGTGGTGGTGAACATCACGACCGGCGGCGCTCCCACCATGGCCGTAGAAGAGCGACTACAGCCTGCCCTGCAGCTCAAGCCGGAGGTCGCCTCGCTGAACATGGGCTCCATGAATTTCGGGCTGTACGAGATGCTCGAGCGCTACCAGGAGTTCCGGCACCAGTGGGAGCGGCCCTACCTGGCTGGCAGCGACGATCGTGTGTTCAGGAACACGTTCAAGGACATCGAGCACATCCTGCGCTCCTGCAGCGGCAATGCGACCCGCTTCGAATTCGAGTGCTACGACATCGGGCACCTGTACACGGCCGCCCATTTCCTGGACCGCGGCCTTATCCAGGCTCCGCTGTTCATCCAGTCCGTGTTCGGGCTGCGGGGCGGCATCGGTGCGCACATGGAGGACGTGCTGCACATGAAGCGCACCGCCGACCGCTTGTTCGGCGCTGATCTTGTGTGGTCGGTGCTCGGGGCGGGACGCAGCCAGATGGCAGTGGCGACGCAGTCGGCGTTGCTCGGCGGCAATGTCCGGGTCGGGCTCGAGGACAGCCTGTGGATCGGCCCCGGAACGCTGGCCAGGACGAACGCAGAGCAGGTTCGCAAGATCCGGGCGATCCTAGAGGAGCTTGGGCTGGAGATCGCTACGCCGGCCGATGCCCGGGCGATGCTTCAACTGAAGGGACCATCCAACGTCGGGTTCTGACCAAGCCGGAACGAACCCCATGTCAAAGCAAAGGAAGCATCAATGAGCACAAACGTTGCACAACGGATTCAGATCGACCGCGTCACTGCGCACATCGGGGCGGAGATTTCCGGAGTGGACCTCTCGCAACCCCTGGACGACGAGACCTTCAAGGCGGTGCACGGCGCCTTGATGGACAACCTTGTCATCTTCTTCCGCGACCAGAAGATGACGCCCGACCAGCAGAAGGCGTTCGGACGCCGCTTCGGCGAACTGCACATCCATCCGGGCGCCCCAATCCTGTGCGAAGAGGGCGAGGGAAACCCGCGCCTGGGCGAGCTCACGCACATCCCCTACGCCTACGGGATCGAGGGCCATCCGGAGGTTCTCGCGATCTACGCCGACGAGAACTCGAAGCGCATCGCTGGGGAGGAATGGCATTCCGACGTCTCCTGCGAGTCCGAACCCCCGATGGGAAGCATCCTGCGCCTGACGCAGGTACCGCCGTCGGGCGGCGACACACTCTTCTCGAGCATGTACGCGGCGTATGACGCGCTGTCGGAGCCGATGAAGGCTTTCCTGGCCGGCCTGACGGCACAGCATGACGGGGCGGCCTTTGAGAGGAACTTCGAAAATCGCGCCGGCAAGACGCATCCCAAGGCATCGCATCCGGTGGTTCGCACGCATCCGGTGACGGGGCGCAAGGCGCTGTTCGTCAACCGAACCTTCACCACTCGCATCAACGAGCTCGGCAAGGCCGAAAGCGAGGCCCTGCTGCAGATGCTCTTCCGGCATTGCGAGAACCCTGTCTTCCAGTGCCGCTTCCGCTGGCGCAAGGACTCGGTCGCGTTCTGGGACAACCGGTGCGCGATGCACAACGCCATGTGGGACTACTACCCGCACCGCCGCCACGGCTACCGCGTCACGATCCAGGGCGACCGCCCGTTCTTCCGCGCCTGACTGGAAGCCCAAGCCCGCCCCGCTACCACCAGGAGACCAGCATGAGCACCCGGCGCAGATTCATCTCCACAGCCTGCGTTTCCCTCGCGTTGCCAAGGCTTGCAGACGCCGAGTCCGCAGACCCCGGCTATCCCAGCCACACGGTCACCATCGTGGTCCCGTTCGCCGCCGGGCAGTCGGGCGACATCCTGGCGCGTGTGCTGGGCGCGTGGCTGACCAAGGCTTGGGGCAACGCTGAAGAAGCCATGGTTTTCAGACGAAGGCTCATGACTTATTTCGCGTTGCGAGATATGCACGGTCCAACGACCGTTTTGAGGCGCCCTTCGACCGTTTTGGGGGGCTTTCGCCCCTCCTTTTGCCTATTACGG